>CAVOJA010000132.1:0-117375 GCA_963696015.1 uncultured Holophagales bacterium
GCCGGGCGGCCGGGGCGCATCCTGCCTGCCTGATGGCCGCTCCCGCCTGGAAGACCGCCGCCGACGTGGCCGAGGGTTTTCTGACCCTCAACAGCGTGATGCTGAAGAAGTTCGAGGCGCACGAGCTCGTCGCGCTTCAGACCGAGCTCGAACGGGCCGCACGGGAGACCCGCGGCACGGTCGTCCCGCAGGACGACGCGGACGCCAGCCAGAAGAAGAACCGGAGGCTCCTCCGGATCTCCCAGTCGCTCACGGTCATCCAGGCTTTCCGGATCCGCGGGCGATAGCGGTCGCAGCCCGATGGGGCGTTCGGCCCGGTGCCTGCTAAATTCGGCACCTATGTCGAACGGCCCCGCTCCCTCCATCTCCGGACTTCTCCCATCGGTCGGCGAGACGGTCACCTTGAAGGGCTGGCTCTACAACCGGCGCGACAGCGGAAAGATCCGCTTCCTCGTCCTGCGTGACGGCTCCGGATACCTCCAGTGCGTCGTCGTGAAGAAGGAGGTTCCCGAGGACGTCTGGGAGTCCTCCGGGCTGCTGACGCAGGAATCTTCCTTCGAGGTGACGGGGGTCGTGCGCGAAGCGCCCCGCCAGGAAGGGGGCGTCGAGCTCGGCGTGGCGGGACTGACGGTCCTCTCCGTCTGCCACGACTGGCCGATCACCCCGAAGGAGCACGGCGTCGACTTTCTGATGTCGCAGCGGCACCTCTGGCTCCGCTCGGCGAGGCAGGTGGCGATCCTGAAAGTGCGGAGCGAGGTCGAGAGCGCGATCCACGACTTCTACCACTCCCGCGGCTACACGAAGGTCGACTCTCCGATCCTGACGCCGAACGCCTGCGAGGGGACCTCGAACCTCTTCGAGACGCAGTACACCGAGGACGAGAAGGCCTATCTCTCGCAGTCGGGGCAGCTCTACCTGGAGCCGGCGTGCGCTGCTCTCGGGAAGGTCTACTGCTTCGGTCCGACCTTCCGGGCCGAGAAGTCGAAGACGCGGCGGCACCTGCGCGAGTTCTGGATGGTCGAGCCGGAGGTCGCGTTCATGGACATTGACGGCCTTCTCGACCTCGCCGAGGAGTTCATCAAGGAGCTGACGGCGCGCGTTCTCGACCGCCGGAAAGAGGATCTGAAGCGCCTCGAGCGGGACACGACGAAGCTCGAGGCGACGGCGACGACGCCCTTCACGCGGATGACCTACCGCGAGGCGATCGAGAACCTGGCGGGCAAGGGATTCCCGGTGAAGTTCGGGGACGACCTGGGCGGCGACGAGGAGACGGCCCTGACCGAGGGGTTCGACACGCCCGTCCTCGTCACCCGCTACCCGTCGTCCATCAAGGCCTTCTACATGCAGCCGGATCCGGCCGACCCCGAAGTGGCGCTCTGTGTCGACGTCCTCGCGCCGGAGGGCTACGGAGAGCTGATCGGCGGCTCGCAGAGGATCCACGACCACGACCTCCTCCTCGCGCGGATCCGGCAGCAGGAGCTGCCGATCGAGGCGTTCCAGTGGTACCTCGACGTGAGGAAGTACGGGACGTTCCCGCACTCGGGCTTCGGCATGGGGCTGGAGCGCTTCACGGCGTGGATGTGCGGCGTGCCGCACCTGCGCGAGTGCATCCCGTATCCCCGCATGCTCTACAGAATCTATCCATGAGCGACCTGGCGAAGGTCCGGGCGGTGCTCGACCGGATCGACTCCGCGCTCCTCGACCTCCTCGCCGAGCGGTCCGCCGTCGTCGACGAGGTTGCGGCGCTGAAGAGCCGCGAGCCGGACCTCTCCCTGCGGGACCTCGAACGGGAGCGGGACCTTCTCTCGCGGATCGGGCGGGAAGCCCAGAAGCGGGGCCTGAACGCCTTCCACGTCGTGAAGATCTTCCGGGACGTCGTCGAGGCCTCCGTGCGGCGCCAGGAGAGCCGCCTGACCCGCGAGGCGAACGAGGAATCGGAGGCGACCGTCCTGCGCGTCGCGTTCCAGGGAGCGGAAGGGGCCTACAGCCATCTGGCGGGGCGCAAGTTCTTCGGCGACCGTCCGGACGAGCCGATCTTCGTCGGGTACCGGTCGTTCCGGCAGACGGTCGACGCCGTCGAGAGGGACGAGTGCGACTACGCGATCCTGCCTCTCGAGAACTCGGTTGCCGGGGGCATCAACGAGACCTACGGCCTGCTCGGCACGTCGAAGCTCCACATCGTGGGCGAGGAGGTCTGGCCGGTCGAGCACTGCCTTCTCGGCATCTCCAGGGTCCCGCTGGCCCGGCTGAAGCGGGTTTATTCGCACCCGCAGGCGCTCATGCAGTGCTCCGAGCTCCTCGAGAGCCTCCCCGGGGCCAGCGCGGAGAGCTTCTTCGACACCGCCGCGGCCGTGTCCCGGGTGAAGGAGCTGGGGGCCGAGGAGAATGCGGCGATCGCCAGCGCCGAGGCGGGAGAGCTCCACGGCCTCGTCGTCCTCCGGCGCGACATCGCCAACCATCGCAACAACGAGACGCGGTTCGTCGTCGTCCACAAGAAGCGGTTCCGCTTCGACGCGAGGATTCCGTGCCGGACCTCGCTCCTCCTCGTGACCGACCACAAGGAGGGGGCCCTCGAGAGGTGCCTCTCCGAGCTCGCCCGGGCCTCGGTCAACATGACGAAGCTCGAGAGCCGCTCGATGCAGAACACGCCCTGGGAATACCAGTTCTACGTCGACATCGAAGGGAACGTGGAGGAGCCGCGCGTCGCGACGGCCCTCGAGGGGATCGGACGGAACGCCCGGTACCTGCGCGTCCTCGGCTGCTACCCGCGCAAGGCGGACCCGTCTCTCCAGGTTCCCAGGGACGTCGACCTCTCTCCCGCCGAGGCGGTCGTTCCGGCGGTCTCGACGGCGGCTCCCCTCCCCGCGGAGAGCGGGGTCGCCTACCCGCTCGCCGCGCTGCGCGGCGGGGGCGAACCCGGCCGGACGCTCGTCAAGCTGGGCGACGTCGTCTTCGGCGAGGGATTCGTCGTCGTCGCCGGCCCGTGCGCCGTCGAGAACGAGAGCCAGGTCTTCGACACGGCGCGGGTCGTACGGGAAGGGGGAGGCCGCGTCCTCCGGGGCGGTGTCTTCAAGCCGCGCACGAGCCCTTACGCCTTCCAGGGGCTCGGGCTCGCGGGTCTCGACATCCTCGCGCGCGCGGGGCTGGAGTACGGCCTCCCCGTCGTCACCGAGGTCATGGCGCCGGAGGACGTCGAGAAGGTGGCCCTGCGCGCCGACATGCTCCAGATCGGAGCGAGGAACATGCAGAACTTCTCGCTGCTGAAGGAGGTGGGGCAGAGCAAGCGCCCGGTACTCCTGAAGCGCGGAATGATGTCGTCGGTGGAGGAGCTGCTGCTCGCGGCCGAGTACATCCTCTCGGCCGGGAACCGGCACGTCGTCCTCTGCGAACGCGGCATCCGGACCTTCGAGACCTCGACGCGAAACACCCTCGACCTCGGAGCGATTCAGGTCCTCAAGGCCCGATCGCACCTGCCGGTCATCGTCGACCCGTCGCACGCGATGGGAGTCGCAGCGTACGTCGCGCCGATGGCGCGCGCCGCGCTGGCGGCGGGAGCCGACGGCATCCTCGTCGAGGTTCACCCGCGTCCCGCCGAGGCGCTCTGCGACGGCCCGCAGGCGCTCACGCCCGATCTCTTCGTCGCGATGATGGGGGACCTGCACCGCGTCGCCCAGGCGCTCGGCGTGAAGATGTGGTGACGCCTTCCGCCCCTCCACCGGCCCGAATCCCGGCCTGTTCGTGCCTTGGTGCCCCGGAGGCGTCCGGCGGGTACAATCAAGGGTTCGCGTGGCGACCGTCTCGTGTCGCCCGAGGAACCCGCAAATGGCCTTGAAGCTCCCCTCCGTCGGAATCGTCTCCCTCGGCTGCCCGAAGAACCTCGTCGACACCGAGGTGATGCTGGGCTTTCTGAGGCGGGAGGGGCTGACTCTCGGCGACCCGGACTCCTCCCGGGTGGTCATCGTCAACACCTGCGGCTTCATCGACCAGGCCAAGGAGGAATCGGTGAACGCGGTCCTCGAGCAGGTCCGCCGCAAGGAGGCGGGGGAGATCGACCGGGTCGTCGTCGCGGGGTGCATGGTCCAGAAGTACGGCGCCGAGCTCGCAGCGGAGATCCCGGAGGTCGACCACTTCATCGGGCTCGACGAGCTGGAGAAGGCGCCGGCCGCTGCGCTCGGCCTTCCTTCGCTCCCGCGTTTCACGGCCAAGCCGCTCGCCACGAGGCTCTACGACGACCTCGCGCCTCGCGTCCTGACGGGACGGCGCGGCTACGCGTACCTGAAGGTGGCCGAGGGGTGCAACAACCCGTGCACCTTCTGCACCATTCCCCAGATGCGGGGCCTCCAGCGGTCGCGAACCGTCGAGTCCCTCGTTCGCGAGGCGCTCTCGCTCGAGGCGCAGGGGGTCTCCGAGCTCGTCCTGATCTCGCAGGACACGACCCGCTACGGGGAGGACGTCGGGCTCGGTCGGGAGGGGCTCGCGACGCTGGTCTCGACGCTCCTCGGCGAGACGTCGCTGCCCTGGGTCCGCTTTCTCTACGCCTACCCGAAGACGCTGCACGAGTCGGTCCTGAGGCTGATGGCCGACGAGCCCCGGTTCGTTCCCTATGTCGACATCCCGCTCCAGCACGTGTCGCGCCGCGTCCTCGCCGCGATGCGCCGCGCCGGCGATCCGGAGAGCTATGCCCGCATGTTCGCGGGGATCCGCGAGACGGTTCCGGGCATCGCCCTGAGGACGACGTTCATCGCCGGGTTCCCGTCCGAGACGGAGGCCGACTTCGAGGAGATGCTCGCCTTCGTGAAGGAGGTCGAAGTCGACCACCTCGGCGTCTTCCCCTACTCCCCCGAGCCCGGTTCGGGAGCCCATGATCTGGGGGACCCGGTTCCGGCCCAGGTGAAGGCCGAGCGCTGCGCGGCCGTCATGGAGGCGCAGCGGGGGATCTCGCGCCGGAAGAACCGTGCACTGAAGGGGAAGGTCCACGAAGCGATCCTCGAAGGGATTTCCGTCGAATCGGAGCTCCTCCTCGACGGGCGGCTGAAGCGCCAGGCGCCCGAGATCGACGGGAAGCTCCTGATCAACGATGCTCCCGATGGCTTCGTCCCTCGTCCCGGGACCGTCGTGAAGGTCCGAGTGACGGAAGCGCACGACTACGATCTCGTGGGGCGAATCGTCACGTGAGCCCGCGCCTTTCGTGAACATCTACCTCGACCCATTCCGGCGTTCCGACCTCCCGCGCGGGGGGATCATGACGATCGGCAACTTCGACGGTGTCCACACCGGGCACCAGGAGATCCTCCGCCACGTCGTCGACCGGGCCCGGGAGCTCGACGCGCCTTCGGTCGTGCTGACGTTCGACCCGCATCCGATGAGGATCCTCCATCCCCAGCGGGCGCCGAAGCTGATCCAGACGCTTCGCCAGCGCGAAGATGCGATCGCGGCCGTCGGCGTCGACGCCCTCGTCGTCGTCCCGTTCACGCGGGAGTTCGCCGCGATGCCCGCCGAGGAATTCGTCCGCGACCTCCTCGGCCGCTCGCTCGGCGCGCGCGAAGTCCACGTCGGCTCCGCCTTCGCGTTTGGATGCGGAAAGCGCGGCAACGTCACGCTCCTTTCCCAGCTGGGCGAAGAGGCCGGGATCCGGGTGGTCCCGCTCGACGTCGTCGCCGAGGGGGGAGAGCCCGTTTCGTCGACCCGGGTGAGGACTCTCCTGGAAGCGGGAAGCGTCTCCGACGTCCGGCGCCTCCTGGGACGCCCGTTCGCGATGGAGGGCGTCATCGCGAAGGGCGACCGGATGGGGCGGAAGATCGGCCATCCGACGATCAACCTCAAGTCCGAGAACGAGCTCTACCCGCGAGACGGCGTCTACGTGACGAAAGTCCATCTCCGTTCCTTCGAGCGGACCTTCACGTGCGTCACGAACATCGGCCGCCGGCCGACCGTCTACGAGCACTACGCCACGACGGTGGAGTCCTACATCCTCGACTTCTCCTCGGACGTCTACGGCGAGCCGATCCAGCTCACGTTCTTCGAGCGCCTGCGCGACGAGAAAGTCTTCCCTTCGATGCTCGAGCTGACGGCGCAGATCCGTCGCGACGTGGAAGCGACGCGACTCTGGTTCCTCTCTCGAGGCGAGGGATGATCGCGCCTCTCGCCGCTCGTGTCGCGCTGCTGCTCCTCGCCCTCGGCGCGGCGCGCCGGGCGCGAGGAGCGAAGGGGGCGGCCGTGGCCGGGCTGGCCGGAGCGGCCACCGCCTTCGGTGCGGGCCCTCTCCCGATGCCGGAGCCCGTCACGCTGGGCGCCGGGCTCCTCGGGGCGGCGTTCCTCCTGGCGTTCCTGGGCGCGTCCGTTCACTCGCCGCTCACCGCGGAGGCGGCGAGCGTGACGGCCTCCCTCGCCACGGGTGCCGGGGTCGTGGCCGGCTTCGCGCTCCGGGGTGAAGGGTTCGAAGGAGCGCTCCTCGGAGCCTCCGCCGTCGCGGCCGCGCTGTCGGTCTACGGAGCCGAGGGGTGCCGCGCGAATACGGAGGCGGGCTGGAGGCGCGGAGTGTCCTGGGCGGGCGCGATCCTGCTTCCTGGGCTCGTCGGTGGAGCGCTCCTGGCGATGGACGGCGCGCTGCCGGCACATCTCCGGCTCGTCGGGTCCGCAGCAGGCGCCCTGATCGCTCTCCTGGCCTGGGTCCCTCCCATCCTCCTCGAACGCCGGCGCGCGCTACGCGAGCTCTCCGAGGAAGTCCGGCTCGGAATCCTCCCGGGCGAGGATCTCGCCGTTCTCGTCAATCCGTGGCGGCGTTGGCGGGAGCCGCGATTCGGTCGCGCCGACGAGAGGCGGGAGTACGTCAGAAGCGCCCTTCTCCTGGCCGTTGCGAGGCAGCAGCAGCGACGTCGAACCGGCGAGGCGAACCGGCTCCGGCAGCTCGAAGTCCTCGCGTTCCGGACGCGCGTGCGCAGGGTCGTCGAGGGACGCGTCGCCCGCACCGCCTTCGCTCCCGACGAGTCGGCCGCCTGAGCGGACCTTCCCCGTGAGGAAACCCCTCCATCCGCGGGCCGTATCATCGCGTGGCTTGAAAGTAACCCGGTCCCTCGGGGCGCTCGTTTCGAGCCTCCTTCTCCTTCCCGGTCCCCTCGCCGCCGAGACGCCGGCGGACGATCCGCCGGGGTTCGTCCTCGGCGCCTCCCTCTCGGCCTTCGAGCCGACGCAGGACCGCGACCTGCGGGAGGCGGGCCTCTTCTACGCGTTCCTGAAGGCGGCCTTCCGGGAGAAGCGATGGGGCGCCCGCGTGGAGCTGCGCGGGACGGAGGGGCTGTTCCGCGACTACTTCCCCGGTTCCGTCTGGCTCGAAGAGGGCTTCGCCTACGTCGACTCGCCGGCAGGTGAAGTCCGCGTCGGGAAGGTCGGGAGCGTCGTCGGCCTGGCCGACCAGACGTTCGGCGGTGACCTTTTCTCCCTCAACGGCGTCAACCGGAACCCCGACTGGGGCGTCCTGGTCGTCGGAAGCCGGCCGCTCGGCTGGAACTCGTTCGACTGGGCGGCGCGCTGGGCAGGCCAGAACGACCACGTCGGCTGGGAAGAGGCGGGGAAGGGAGTCGAATCGGATCCGAACGCGACTCTGCGCGACGGTCTCTCGGCCCGCGTCTCCTTTCTCTACAACAAGGGGCTCTGGACCGTTCGGCCCGGTTTGTCGGGGGGTACGGCGCGGATCGTCCCGACCGACGGACGAGGGGAGTACCGTCGAAGCGACGCGAGCGCCGACCTGACGGGCACTTTCGGCCCGATCTCGCTGGAGTTCCAGGGGCTCTTCCGGTCGGCGGACGAGCCGGCTGCCGGGGAGGCCCGGCCCCTCGCAGAGAGGGACGGGCGGGCTTGGCGCGGGGCCTTCCGATTCGAGCTGCCGACCGTCGTCTTCCGCTACACCTGCACCGAATGGCGATATGTCGGCGCCGACTCGACCGAGAGGATCCACCAACCCGCGGCCACATGGATCGGCTGGAAGGGAATCGAAGCCACGCTGGAATACGCCGCGCGAAGAGTCCGGACCGGGGAATCCGTTCGGACGTTCAACGCGTTCTGGTTCGGGCTGGTCGTCCGGTTCCCGTTCGGGGCGTCCCCCGGAGCGATCCGGGGAGGGAAAGGCTGAATTGATGAAGAAGGCCCTGATCGGGGCGGCGATCGTCGTCGCCGTCGTCGCGGGAGGCGTTCTCCTCCTTTCGAAGGAGAAGGCGAGCGGCCCGAGGTTCCGCAAGGAGAAGGTGACGAAAGGGGAGGTCGTTGCGACCGTCACGGCGACCGGGACCCTCTCGGCGGTCACGACCGTCAAGGTCGGCAGCCAGGTGTCCGGGATCATCGCGAGCCTGCACGCCGACTTCAACTCCGAGGTGAAGAAGGGACAGCTCCTCGCGGGGCTCGACCCGACCCCGTTCCAGACCTCCGTCGACCAGAGGCGGGCCGACCTCGAGAGGGCAAAGGTGGAGCTGCGCAACGCGGAGCTCGTCCTGGCTCGCGCAAGGAAGCTCCTCGAGGCGCAGCTGCAGGCGCAGTCGGAGTTCGACACGGCGAAGGCCAACCGCGACGGAGCCGCGGCCACGGTCGAGCAGTCGATGGCAGCCCTTCGACAGGCCGAGACGAACCTCGCCTACACGAGGATCCTCTCGCCGATCGACGGGGTCGTCGTCGACCGGCAGTACGACATCGGCCAGACGGTGGCCGCGTCGTTTCAGGCGCCCGTCCTCTTCACGATCGCCCAGGACCTGACGAAGATGCAGGTCCTGACGAACATCGACGAGGCCGACATCGGCCGCGTGAAGGAGGGCCAGGACGCGAATTTCTCGGTCGACGCTTTTCCCGATCGCCCGTTCCGCGGGAAGGTCTCCCAGATCCGCCTCTCGCCGCAGACGGTGCAGAACGTCGTCACCTACCCGGTTCTCCTCGACGTCGCCAACCCCGAGCTTCGCTTGCGGCCCGGAATGACCGCGAACGTCTCCGTGCCGGTCGACCGGCGCGACGACGTCCTGCGCGTACCGAACGCGGCGCTGAGATTCCGGCCCGACCCGGCCGACCTCGAGGACTCAGGGAAGAAGGGCGCTAGGAAGGACGGGAAGAAGGCCGGCGCGAAACCGGCCGACGAGAAGACGGCCGACGCGACGGGCGAGCCCTCCGGCGCGGTCGCCGCCGGGGCCGGAAGCGCGCGGGGCGACGGTGGCGAGCGCGCGGCACGCGGTGACGGCAGCGGGCGCCCCGGCGCCGGTTTCTCCGGACGTCCCGGGGCGGGCCGGTTCAGCCCCTCGCGCGAGGCGGACGTCTACGTCGAGCTGCCGACGGGGAAGCTCCGCGCGATCCACGTGAAGACCGCCCTGACCGACGGAAACGTCACGGCGATCGAAGGTGACGGGTTGAAGGAAGGCGACGAGGTGATCCTCGGCCTCGCGACGGCGAGGGCGATGGGGAGCTCCGGCGGCGGTGGTGGTGGCGGGCCGCGTGGCATGGGGCGGATGTAGATGGCGGACCCGACGGCGCCCGAGCCGGTCATCCGGCTCCAGGATCTGACGCGGGTCTACCAGATGGGCGACACGGACGTCCGGGCCCTCGACGGCGTGTCGATCGACGTCGCTCCCGGCGAGTTTCTCGCCGTCATGGGTCCGTCGGGCTCCGGGAAGTCGACGTTCATGAACATCGTCGGCTGCCTCGATCGGCCGACGTCGGGAACGTACGTTCTCGAGGGGGTCGACGTCTCGACTCTCGACCGGAACGACAGGGCCGAGATCCGGAACGACAAGATCGGGTTCGTCTTCCAGAGCTTCAACCTCCTCGCGAGGACCTCCGCGCTCGAGAACGTGGAGCTGCCGCTCCTCTACTCGCGAAAGCACCGCCTGACGGACGCCGAGCAGCTCGTGAAGGCACGGGGCTGTCTCGGAAAGGTCGGGCTGGCGGAACGCTGGGACCACACCCCCGCACAGCTCTCCGGAGGCCAGCAGCAGCGGGTGGCCGTCGCGCGGGCGCTCGTGAACGACCCGGCGATCATGCTCGCCGACGAGCCGACCGGGAATCTCGACTCGAAGACGTCGGACGAGATCATGGGGATCTTCCAGAGCCTCAACGAGGAAGGCAAGACGGTCGTCCTGATCACCCACGAGCTCGACATCGCCGAGTACGCGCGCCGCGTCGTCGCCTTCCGCGACGGCCGGATCGTCGCGGACGAGGTCGTTTCGAACCGCCGGTCGGCGAAGGGGGCGAGATGACGAAAACGACCAGCATCCTGAAGGTCGCTTTCCGCGCGATGGGGCGGAACAAGATGCGGTCGCTCCTGACGGCGCTCGGCATCATCATCGGCGTCGCCTGCGTCGTCGCGACGATCGGCATCGGTGAGGGAGCCCGCGTCCAGGCGGAGTCGCAGCTCCAGTCCCTCGGGACGAACTTCCTCATGATCTACCCGGGAACGACGACCTCCTCGGGCGCACGGTCCGGCTGGGGGTCGAACTCGAAGCTCTCTGAGCAGGACGTCGACGCCATCCGCCGGGAGGTTTCGAGCGTCTCCTACGTCTCGGCCTCGATCCGGTCGGTGGCGCAGGTCGTGTACGGCAATCAGAACTGGTCGACGTCGATCCAGGGGGGAGAGGTCGACTGGCCCGCCATCCGCTCCTGGAACGTGGCCGAAGGGCAGTTCTTCACCGACGCCGACAACCGCGCTGCGGCGAAAGTCTGCGTCCTCGGGAGGACCGTGGCGACGACGCTGTTCGGGGGCGAGGACCCCGTCGGGGAGATGATCCGCATCAAGAACATCCCCTTTCGCGTCGTGGGCGTCCTCGAGGCCAAGGGCGGCTCGATGATGGGACAGGACCAGGACGACACGGTGATCGCTCCGTACCAGACGGTCCGCAAGAAGATCATGGGGACGACCTCCGTCGGCATGATCATGACCGCCGTCTCGACGCCGGACCTGGTCCCCCGGGCCCAGGAGGAGATCAGCGCGCTTCTCAGGCAGCGGCACAAGATCAACAAGGCAGCCGGACAGGAGGACGACTTCATGATCCGGTCCCAGACCGAGATGCTCCAGCAGGCCGAGCAGCAGTCGCGGACGATGGCGGTTCTGCTCTGGTCGATCGCCGGCGTCTCTCTCCTCGTGGGCGGAATCGGAATCATGAACATCATGCTCGTCTCGGTGACCGAACGGACGCGCGAGATCGGGGTGCGCATGGCGATCGGTGCCAAGGGGGCCGACATTCGCGCCCAGTTCCTCGTCGAGGCCGTCGTCCTCGCGGTCGCCGGGGGAATCCTCGGCATCGGTCTCGGAGTCGGTATCCAGCAGGTCGTCGCGAAGTTCGCCGGGTGGCCGGTCCTCGTGAGCACGAGCTCGGTCTCGCTCGCCTTCCTCTTCTCCGCACTGATCGGGGTGACCTTCGGCTTCTACCCGGCGCTGAAGGCGAGCAGGCTGGATCCGATCGAGGCCTTGCGGTACGAGTGAGCTGAAATGGGGGGGTCCGGGGGGGGGCGAGCGAAGCCCAGCCCTCCCGAGAGCGGCGTCGAAGCTCGACCCGATTGAAGCGCTGAGGTACGAGGTGGGGGTCCGGGGGGCGCGCGCCTTCCGGACCCGGACTCTTCAGGCCAGCGGCCGCGACCGGTCGCCGACGAACGGGTTCAGCCGCGACTCCTCGGCGATCGTGGTCTCCTCCCCGTGACCGGGCAGGACGAGGAGGTCGCCGGGAAGCGTCAGGAGTCGGGTCTCGATCGACGCGACGAGGTCGTCCCACGAACCTCCCGGGAAGTCCGTCCGGCCAACGGAACGCCGGAAGAGCGTGTCGCCCGAGAAGAGGACCCCTCTTTCGCCCTCGAGCCGGAAGCAGATGCTGCCGGGCGTGTGACCCGGCGTGTGGAGCACCTGGAGCGAGCCGCTCCCGCACGCGACGAGGTCGCCGTCGGCGAGCGTGCGGGCGACCGTGCCGGGCGCATCGACGGGTACGCCGAACATCCGCCCCCAGCGAGCGAGGTCGGCATAGAGCGCCCGGTCGTTTTCGTGCATGAGGATCGGCGCTCCCGTTTCCGCCGACAGGCGCGCCGAGGAGAGGCAGTGGTCGAGGTGGGCGTGCGTGTGAACGAGCGCGACGGCGGTGAGGCCATGTCGCGTCAGGGCCTCGAGGACGCGGTCGGGCTCGCCGCCGGGATCCAGCACGATGGCCGCCCGGGTCGCGGCGTCGGCCACGATGGCGCAGTTGCAGCCGAGGGGCGCGACCGGAAAGGTCTCGACGAGGACGAGTCCCATCGCGCGCGAGTCTGCCACACGCGCATCGCAGCGCGGGCCTACACTCCGGCGCGATGAGCACGAGCACGGCCCCCCGCTCCGACTTCCGTTCCGACACCGTCACGCAGCCGACGCCCGCGATGCGCTGCGCCATGGCCGAGGCCGAGGTCGGCGACGACGTCTACGGCGAAGACCCCACGATCACCCGCCTCGAGGGGAGGACGGCCGAGATCCTCGGCTTCGAGTCCGCCCTCTTCGTCCCGACCGGTTCGATGGGCAACCAGATCGCCCTTCGGGTCCACGGGCGCTCCGGCACCGAGGTCATCGTCGAGGAGCGGAGCCACGTCTTCCACTACGAGATGGGCGCGATGGCCGCCCTCTCCGGCCTCCTCCCTCGCCCGGTCGCCGGGCCCGGCGGCCGGATGCCCGTCGCGGGAATCGAGGCGTGGATCCGGCCGGAGTCGGTCTACTACCTGCCTCGCACGTCGGTCGTCTGCCTCGAGAACACTCACAACTTCGCCGGCGGAACCGTGCTGCCCCGTCCGGCCATCGAGGAGGTCCTCGTCCTGGCCCGAAAGCGGGGGCTGGCCGTCCATCTGGACGGCGCGCGGCTCTGGAACGCCGCCGCCGCGCTAGGGGTGGCGGAGGCCTCTCTCGTGCGCGGTCTGGACTCGGTCATGGTCTGCTTCTCGAAGGGGCTCCGGGCGCCGGTCGGAAGCGCGGTCGCGGGCTCGAAAGCGTTCGTAGCCGAGGCCCGGCGCGTCAGGAAGCTCTTCGGCGGCGGGATGCGCCAGGCCGGTGTCCTTGCCGCCGCCGCCCTCGTGGCGCTCGAGGAGGAACGGAGACGGCTGCCGGAGGACCACGCCCGGCTCGCGAGGATGGCGAGCCGGCTGGCAGGGACCCGGGGCGTGTCGCTCGACCCGGGGGCGTTCCCGACGAACATCCTCATCGCCGACCTCGATCCGGGGGTCTTCGGGTCCGCGACGGACGCCCTGGCCCGGTTGCGCGAAAGGGGAATCCTCGCCGGGGCGGCGGGCGGGAGCTCGATCCGTCTCGTGACGCACGCCGACGTGGGCGACGCCGACGTCGACCGGTGCGTCGGGGCGTTCCTGGAGATCTCGGCCGGAGGCTGATGGGGGGAGGACCGGCGCCGTCAGGCGGCGGGGAGCTTCGCGACGACCTCTATCTCGACCCGGGCCCCCGCCGGCAGCGCCCCGACCTGGACCGTGGAGCGGGCCGGCCGGTGTTCGCCGAACCGGGCGGCGTAGGCGCCGTTCATCTCTGCGAACGAGCCCATGTCGGTCAGGAAGACGGTCGTCTTCACGACGTCCTTCAGCCCACAGCCCGCTCCGGCGAGGATCGCCGTCAGGTTGTCGAAGACGCGGTTCGTCTCCTCGGCGATCGTCCCGGAGACGAGCTTCATCGTGGCCGGGTCGAGCGGGACCTGCCCGGCGGTGAAGAGGAACCCTCCGGCAGCCATTCCCTGGGCGTACGGGCCGATGGCTTTCGGGGCGTTCTCGACGGCGATGGTGCGAAGCTCGCTCATTTGCTCGGGTCCCATATTGCGACGTAGGGGAGGTTGCGGTACTTCTCGTCGAGGTCGAGGCCATAGCCGACGACGAACTCGGGGCCGATGGTGAAGCCGAGGAAGTCGACCGGGAGGTCGGCGTTCTCGGGGAGCTCCTTCTTGAGCAGGGCGGCGATCTTCAGGGTGCGCGGCTGGCGCGTCCCGAGGAGGCCGAGGAGCTTGCGAAGCGTCAGGCCCGTGTCGACGATGTCCTCGAAGATGAGGACGTCGCGCCCGGCGATGTCGGACGACAGGTCCCTCACGAGCTCGAAGTTCCCGGTGGAGGCGGTTCCCGAGTACGACCTCACCTGGAGGAAGTCGACGGCCACGGGGGTCGAAAGGCGCTTCAGAAGGTCGGTGAGGAAGAAGACCGAGCCCTTGAGGACTCCCACGGCCAGGATCTCGCGGCCCGCGTAGGCCGTGTCGATGTCCCGTGCCAGCGCGTCCAGCCGGGTCGCGATCCGCCCCTCTGAAATGAGTATGCGGTCAATCACGGGACGAAACTATAATGCAGGCGCACTCCCGAGAGGTTTACGTTGAGCACGTCCATCGTCGATTTGAGGACCCTTCACGACGCCTATACGAGGCTGACCGAGAAGTTCAAGACCTTCTGGACGTTTCACCAGTTCCTTCAGGGGGTCCACAAGACCTTCTTCGGCGATGCACCCGGCTACCAGATCGACTTCCAGGGGCTCTACGACCAGATCAAGTCCGTGACCACCATCCTGAACGTCCAGCCCCCGCCGGTCGTCATGGACCAGATCAACCAGCTGGACGGACGCCTCGACGTCGTCTACCGCGCGCTCTCGGCCGACGACGAGAAGATCGCCGCAAGCTGGGTGAGGCGCTTCTTCGAGAAGGTGAGAACGGAGGACGAGAAGCTCCTCCTTGCGATCCTCCGTTTCTACTTCCACTCGCGCCAGGTCTCGCCGGAAGCCATCGACAAGATGGACTTCCTCGTCACGCTCGTCGGAGCCCGCCGGTCCCTCGACGACGGCCGCTACCTTCCCCGGTTCCCCCAGGAGCTGACCAAGCTGTTCACGGGTCTTCTCGGTCTCGTTCGCCGATCGCCGGCCCCGGCTGCGGAGCTGACGGCTGCGGTGAAGGCGCTCGGCCTCATCCGCCAGGACATCGACGGTTGTGACCGTTTCGAGGACCTCACGGAGAAGAAGATCCTCGACAGCCTGAGGACGGTCAAGCACAGGCTCGGCCCCGCGTACTACGACACGAACGTCCTTTCGGCCATCCTGGAGGCGAACCTCGCCGCCAAGAACCGGTTCCAGACCCTTTACCGGAACGAGGAGAAAAGGATCTTCGAGTCGTCCCAGCAGCTCCTCGAGATCGAACGCGAGCTTTCGCGACGGCCCGAGGTCGCGGACGCCGACCTGCAGGAGGAGTTCCGCAGGTTCCGCCAGTTCAAGGAAGAATTCGACAAGAACCGGAACGAGGGGGAGATCCGGCACGGACAGGTGACCCGCCTCGCCGAGGCGATCGACCAGCTGATGGCCAGGCTCGACGGAACCGGCGAGGCCGCCGGGGAGGTGCTCCCGGAGGTCCTGCCCGTCATCGAGGAGGAGGAGCTGTCCGAGGCGAGGGAGACGATCAGCGGCTTCTTCCCCGGGCGGGACACGGTGGCCACCTCCCCCGAGCCGAAAAGGCAGGAGCGGGCGCTTCCACCGTTCGTCACGGACGGCCTCCTCGCGGAGTACGCCTCCAAGATCCTCTACTCGATCGACATGCTCCGGGGTGGTGCGGGGTCGGGGCAGGCCGCCTATGGCGTTTCGCTTTCACGGTTCCGGCTCGAGCCGTGGGAAGTGCGGTCCGCCCGGCGGATCCAGGCAGAGGAGCCTGATTCGAGCGCGGAGGACTCCGCCTACGACATCCTCTACGTCGAAGGGGCGGCCCTGCGCCTCATGGTGGACGACATCGCGACACGGCTGAAGAACCCCTCCGGCGAACCGGCCGGTGCGAGAGACCTCGACACGGCCGGCCAGTGTCTCGGGAGGGCGCAGGATCTCGATCGTCGTTTTCGGCAGGCGCTCGAGGCCATGGGGCCGGAGGGCCTCCCCGAGCGGCTGAACGAGCTGACGCGATCGCGCTTCCGCCTCCTCCGCGCCTTTTCAGGCCTCTGGCTCCTCCACAACGCCCGGGTCTCGGGAGCGGAATAGTCGGTCCGGGCGGCTCCGCGCCTGCGGAGTTTGACCGGGGAAGAGGGCGCGCGGAGAATCGGCGCCCCATGTCCGAAGAGACCTCGTCCCCAGAGCAGAGCCTCGCCGAGCAGGTCGTCAACCGGAGGGCGGCCCGCGAGCGGATCGCCGCACTGGGGCACCCGCTCCACCCGAACCGCTTCCCGGCCACCCATCTCGTTTCCGACGTCGTCGAGCGATGGGTCGGGAGCGATGCCGCCGCCCTCGAGGCCGAGACCGATGCGGCCCGGCGCGTGTCCGTGCCGGGACGCATCCTGGCCATCCGGAAAATGGGGAAGGCCGTCTTCCTCGACCTTTCCGACGGGAGAACGCGCGTCCAGGCTTACGTGAGGAAGGACGGCGTCGGCGACGGCGGATGGGCCCTCCTCGAGAACCTCGACCTGGGGGATCACGTCGGCGTGACCGGAGTCGTCTTCCGGACCCGGACGGGAGAGCTCTCGGTGAAGGCCACCGGCCTCGTCTTCCTCGCCAAGTGCCTCCGGCCGCTTCCCGACAAGTGGCACGGCCTGACCGACGTCGAGATCAAGTACCGGCAGCGCTACGTCGATCTGATCGTCTCCGAGGAGACGCGCCGGACGTTCGAGGTGCGCGCGCGGGTGGTCTCCTACCTGAGGCGCTTCTTCGACGCCCGCGGCTTCCTCGAGGTCGAGACGCCGATGATGCAGCTCATCGCGGGGGGGGCCGCGGCGCGGCCGTTCGTGACCCACCACAACACGCTCGACGTCGACCTCTACCTGCGCATCGCGCCGGAGCTCTATCTGAAGCGGCTCGTGACGGGGGGCTTTCCGAAGGTCTACGAGATCAACCGGAACTTCCGGAACGAAGGGATCTCGACCCAGCACAATCCCGAGTTCACGATGCTCGAGTTCTACACGGCCTACGCCGACGCGCGCGACCAGATGGCGCTCACCGAAGAGTTCCTCGCCGGCGCCGCGCGGGAGATCCTCGGGACGACACGCCTCCCGTGGGGCGAGGAGACGATCTCATTCGAGGCGCCGTTCCGCAGGCTCTCGATGAAGGACGCGGTCGTCGAGCACGGCCGCGACGTTCCCGGCGGGGCGATCCGCCCGGAGGAGCTCGCGACGCTCGACGGGCTCAAGTCCGCCGCCGCGCGCGCGGGCGTCGAGGCTCTCGAGCGCTTCGGCGACGTTCCGGGGAAGCTGCTCGCGGAGCTTTTCGAGACCCTCGCCGAGCCGCACCTCCTCCAGCCGACCTTCGTCGTCGACTACCCGGCCGAAATCTCGCCGCTCGCCAAGACCCGGCCTGACGACCCGACGACCGCGGACCGGTTCGAGCTCTTCGTCGGCCGGATGGAGCTGGCGAACGGCTTCTCCGAGCTGAACGACCCCGACGAGCAGGCCGAGAAGTTCCGCGCGCAGGTGGCTCAGAGGGCGAAGGGAGACGACGAGGCGATGCTCTACGACGAGGACTACGTCGAGGCGCTCTCGTACGGAATGCCGCCGACGGCGGGGGAGGGGGTCGGCATCGACCGTCTCGCCATGCTCTTCACGAACTCCCGTTCGATTCGCGACGTCATACTCTTTCCGCTCATGCGGCCGAAGGGGACGAGCCGCTGATCGAGCTCCTCCTGGCCCGCCGCTACCTCTTCGCTTCGCGCCGAGACGCGCAGGTCGGGGTCGTCGCGGCGGCGGCGTTCGTCGGGCTCGTTCTCGGCGTCGCGGCGCTCGTCGTTTCCCTCGCCCTTCTCTCGGGATTCCAGGCCCACGTCCTCACGCGGCTCGCCGAGGAGGCGCCCCACATCCTCGTCTCGCCGGCCGGCCGGGCCGACTTCGCGGCCGCCGAAGGAGTCGCCGGGAGGCTCGCAGAGATTCCGGGGGTCGTTTCCGTCACCCCGGTCGTTCGCGGGCGCGGCTGGATCACCGTCCGCGGACAGGCGATCCCCGCGGTACTGGCGGGACGGGAGGGGGCGGAAGGGATCCGCCTCGACCCGGCCCAGGCACGCCAGCTCTCTGTGCTTCCCGGTGAGGACGTCACGATCGTCTCCTCGCGGACTCGTCTTTCCCCGCTCGGCCCGGTTCCCGTCACGGCGACGCTCTCCGTGAAGGAGGTCGGCGCCACCGCTACGGGACGCCGGCAGCCGGAGGCGGTCCTGCCAGCCGAGACGACCCGGAGGCTCTTCGGTCTTCCCGAAGGAGGTGCCACGGGCTTCGAGCTGCGACTCGCCGACCCGGAGGCCGCGCCGGACGTCGCCTCCAGGGCGAGGGAAACGCTCGGGATGACATCCACCGCGACGACGACGTGGCAGGAGGCGAATCGTCCGCTGCTCCTCGCTCTCCGGCTCGAGCGAATCGCCATCTTCGCCACGGTCTTCCTCGTCGTCGTCGTGGCGGGCCTGAATCTCGCGGCGACGTCGGCGGTCCTGGCGGCCACTCGTAGGGGAGACGCGGCCGTCCTGACGGTCCTCGGCGCCTCCCCGAGCGTCCTTTCGCGCGTCTTTCTCCTCGTCGGCCTCCTTCTCGGGGCTGTCGGCACGCTGACCGGCCTCCTGCTGGGTGCGGTCGTCGCCGTCGTCCTCGACGCGACCCACGCCATACCGCTCCCGGCCGAGCTCTTCGCGCTCGCGCACGTACCCTTCAAGCCTGCCGCGAGGGACCTCCTGGCCGTGGGCGCCTTCTCGCTCGCCTGGTCGTTCCTCTCCTCTTTCGCGCCGGCCCGCATGGCCGCACGGGTGGACGTGACGGAGGCGCTCCGTGCCGGGTGAGGCGCTTCTGGTCGCCGAGTCGCTCGCACGCGGGTTCGGGGAGGGAGAGGCGCGCCTCGAGCTCTTCTCGGGCCTTTCCCTGACCCTCGGGGTGGGGGATGCGGTCGCGATCGTCGGCCCGTCGGGCTGCGGCAAGTCGACCCTCCTCCATCTCCTCGCGGGCCTCGATCGCCCCGACGCCGGGCACGTTGCCGTCGACGGACGAGACTGGGAGACGCTCGCTCCCGAGCCGAAAGCGAAGTGGAGGGGAGAGTCCATCGGGTTCGTGTTCCAGCTGCACCACCTGCTGCCGGAGCTGTCGGCCGAGGAGAACGTCGCGTTGCCGCTCTTTCTCGCGGGGGTCGGTGACGCCGCCGCCCGGGCGTCCGCGCGGGAGCTTCTCGCGAGGGTCGGTCTCGTCCGCCAGGCCGGGAGCCTTCCCCGCGTGCTCTCCGGCGGAGAGCGGCAGCGCGTCGCCATCGCGAGGGCCGTCATTCGCCGGCCGCGTCTTCTCCTCTGCGACGAGCCGACCGGGAGCCTCGATGCCGCCCACGCCGCAGACGTCCTCGAGCTCCTCCTGGGCACGGCGCGCGAGCGCGCGGGAGCCCTCCTTCTGGTCACCCACGACCCGGGCGTCGCCGCACGCTGCGGGACCGTTCTGACGCTCTCGCCGGGCGGTCTCGCGGCCTCCTGAGCGGCCGGAGCGCTGGCATCTCGTATGCTAGGATCCGAAGACGGTCGAAGTCCGCTTCCCAAGCGGTCTCCGTCGAGGTCGAGCCATGTTCGAAAAGTACAACGAAAAAGCCCGCCGCGCCCTCTTTTTCGCCCGGTACGAGGCCTCGAAGCTCGGCTCGAAAGTCATCGAGTCCGAGCACATCCTCCTCGGCATCCTGCGCGAGGGCGAGGATGTCACGCGGGAGATCTTCGCCAGGTTCAACGTGAAGCCGGACGACGTCCGCCGCGAGATCGAGGGGGACCGGGTCTTCGTCGAGCGCGTCTCCTCGTCGCAGGAGCTTCCCCTCTCGGAGGAGTCCAAGAAGATCCTCGCCTACGCCTCGCACGAGGCGGAGTCGATGATGCACCCCTACGTAGGGACGGAGCACCTGCTCATCGGCATCCTCCGCGTCGACCCGTGCGTCGCCTCCCGGCTCCTCGCCGGGCACGGATTCAACCTCTACGGCGTCCGGGAGGAGGCGATCGCCTTGATCAAGGAGCGCGAGGCCTCCAAGCAGAAGAAGGAGCTCCCGTTCCTGGCCGAGTACGCGCGAGACCTGACGGCCCTCGCCGCCCAGGGGACGTTCGACCCGCTCGTGGGGCGTGACAAGGAAGTCGAGCGGATCATCCAGATCCTCTCGCGACGGACGAAGAACAACCCGATCCTCCTCGGCGAGCCCGGCGTCGGCAAGACGGCCATCGTGGAAGGGCTCGCGCAGCGGATCATCGAAGGGGCGGTCCCGCTCTTCCTGGCGAACAAGAAGATCCTCGCGATGGACCTCTCCCTCATCGTGGCCGGGACCAAGTACCGCGGCCAGTTCGAGGAGCGCCTGAAGGGGATCCTGAAGGAGCTCCGCGAGAACCAGGACCTCATCATCTTCATCGACGAGATCCACTCCCTCATCGGCGCGGGCTCGGCCGAGGGGTCGCTCGACGCGGCGAACATCCTCAAGCCGGCTCTCTCGCGGGGCGAGATCGCCTGCATCGGCGCCACGACGATGAAGGAGTACCGCAAGTACATCGAGAAGGACCGCTCGCTCCTCCGTCGTTTCCAGGCGGTCACGGTGAACCCGCCGGACGAGGAGGAGACCCTCCAGATTCTCGAGGGAATCCGCGAGCGCTACGAGAGGTTCCACCGCGTCCGCTACTCGCCCGACGCCGTGAAGGCCGCCGTCTACCAGTCGAGCCGTTACATCCCGGACCGCTTCTTTCCGGACAAGGCGATCGACCTCCTGGACGAGGCGGGCGCCAAGGTCAAGCTGCGGATGACGGCGGACACCCAGAACCTGCGCCGGCTGGAGAACGAGGCCCGCCAGATCGTCAAGGAGATGAAGAAGGCGATCTCGGAGAAGGACTTCGAGCACGCGGTCTCGCTCCGCGAGCGCGAGGTCGAGATCAAGGAGGAGATCGAGCGGACGCGCGGCGCACAGCTCGACGAGAGCTCGTTCACCGAGGTCGTCCGCGGCGACATCGAGGAGATCATCGCGAGCTGGACCGGGATCCCGGTCACGTCGATCCAGGTCGAGGAAGCCGAAAAGCTCCTCAACATGGAGACGACGCTCAAGAAACGGGTCATCGGCCAGGACCGGGCCGTCGAGGCCATCTCGCGGGCCATCCGGCGCTCCCGCCTCGGGGTGAAGAACCCGAACCGCCCGATGGGGTCGTTCATCTTCCTGGGTCCGTCGGGCGTCGGGAAAACCGAGGTCGCCCGGCGGATTGCGGAGTTCCTGTTCGACCACCAGAAGGCGCTGGTCCGTTTCGACATGTCGGAATACATGGAGAAGCACGCCGTCTCCAAGCTGATCGGCTCTCCCCCCGGCTACGTCGGGCACGAGGAAGGCGGGCAGCTCACGGAACGGATCCGGAGACAGCCCTACTCCGTCATCCTTCTCGACGAGATCGAGAAGGCCCACCCCGACATCGCGAACCTCCTCCTGCAGATCCTCGAGGACGGCCAGCTGACCGATGCCTACGGGAACACGGTCGACTTCAAGAACACGCTCATCATCATGACGTCGAACATCGGGACGAAGTTCCTCGTCACCCAGGCGCGCGTGGGGTTCGGCGACGGCAAGAACGCCCCCCCGGCGCGCGAGGTGGAGGAGATGGTCCTGAAGGAGCTCCGGCGCGAGTTCTCGCCCGAGTTCACGAACCGGATCGACGAGGTCATCGTCTTCAATCCGCTCTCGACGGACAACCTGCGGGCGATCTGCCGCCTCCTGCTCGACGACGTCGCAGAGACACTGAAGCATCGCGGTCTGGAGCTCGTGGCCGACCAGATGGCCGTGGACTGGCTCCTCTCGATGTCGGGTCAGGACGTCCATTCGGGAGCCCGGCCGCTCCGGCGGACGATCCAGCGACACGTGGAGGATGCGGTATCCGAATTGCTTATCGGCGCCCGGGAACAGCTCGAGTGCCTGGAAGTGACTGTGATCGACAACGAACTGAAGGTCCTCGTCCGCTCGTCGGCCGCGATCGTGCCCGGGCGGTAGAGCACGTGAAGGAGAGCCCCATACCGGCGACGCCGGCCGTCGCCGGTCCCGCCCTGTCCGTCAATGTCCTTTCGCCTCGTTCCTTCCGACCGGCCGTTCTGGCGCTGGTGTGGATGCTCGTCTACCCGCCTGCGGTCCTGGCCCAGACGGAGGCTTCCCCCGCTCCGGGGCCCACGCCTCCTCCCGCCACGCTCGACCTCAGGCCGGGCGGACTTGCCCCGACGACCTCTCCCATGGCTGGGGCCCTCCCGGCCACCCCCGTCCTCAGCACGGAAGCGGCGGGCACCTCGGAGCACATCTCCGAGATCGTCGTCCGGGGCGGAAAGACCGTCACCGCCGAGACCATCGGCTTCTACCTCGGAGTGAAGGCCGGCGACCCCTACGACGCCGGGCTGCTGCGCCGGACATTCGAGAAGCTCTGGGATTCGGGCCTCTTCGAGGACCTCAGCATCGAGAAGGAAGCGGCCCCCGGGGGTGTCCGGCTCGTCGCGGTCGTCGTGGAGAGGCCGCGGGTCTCCGACCTGGAGTTTCGCGGCAACAAGAAGCTGACGACCTCGCAGCTCAAGGACAAGCTCAAGGAAGGGAAAGTCGAGATCCGGGTCGGCTCACCCGTCTCGCTCCGCGACGTCTCCAAGGGGAAGTCCGTTCTCACAGACGCCTATCGCGCCGAGGGGTTCCGCTCGGCGGTCGTCGACACGGCCATCGAGCCGGTGGGAGAGAACGAGCGCCGCGTCGTGTTCCTCGTCGACGAGGGAGACAAGATCAAGATCGACGACATCGATTTCACCGGCAACACCGTCTTCTCGGACCGGCGTCTCTACCACGCGATGAAGAAGACGCGCGAGTCGAACTTCTACCAGTTCTGGGATTCGAAGGACGTCTACAACCAGGCCTCCTACGAGGAGGACATCGAGCTGGTCAAGAAGATCTACCAGAACGCGGGCTACAAGGACATCGTCGTCAAGGACCCGGTGATCGAGACCTTCGCCGCCAATCCGCAGGAGACGCGCCCGGAAAAGGTCAAGAGGCGCGCGAGGATCCAGATCCCCCTCGTCGAAGGGGAGCGGTACTACTTCGGCGAGCTGAAGATCGAGGGCACGACCGTGTTTCCGCCGGACCGGCTCCTCCGGTTCTTCCCTTGGGAGGCGGGCAAGCCCCTGCGCCGCGCCATCCTCACGGACGGGATGAAGACGCTGGACGAAATCTACCGGGGCCGGGGCTACATCTACACCTTCATGAACCCCGAGTACGTCGAGCGCCCGGGCAAGGGAAACATCGTCGACGTGACGATCCGCGTGACGGAGGGCGACCAGTTCCGTGTCGGGCGGGTCGAGTTCGTCGGGAACAAGACGACGAAGGACAAGGTCCTGCGCCGGGAGCTCCAGCTCTTCGAAGGCGACGTCCTCGACATGGAGTCGTTCAAGAAGGGGCTCTTCAAGATCACCCAGCTCGGATACTTCAAGATCGAGGAAGACCCGGAATTCCGGGTCGACGCGGAGAAGAAGGCCGTCGACGTCACGATCAAGGGGGTCGACACGAACCGGAACGAGGTCCAGTTCGGGGCTGGCTACTCCCAGCTCGACGGAGTCTTCGGACAGTTCTCGTTCTCCACGAGGAACTTCCTGGGTCGCGGCGACACGATCGGAGTCCAGCTCCAGCGCGGGGGCTACTCGAACTACTTCGACCTGTCGTTCGTCGAACCGTGGTTCCTGGACAAGCGGATGTCGGTCGGCGGGTCCATCTTCAACCGATCCCTCACGTACTCTGACGTCGACCAGGAGTCCAGGGGGCTGAACGCATCCATCGGTTTCGGGTTGGGCCTTTTCGACGGCGTCTCGTTCTTCTACAGCTACACGGACACGACGAGCCGGTATGAGGTCTTCCCCGCGCCGGTTCCGCCCGGAGCCGGCATCCCTCCCCGCGCCTACGCCGACTACATCGGCCGGACGTCGGCGGTGGCCCCCGGGTACCGGTACGACAGCCGGAACGACCCGTTCGACCCGACCCGCGGACGGCGGTTCGGCCTGTCGGTGACGATCGCCGGTGGCCCCTTCGGCGGGGATTTCTCCTACGTCAAGCCGGTGGGAAACGCCACGATCTATCGCACCCTCACCCGCAAGTCGCACGTCGCGGTCAATGTGGAAGGGGGGATGGTTCGCCCCTACGACGGGAGGGAGGTCCCGATCTTCGAACGCTTCCGGATCGGCGGCGATCGGTCGGTCCGCGCTTTCGAGTACGGGAGCATCTACCCGCTCAACGACAACGACCAGGCGTATTTCAACGAGCAGGGAGCGCTCCTCGGCGGCGACAAGTACCTCGTCCTCAACCTGGAGGCGGTCTACTACGTCGCCGGGCCGTTGAAGCTCGTCCTCTTCTTCGACGCGGGGAACGCCTGGCTCGAGAGCCAGTCCTTCAACCCGCTGGAGATGCGTACCTCGGTGGGCGCGGAGCTCAGGATGTTCCTGCCGATCTTCCAGGCTCCACTCCGCTTCATCTACGGCATCAAACTGGACCCGAAGGTGATCAGGGGGCAGACCGGGATCCCGCTGATCGTCGAAAAGGGGAACGACTTCCAGTTCTCGATCGGCACGACTTTCTGAAGGGGGCACCCGGACCGCCGGGTTCCCCCTTCGACCCCCTCCGCGCGGAGAGGCAGCTCGCATCGCTCGCGTGGAGCATTCGGGGCACCCGGACCGCCGGGTTCCCATCTTCAACGGAGCCGTGAGGGCGTTTCGGGTTCTCCCCGGGAATTCCTGGCGGTCGCCCTCCTCACGGGCTCGTGCAGTAGAATCGCGCGCCCGCCGGAGGGTCTCCGGCGGCGCAAGACACGAAAAGGAGTCACATAGATGATTGGGAACCGGTTGATCGTCGCGGGTGCGGTCGCGGCGGCCGCTCTGCTCGCCCTGCCCGCCACAGCCCAGAAGGTGGGAGTCATCGAAGTCCAGCGGATCGTCCAGGAATCTGCGGTCGGCAAGGAAAGCCTCGCCCGGATCCAGAAGATCCAGGTCGCCAAGCAGGAGGATCTGACGAAGCGGCAGACCGATCTGCGGGACCTCGAGAAGAAGATCCAGGAGCAGGGGAAGTCGCTGTCCGAAGAAGCGATGGAGAAGCTCCAGAAGGACTACCAGGCCAAGGCCCTGGACCTGAAGCGCTTCCAGGACGATGCCCAGCGCGAGCTCGAGGAGCTCCAGCGCAAGGAGCTCGGCGAGCTCGAGCGCAGGGTCCTTCCCGTGATCGAGGCGGTCGCGAAGGAGCTCGGCTACGCTCTGGTCTTCAACAAGTTCCAGAGCGGCCTTCTTCACGCGGAACCGGGCGTCGACATCACCGACGCCGTGATCCAGAAGTTCAATACCGCCATCGCGGCTGCTCCGAAGACCGACGCCAAGCCGGCTCCTGCGACCGCGGCTCCGGCCGCAGCCCCGGCCCCGAAGAAATAGAGGGCGGATGGCCGGTTTTCCCGCAGCAACCACCGCCGCCGTTCTGGCCGCCTCCTGCGGGGGGCGGCTCGTCGGTGACGGGGCCGCTGTCGTCGAGGGCGTGAGGTCCCTCGAGAGGTCAGGGCCTCTGGACCTCTCCTTCGCCGCCGACGCCAGGGCCGAAGCCCGGGCCGCCGGATCGGCAGCCGGGGTGCTTCTCGCGAGATCTTCCGGGCCTTTTCCGGGCCGGACCGTGATAGAGGTGCCGGATCCCTCTGCGGCGCTCGCCGCCGTGCTCGCCCGCGTGTTCCCACGCCGCTCGACGCGGCCGGGTATCCACCCGACGGCGATCGTCGATCCGGGGGCGGTCGTCGCCGCCGGAGCCGAGGTGGGACCCTATGCCGTGGTCGGCGAGGGCACGGAGGTGGAGGACGGAGCGATTCTCGAAGCGCACGTCGTCATCGGGTGTCGATGCCGGATCGCGAGAGACGCCTGGCTTCATCCTCACGTCGTCCTCTACGACGGCGTCTCCGTCGGACCGCGTGCGGAGATCCACTCGGGTGCGGTCCTCGGGGCTGACGGCTTCGGGTACGCGCCCGGGCCGGCGGGGCTCCAGAAGATTCCCCAGGTGGGAACCGTCGAGATCGGGGCCGACGCCGAGATCGGGGCCAATACCTGCGTCGATCGCGCCACTTTCGAGGTGACTCGCGTCGGCGAAGGCACCAAGGTGGACGACCTGGTCATGGTCGGCCACAACTGCGATGTCGGCCGGCACGTCGTCCTCTGCGGACAGGTCGGTCTCGCGGGATCGACGACGGTGGGTGATCAGGCCGTTCTCGGAGGCCAGGCTGGTACAGGAGGGCACCTCCGGATCGGCGTCGGTGCGAGAGTGGGGGGGCAGACGGGTGTGAGCTCCGACGTTCCCGACGGCGCGTCGAGCTTCGGCACGCCGCACATGCCTCACCGGCAGGCCCTCCGTGTGAACGCCGAGCTCAAGCGCCTTCCGGAGACGGCGCGGCTCGTGCGCGAGCTGGCAAAGGCGGCCGGGACGGCAGAGGTGAAGGGATGAGCTCGGAGGCGCCCGCGAGCGGACTCGGAATCCTCGACATCCTCCGGGTCCTTCCGCACAGGTATCCGTTTCTCCTCGTCGACCGGATCCTGGAGGTCGAGCCGGGGAAGAAGGTCGTCGGTCTGAAGAACGTGACGTTCAACGAGGAGTTCTTTCTGGGGCATTTCCCCGGCAACCCGGTCATGCCGGGAGTCCTCCTGATCGAGGCGATGGCCCAGGTCGGAGCCTTCATGTTGATCGCGGCGACCGACGGTCCCCGCCGGAGGCAGCTCCGGCTGGCGGGCCTGGACGCGGTGAGATTCCGGCGTCCGGTGGTCCCCGGAGACCAGGTCCTCTTCACCGTCGAGTTCATGGCTGCGAAGAGGTCGATCGTCAAGGTCCGCGGTGAGGCGCGTGTGGACGGGCACCTCTGCGTCGAGGCGGAGATCATGAGCCTGATCCAGGATTGCGGGCCCGAGGAGCAAGGCTGAATGCCGATTCACGCCACAGCGGTCGTTCACGAATCCGCGTCGGTCCATCCCGAGGCCGAGATCGGGCCGTACGCCGTCATCGGCGCATCCGTCGTCATAGGGGCGCGCACCTGCGTGGGAGCGCACGCCCTGGTCGACGGGCCGACCATTCTCGGTGAGGGCAACATCGTTCACCCGCACGTCGCCCTCGGAGGTCCCCCGCAGGACCTCAAGTACGCGGGAGAGCCGACACGGCTCGTCGTCGGGAACCGAAACGTCTTCCGCGAGTTCATGACGGCTCACCGCGGCACGGTGACGGGCCACGAAGAGACCGTCATCGGCGACGACAACCTCTTCATGGCCTACTCACACGTGGCTCACGACTGCGTCGTCGGGAATCGGACGGTGTTCGCGAACTCGGCGTCGCTTTCGGGGCACGTCGTCGTCGAGGACGACGTCGTCCTCGGTGGGTTCGTCGCGGTGAGGCAGTTTTGCCGCGTCGGGCGGTTCGCCTACGTCGGCGGAATGACTCCCGTGAACAAGGACGTCCTGCCATTCACCTGGACGTCGAGCGACCGGGACACGAAGGCCTACAAGATCAACGGGGTAGGGCTCTCCCGAAAGGGCTACTCGGCCGAACGCGTCTTCTCCCTGCAGAAGGCCTACCGGATTCTGCACAGGAACCGGCACGACTACGTGGCGGCGCTCGCGGCGCTCGGCGAGCTTGCCGAGTCGGCTCCGGACGTGCGCGTCCTCCTCGACTTCATCACGAGCTCGAAGGAAGGCATCCACGGGGCGTAGCTGTCTCTGAGAAGGGGAAACCCGGACCGCCGGGTTTCCCCTGTAACCCCTTCCGCGCGGCGAGGCAGCTCGCTTCGCTCGCGCCGAGGGAAAGGGAAGACTCGGACCGCGCGGGGTAAAGAAGAAGGGGCCGCTTTCGCGGCCCCTTCGAGTTTCCGGGCGTTACCTGGAGGGCTACTCGGTCTCGGCCTCGGCCTTGTGCAGCACCTTGGCGCGCTCGGCGATGAGCTTCTCCTGGAGCGGTCGGGGCAGCTCCTCGTAGTGGGAGAGCTCCATCGTGAAGGAGCCTCGGCCCTGCGTGAGCGAGCGGAGGACGGCGGAGTAGGAGAGCATCTCGGAAAGCGGGACCTCGGCCTTGACGACCGCGTCGTCGCCGATCTGGTCCATGCCCGAGGGCCGGCCGCGGCGGCTCGTGAGGTCGCCCATGAGGTCGCCCATGTACTCCTGCGGCGCCCTCACGCCGACCTTCATGATCGGTTCGAGGATCGTCGGTTTCGCTTTCTCCATCGCGTCTTTGTAGGCGAGCGAGCCCGCGATCTTGAAGGCCATCTCCGACGAGTCGACGTCGTGGTACTGGCCGTCGAAGAGCTCCACGCGGAAGTCCACCATCGGGTAGCCGGCGAGGTAGCCCTTCTTCCGGGTGTCCTGGATTCCCTTCTCGACGGCCGGAATGTAGTTCCTCGGGATCGAGCCGCCGAAGATGTCGTCGACGAACTCGAAGTCGGAGCCGCGGGGAAGCGGCTTGACGCGGATCTTGCAGTCGGCGAACTGCCCGTGGCCGCCCGTCTGCTTCTTGTGGCGTCCGTGCGCCTCGGCGGCCCGCGTGATCGTCTCGCGGTACGGGACCTTCGGCGGGTGGAGGATGACCTCGACGTTCGACTTCCGCTTCATGCGGGCGACTGCGATCTCGACGTGGAGCTGGCCGGCTCCCGACAGGAGGAGCTCGCTCGTGTCGGCGTCACGGTGGAACTTCAGGGACGGGTCCTCCTCGGTGAGCTTGGCCAGGGCGATGGAGATCTTGTCCTCGTCGCCCTTGGACTTCGGCTCGATGGAGAAGGAGATCGCCGGCTCCGGGATCGCGACCGCCGGAAAGCGATACGGCTTCTCCTTGGCGGAGAGGGTGTCGCCCGTGAGGGTTTCCTTGAGCTTGGCGATGACGCCGATGTCCCCGGCGGAGACCTCGGGGACGGTGTTCATCTGTTTGCCGAGCGGCGAGAAGACCGGACCGAATCGCTCGGCGACCTCGCGATTCGCGTTCCAGTAGGTGCCGTCGGCCTTGATCGACCCGGAGTGGACCCGGAAGAGCGTCAGGCGCCCGGTGAAGGGATCGGAGATCGTCTTGAATACGATCGCGGCGACCGGGCCGCCCGGGTCGCACGTGAGGACGTCGGTTTTTCCGTCCTTGTCGATGGCGGCGGCGGGGAAGGAGTCGGCGCCCGGGAGGAGGTCGACGATCTCGTCCAGGATCTTCTCGACGCCCCGTTCGTGGTCGCCGGCCGCCGCGAAGAGGACCGGAACGATTCTGCGTTCGCGAACCGCGTTGCGCAGGGCGGGGAGCATCTGGTCCTCGGTCAGGTTGCCCTGGCTGAAGAAGGTCTCCATGAGGGCGTCGTCCCCCTCGGCGACCATCTCGACGAGCGCCTCGTGGAGAGTGGCCGCGTCCGCGGCGAATTCCTCGGGGATCGGTCCTTCGATGGTCTTTCCGGAGTCGTTGGTGAGGAAGCCCTTCATCCCGATCAGGTCTATGGCGCCTCGGAAGCCCTTCTCCTTGCCGATCGGCGCCTCGACGCAGACGCAGGAGCGGCCGAACTTCGTCTGGATCTGGTCCATCACGCGGCCGCCGTCGGCGTTCTCGCGATCCATACGGTTGACGACGATCATCTTCGGAAGACCGAACTCCTCGGCCACCTGCCACGCCTTTTCGGTCTGGACCTCGACGCCGGCGACGGCGTCTATGACGATCAGGGCCGCGTCGGCGGCGCGCATCGCGCAGATCATCTCCGCCGTGAAAATGCCGTAGCCGGGTGTGTCGATCAGGTTGATCTTGTTCTTCTTCCACTCGAGAGCCGCCACGGCGAGGCCGATCGAGATCTTCCGTTCGATCTCCTCGGGATCGAAATCGGTCGGCGCCGAGCCGTCGTCGACGCGACCGAAGCGGTTGACCGCGCCCGCCTCGTGAAGGAGCGCCGAGACGAGGGTCGTCTTCCCGACGCCGTTGTGGCCGGCGATGGCCACGTTCCGAATGGCGGTTGCGGGATACTGTTTCATGCCTTTTCCCCCTTGACGAGGTCTCTCAAAAGGCCTGCATTATAGGGATCCTGGGCACTTCCCCGAAGCGAAGTCTCGGTTTCGGATGCACGGACCCCCGGGACGGCGCCGAGCTTCGTGCAGGGCGCGTTGACACCCTCTTTCGCGGAGCCCTAAACTGCGCGATACCGGGAACAACCCGGCATCTCATTGCCGCAGTCGCGAACGGGAGGACCTCTGCCGAGCGTTTCAGGTGCCCCCCCCTCGGGCCTTCCGAAGAGGTTCGGTCGCTACGAGGTGAATCGCGAGCTGGGGAAGGGCGCGATGGGCGTCGTCTACCTCGGCCGCGATCCCGTCATCGGCCGGCTCGTGGCGCTGAAGACGATCCGTGCCGTCAGCGAGGACGACGTCGAGCAGCGCGAGTTCCAGGAGCGTTTCCTGCGCGAGGCCCAGGCGGCGGGCATCCTCTCCCACCCCAACATCGTCACGGTTCACGACGTCGGCGAAGACTCCACCACCGAGACGTCGTTCATCGCGATGGAGTACGTCGAGGGCAAGAACCTCAAGCAGCTCCTCTCCGAGAAGACTCCGTTCTCGAGCGAGCGGATCGCCGAGATCGTAGGGCAGGTGGCCGAAGCGCTCGACTACGCCCACCGTCGCGGCATCGTCCACCGGGACGTCAAGCCGGCGAACATCATCATCACCCCCGAAGGCCAGGTGAAGATCACCGACTTCGGGATCGCCAAGACCGAGAAATCGAACCTCACCACGACGGGGCAGTTCCTCGGGACGCCGAACTACATGTCGCCGGAGCAGATCACGGGCGATGCGGTGGACGGCCGGAGCGACCTCTTTTCCCTCGGCGTGGTCCTGTACGAGCTCCTCACGAGGAAAAAGCCCTTCTCGGCCGACAACCTCACCTCGATCTCCTACAAGATCGTCCATGAGCAGTTCGTACCGCCCGAGACGTACGACGCATCGATTCCGCCGGAGTTCGCCACGGTTCTCGACAAAGCCCTCTCGAAGGATCCGGGCGAGAGGTTCCAGCGCGGAAACGACTTCGCTCTCGCGCTCTACGAGTTCAAGGCGCGCGAGGAAGAGCGGCAGATGCTTCGCGACCTCGGCCAGATGGTCGCGGAGGCCGAGAAGCTCGGGTCCGTGGCCGCGGTCACGGCGCCCCCATCCCCTCTTCCGCAGCCTGCGGTTCCGGCATCGGCCCCGCCCGCGCCGCCACCGACCGTCGGACGCTCGCCGTTCGACATCCTCGGAGCGACCCCGGCTTCTCTGGCTCCACAGGCTTCACGTCCCGTCGAGGAGGATCTCGCCACGAGGGAAGTCGTGAGGCCGCGCCCGGCCACGGCGTTCGTCGTCCCGGATGGTGCGGGAGCTGCAAAGTCGGACGAAGGACGAGGAGCGGTCTCGGACAACTGGCAGCTCGACGAACCTACTCGCTCGAAGAAGGGCTCGCCCCCGCCCCCTCCTCCGGGCCTGCCGCTCGATGACCAGGTCGCTGACGTCGACGCCTCGTTGCCCGGACCCGAGGTGGTCGAATCGCCCGCCAGGCGCCCTCGCGGCCTCGCGGTTTCCCCTCTCGACGACGTTCCGTCGGCCCCAGGGCTCTCTGACGACCGTCCGGACGGTGCCACGGAGATCATCCGGATCGATGGGCTGGCCGGCTACTCGCCTTCCTCCAAAGGTCTCGACCGACCGACGGAGATCCTGACGCCGATCGCACCGCCCGTCCCGGCTCCCGCGGCCCCGGTTCCCCCCATACCCGCCATTCCCGCACCGGTCCCGGCACCGCAGTTCGTGGACCGGCCGACGGAGATCCTCCTCGCCATCCCGCCGCCCGTCCCGGCGCAGGAGGCCCCGGCAGCCGTCGTGCCGCCATCGCAGCCGTCCTTCGTCGATCGGCCGACGGAGATTCTTCGGGCGATTCCGGCTCCGGTGGACGAGAAGCCGCCGGGAAGGGCCGTCGTTCCCCCTCCGGCAGCGCCGGCGCCGTCCTCGTCCGGGACCGACCGGCCGACCGAGATCCTGAGAAGCCCGTTCCCGGCCCCAGCCCCTGCTTCCGTCGCGCCGTCGCCCGGCTCCGGCAACGGAGGCGAAGAGGGCGCGACCGAACGGATCGTGGATGCGATGAAGCTCGCGGCCGCCGGCGCGCCGGCGCCGAAGACTCCGTCGCGGACCTCTTCCGCGGAATCGCCCGGGAAGCCGGCCTCGTCCCCGGCGCCCCGAACGCCGGCTCCCGCACCGCCCCCGCCTCCAACGCACCTTCCGCCTGTCGAGCTGGAACCGATTCCGGAGCCGCCTCCGAAGCCTCCCAGCGCGCCACAACCCCTGATGAAGAGGTCGATCAACGGCCTGTTCGTCGCGCTGATCATCGGTGTTGTCCTTCTGGCGGCCGCCGTCACCGCCGGAGTCCTCTGGTCGAAGAAGGTGAAGCTCGACGAGCAGGCCGCAGCCCTCGACGAGGATCGTGAGCGCGAGGTGAAAGAGCTCAAGGAGCTCATGGAGGCGGGGAACCGCCTCCTCGCCGCGGGGAACGGATCGCAGGCCCTCGAGAAGTTTCGCGAAGTCGTCCGCCGCAAGCCGGACTCCGCGGCCGCCCTGGACGGGCTGGCTCGTGCCGAAGCGCTGGCGCAGACGAAGCAGGCGGGCGAGCAGATCGACCGGGAGGTCGAGACGAGGCTCTCGGCAGCCCGCCAGGCCGCCGAGACCGGCAAGTTCGACGACGCGCTCGACGAGCTATCCGCCGTCCTCCTTCTCCAGCCCGAGAACGCGGATGCGCTTTCGATACGGGAATCCGTGAAGGCGGCGAAGGCCGAGATGATCGCGGCGGATAAAAAAGCCGCGGCCGAGCTCGCGAAGAAGAGGAAGCCCACGCCCGTTCCGACCCCCGTCCGCGTCGTCAAGCCTGTCGCGGCGGTCGAGCCCCCGAAGCTCGCCACGCCGACGCCGGGGAACGCACGGATTCGGATCGTCTTCCAGAGCCCGGCGCCCGAGGGCTACATCATGGTCCGTCGCAACGACAAGGAGGTCTTCCGGCGCCAGTTCGATTTCGGTCGGAAGAGCGCCGGTGGCCTCGTCGAAGGGACCATAGAGATACCTTCGGGCTCGGCGAGCATCAAGGCGTGGGCGATTCCGACGAACCGGTCGTTCAACGGGTATAAGGCGGTCGAGCTCGTCATCCCCGGAGGCGAGTCGCGCACACTGGCGCTCGAGCTGAATGCGGACAAGGAACTCGTCGTCACGCTTCGCTAGCTTCCTGGTGATCCTGTCTCCCATCCTCGTCGCGGTTCTTCGCGGCGGGGATGGGTATGCCGCTCCGGGCGACAACGCGCCTTTCGGTCCGGCCCGCATCCTCTCCTCGACACGGGGAATGGTCGTTTCGGCCGCGCCGGAGGCCTCGAGCGCAGGAGCGGAGGTCCTCGCTGCCGGGGGGAATGCGATGGACGCTGCGATCGCGACGGCTCTCGCCCTCGCGGTCGTGTACCCACAGGCGGGCAATCTCGCGGGAGGCGGATTCCTCGTCGCGAGAAGCCCGGACGGCACCGTCCAGGCGCTCGACTTTCGTGAGACGGCGCCCGCCCGCTCGACCCGCGACATGTTCCTGGGCAGTGACGGCCGGCCCGTGCCAAAGGCGTCCACGGCGACGTCGCTCGCCGTCGCGACTCCAGGTTCCGTTCGGGGATACGCCGAGGCCCACCGTCGCCTCGGTCGTCTGCCGTGGGCCAGGGTCGTGGCTCCGGCCGAGCGCCTCGCCCGGGAGGGGTTCCTCGTCCCGGCCGGGTTCTCCGCGGACCTTGCCGAGTCGCGTGAGCTTCTCACCCGGTGGGAGGAGACGAGACGGCTCTTCTTTCCTGACGGGAAACCCCTGGCGGCAGGGGCGCTTCTGCGGCAGCCCGACCTCGCCGCGACCCTCGCGCGCGTCGGGAACGAGGGGCCAGAGGCGTTTCACCGGGGCGACGTGGCCGCACGCATCGTCTCCTTCGTGAAGGCTCACGGCGGAGTCCTCTCGGAGGAGGACCTTTCGGGCTACTCGCCCGTCTGGAGGGTTCCCGACGAGATCCGGTTCGGCCGTCTCGTCGTCCATACGATGCCGCTGCCGTCCTCGGCGGGGCAGGTCCTCAGGTCGGTTCTCGCCCAGCTCGAGGCCGCCCGAGGCCCCGGGGGGGGCCTCGACGCGGATTCGTACCACCTGCTGCTCGAGGCCGAACGGCGAGCCTTCGCAGACCGAAACCGCTGGCTCGGTGACGGGGACTGCACGGTCGTCCCGCTCGGGGTCATCCTCGAGCCGGCGCGTCTCGCCGCTCTGGGAGCGTCGATCGATCCCGCGAGAGCAACCCCCTCCGCGTCCGTTGGAGCCTTTCTTCCGCGCGACGCAGGCGAGGCAGAGGAGACGACGCACCTTTCGGTCGCGACTCCCGACGGTGCTGCCGTCTCCCTCACGACGACGCTGAACGGTTCCTTCGGGAACGGTGCGATCGTTCCGGGTCTCGGCGTTCTCCTGAACAACGAGATGGACGACTTCGCCATCGCCCCCGGCGTCCCCAACCTCTACGGCCTCGTCCAGGGGAGCGTGAACGAGGTTCGGCCCGGTGCGCGGCCCCTCTCTTCGATGTCACCCGCGATCGTTGAGGAGAACGGGAGACCGCTCCTCGTCGTCGGCTCACCGGGCGGATCGACGATTCCGACGACGGTCCTGCAGGTCCTCCTCCGCGCCACCGGCGGCGAGAGCCTCGGCGCCGCGGTGGCGGCGCCGAGGCTCCACCACCAGCACACGCCCGACGTCGTGTTCGTGGAGAAGGCGGGGGCATCGGAAGCTCTGCGGGAGTCCCTTCGCGCCCGCGGGCACTTCCTGAAGGAGAGAGAGCCGATCGGCCAGGTCCACGCCATCGTGTTCTCGCGGGACGGACAGCTCACGGGCGCCGCCGACCCGCGTGGACACGGCGCTCCGGCAGCGCCGTGAGCGTCCGGCTGCTTCCCTTCCGAATCCTCTCGTGCTATCTTCCGCGTCCGCGCTTTTCTCGGGGCGTAGCGCAGCCTGGTAGCGCACACGGTTCGGGACCGTGGGGTCGGAGGTTCGAATCCTCTCGCCCCGACCATCGCAACTGACGACCCCGCCTCCCGAGCGGGGTCTTTTCCATTAGGCTCTTCGAAACGCGGCAGAGGGTCGCGGCTCCGTGGCAGGGAGGAAGACGCGATGGGCAGTGGCGACGTCTCTGTGACGGTCGACGGTCCGGCCGCAACGGTCACGTTCTGCAGACCTCCCGAGAACGTCTTCGACCGCGAGATGGTGGCCACCCTCGAGGCGCGGCTGCGGGAGGTCGCTCGTCGCCGGGACATTCGGCTCGTCGCGCTCGCGGCGCGGGGCGAGGACTTCTGCAACGGAACGGAGATACTCCCGGTCGAAGGGGGGCAGGCCGAGGCGCTCTCTTCCGCCTGGCATTCCCTCGTGCGGTTCCTCCTGACGTGCGAGGTCCCGACGTGCGCCCTCGTCCAGGGGCGGGCCCTCGGTGCCGGTGCCGAGCTCGCGCTCGCCTGCGACTTCGTCTTTGCCGAGACATCGGCGAGCTTCGGATTCCCCGAGATCCATCGCGGGTCGTTCCCCCCCGTGGCCGCGGTGCTTCTCGAGAGACGCACGGGACGGACGAAAGCGGCCGACCTGATCCTCTGCGGCGCTGCCATGACGGCGGAAGCGGCGGAGCGCCGCGGACTCGTGAACGCCCTCGTCAACCCGGGGGATCTGATCGAAGCGCTCGACACGATGCGGGCGCGCCTCGAGACCCTCTCCGCCTCTTCCCTCCGCCTGGCCAAACGGGCCCTGAATCAGGGTTCGTGCGGAGATCCTCTCTCGGCCCTTTCCGCGGTCGAACGAACCTGGACGCGCGAGCTTCTGCGGACGGAGGACGCGGTCGAGGGGATTCGCGCTGCGCTCGAGGGCCGGCCTCCCGTCTGGAAGGACCGCTAGAAACGGAATCCCCGCCCCGGGTGCGGATCCCCGGGGCGGGGTGGAAGAAGGAGACGGCGCCTCGGAGAGGAACTGGCGCCTGACGGGGTCGGGAGGAAGAAAGTATCGGACCCACCCTTCAGTCCGAAGTGTCGGATTCCGCCGTTATCTAACGCGACGCGCCGGGGGGTGTCGCGGCGACCTCGAGGAAGGCGGACTGGGCCGGAGCGCCGTCGACCCACAGGGTCACGCCGATCGGTCCCGCCTCTGGCACTCCCGCCGGGAGCCGGACCGCCAGGTCCGTGGAGGCTCCCGCTGCGACCGGCTGGTCACCGCTGTCCCACAGGACGGAACCGGATTCGGCGCGGAGGACGACGCGCCAGTTCCTGGCGTTGGCCGGTGCGAGAGAACGGGGGAAGACGAGAACCAGCGGGGAGCCCGGGGCTCGCTCCACGCGCCGGGCCACGATACCTTCTCCCGTCGGCGCCTGCAGCACCACGGACGGCGTCGCCGGCACGACGCCGCCCGTCGTGACGACGGGCGGCGTGGAGGTGTTCCGCTCCGTGCGCAGCGCAGAGAGCTGCTGCTTCAGTCGAAGGGCCGTGACGAGCGAAGCGAGGAGAAGGACGGCGAGGAGGGCAAACGCGACGACGATCCCGGTTCGACCCGGGAAGAGCCCGCCGCCAGAGGCGGCGGACGTCTCTCGACCGTGCCGCCGCAATCCCTGGTCGCGGGCGATCCTCAGTCGGAGGCGAGTCGTCGTCTCGACCCTCTCGCGATAGTACGGAGTTCCGAGGAGGGCCTTCTCGAAGCGGCGGCGGTCGGCGTCCGTGAGGCGTCCGAGGACGTAGTCCGAAACGAGGAGGTCTTCCTCGGCCTCGACGCGGTCGAGGAGGTCATCGTCGGCGAAGTACGACTCCTCGAAGCGGGCCCGCTCGGCGTCGGCGAGATTTCGAAGGAGGTACTCGCGGATGCGGCCCCGCTCGACCCCGGGCTCGCGGCTCACCGGTCGTCACCTTCGTCAGGGGGGTTCCTGGCGGCCTCTTCCCTCATCGTACGGACCGCGGAGCGCGCCTCGGTGCTGTCCATCCTCTTCTTGAGCTCCCGCTTGGCCCTGTAGACCCGCATGTCGACGGCATCCGTCGAGATTCCCTCCTCGCGCGCGATCGTCCTCGAGGGGACCTCCTCGACGAATCGCCGGACGAGGAGGACCTTCATGCGTGCGGGAAGGAGCTCGAGGGCCTTCCGGACGATGAGCTTCCTGCTGCTCGCGAGGGCGTCGGACAGGGGGTCTTCGTTTCCGGCGAGCTCGAGGACGCCCGACAACCCCTCGTGCTTGTTGGCGCGCTGGACCCGGCGGCAATACTCGAGGAATACGTTCTTCGCGACGCCGAGCGAGAAGGCCTCGGGGGAGTCGAGCGGGCGGTCCCCGCGACTCACGCGCTGCAGGACCCTCAGGAGCGTCTCCTGGACGAGATCGAGGGCTTCGTCTTCCGTCCGGACGCCCCGTGAAAGGAAGAACCTCCTCAGCTTCTCGGGCAGGCGGCCGAGCTCGGCTTCGAAAGGATCTGCCCAGGGAGGAGTTGTCATCGATTCCGGCACTCGATTAGCAAAGCCCGCGCCGTCCCGGGCGTCCCTTCCGGGGGATTCTACGTCTCTTCTGGTGTCGAGATCAAAGTACCGACATCTACAGCAGTGAAACTCAAGTATTTCTGATTCTGTTAGGTTATATGGCGATTCTGCCTTATAAAGTACTGGTACGACGGGTGTGCTATCGCGTCTGATCAGATCGCGTCGAGCGACAGGGTGGATCCCGGACGCGACGATCATTGACTTGCGGCCAATTTGCGCCATACTCTACTCCCAGCGCCGGGGTCTCGTACTAACTACATTAGGCAAATACGAAAAAATACCGAATAAAATATGGCAATACGACCCAACCTCACCGAACGGCAGCAGGAAATCGTTACCTTCATCCGCGAGTACCGGTCTCGCAGGGGAATCGCTCCGACACAGCGAGAGATCTGTCAGCACTTCGGATATTCCTCTTTCGGGACGCTTCAGAAGCACCTTCGGCTTCTCCTCGACAAGGGAGTGCTCGTAAGGGACTGGAACCAGCGCCGGTCGCTCGACGTTGCCGACGAAGCGGTGCCGGTCGCGGCGGTGGAGATTCCTCTTCTCGGTCGGATCGCCGCGGGAAGTCCGATCGAGGTCCTTCCCGGAGACGATCGAATCCACGTCCCCGAATCGCTCACCCGAAAGGGAGAGAACTTCGTTCTCCTCGTCAGCGGCGATTCGATGATCGACGAGGGGATCCGAGACGGTGACTGGGTGGTCGTCCACCGCCGGACGCGCGCGGAGAACGGCGAGATGGTCGCCGCCCTCGTGAACGGTGAGGCAACGCTGAAGCGCCTCTATCGGGAGGCGGAGGGGAGTGTCCGACTCCAGCCTTCAAACGAGAAGCTCGCGCCGATTCGGGCTCGTGAGGAGGACGTTCAGGTCCAGGGAATCGTCGTCGGCCTGATGCGACGTTACTGATCCTCGCGAATCCAAAGGCGAAGATAGAACCGAAGGCGGACACGGGCCTGCCTGGCGGGCGGATGTCTGGCGCAGGTTTGTCGTCGGGGCGCGAATATTGCTTGCTTGACGATTCGGAGATCGTCACCCATATTCCAACCATCCTCGGGGAGTGCCTCGCAGTCGGCCATCGTTGGCGTGAGGTTGGTTTTGCCGCCCCGGATTCTTCAGCCTTCAAGAGAATGGAGTCTCATGCACCGACGAGACGAAGAGCCCCTCGAGACCTCTGACCGGCGATTGCGGGGGGCCGCCCTCCGGATTGCTGGCGCCGGACTCGCGTCGGTTCTCGCCATCTGCGTCCCGACGGACGGGAACAGCCGGGCGAGCGCTGGCGGCCCGGCCCTGCTCAATCCGGCGATGCTTCCCGGGTTTTCGACGTTGCCGACCGGTTGGCCGGGACGGACGCCGGAGCTGGAGACGCCAGCCGAAGCCGACATCTGGACACTCGTCCACGCTGCCTGCGAGAGGCACGGGATCCTCGATGAGGCCGTGACGATGTACCAGGTGCTCTGGGAGGAGAGTCGCCTGACGCCGGCGGTCCGTTCGGCTTGCGGCCGCTATTTCGGCATCGGGCAGTTCACTCGATCCACCTTCCGGCACAATGTCGAGGTGATGCGGCGTCTCGGCCTGATCTGGGGAGACGAGGAGTGGTCCCCATACGATCCTGCCCAGGCGATCGAGGTGATGGCGTGGATGTGGAGCCGGGGGTTTCACGACCACTGGGGACCCTACAGGCGTGTGATCCGCAGGATGGGCACGGCCCGAACCTCCGCCCGGCTAAACTGACCGTGTGATTCTCCGCCCCGGAGGGTGTCGCGGCTGCAGGGCCGCCGCCGTCGCAGCACTGGGCCTCCTCGCGGGGGCTGGCGCCGCGCCCGGGACTCACGGAGGCGAGCCCTCGCGGGAGGACCTCCCGGGCCGTCGGGCGGTCCTCGAGAATCCGGCCTCCCTCACCCCATTCCTCGATCGGCTCCGGGCGCTGGACCGGGGCGAGGAGCGGCAGGTTCGGGTCCTCTGGCTGGGGGACTCGCACGTCGCGGCCGACCTTCTCCCGGGGTGCGCGAGGCGGCTCCTCCAGGGCCGGTTCGGCGACGCGGGTGCGGGGCTCGTCATGCCCGGGAATCCGTGGCGATACTTCCACCACGATCGAGCGCGAAGCCAAGGGGACGGCGGGTTCGAGACGACGGGCCAGACGCGCGATTTCGTCGACCCCCTGGTCGGCCTCTGGGGTGTCGCCCTCGTTCCGCGCGCCGAAGGGAGCGCGCGCCTCCAGTCCGTCTTCGCCGAGGCCGAGGTCGCGGCGCTCGCGCCCTCGGGCGAGGGGTGCCTGTCCGTCTCGGTCGACGGCGTGACGGCCTTCGGCGGGGACGTCGGCGAGGCGGTGGACGGGGTGTCCACACCGTGCGCGCGCGTCGACGGAGCCATCCTGAGGAGCGGCGCGGCCGTCGCATTCGTCGGCACGGAAGATGCCGGCGACGTGCCGCGCACCATTGCCGTCCGCGATGCGTGCGGCGGGGCTGTTCGCGTCCTGGGCGTCGACCTGAGGAGCGGCCGGCCCGGGATCCTCGTCGACTCCGTCGGTTTGAACGGGGCCGAGATCGGCTGGCTCGGCAGGCCCGATCGGGAGCTGCGCCGCGTCCTGCTCGATCGGCTCGATCCTGCTCTCGTCATCGTCTCCTACGGGACGAACGAGATGGGGCGGCCGGACCTCGTCCCCGAGGAGTACGAATCCGCCGCGACCGACCTCCTACGCTCTCTGCGCGAGGACGCACCCGGGGCAGCCGTCCTCGTGGCGGGTCCGCTCGACCGCGGCAGCCGGTCGAAGAGGGTCTCCCGGCTCCTTTCCGTCAACGAGCCGGCTGTGATCCGGGCCCTCCGGTCGGCCGCCCTGGCGTCGGGGGCCGCCTTCGTCGACCAGCGCGCCCTGATGGGGGGCGACGGCTCCATCCGGGCCTGGGCGCGCCGGGGCCTGGCGGCGCGCGACCTCGTCCACCTGAGCCGAGGCGGCTACGAGAGGGTCGCCGACAGGCTCGTCGACGGCCTCCTTCGCGCCTATGCCGGGTATCGCGTCGCCGAGGGCACCCGGTGAGCCTCGCCGAGCCGCTCTACCTCGTCTTCCTCGCGATCGCGGTCCTCGGCGCGAGATTCGTCGGCAACCGGGCGCCGCGGGCGCTCGTCCTCGTCCCGCTGAGCCTCGTCTTCTACGCGACGTGGAATCCCCTCGCGCTTCTGCCGCTTCTCGCGACGGCGACCGTCGACTTCAACGTCACTCGCGCCCTCGGCCGCACGGATCGTCCGGCCCTGCGCCGTGCCCTCGTCGCGACGAGCGTCGTCGTCGACCTCGGCCTTCTGTCCGCCTTCAAGTACTCGGGGCTCCTCGCGCGGGCGGCGGCCCCGCTCGTCGGGCGAGCGGACGACGCGGCGTGGCCGCCGTTCACCCTCGTCCTCGCCGCGGGGATCTCCTTCTACACGTTCCAGTCGCTCGGCTGCGTCCTCGACGTCTACCGCCGGGACGAGGAGCCGCCCGCCCGCTTCCTCGACGACCTCGCCTTCGTCTCCTTCTTCCCCACGCTTCTCGCGGGGCCGATCACCCGCGCGGGGACCTTCTTCCCGCAGGCGGAGCGTCCGCTCGCGCCCCTCACCCACGCCGACGGAAGCCGCGCCCTCTTCCGGATCGGTCTCGGCCTCGCAAAGAAAGTACTGATCGCCGACGTCCTCGCCGTGAATCTCGTCGACCGCGTCTTCGAGGTCCCGGGCCTCTTCACGTCGGCGGAGGCGGCCCTTGCGACCTACGGCTATGCCGTCCAGATCTGGGCCGACTTCTCCGGCTACAGCGACATCGCCCTCGGGTCGGCCCTCCTCCTCGGGTTCCGCCTGAAGGAGAACTTCGACTCCCCGTACCGGTCCGCCGACCTGGCGGAGTTCTGGCGACGCTGGCATATCTCGCTCTCCACGTGGCTGCGCGACTACCTCTTCTTCTCGCTCCCGGGAAACCGGCGTGGGGGCGCGGCGCCCTACGCGAACCTCGTCGTCACGTTCGTCCTCGGCGGCCTCTGGCACGGGACGACCTGGGCGTTCGCGGGCTGGGGGCTCATCCACGGGGCCGGTGTCGCGGTTCAGAGGCTCTTCGAGTCACGACGACCGCGCGGCGTTGCGCCGCGCTCCAGCTGGAGGCGCCCACTGGGTGTCGTCGTGACCTTCCACGTCGTCTCGTTCGCCTGGATCCTCTTCCGCAGCGAGAGCACCGAGGCGGCCCTTGCGTTCCTCAGGGTCCTCTTCGCCGGCACGGGAGGCGTCGGGAACGTGCCGCTCGCCGCCATGGCGGCTCTCGTCCTCGGCCTCGCGGCGCACTTCGTCCCCGCCCGGTGGCACGGGGCGGCCGAGGGCCGGTTCAGTGTCTCCCCGTCGGTCGCCCAGGCGGGGCTCTTCCTCGCGCTGCTCGCCGCGATCCGTCTGTCGGCCGGGGCCTCCGTCGCCCCGTTCGTCTACTTCAGGTTCTGAGGGCGGCGTGAGACAGACGGACCGGTTCCCGACGCCCGTGGCCACCGCGCTCCTCGTCGCTCTCGGCGCGCTCGTTCCGTACCTGGCGCCCGGGCTGGAGCGCCTTCGCCTCGTCTCCTCCGCGGATGTCGCCCGCGTGACGGGGTCCTTCCGCGGCGCGCCGCGCGCTCCGCTCGTGAAGCGAAACGAAGCCGCGATGCCCGTCGCGAGTCCGGTCGCCGCGCAGCGCCCGCCGGAGGTTGCCGCGCCACCGCTGCCATCGAGCCCTCGCCGGCCCGCCTCCGCCGCGACGCCTCCCAACGTGCCGATCGAGGACCCGTCGAACGAGCTCGGGCGGTTCTTCGCGCGGCTCGAGCCGGTCGAGGAGAGGAGGGCCGGCGCCCTCGTGAGGATCACCCACCTCGGGGACTCGCCCCTCACCGGCGACCTCATCTCGGGCGAAGCGCGGAAGATTCTCCAGGCGGAGCTGGGAGACGGAGGGCCGGGGTTCGTCCTCGCCGCGAAGCCGTGGGGCTGGTACGGCCACCAGGGCATCTCGATCCACGCGAAGGGGTGGGAGGCGAGGAGCCCGCTCCTCTCGCCCGGGAACGGAGGGCACCACGGCCTCGGGCTCGTGTCGTTCACGAGCGCGTCCGGCTCGGCCCGGAGCGAGATCCGGCGCGAGGCCGGAACGTTCACCCGCGCGGACGTGACGTTCACCGCGGCTCCCGGCGGGGGCACGCTCCTCGTCTCGCTCGACGGGGGCCCCGAAGAAGAGGTCTCCACCTCGGCTCCCCGGCGGGCGACGGGACACTTCGCGGCGTCCGCTCCGGGCGGTGCGGGACGCATCGTCCTGCGGCCGAAGGGCGACGGAGAGGTGACGCTGCACGGCGTCGTCCTCGAGACCGGCGGCCCCGGCGTCGTTTACGACGCCGTCGGGGCGAATGGCGCTTCGATCCACGCGTTGAACCTGCTCGACGAGGAGGGCTGGGTCGAGGCGCTCTCGCTGCGCGGAAGCGACCTGGTCATCCTGAACTACGGGACGAACGAGAGCAGCATGGAGGGCATCGGCGGGCCGCGCTACGAAAGGGAGTACGCCCGCACGATCGGCCGGGTGCGAAGGGCGCTGCCGGGCGCATCCGTCCTCGTCATGGCGCCGATGGACCGCGGGGTGAGGCTCGCGGACGGAAGCGTCGGGACGATGCCGTCGATCCGGCGCCTCGTCGCGATCCAGCGGCGCATCGCGCGGGAGAACGTCTGCGCGTTCTTCGACACCTACGCTGCGATGGGAGGAGAGGGGACGATGGGGCGCTGGTACGAGAGCGCGCCGCGCCTCGTCACGGGAGACTTCACCCACACGACGAAGGCGGGCTCGGACCGCGTGGCGAGGCTCCTCGTCGGAGCGCTGCGCGCCGCGCGGGCGGTCAGTCCGTCACGTGCAGCAGGGCCGCCCCCCAGCTGAATCCCGCACCGAAGGCGGCGAGGACGACGCGCGAGCCGGGCCGCAGGAGGCCCTGCTCCGCCGCCTCGGAGAGCGCGACGAGGACCGAGGCCGCCGACGTGTTCCCGACCCGGTCCACGTTCACGAAGAGCTTCTCCTCGTGGACACCGAGCGAGCGGGCGACACCCCAGAGCAGGTTCAGGTTCGCCTGGTGGAGGACGTAGAGGTCGACGTCGGCGGGCGAGAGCCCCTGCGGCTCGAGGACCGACCGGATCGCCGCCGGAAGCTTGCGGCTCGCCTGCAGGATCACCGTCCGGCCGTCCATCACGAGCGGCCCGTCGGAAGCGAGCGCGAGAGCGTCGGCAAACGTCCCGTCGCTTCCGAGCCGGACGTCGATGACGGAGACCGGCCCGTTCCCCGGCGCGACGACGCACGCGCCCGCGCCGTCGCCGAAGAGGATCGCCGTCTCCTTCGCGAGGGGCGCTCTGAGAAGGACGCGGGACATCTCCTCGGCGCCCGCGGCGAGGACGGGCCCGGTCCGGGGGCAGAGGTCGACCGCGAGCGCGAGGGCGAAGAGGCCTCCCACGCTCGCGAGCGGAACGTCGAACGCCGGGATCCCGGGAGCCCCGAGAAGCCGCTGCAGGTCGGCCGAGACGCCCGGAAAGGCCCGCGGGGCGCTTCCCGTCCCGACGACGATCGCCCCGAGCCGCTCGGGCGCGAGGTGCGCCCCAGTGAGAGCGTTCCGCGCGGCGTGCTCCACCAGCGACGCGGCCGTCTCGCCTTCCGAGGTCCAACGACGCTCGCCGACGCCGCACGCGCCGAGGATCCACTCTTCCGTGACGCCGAGCCGCGCCGCGAGCTCTGACGACGGAATCACCCGTGCGGGCAGTGCATGGCCGAAGCCGGCGAGGTGCGCCACGGCCGTCAGGCGGCGTGGGCCGTGAAGTACGCTTCGATCTTCGCGAGCGTCTCGAACCGGCGCGGCGTCAGCTCGGCGTCGGGGACCCTCACGCCGAAGACCTCCTCGAGACGCGCGACCGCGTCCATCAGCCCGAACGAGTCGAGGACGCCGAGCTCGAAGAGGGAGGCGTCGGCGTCGAACGGAATCGGGGCCCGGGCCAGGGGCTCGAGAGTGCGGCGGATCTTCTCTCCTGCGGGTGTCATGCGGCCGTGCAGTCTATCGGACCGGCGGGGCGTCCGCGCCGTCCGGTCCGACGAGGTGAACGGTACGGGTCGGGAAGGCGAAGCTCGTTCCGGCCCGCTCCACGACCTCCATGACACCGAGCAGGATCTCCTGGCGTATGTCCCGGAACTCGCCGAAATCGGTCGTCTGGAACCACGCCATCACCTCGACGTTCAGGGAGGAGTCGGCGAACGCCAGGAAGCGGACGACGACGACGTCGGGCCAGACCTTCGGGTGCGCGCGGAGGAGCCCTTCGATGCCGGCCAGGACTTCCCTCAGCTGGCTCGCCGTCGCCCCGTACTGGAGCGCGAGGACCGCGTTCAGGCGGATCCGGTCCCTCTCGGCGAACGTCTCGATCTGCATGTCGGCGAGCTTGCCGTTCGGGATCGTCACGAGCGTCCGGTCGAGCGTCCGGATCCTCGTGGAGCGGAGGCCGATCCTCTCGACCGTGCCCTCGACCCCTCCGGCCTTCACGTAGTCGCTGACGCGCAGCGGCTGGTCGACACCGATGGAGATCGCGCCGAAGAAGTTCTCGACGGTTTTCTGCGCGGCGAACGCGATGGCGATGCCGCCGATGCCGAGGCCGGCCAGGACGCTGTTGACCGGGATGCCGAGCGCGGCGAGCGCGGCGAGCGCGCCGATGCTGATGATGAAAACTCTTCCGAACGTCACCGAGAAATGGAGGAACGAGCGCGCCCCGGCATTCGCCGTCGCCCACGGCGCCTCGGCGAGAACGTCTCCGGTCACGGTGACCGCGCGGAGCGCCGCCCAGAAGAAGGCGACGATCGCCACGGCCTTCAGGATCTGGACGGCGAACTCCTCGGCGGGGTCGTAGAGGCCGAGAAAGGGGAGACCGGCGCGCATGAGAACGAGCGTCCCGGCGAGCGCGAACGGACCCCGCATCCGGAAGAGGAGCGCTTCGTCCCAGACCGTCTTCGTGCGGGCCGCGAGCTCGAGAAGCGCCTTCCTCGAGGCCCAGCCGGCGACGCGCCCGGCCAGCCAGACGGGGTAGATGAGCGCGAGGACGACGATCCACTGCCACCAGAGGAGCTCCAACGGCCCGGGCCGCAGGAGCGCGACCGGGATTCGGTCGAGGAGGGTGTGGTTGTCGAGGCCTGTGTACCACGCGGGAACGCGGGCGACGGTGCTCCGGGAGAAGACCCAGATCGCGCCTTCGCCCCGGATCTTCTTGGCGAGCCGGACCGGTTCGGGCTTGCCGGAGGGCCCCGTGATCGACCCGAGCTCCTCGAGCTCCGGCGGCAGGCCGTCGTCGTCGTGGCCTCCGGGAAGGGGAGAGACCTTCGCGAGGTCGATCCAGAGGTTGCGGTCCAGGACGAGCTTGAGCTTGCGGGCGAGCTCAGGGCCCCGCCCCTCGAGGCTGGCGGGAACGTCGAGGAAACGCGCGGCCTCCTCGTAGCGTCCCATACGGGCCAGGCTGAGGTACTCGGCGACGGCCGCGCGCGGAGCGTCAGGCAGGATCTCCGGAACGGCTGTCGGAGTCGGGGTTACAGAGCCGAAGAACCCCTTCGGCAGGCCGGGAAGCTGGGCTTCGAGCGACCCGGCCGACGTCAGACCGGCGACGAGAGCGAAGAGGCCGGCGAGGCCGGCGCGGACGAAGGCGGGCACGGGACGAGGTCGCACCGCGTCAATACAGCACGTGGGTGGTGGAACGGTCAAGGCCGGTCGCGAGGGGTCACCTCTCGACGAGCGTCACGGCGACCTCGAGGTCCCTGCCTTCACGGCGCAGGATCGTCTTCACGATCTGTCCCGGGGTCATCCCCTTCAGCTTCTCCGAGAAGTCGCGAAGGCTCGCCACGTCGCTGCCGTCGAGCTTCAGGACGACGTCGCCCGGCTTCACACCGGCCTTCTCCGCGGGTGACCCGGGAACCACGCCCTCGACCTTGACGCCAGGCCCTTCGAAGGAGAAGTCGGGCATCGTTCCGAAGCTGACCCGCCGGGCCGGGGGCGCGCCGCTTCCGGCGGGAACCCCGGACCCCGTCACGGCAGCGGCGGGTGACGCGGGCGCGCCCGGAGCCGTCTTCGGCGCGATCGACACCGACAGCGGCTCCTCGCGTCCTGCCAGCCAGGAGACGAGCTCCTTCGTCACCGCGGCGACTTTCGCGAGGCCCGCGACGTCGACCTTCTCGGCGGTGTCGGAGGGGCGGTGGTAGTCGGCGTGCGGTCCCGTGAAGAGCTGGACCGCCGGGATACCGGCTTCGACGAAGGTGACGTGATCCGAGGACTCGAGTGTCTCCGGCACGGCCTTCGTCTCGACACCCGTCACCCAGGTGGCGCCGCGCACCGCGTGGATCCACTCGCCGGCCGTGCCGGTGCCGAGGACCTGCAGCTTTCCCGCGCCGAGGCGTCCGACCGTGTCGAGGTTCACCGCGGCCAGAGTCCTGGCGGCCGGGAACGGCGACGGCCCGGCGATCCACCGCTTCGAGCCGAGGCGCCCCGCCTCCTCGCCCGTGACCGAGAGGAAGACGACGGTTCTCTTCGGCTTCTCGTCCTTCATCGCCCTCGCCAGCTCGAGGAGCACGGCCATGCCGCTCGCGTTGTCGTCCGCGCCGGGGTGGACCTGTCCCTCGGAGCCCTTGCGCGCGTCGGGCCATCCCCGGCCGAGGTGGTCGAAGTGCGCCACGACGACGACCGGCTGGTTGTTCCACGCCGGGTCGGCCCCGGGGATGATTCCCGCGACGTTGACGACGTCGGCCGGTCCGCCCGCGGCGGTCCGTTCGACGGGGAAGCGCTGGAGGAACCCGCCGTCGTCTCCCGCCGGCGAGAGGCCCGCCGCTTTCATCTGCGCGGCGACGTACTCCGCCGCCGCGCGCTCGCCGGGAGTCCCGAGGCCGCGTCCTTCGAGTCCGGGCGCGGCGAGCGCGGCGACGTGCGCGGCGAGGCGCGCCTGGGAGAACGCCGGCGGCAGCTCCGCGAGGGCGCGACGCGTCTCGGGCGCGAACGCCGGCATCGCCACGCCGCGCTTCTCTGCGGGTCGGAGGTCGGCACGCAGCGGCGAGTCGCTGTCCGGCCACTGCCCTTTCAGGACGTTGACCGGCTCGGTGCCGTCGAACCCGACGTAGGAGTACTTGCCGTAGTGGGGGAGCTTGCGACCCAGCCCGGGGAGCGCGGCGAGCGGCTCGCCGAAAAGCCAGCCGACGGCCTTCGCCGCGTTCCCGGGGTGGCGCGCGACGAAGACGAACGTGTGCCCCGCGAGCGCGGTCTTCTCGCCGAGCGCCGTCAGGTCGCTGGTGCCGAGAGTGAGCCCCTCCTGCTTCCCGAAGAGGGACGCGTGCCTGTTCCCGTTCCCGACGACCCACACGGCACGGTCCGTGGGGACCGTCAGGACCTCGGCGTCGCGCTTCACTTCGATGACGTGCGTCGGCGTCTCCCACCCCGTCAGCAGCGCGCGCCACGCGGCCTCTTCCTCGGCGGCGAGGCCCGACGGGAGGACGGCGAGGACCTTCGGCTCGCCGAAGAGCTGTCCGATCGACGGCGGGATCTCCCTCGGGTCGAGCTTCCGGAAGAGGTCGAGCTGCGGATCGGCCGCGAGGCCGAGCGGCTCGTCGTCGGTGCGCACCTCGAAAGAGGCCTCGCGGCCGTCCAGCTTCACGACCTGCCGGACGGTCCCCTTCTCCGTCACGACGGCGACGGGGACCTCGAGCGCGAACGGTGCGTCCTGCTGGACCTGCCGGAGCGTCCCGGTCACCGTCCAGCCCGCGCCGGCCTTCGCGGTCGTCGCCGGGCCGAGAGCGAGCTCGGCCGCCCCGGCCCGCGTGACCCACGGGTCGAAGAGGCCGGCGAGCGGCTTGCCGGAGACGGCTTCGGCCGTCCGCCGGAAGTCGTCGAACGTCGCGCGTGTCCCGCGGTGCTCGGCGTAGAAGCGCGCGAGCGTCGTCCGGAACGCGGCGTCGCCGAGGTGGCGCCGCACCATGTGAAAGCCCATGAGCGCCTTCCCGTAGCCGACTGCCTCCGTCGCCGCGCTCTCGCGCCCGCGGAACTCGGTGAGCGGGACGTCGCGGCCGTCACGGACGTAGCTGAGGTACTTCTGGAGGGTCCCTCGGCGGTACTCCTCGCCCTTGCCGCGCTGCTCCTGGATCAGGTGGTCGGCGAGGTAGGCGGTCAGCCCCTCGCACCAGTTCCCCTCCGCGTAGTCGACGAAGACCGAGTTCCCCCACCAGTTGTGGAGGATCTCGTGCGGGTAGGAGGAGGTGAGGATGAACGGGAAGCGGATGACCTGCGGCCCGAGGAGCGTGAACGAAGCCATTCCGTACCCCGTCTCCCAGAAGTTCTCCACGAGCGCGAACTTCCCGTACGGGTAAGGGCCGATCAGGCCGCGGTACATCTCGAGGTACTGCGCCGTCGCCGCGAGGTACTTCGCGGCGAGCGCGTCGTCCTTCTCGCGAAGGAAGGCGAGGGTCTCGACGTCGCCGGCGCGGTCGCGGTAGGCGTGAAGCGGTCCTCCCACGAGGTAGACCTCGTCGACGGGGCCCTTCGAGTCCCAGCGCGCCGCGCCGCCGGCGTCGCGGGCTGTCCCGTCCCCCTGGGAGACGACCTGCCAGCCCGTTGGGGCCTTCACCGTCATCCGGAAGCTGACGAGCGCCTCTCCGAAGGCGGGAATCCAGAAGGTGCTCCCGGCGAGGTAGACCCCCTCGGGCCCGATCGTGCCGGGAGTCTCCCGGAAACCCCGCTGGTACTCCTCCTTCGGCGCCGACAGGTCGTTCCTGACGACGCCTTCGTACGTCAGGCCGATCGTCGCGGGCGACCCTTTCGCGCGGTAACGCTTCAGCGGGATGCGCCGCGAGGGCTCGGAGGCCGCCGCGTTGTTCCCGAAGAACGCGCCCACGTCGCCGAGCGGAACCTCCGCGACCGCCGGCTCGGATTTCACGACCTTCAGCGCGGCGTTCAGGAGGAACTCCGGCCTTGCACCCGCGGGAAGCGTTGCCGTGGCCGCGACGCGGAGGTGGCCCGTCTCAGGGACGAACGACACCTCGAGGTCCCAAGCGACGGCCGAGGAGGCCGGGGTCGTCGGTGAGGGCTGTCCCTGCGCGACAGCGGGTCCCGGGAGGAGCGCCGCACCCAGGAGTGCGATCGCGAGGGCCTTCGCACGGGCACCGGAGGGCCGCGCGCCGCTTCTCCTCACTTCTTCTCACCTCCGGGCTTCGGCGGCTCGGGGAGCCTGCGTGCGAGCTTCGCGACGAACGTCACCTTCTCCTCGCCCCGTTTCACCTCGAAGGAGGCCGTGTCGGACCAGCGCTTCTCGGCCATGAGGCGGTTCATCGTCCCCTTCTCCTTCAGCGACGTCCCATCCATCGAGAGGAGGATGTCGCCCACCTCGAAGCCCGCGGCGTCGGCGACGGAGTCCTTCTCGACGTTGATGACGGGCCACCCTTCGGAGCCGTCTTTCGGGTCGCGCGTCGAGAAGCCGAGGACCGGGTAGGCCGGGTCGGTCTCCTTCGGCACGCCCCAGACGAAGTCGGCGTACGAGGCGCGGACCCTCGCGGGCCGGTCCTTGTCGTCGAGAACGGGAATCGGGATGATGGAGGCCGAGGCCCCGGAGAACCAGAGCGCGGCCTGCCGCTCGGCGCCGAGCCCGTACGCGGCGTGCCCGGATCCGATGAGGACGACCATCACGGCGTTCGGGTCGTTCGCCTTCTTCAGCGCAGCGACGGCGTTCCAGGCCATCGCGGCGTCCCACGTGCACTGCGCACGGAACATCCCGTCCCACATCGCCTCGGGCATCGAGGCCGAATGCATCGAGTCCGACGTCTCGAAGAACGCCTTGAAGAGCCTCCGGTGGTCGGCGTTCTCGGAGTCGATCTTCGGCGGCAGCAGGGTCTTCTGCTCGGCCGTCAGGCCGTCGAACCCCTTCTTCCTCACGTCGGAGACGAGCTCGCGCGGGACGTTCACCCCGTGGAGCGGGATTTTCGCGTCACGGCAGAGGAGGAAGATGTCGCGGTAGTAGTTCCAGTGGTAGCCCCAGTTCCGGTACCACCGGGACTTCTCGACGAACTCATCCTCCGAGAGCGTCCCTCCGTTCCAGAGGTCGAGGGCCGGCTGCTCGGCGACCGGGAACATCTCGAGGCCGACGAGGACCTTCCTCCCGGTCCGGTGGAGCTCGCGGATCACCTGCAGCTGGACGCGGTGGAACTCGGCGCTCGTGTGGCTCTCGCCGAGGAAGACGAGGCTCACCTTCGAGAGCTTCCTCGCGACCTCGGCGGGCGTCAGCGGCGAGCCGGTCCGCGCGTCGGTCACGACGTCGAGGGCGGGCGCGAGCGTCTTCTCCCGGCGGGCGGGGTCGCCGAGCGGGAGGTCGAGGGCGGCGTCCTCGGCTCGGAGCGGAAGGGCGGCGAGGGCGAGAAGGAGGGCGGCGGCGGCGAGCGATTCGTGACGTCTCATGGCGGCGACGCGATCCTAAACCGGCGCGCGGCCCGAATGCGCCGCTCTCCCGGAAAGCATCAGGCCGCCCCGAGGGGCGGCCTTCTTCTTTCCCGGTCGGTTCCGGAGCTCAGGCGTCCGGGTTCGGAGCGTCGGTCGGCCCGACGATCCCGGGGCTCTCGACGCTCTCGCCGGACTCGTCCGTGGCGGCGTCGGGGGTACCGCTCTTCTTCTCGAGCTTCTTCGCGAGCTTCTCCTCGCGCTTCTGTTTCTTGACGATTTCCCGTTGCCGCTTGCTGTGCGAGTAGTTGGGACGGCCCAAATGCCCACCTCCTGAATATGGCTTCGCAACCTGGGGACAGCTGCTCGTTGAAGCGGCACCCCGAACTGCGGAGCGGAGGATAGCAGGCTGCGGGCCGGGGCGGACGGTCTCGTTCATGGCCGGATGGGCGCAGCGGCTCCCGACGGTTCGGACGCCTCGTCCTGCGGAAGACGGGGCCCAGGGGGACTGGCGCCCCGCTCAGGTCAGGGTCTCTTCCGCCTTCTTCATCAGTCCCGCCACGTCGATCCCGTGAGGGCAGGCCCGGTTCGCCGGGGTGAAGTCGACCCGCGAGAGCGCCCGGGCCTCGGCCGGGAGCTTCGCGAAGAGGTCTCTGGCCTTCCCCGGCTCGCCATAGGCGTCGTGGTACATGAGGTAGCGCATGGTGTCGCCGATCCTCACGTTCGCGGCGACGGCTGCATTGCAGAGGTCGTCGCAGCCGTCGCAGGCGTACGGGCGCGTCTCCAGCGCGTAGCGGTCGAGAGCGGCCTTCTCCGAGGCGGAGAGGGCGTTGCGGTCGAGGGCGGCCGCGATGTTCTCCCGGAGCTTCTCGAACGTGTCCATCTGCGAGACTGCGGCCGAGATCCGCTCGTCCGCCCAGACGGCCTTGAGGACCGCCTGGTGCTTGTTCCACTTTCCGGTCTTCTCGAACTTCTTCCAGGCGTCCCGGAAGCCGGCCTCGGACCCCTGCGTCTTCATGGCGATGAGGCCGACGCCCGCCTTGTGCGCGGCGTCGATGGCGGCATTCAGCTCGCTGTTGCCGTAGCTCCGGAAGTTGTAGCGGAACATGACCGACTCTACCCACGGCGTCCTCGCCGCCTTGTGGAGGAGCTCGGCGACGTTGCCGTCGTGACAGGAAAAGCCGAAGTGCCGGATCTTCCCGGCCTTCTTCAGGCGGGAGACGGTGACGGCGAGGTCTTCGCTCAGGTCGTCCGCGTCCTTCAGGGCATGGAGGAAGTACATGTCGACGTAGTCCGACTGGAGCTGCTCGAGGCTCCGGAAGACCGTCTGCTCGAAGGCTCTCGGGTCGTGCTTGTCGCTCTTGGACGTCACCCAGACCTCGTCGCGGTTCTTGGCGCGGGCGAAGTAGGCGGCCAGGCCCGCCTCCGACTGTCCGCCGAGGTAGCAGTCCGCCGCGTCGACGTAGTTCGCGCCGAACCGGACCGCCTCGGCGAGCTTCGGGTCGAACTTCCTTTCGAGCGCCATTCCGCCGACGAGGAGGATCGGGACGGTCTTCCCGGTCTTCCCGAGCGTCCGGCGCGGCACCTGTGGCAGCGGCGGCTCCTGTGCCGCCTGGGTCTCCATCGGGTGAGTGGGAAGGGTGATGCCGCCGACGAGGGCCGCGCCGGCGGCCGCGCCGCCGAGGCCGAGGAGGTGCCGCCGGGTCATGCCGTTTCCGTCGTGCTTCGCCATGTCGTCCTCCGTGCCGGCGCGAGCCGAGTTCCGTTTCAGGTGGTCCTCTTTCCGGTGAGGAGGAGCGTCCGGTCGTCGCTGCGCGACTCGCCGATGGCGGTGACGTAGACCGCCGCGTCGTCGACGACCGGGCACTCCTTCTGGCAGATGCCGCAGCCGATGCAGAGCTCCGGCCGCATGTAGGGCTTGTTGAGCGTGACGGTCATCCCGTCCCAGCGGGTGAAGACCTCGTCGTAGGTTCCGATCGCCTTCGGGGTCGTCGGGCAGACCTCTTCGCAGACGACGCACGGCGTCTCCATCGCCCAGGGCAGGCACCGGCCACGGTCGAAGAAGGCCGTGCCGAGCCGGACGGGGCCCTTTTCGGCGTACGCCCCGAGGCCGAGCTTCTTCTCGACGCTCGTCTTCTGGATCGCGCCCGTCGGGCAGACCTCGCTGCAGAGCGTGCAGTTCAGCTGACAGAAGCCGACGGAGAAGTCCATCACCGGCGTCCAGAGCCCCTCGAGGCCCGCGACCGCGAGCCTGGCCGGCTGCAGGACGTTCGTCGGGCAGACGTTGATGCACTGGTCGCACTTGATGCAGCGCTCGAGGAACTCCGGCTCGGCGACCGAGCCGGGCGGGCGGATCGCCTTGTGATGGAAGCCCCGCTTGTTGACGTCCTTCGAGAAGCGCAGGAACGGAAAAGCGAAGACGCCGGCGACGGCCGTGAAGAGCCAGCGGCGACGCGGGACGTCGGGCGCCTTCACCTCGACGGCGAGGTTCTTCGAGCTGACCGGGAGCCCGCCGAGCGTCGCGGTGCCGTCCTTCGGCGATCCCTTCACGAGCTGCGCGATCGACGGGAGCGGATCGAAGCGGAACGTCAGGGCATCCTCGGGGCAGTCGTCGATGCAGTTGAAGCAGACGAAGCACTCGCTCTTGCGCAGGGCGCCCTGCGGATCGGAGGCGCCCTCGCACCCCTTCAGGCAGAGGTCGCAGTCGGTGCACTTCGTCACGTCGCGGTCGATCCGGAAGAGGGCCCAGCGCGAGAGGACGCCGAGGAAAGCGCCGAGAGGGCAGAGGACCCGGCAGAAGAACCGCGGGATGAAGAGGTTCGCGCCGACGAGGCCGAGGATGAGCGCGCCGACGAACCACGCCCCGGCGAAGACGCGCGGCTCGGGCGTCGCCGGCTTGAAGACGACAGACGAGGCCGCCGTGAGGCCCTGCCCGGCGAGGGAGGCGAGGCCCCAGTCGACGGCCGGGATGATCGTGACGGTAAAGGTCCTCACCAGGAGGCAGATCGGGTCGAGAAGACCGATCTGGAGCGACCCGAACGCCGCCATGACGAGGAAGACGCCGAGAACGTAGTACTTCGTCTGGAAGAGCGGCCGGTAGCGGTTCCTCTCGATCCGGCTCTTGTCGTTCCGGATGTTGAAGAGCCAGCCGGTGATCTGGTGGAGAGTCCCGTACGGACAGGCCCAGTTGCAGAAGACGCGACCGAGGAGGAGCGTGGGGACGAGGAGGAAGAGCGCCCACCAGAGGTGGCGGTAGACGGTGTGCGTCGAGAGGGCCGTCGCGAAACCGACGAGCGGGTCCATCTCGAGAAAGAGCGAGGCGGGGTAGCCCTTCAGCCGCGAGAGCCACGTCACCCACAGCAGGAAGACGAAGAGGCCGAAGAAGAACGCCTGCGAGACGACGCGGACGTTCGTGATCCGGAAGACGCGCGCCCACCAGGGCGAGCCGTCGGGGTTCGGGGCGCGACGGAACCGCGAGAAGGGCCCTGGGCCGCGACCTGTTGCCGACCTGGGGGGTCCGGGGGGCCGCGATTCGCGCCCCCCGGCAGCGGGCTTCCAGGAGGGGAGGGAGAGCCCCTTGCCGGGCGCGAGAGCCGGACCGGGCGTGGGCGCGGCGCTCATCCGACCTGGATCTCCCGAACGTTGGTCCGCTTCCAGTCGGGGTTGCCGAGGCCGCGCTCGGCCGCCTTTCCGAAGTAGGCCGGGAGGGGCTCGCCCTGTCTCCCGAGGAGGTCGTCCCAGCCGAAGGCGTCGGCGGCGAGCGAGTCGGTCGAGGCGACGATGGTCCGGCCTTCCCTGACGTCGGCGAGGCTTCCGCCCGTGGGGCCGCTCCGCCAGAGGACCCGCGAGCCGTCGAGGACGACGAAGGTCGGCCGGAGCATGAGCGCGAGGTCCGCGATGATGCCGTGGATGTCCTGGTGGAACTGGTTGCGCCGGCCGCCGAGGAGGCCGTACCAGTTCTTCGTCGTCATCGAGGCGCGGCAGAGGTTGTGGTCCTTCACCGGGGCGACGCCGATCACCTTCGTGACGCCCGTGAACGGCCTCCAGAAGAAGGGCCAGCGCGCGATGTGCGTGGCGCCCGGCGTCTCGAGGAGGCGGAAGTCGGACGGTGTCGGGAGGTAGACCTCCGAGCCCGCGTCGATCGCCGCGCGCTGGACGCCGCTCCGCGCAAAGCAGGCCGCGGGGGACTCGATCGGGTTGTCGGCGACCCGCACTTCCGCCGCACCCGCTTCGCGGCAGAGCCTCACGAGCGCCGCGATGACGCCGGGGTTCGACGTGGCGCCGAGAGGGGCCGAGCGCTCGAAGGCGACGTTCGGCTTGACGAGGACGACGTCCCCGGTCCGGATGAACCGGCGGATGCCGCCGATGGCGTCGACGGCGGCCTTCAGCATCGCGTCGAGGTCCCCGCCGCGGGCGACGCCGAGGTGGGGAAGGACGTTCGACGGGTCGACCGCGAAGCCCTTCTCCGGGAGGCGCAGCCCCTTTTCGCGCGGCTTGCCGCCTTCGCCGTCGGGGTCCGAGAGCGACAGCGGCCAGCCGGACGGGGCGAGCGACAGGTACCCGGCGCCGAGGGAGATTCCCGCGACCGTTCCGAGCTGCTTCAGGAGGCGACGCCGGTCCTCATTCATACCCGCCTCCCGTCGGCTTCGCTGCGGAAGGCGGACCCGTCGCGGCCCTTTTCGCGACGTCGGGGGGAAGGGCGAGGACGGCCTTCTCGAGCTTCGCGAGGGCCTCGGCCCCCTTCGCCAGGTCCTCGGCGCCGCGGACGCCGACGACCATCGTCCCGGCGGCCGCCGACCGCGAGAACGTCGAGAGGTAGCGGTCCTTGACCCACGAGGCCCCGGCGGCCGAGACCTTCTCGCCGTACGAGAGGAATCCTTCGTCGAACTTCGCCGAGAGCGCCTTCGCCTTCGCCGCGTCGCCCGCCGGGAGGACGAAGAGCTCGGTCTCGCCGTCGTCCAGCGTTGCGGACGTGACGTTCTTCGCGAAGCCGAAGGAGAAGGCGTTCTCCGCCGCGTACTGGAGGCGATCGGGCGGGAGGCCCAGAGCGTCGGCGAAGAGCGCGACGGTCCAGGGCTTCTCGCCGGCCGAGATCCCTCGCTCGAACGCCGTCCGGAGAGCCTCGAGCTGCGCGAGGACCGCGGGCGACTCGTCGGAGCCGATCGCCCTCGCGTAGCTTTCCCCGCGCGCGAGAAAGAGTGCGTTGCGCGCGACGTACCACGACGTCCCGCCGCCGCTCGCCGCCTTCGTCTCGGGCGGCTTCTCGGCCGCGAAGGCGCCGAGTGCGTTTTCTGTCGAGCCGAGGTCGTAGAGCTCCACGTCGACGGCGGCGTCCGACGGCCCGTCGAGCGTGACGAACGTGAGGGAGCGGAATCCGCGCGAGAGGAAGAAGTCGGCGCGGCCGTCGATCTTCACGTAGAGGTTCTCGGCGTCGAAGCGGGACGGGGTCCGCTCCTCCCAGCCGGTCGTGGCGAGCGAGGCCGGGAGAGCTCCGCGGTCGACGGCCGTTGCGGCTCTGCCGGACGACGGCCCGCTTCCCGCCGTCTCCGCGCGGGAGGCCCCCGCCGGGGACGGGCCGTCCGGCGCCGTGCGCCCCTGGACGTCTGTGATCGCGAGAGACCCGGTTGACGTGGCGGCCGGGTCCGCGAAGAGACCGGGGTCGGGGTGTGCGCCGCGCCAGGCGACCCAGCTCGCGAGGAGAACCAGGCCGAGGAGGACGACCGCACCGGTCTTTGCCTCCGTGACGGAATACGACTTCCGGAAGACCCGGAACGGGCGTGGATTCAGGACGCGACGCTCGCTCGCGTCGAGGCCGGCCGGCGCGTTTCGCACGGGTGCCGCTCCCATGGGTGGTCAGCCTAGCATCGAGCTCCGTGCCGCGGCGAGGCGCCGCGTTGCTCTCCGCGCTGCGGCAGCCCGGTGGTCGGCCGGAACGGGCGACCGATGAAGTGCATGACCGCTGCGCCAGATCAGACGGCGGGTCAGGCCTTTCCCGTTCCGGGCTTCTCCTCCGACGGACCTCGCGCTTCCGATTCCCCTCGGGCCTGTTCAGCCCTCACGTCGGCGATGGCCCGCGTCAGGAGCTCTCCCCTGGCCGCGTCGAGGCGTTCCTTCGCCGCGGTCCATCGGTCGCGCTCCGCCCAGAAGGGGCAGGAGGGGCAGGTCCCGCCCGCGGGGAAGTCGACGCCCTCTTCGTGCGGGCAGCCCAGGATCTCCTGGGCGACCACGACGCTGAGGGCCTCGTGCTTCTCGACGAACGCCACGACTTTTTCGCCGGTGAACGGGTCTTCGCGAACGTCGATGGCGTCGGAGTTGAACACGGCCTGGTGCACCGGCTCGGCGTCCTTTGCCGGGACGATCGTGACCACGGCCCTCGTGGCCCTCGTGTCGTCGGGGCCGTAGAAGGCGACCGTGGCTGCCGGGAATCCGCGGAAGCCGCGGCGGGAGCGCTTGGCGAGGCGGGAGTGGAGCCGGATCGGTCTCACGCGCCGAGACTACCGGAACGGGGCCGCGAGGCAGAGGCCGACCCGGTGGCCGCGCCCGCGACCCCGAGCGAGAAAGCCCCCGGGGGTTTGCTGGAACGCGTCGGGAGGCGAGGGGACTGCATCCCACCCGAGAGACGACGCGAGGGCGCGGTGCAGGTCGTCGTAGAGGAGGTCGACCGATCGCTCACTCGTCTTCACGCGCGTCTTCCGCACGCCCGAAGCGACGAGCGCGCGCAGCTCGATGACCGGCCCGCCGAAGGCGGAACGGAGCGCGGCCGCCGGGAGAAGGCGTTCCCACGGGGCGTCGTCCTCGGCACTGTGGCGCGGGCAGGGAGGAGCCTCGCGTGGTCCGCGTCCCCAGACCTCGTGCGACGAGAGCGGCGTTCCGCCGCAATGCTCGGTGAACTGGGACGGACCGGGCCGTTCGGAGGTGGAGAGGACGCGGGTCCAGGCGGCATCGTTCAGGAGCGCCGGCGCGGCCGCGCTCCTTGCGGACGCGGGGATCTCGGCCCGTCGTGGCGTCACCCACGTGACGAGAGGGCCGCGTCCCGCGAAGACGGCGCAGTGGGTGGAGTCGCAGAGGTGGTCGCGGCCGTGGCGCGGCCCGGCGCGAAGGAAGCGAAGCGCGGCCGCTCCGAGCTCTTCGCGTAGCCCGGGAGCTCCGTCGCGCAGCTCTCCACGCAGGATGCCGTCGACCCATGCACGGGGCGTCGTGGTGAGGACGACGCCGAGAGAGCCGGCTCTCCCCGAGATCTCCAGTGCGCCCTCGACGAACCGGACGAGCCCGTACGGTGCCACGGCGAGACGGTGGAGACCCGGGCCGATCGCGAGACCGGGCTCGGCGGCGACGGTCGCCCCGGGACCCAGCCACGCGTCGTCGCGACGGGGACGGCGGATCCGGACGGGTGCTTCGCCGGCGTTCGACACGGTCACGTCGGCAGGACGGAGCGCCTCGAGGAGCCGGACGCGGACGAGCGACGGAAGAGGCCGGCCGCGCCAGGCGTCGTCACGGGCGGGGGTCGTCGCGGTGCGCCCTTCTCCCGCCAGTTCCTCGCCGAGAGCCGCGGCCGCCATCGCGCCGGTGCCGTCGAGCAGGAGCGCGAGAACGAGGCGTTCGCCGCCGGCCGAGGCTGCGAGAGCCCAGCCCGACGTCGCGAGCGGCCGGCCGTCGAGCGCCGGGACCGTGCCCGTCTTGGCGAAGGTGCCGCGTTGCGCGAGGGCGGCGCCCGTCCCGTCGAGGGCGGCGGCGCGCATCCCGTCGACGAGGGCGAGGCGGAGCGGGTCGCGCGACGGCCAGGGGCGCGTCAGGAGATCGCGGTAGGCGCGCAGGAGCGTCGCGGGGGAGACGCGGGGAAGGGAGTCGAGCGGCCCGAGGCCGATCGTGGCCTCGGGAGAGAGGGGGCGGGAGAGCTCGAAACCGGCGTCGAGGAGCGCGCGCGCGCGGACATCCTCCGGAGTGGCACGCGCGAGGGCGAGGAAGTACGCATTGCACGACTGTGCAAAAGCGCGCGACAGGTCGACGCGCCCGTGCCCCGACGGCCTCCAGCAGCGGGACTGGGCCGTGCATTCGAGCCGGGGCGGCTCGTCGTTCGGATGGGCCCGGGCCCAGGCCGCCACGACCCAGGGCTTCTGGAGGGAGCCGACGGGACGGGGCGTCGCCGCCTCCGCCCCGGGGGAGACCGCATCTCCCGCGAGGCGGAAGACGAGGAGCGCGGCGAGGATCACTTAGAGGCGAAGACGACCCGCTCCCGGAAGCGGCTCCCCTCCTGGCGCCTCTCGACGGCGACCGACGTCGTCATCGGCGCCCAGCCCAAAAGGCCGAGGATCCGGTCGGAGAAGGGGCGGACACGCCCCTCGAAGGAGGCTCCCTCCGCGTCGCGCCACGGGCCCTTCTCGGCGCGGACGGCGCCGAGGTCGAGGTGGCTCCAGCGGACGAGGCCCGGCTCCGGTGCCGGGGCGGGGATGCCAGCGAGATGGCTCTCGCTGGCGGCAAGCCAGAGCCAGTCGCCCCGCCGCGCCCAGGCGAGGCCCGGCAGCGCCGGGCCGACGTCGAGCCGGGACGACGCGGGGATCGCCGCGCCCGCGCGGCGCGTCAGCGTCGCCTTCGCGAGGTCGACGAGCTCTGCCTCCTTCGCCGGAGGCAGTTTCAGCAGGAGCCGCCGGGAGCCGTCGGCTCCCGCTTCCCAGCCCCACCCTTCGATCGGAAGACCGTCGAGGAACGCCGCCCAGCGCGGCAGCTCCGCGGCGTCGCCCTCACCGGAGGCGGGAATGGGCTTCGTGAGGTCGACGAGGTAGCGCTCTCCCTGTGCGGCGTTGGGATCGGGAAGGGGCTTCAGGGCGAGGCCCGGGCGAGTGGCCGGGCTCGGCACCGGCTCGAGGAGGCCGCGACGCAGGGCCGAAGGAAAGCGGCGGCCGGAGGTCTCCCAGCCGGCGGCGGCGACGCGCCGGCCGTCGAGGCTCCATCGGGCCGCGGAGGGACCGGCGGCAGCTTCTCCTTCACGCACCTCGACGAGGTGGCCGTTTTCCTCGCGCAGGGCGCAGAGGAGGATTCCGCTCTCGGTCCCTTCCAGGCCTTCGGCAAAGAGGAACTCCCGGCGGAAGTACCGGTCGTCGCGGAGCGCGGCGAGGTCGAGGCGGGCCGACAGGACGCCGGGAAGGAATGAGGCGTAGCCCTGTTTCGCCGCGGCACGGTCGAGGGCGAGGAGGAGAGCCCGCTCGCTCGTTGCGAGGAGGAGCGCACCGTCGACCCGCGCCCAGGCGAGGCCGATGCGGCGGTCGAGTGTCCGCTCGTCGCCAGCCCCGCGTGAGACGACGGCATAGGTGACACCAGCCCGCGAGCGCGCCTCGCCCGCCGGGAGCGTGACCGGAAGCTGCGCGAGCGGCGTGCGGACGGCGAGGACGGCCTCGAGATTGCCCGCCGACAGGAGGGCGAGGCCGAGGGCCGTGGGCTTCATCGCCGCGATCTCGGTCCAGGACAGGGGCAGGTCCGCGGCGAAGAGGGCCCACTGCTCGTCGAGCTTGGCGCCGACGCGCGTCTGGCGGAGTCCCTTCATGACCGGGTCCTCCGCGCCGGCCTTTCCGGAGAGCGCGGCCCGAAGGCCGCCCGCGAGGACCCTGTCGAGGCCGGCCGGGTCGCTTGTGAAGAGGACGACGGGGGCCTCGGGGAGCGGAAGGAGCGGCTCGGCGGCGGCCGCCGTCAGTGTCGCGCCGAGCGCGAGGGAAAGGGCGAGCGTCTTCACGGAACGTCCTCCGCGTTGAGGACCCGGGCGTAGAGCTCCCAGGTCAGGTCCTTGGGGAGAAGGCGCGTCAACGCAACGCCGCTGCCGAGGAGCGTCTCGGGGCGCGGGGCCGCCTTCAGCCTGCGCGCGGCGAGCTCGACGCGCAGCGCGTGAACGGTGAGGGCGCGCCGGTCCTCGAGCGCCGACAGAGCCCGGTCGGCGAGGTTCTCGTCGCGCGAAGCGGCGCCGATGCGGGCCAGGTCGCCGAGGAGCCCCTCGGCTTCGGCGGAAGGGAATCGCCGCTGGAGAAGCTCGTCGGGGTCGAACCAGGTCGAGCGGAGCGCGGCGCGGGCCGTCGCCGGGGAGCGGGCGAGCTCCGCGCGTGCGACGCGCCATCGGGTGACGCTGTCTTCCGTTCCGCCGGAGGCGAGGGCGGCCGGTGCGACGAATCGCTCGGGTGCGGGCGCGAGGCTCCGATAGACGACACGGGCCGCGTGGCGGTCGTACGGGTGGAGGGCGAGGTGCTTCGCGAGGTCGCCGCCCCAGGCTGCGAGGTCGGATCCCTTCCTCTGCCAGAAGGGACGAGCGGTGGTCCACCACGCCGGCGCTCCGGCGACGGAGTCGCCGCCGAGGTGCCTCCAGGCGTCGAACGCGGAGAGCTCCTGGTCCTGGGTGAGTGCCATGCGCGCGCGGGCCGCGACCCACTCGCCGCGGGCGCCGTCGACGTCTTTCAGAGCGACGAGGAGCGTGGCGCGTTCCCGGGCCTCTGCGAAATAGACCGGCTCGGGAATCCTCGCGAACCACTTCAGGCCGGCGGCGCGCTCCTTCCGCGCGAGGACGGCGACGATCGCGGAGATCTGGTCGCGGGCGTACCACTCGCCCCGCGCCCAGCTCCTCTCCAGCTCGGCGAGGAGTAGAGGGCGCTCGACGGGAGGCTTCAGCTCGAACGCCAGCTCCCAGACGTCTGCCGGCGCCGCGGCGGCGGCGATCCTGTTCTCGACGCGAGGAAGAAGAAGGGCCGTCGTCTTCGCGAGGAGATCGGGACGTTTCGCGTCGCGGACGATCCGGAAGGCGCGCAGGACGGGCGATCCGCCCCCGCGGGGCGCCAGCGGGGTCTCTGCGCCATCGAAGGACGAGGAGAGGTCGGGCTCGGCGAGGGTGAGGGGGGCGACGAGGCCGCCGGGCCGCTCTACGATCGTGTCGAGTCGCGCGAGAGCCGCCGCGTCGTCGCCCCGGGCGACGTCGGCGCGGAGATGGAGGAGGTCCAGCTCCGGGCCGAGATTTCCGGCGCGCCGGGCGACGTCGGCGAGAAGGGTGGTGTCGGGAAGGGTCCGGGCGGCCGCGAGGCCTTCGGCCCGCAGAGGCGCGTCGAGGCGGGCGAGGACGGGCGCCGCGTGCCGGAGGAAGCCGGGGAGCTTCGACGCGGCCGCGAGGGGGAAGGCCCCTGCGTCGTGGGCCCACACTTCGCGGAGGTAGAAATCGAGGCGATCGGCCGGGAGACTCTCTATGCGGCTTCCCCAGCGGACGCCGAGGGCACCGCGGTATTCGGCTTCGTCGGTGGGCTTCAGCGCCGCGACGGCGGCCGGTCCCTCGCGGTCGCAGAGGAACGCGAGGAGGCCGGCAGCGACCGGCTGTGCCGGGTCGAGGTGAGAGACCGGTGGAGCGAGCCCGAGCGGCCCGGCGCTGCGCTCCCAGGCCCGCAGCAGGGACTCCGAGGACTTCGCCTGTCGGGTACGGACCTCCGTGCGGAGGAGGGCGTTCGCCTTCTCCTTCCCGGCTTCGCCGCTGGTGGCGACGAGGAGGCGGAGGCGGCGGGCGAGGCGGTCGGCCTGCGAGAGGTCGTTGAACCAGGCTTCGTCGAGGGTCAGTGCGAGCGGGAGGTCGCCGAGCGCGTCGGCGGAGCGCCCGGCGGCGAGAGCGCGGGCCGACTCGCCTCCGCGGGCGGCGGCTTCGAGCGGGACACCCGGCGTGTCCGTTGAGCGCTCGCGGAGGCGGGAGAGCGATTCGAGGACGAACCAGGGCGCGGACGGGCGAAGGCCCCAGAGGCGTGCCGGCGCGCGGCCCGCGTCGACTCCCGACCCGGTGACGAGGTCGTCGCCGCGGTCGCCCGGGAGCGAGGCGAGCTCGGCCCAGGTGAAGCGGGGATCCGAGCCGAGGACCTCGCCCACGCTGCGCGGGCCACGGAGGCGGACGACATCGGCGCTGGCGGAGGCGCCGGAAGCGTTCGCGACGAGCGCCTCGAGGGCGTCGGCGACGCGGTCGACGGCGGCGTGGCGCGCGAGGCGCTGCGGGTTCTCGGGGATGCCGGGTTGCGGCGCGGGAGCGCCGCGCAGGAAGTACGCGCGGCGCGTGGCGGTCGAGAGGAGCGGAATGAGAGGCTTCACGCTCCACGAGGAGTCGGAAGCGGCGAGGAAGCGCTTCCACGCGCCGGTCGTCCGGAACCAGCCGTCGACGCCGGCCTTCCACTCGGCGTTCTCGGGGCGGGCGGCGAGGCGCGCGAAGGGCTCGACGGGGAACCACGAGGCGTACGGCACGACCTTCGTCACGGGCGCGGTGCCGAGGATCCTCCCGTTCAGGTCGGCGACGAGCGGCGCGAGCGCGGGGCGCAGCGCGTCGTCGTCCGCGCGCTCGACCAGGAACTTCACCCACTCGGCGTGGAAATCGGAGTGGACGAGGCGGAGGCGATTCGAGCCGTCCTTCGCGCTCGCCCATTCGACGGGGCGCAGGCCGGCGACGAACGCTTCGGGCGGTTCGCTTCCCCAGAACGCCTTCGCCGGCGGAACGGACGAAAGCAGCTTCCTGGAGAGCGCCTCGTCGAAGCGGGTGAGCCCCGCCGATTCGGCGTAGGGGTGCAGCCGCGAAACGGCGGCGTCGTCGACGGTCCCGCCGGGACGGAAGATCCGCCCGAGGAGGTCCTTCTCGAGCGCTTCCCGCTGCTCGGGGAGCGCGATGCGCGAGAAGGCCCACCCGGTCTCCTGGAGGAACTCCTCGTCGGCGGCGTACCGGGCGAAGAGGCGAGGGAAGGCGCCGGCGCGCAGGGCGATCTCGGCACGCTCGGCGTTTCCGAGGGGGACCTCGACGACCCGGGCGGGGTCGCCCCCCGGAGCGGCGAGCTCCCACGCGGCGTGGGCGCGACCGAGGCGGAGGTAGCGACGCGCGGCGCGGGCCGTCCGCCGTCCGGCTTCCTCCCCGGCGTTCTCCGCGCCGGAGGCGAGGACGGCGGCGATGGAGGCGCGGTCGACGGCGAGCGCCTTCCGGACGTCGCCGGCGCGGAGGTAGAGAGACGCGCGCCAGGAGGCGACACGTTCGTCCGCGAGGCGCGTCTTCGCCCAGGCCTCGAGGAACTCGGCCGCCTCGAGGTACCGCCCCTGGAGCTCCAGGAGCGCGACCGTCTCACGGGTCAGCTCCTCGCGCTCCGGCGCGACGGAGACGGCCTCGCGCGCGGCGGCGACGGCGCCGTCGAGGTCTCCCTGGAAGGCACGGATCTCTCGGACGGCCACGGCCCAGCGCACGTCCCGCGGGCTGCGCGCGCGCTGCTTCTGGAAGAAGCCGAGGAGGACGTCCGCCTTCTGCGCGCGGACCGCGAGACGGCACGCCTCGCGAAGCCATTCCCTATCGGTCCGGCGGTTGAGCGCCTCGATGTACAGGTCGACGCCGACGTCGAGCTCCCCCTCGTCCCGGGCGGCGCCGGCAAGGGCGGCCCAAAGGTCCGGCCTCAGCGGCTCGGGGAGGCTCGGGGCTTCGGCCTTCGCGAAGGCGATCGGGTCGAGCGGGCCACTCTCGCGCCAGGCGAGGCGGGCCGAGAGGGCGAGGGCGTTCACGCGGGCGCGCGGCTCGAGCGCGAACGAGAGGAGCCTCTCGACGCCTCTGCGGGCGCGCACGAGGTCCTTGCGGGAGAGCGACTCGTTCACGAGGCGCTCGGTCAGGTGCTCCCTGTGACCCTCGGCCGCGCGTTGGGCCGCCGCTTCGAGGGCGTCGAGGCCCTCGGCGTCGCGCCGGACCCGGAAGAGGTAGGCGACCTGGTCCTCGAGGAGACCGAGGGACCACGGGAAGCGCCGCGTCGCGTCGCGGAAGGCGCCTCCGGCGTCCCCGCCTGCCGCCTCCAGGAACCGGGCGTGGGTCGCGAGCGTCCGAAGCTTCGTCGCGCCGTCCGGGAGGGCGTCGACGCGCGGGAGGAGCCGGGCCCAGGCGGTCCTGGCGTCGCCGGCGCGCCCGCGCTCGAGGAGCCAGGCGGCGCGGGCTGCCTCCTTCGGGACGCGCGCCTCTTCCGTCGGGAGGAGCTCGGCCTCGCGGGCGAGAAGGGCGCTTTCGAGCCTGGTGGCGCCGTCGGCGCCGGCCCAGCGGGTGCTCGCGAGGGATCCCGACCAGGTGCGGACCGAGGAGAGGAACGTGGGACTCGTCGCCTGTGGCGCCATCTCGAGCGTCTTCCTCCAGAGGGCCTCGCCGACGGCGGCCGTCCCCTGCCGCTCGGCAGGGCTCGTCTCCTCGCGGCGGGAGGCTCGCGCGGCGCGGGCGACCGGGTCGTTCGGCAGGTCCATCCAGTCGTCCCAGTCGTTCTCCCCAGTCGCGTCGAGGCCGACGAGCGGGAGGTACGAGACGAGGGCGGTCTCGTCAGCGGGCCTTCCCGGGCCGAGCCGGGCGATCCGGGAGAGAAGGAGATCGCGAATCGCGACCCGGCCCACGAGCCTCCCGAGCCGCTGCCGGGACCGCCAGCCGCCGTCCCCTTCGTCGGCGAGCGCCGCGACGTACTCGGAGATCGCGCCGTCGCGGTCGCGCAGCTCCTCCTTGAGGACTCCCGCCTCGAAGGCGTGCAGCGCGGGCTTGCCGATGCGTGCCCGGCCCTCGGAAAGGACGGCGAGAGCCTCGCCGAAGCGGCCGTAATCCCAGAACGCGGTCGCCGTCTCCAGGATCGTCCCGGGATCCCGGGGCGAGGCGGCGAGGACTTTCCGGAACGCGTCTCCCGCCGGGACCGGGCGTTCGAGGTCCTGCCACATCTCGCCGATCGGCGTCCAGAACGGCGACGGGTCGGCGGCAGCGGCGGCGGCCCGCGCGGCGATTCCCTCGGCAGATGATGCGCGCTCCGGGGAGAACGCCGAGAGCGATCGCTCGAGCGAGATCGCCTCCGAGGCCCGCACCGGGTCGCCCGGGTAGGCGTCCGAAAGCGCCTCCGCGAACGGCACGGCCCTCTCGAAGCGCGACAGGCGCACCCAGCCGTCGAGGAGGAGGAGGTTCTCGACGGGGGTCTTCGCGGGCGTCTCCTCGAGACGCCGCAGGAATGCCTCGAGCGTCCCTTTCCGCACGAGGTCGTCGAGGAAGCGGCCGCGCCGCGGCGCGTCGGCCCAGAGGACGGCGTCGCGGCGGAGCGCGAGAAGCGCGTCGTCGACGACGGCACGGTCCTTCACGTCCCGGGGCCGCTTCGCCTTCAGCGCGTCGAAGGACGAACGCGCGAGCAGGCGGGACTCGGCCCGTTCGAGGACGGCCGGGCTCGACGGGAAGCGCTGGAGCGCCCGCAGGGCGAGGAAGTCGGAGAAGAGAACGTACGGATTCGGCTGCGCCTCCAGGGCCACGACGGCGTCCTGGAGCATCGGGTCGCGCGAGAAGAGGGCCGATCCGCGAAAGCTCGCGACGATCTCCTCTCCCAGAGCCTTCAGGTCCGCCGTCCTCTGCCGCCGCGCGTACCACCGCGCGAGCTTCTTCCACCATTCGGGTCCCTCGAACGCGGCGATCGCCCGGCGGTAGCGGGGCTCGAGGTCGTCGTCGAGCTTCCAGGAGGAGATCCGGTCGACGGACTTCAGCCAGACGGATTCGGCGCCCGGCAGGCGGTCCATCTCGCCGAGAAGGAGGGAGAGGCTCGCGCGGTGAGAGCGGTCGCGGTCGTCGAGGCGGACGATCGCCTCGTTCAGGACCCGGTCGTACGCGTCCACGCGGGCGCCGCTCGCGAGACGGCTCTTCGTTCCGCTCTCCCCGCCGTCTTCGCCTTCGGTGCCCCCTTCACCGCTCTCTTCGCCGGCTCCTTCGCCGGACCCCGGGACGCTGCCGTCCGGCGCGAGAAGCGCGAGCCGCTCGGTCCAGAGCGGCGTCTCCCGCTCGAGTGGCGCCTTCGTCTGCCGCATCGCCAGGAGGGCCAAGCGGCGCGCCTCGGCGCGAGTGGCCGCGTTTCCGCCTTCGGCCCTCGCCAGGAGGCCGAGCGCCTCTTCGCCCTTGCCGCGCTCGACGAGCCGGTCCATCACCTTCACGTAGAGGCCCGGCAGGGCCGGGTGCTTCGGGCTCCGTCGTTCCAGCTCGGCGATGAGGAGCCGGCCGGCGCGGAGGGTCTTCTCGGGGAGCCGCTGCGCCTCCAGCTCGGCGAGCGCGTCGTCGGGACCGAGGCCGGTGAGGAGGAAGGAGAGCCCGGCCGTGGTGAAGCCGGGCGTCACGTCGGTGCGCGCCGCCCAGCGGTAGGGCTCGTCGTTCAGGACGCCCCAGGCGATGGGGCGCGATCCAGCGGCGAGCGCGAGGCGGGCGAGCTCGGCGAGGTCGTCGAGCCGGTCCGCCTCCGCTGCCGACGTCGCGGCGGCGAGGCGGCTGCGGAAGGCCTCGGGGACCGCGTCGAGCGCCTCGAAGAGGCGGGCGAGGACGAGGCGGCCCTCGCGGGCCAGCACCGGCCCGTGGCGCAGCTCGACCTGCGCGAGGAGCTCGAGGCCGAGGTCGCTCCGCCCCTTTCCCTCGAACCAGCGGGAGAGGAGCGTGACGGAGCGGGCGTCGAAGGCCTGCTCGAGGCCGAGGCGCAGGGCCTCCATCCGCGAGAGCGCGACGGCGTCGGCGCGGCGCGCGAAGGCCACGAGGGCGCGCGAAGAGGGCTCCTTGGCCGGGTCGGCGACGAACGTCTCCAGAACGGAGAAGGCGCCGCTGGCATCGCCGCGGTCGCCCTTCAGGTCGGAGAGGACGAGGAGACGCGTCTCCTCGGAAAGCGCGGTCGAGCCCCGGAGCGCGTCGTCGGCCTCCTTCACCTTTCCAGCCTTCTCGAGGGCGCGGATCCACTCTTCGACGTACGCGGCGTCGGACGGGAAGAGAGCGGCCCGGTCGGCCCTGAGTGCGAGCGGGTCCGCGAGCGTCGGGTCCGCGTCGGCCCAGCCGATCCGCTCGGTGGCGACGGAACGTCGCAGCGTCTCGGGAGCGTCGGAGGCGATCGCCGACGTCGCGGCGGCGAACGCGAAGGGCCAGCGACGAGTGCGGGCGCCCCAGCTGGCGGCCTCGGCCCACGCCCTTCCGCCGCTTCCCGCGGCCCAGCGGGAGAGCGCCTCCTCGGCGCCCGCGAGATCGCCCAGCTCGCGGCGCGCCTCGGCGAGGTGGCGCAGCGCGGCGAGCGCGACCTCGCCTCCCGCGGCGGAGCGCGCCTCGAGCTCGGCGGCGAGCTCCTTCGTCGGGGTCGGGTAGTGGACGGTCCGGCCGTCGACGACGGCCTTCCTCACGAGCGCCGAGCTGAGCGCGTCGGCATCGGTGAGGTCGGTCCAGGGGACGAGGGAGGCCGTCGCGTCGAGCGCCGCGGGGCGCGTGGCGGCCGAGAGGGCGAGCGCGCCTGCGAGAAGGAGGAAGAACGGCCGTCTCGCGCGAAGTGTTCGTGACATCAGCGGACCCTCAGCGTCGCGCGGGCGAACCCGTGGTTTCCCGCGCCGTCGATCGCCTCGAAGAGGACGGGAACGGAACCGGTGATTCCCTGTGGAAGGAGAAGCGCGCCGACGCTCGCCTTCGCCGGGCCGTCCCACCGGAGCGGCACGGGCAGGCCGTCGCCGACGCGGGCGGTGAGGGCGATGACGTCGGCGTCGGCGCGCGCGGCGAGCGTCACGGTCGAGCCCGCCGTCGCGCCGTCGGGAAGCGTCGGCGTGATGGTGGGTGGCGTGCCGTCGACGACGACGCGCTTGGACTCGACCGTGGTCGCGCCCCCCTGGTCGCGGAGGACGATGCGGACGTTCATCGGTCCGTCGGCGGTGCCGTCGGGAACGAGGAACCGCCCCTCCCACAGGTTCGAGCCCGGGCGGCGGGTCAGGTCGAGCTTCCGGCCGAAGGGGAGGAGGGCGGCGATCGCGGCCGTTCCCGGGAGGGCTTCGATCCTCAGGATCGGGTCTCCCGGCTGGATTCGGCGCGGCCGGAGCAGGGAGCGGGGGGCCGAGAGAAAGGCCGTGTAGGGCGTGACGAACTTGTATCGGCGCGAGAGCTCGAGGATCTCCTCGACCCACTCGCGCTTCTCCCCTTCGAGCTCGATCCTGCGGAGGAGATCGTCGACCCGGGCCCGCGCCCAGCGGCGGGGCAGGTCGCGCGCGTCGAGGGCCTTCTCCGGGAAGTCGGCCGGGACCGTCGCGAGCGCCAGCTCGATCGTCGTCCTCGCCGGCTGTCCGTAGCGGCCGACCCAGCCGGAGAGGGAGCCGGCGAGAGGAGGCTGCGTGAGCACGCCGTAGACGTCTCGCAGCTTCGGATCGCCCCCCTTCACCGCGAAGGGATGGTCGGCCTCCGAGCGTGCCTTCGCCCCCCCGCGCGGAAGGTCGGCGAGGAGCTGCGCCAGAAAGAGCGCTTCACCGGCGGGCGGCTGCGACGCGCTGCCGGGAGGCAGGGGAAGGACCTGGCGGGAGGCGGCGGGAAAGGCCTCGCGTCTCTCCTCGCCGGTCAGCACGGTGAAGAGCGGCCGCCCCTGCGAGGCCTTCGCGAGGTCGCCGGGCGCCGCGGCTCCGTCGGTGACGAGAACGAGCCTGGCAGAGAGGTCGCTCGGAAGGAGCGCCGCGGCGGCGCGGACCGCGGCGGCCGTGTCCGTTCCCGGCGCGAGGAGCCGGGAGCGGATGGCGGTCAGCGCCGCGCTCTTCGTCGCGTCGGTGGCGGGAAGAAGCCCCGCCGGGTCGGGTGCGGGGGCGCGATCGAACGGGACGGCGACGAGCCGGTCCGCCGGTCCGAGGCGGGCGAGGAGCCGGTTCACGAAGGCCCAGCCCGTCTCGAGGCTCCCCCAGCGGGTCGAGAGGGACGTGTCGAAGAGGAGCGCGACGGAGAGCGGCTTTCGCGCCGGGGCAGCGGCGGCGCCCGGTGCCGCCGCGTGCGCGGAGGGGCGGTGCTCGAGGAGGAAGAAGCCGTCCTTCTCGGGAGGGACGTCGGACAGACGCTCCCACGGCGCGAGCGCGAGGCCGTCGGGGAGCCTGCCGTCGGGACTGCGGAAGGCGGAGAACGCGAGCGGCGCGGACGACGCCGGGCGGATACGGACGACGACGTCCTTCGCGAGCGGCACGTCGCCCGCGCTGAAACGCGCCGTCTTTCCGGCGACGGTGAGAGGAAGAGCCGAGGTGGGCGGCTCGAGGAACGCGCCGTCTTCGAGCGTCACCGTCACCTCGAGGCGTCCAGCGCTCGTCGGCTCTCCCTCGCCAGGCCGGAGAGGAATTCGCAGCTCTCCGATACCGTCGGCCCAGGGCACCTCCTCCTGGTACTGCATCTCGAGCCGCTTCGTTCCCCAAGCGGGAATCGGCGCGACCTTCACCGAGAAAACCGCGCCGCCGGACGGCCGCGAAGAGCCGCCCCCCGCCGAGTCCTCCTCCTCACCCTGCTGGAGCAGTCCCGGGTCGATCCGCCGCGCCGTCAGCTCCTCGTAGATCGCGCGGGCGCGCTTCTTCTCCACGATGACGCCGGGAATTCTCACGAGGCCGTCCCAGACGGCGAAGTCGCCGACCGCGCCGGACGGAGAGAGACGGAAGCGCCACGTCCCCTCCTGAATCTCGCCCGTGTGGTTCTCGAAGACCTGCCGCACGTTCACGCGGGCGACGCCGCGCGCCACGCCGACGTCGACCGTCATCTCGCGGAGCGAGAGGACGCGCGGGTCGGGCCGTCCCGTCGAGGTCGGGACGAGAAGGCCGGTCTGCGCGGACGCCGGGAACGCGGCGAGGAGGAGGAGGAGGAGGAGGAGCGGGGCGGCTCGTTTCATCGTGTCTCCGCAAGGGCGTCGGCCGGAAGGCGGAGGAGCCCTTCCGAGGTGCCGACGAAGAGGAGGTCGGGAGATTCCCTCGGGAAGGCCGCGAGGGCGAAGACGTCGGGCGACGGAAGGGGGAGATCGACGCGCGAGAAGCGCGAGCGCAGGCGGTCGGAGCACCAGACGCCGGAGCCCTGCGTCCCGGCGCAGAGACGGCCGTCCGGGAGGCCGAGGAGCGCGCCGGCGTTCACCTTCAGACCGCGCGTCTCCGGAAAGCTTTCCCACCGCGGGCCCGCGTCTCCCGCGCGGCGGACTGCGAGTCCACCGCCGTAGGTCGCCACCCAGAGCCCGTCCTCGCGTGGCCAGAGCGCCGTGACCCACGGGTGGGGGAGCTTCCCCTCGCCGGGCAGGACACGCTCCGTCACGCGCCGCCGTTCGATGCGCCCGAGGCCGGTGGGCGTGCCGACCCAGAGCGCCTCGCCGCTCGCGGCGAGGGCGTAGGCCTGGTTCCCGGGCAGACCGTGGAAGGCCGAAAGGAGACGCGGGCCGGGGAGGAGCACCCCCTGGCCGTAGCCGATCGCGAGGCCGGAGCCGGTGGAGGCGAGGGCGAAGGCCGCCCCGGCGCCTTCGAGGAGGCGGGTCTCTCCGCCGGCGATCCGAAAGGCTCCGCGAAGCGTCGCGGCGTAGACGACGCCGCCCATCGGCAGGAGGGCGTTGACACCCCAGGCGTCCCCCGATGGCAGAATCGTCGCGGCGAGCGGCGCCCCGCGCGGATCGGCGACGGCGAGACCGCCGTCGAAAAAGCCGAGGTAGAGGTGCGAGCCGTTGGCCGCGAGGGCGTTGACGTGGGACGTCGGGAGAGACGGCGGCGCCTTTCGGACGAGCTCGAAGCCGCGGGCGGGGTCGAAGAGGCGAAGGCCCGAGGGGCCGTCGGCGAAGAGGCGGCCCGCGACGACGAAGAGGCGGAAGAATCGTTCCGGAGACGGCATTTCGCGCCGCGAGCCGTCTCCGAGGAGGGTCGAGACGCGAGCGGGGCCGTCTGCGGGAATGAAGCGGAAAGAGCCGTCCCAGGCGATGCCGGCCGTCGCGTCTGCGCCGCGGGCCACTGGAGTCAGGCCCTTCGCATCCCGCGGACCGCGAGCCGCGCCCGCTGCCGTCGCCACCCAGAGCTCGTCCCCGAGAACCGAGACGCTCTCCACCCACGGGTCGGGTGTCTCGACGAGGCGAGGGGCCGCGCCTCCGCGAGAGACGAGCCGGAGCCCTTTCTCTCCACCCGAGGCAATCTCTCCGCCCGCAGGCAGGGCGATGGACCGGACCGGGGCGTCGTCGAGCTTCTCGAGCTCTCCAGCGCCGAACGGTGCACGGTAGAGCCCCTGGCGGGCGCCCACGAGAAGCTCGCCCCCCTCCGTTTCGGCGAACGTCCTCACTTCGAGATCGCCGAACCCCGTCCTCGCCAGCTCGGGCCCCGTAGCACCGAGCCGGCCCCAGCCCCCCTTCTCGAGCGCGAAGACCGCCGTGCCCCGCCACGAGGCCACGGCCGAGACGCGGAGAGACGGGAGGCCGTCGCGCACGTCCAGGAGCCGACCGTCCGATTCGAGCCCCGAGCCTGTTGCCAGGTGGAGGACGCCCGCGACCTCGGCCGCGCCGAGGACGTGGCCGTCTCCGGCAACGGAGACGTCGGGTCCCCTCGCGGGCCGCTCGAGCGCCGTAAAGGTGAGGGGACGGACTCGCCCGGCGCGAATGCTCCCCGGCGCCGCCACGCGCGAGACGGTTCGGTCGACGCGGAGGAAGAACAGGCCGGACCCCAATCCAGTGACGAGGAGGACGCCGGCCCCGAAGAGGAGCGCGCGACGCGTGACTGAGGACATGTCGTGCCGAGTCTAACGGGATACCGCTCCACCGGAAGGGCGCGCGTCGCGCGCCTTCAGCGGGACTGCGTCATCGCGAGAGCGCGCTCGAGGTTCGCGCGCCCGTGCTCGTAGTCGGGACGGAGCCTCACGCACTCGCGGAAGTGCCCGATCGCCTCTGTGGGCCTGCCGGCGCCCATCAGAGCCGCGCCGAGACCGTTGTGGGCGAGGAAATCCGACGGGGAGGGGGTCTCGAGGGCCTTTCGGAACTCGCGGATGCCGTCGTCGAGACGCCCCGCCTTCGTGTACACCGTCGCGAGGTGGACCCGGACCTCGTCGTCGGAGGGGTCGATGACGAGGGCGGCGAGGAGGTGCGAGGCGGCCTCCCCGAAGTTCCTCCGCTCCTCGGCGACGCGGGCCAGGTTCAACCGGGTCGGCACGGCGTCGGGCTTGATCGCTAAGGACCGTGTCAGGAGCGAGACGGCCTCGTCGGTCTTCCCCGCCTCCAGCAGGAGGTTCCCGTAGTTCGTGAGACAGATGAAGCATTCGGCGTTCCGCTCGAGCGTGTGCTGCCAGAGGGTCTCCTCGTCCTCGTAAGCCGGGCCCTGCCGGTACGTCAGCGTGGCGAGAACCAAAAGCCCGGCCAGGCCGAGTCCGGTCGCCATTCGGGAAAGGAGCGGCGGAGCGGTCGCGAGGAGGCTGGCCGCGCCGCACACGAGGACCGCCGCCGCGACGGCGACGGCCTGGTAGGCGAAGTGGTCGGCGACCCACGAGTAGCGCATTGCGTAGACGTTGAAGAAGCCCATCGCCGGGAAGAGGACGCCACCGAAGAGGAGCAGGCCGCCGAGCGGTCCGCGGCGACCGTACCGGGCGAGAAGCGCCGCGGCGCCGAGCGCCGCGGACCAGCCGAGGGCGGGAAGCCACGGACGGAGGCTCCCGGCGTCGAGGCTCCACCTCGGGTAGATGAACATCAGGTTCGAGGGCCAGAGGATCTTCGCCGCGTAGAAGGTGGTCGTCTGACCGGCGAGCACGACGCGTTCCAGGAGGCCGTGGGCCCACTCGTCACCCGTCGCCCGGACCATCGTTCGCTCGAGCCACGCCGTGTGAAAGGAAAGTCCGACGCCGACGACGAAGAAAGGCAGGAGCGGCCACGCGTCCCGCCAGCGGACCCGGCCGTGCCGCCACCAGACGACGACGAGGAGGACGGCGGGAAGGATGCTCGCGGTCGTCTTGGCGAAGAGGGCCAGCGTGAAGGTGACGAGGCTCGCTCCGTAGAGGAAAGCCGGCTTCTCATGGAACGGGGTCCTCCCGAGCGGGGACCTCTGCTCGTTCGCCTTCCCTTTCCTCGGTGCCGTCGATCTCGCGGCCGCCTCCGCGGCCGCTTCCTGCGCCTCGCGGGCGTCCCGCCAGGCGAGGAACGCGTGGGCTGCGAGGAGAGAGAGGACGAGGGAGAGGGTGTTCTTCCTCTCCGTGACCCAGGCGACGGACTCCACGCAGACGGGGTGCAACGCGAAGGCCGCGGCGGCGATCCAGGCGCCGGGGAGGGCGAGACGCCGGAGGAGCCGCCAGAGAAGCAGCGCGCCGATCCCGTGCAGGAGGACGTTGACGACGTGGTATCCGAGGGGGTGGAGCCCCCAGATTCGCTTCTCGATCCAGTACGTCGTGAAGACGAGGGGGTAGTACTGCTCGTTTGCCCGCGTGTCGGTCCAGATCCTCGAGAGGCTCCCGGGACCGTCCAGCGTCCGGTTCTCGGTGACGTAGGCCGGGTCGTTCCAGATGAACCCCGCTGCGAAGACCGGCAGGTACGAGGCGACGACCGCGAGGAGGAGCACGGCTCCGAGGGCCGCGCCGGCTTTCTTCTCCACGTTCCGAATTCAGCTCCTCGCGCCGCGTGCCCGCAGACGCACGCTCCGGAGCGCGAGGCCCTCCCTACCTCTTGAAGAACCCCGACTGCGGGGTTCCCGGAGGGGGAGGCGCCGAAGAACCGCCCATGATCCGGCTGTTGAGCTCCTTGATCCGGTCGTTGAGCTGGGCGATGCGCGCGGCGGCCTCCTGGCGGATCCGCTCGTTCTCCTGGCGGGCCTTCTGAAGCTCGCCCTCGAGCTCCTGTCCCCCCATCGCGTGCGATTCGATGATGCGGTCCTTGGACTGGAGGTCGGCCTCGAGGCTGGCGATCGAGTCGTCCTTCTCCTGGAGGCGCAGCCTCCACTTGTCTTCCGCCTCCTCGTAGAGCTTCTTGATGTCCATCAGCTCCGTGATGGCGGAGAAGTCGTTTGCGGACGGGGCCATGATGCCTCCTCGGAACTTTTCCTCGATCTCGGGGAAGAGCTTGCGGAGCTTGAGGGAGAGGTCCTCGGGGTCCGCTGTCAGCTGCATCGCCTTGTCGTAGTCGATCGCGCCGTTCACGAGGAGCGCGATCAGCGACTGGTTCATCGACTGCATCTTGTAATAGGTGACCGAGCTCTCCATCTCGTCGAGGATCTCGTTGGTCTGGCCGTCCTCGATGAGCTTGGTGATCTTCGGGGAGTTGACGAGGATCTCGATGACCGGGACCCGCCCCTGGCCGTCGATCCGCTCGATGAGCTGCATGGAGCAGATCGCACGGAGGACGAGCGCCATCTGCCGCCGGACCTGGTTCTGCTGGCCGCCGGGGCAGCTGTCCATGATGCGGTCGATCGTCTGCGCGGCGTTGTTCGTGTGAAGGGTCGAGAAGACGAGGTGCCCGGTCTCGGCGGCCGTGATGGCCGTCTGGATCGTCTCCCAGTCGCGCATCTCGCCGACCATGATGACGTCCGGGTCCTGCCGCATCGCGTTGCGGAGCGCCTCGTGGAACGACGTGGTGTCGGTCCCGACCTCGCGCTGGCAGACGGAGCCGAGGTTGTCCTGGAAAAGGTACTCGATCGGGTCCTCGACGGTGACGACGTGGACCGGGTGCCTCTCGGTGATTCCCTTGATGACGCCTGCGAGCGTCGTCGACTTGCCCGAGCCGGTCGGTCCGGTCACGAGAACGAGGCCCGAGGGGTAGTCGCAGAACGTGTGGACGACGTCGGGGAGGTGCAGCTCGAGGATGCCGGGGATCGTGAACGGGATCCGGCGGAACACTGCCGACCAGCTCCCTCGCTGGAGGAAGATGTTGCCGCGGAAACGTGCCAGGCCCTGGATGCCGTACCCGATGTCGACGGCGTAGTTGGCCGTCAGCTTGTCCTTCTGGTGCGGGGTGAGGATGGTGAGGACCATGTCCTCGATCTCTTTGGGACTCAGAGGGTCGGTCTTCAGCGGGACGAGGCGCCCGTTGATCCGAAGGAGCGGCGGTCGCCCCGGCTTGAGGTGGAGGTCCGACGCCTCCTTTTTCGTGACGAACTTCAACAGTTCGGTCAGGTCCATGTTCCAGATCCTCGCATGAAGCTTATACCGATCGTGAGACGGATCCTGCCCGGCGGCGCGCGGCGGAGCCGGTTCCCACGAGGAATGCCCTGGCCTCTCGGCGCCCCCGGACGGCTCCCGTGGCGAGCGCTTCGTCGAGCCGGGCGAGCGCGAGGCCCAGGGCGCTCCCCGAGACGCCCAGGAGCCGGGCCACGTCCGCGGCATCCATCGGACGCCGGGGCCGCAGGAGTCGAGGCAGGGCCCCGCGCACGGCGAGAAGGCGTTCGGCCTCGAGAGCGATGGCCCGTCCGGCTGCCCCTCGCGCCACGGCGAGGAAGGCGACGGCCTCCCGGGAGAACGGTGCCGATCGCCGCAGGAGGAGAACCGCGTCCCGCCGGCCGGGTGCGCGCGGTGGCCGGGGAAGGCCGATGAGCGTCTCCGCGAGCCGCCGGTCGCGCCGGCTTGCGCGGAGCGTCTCGAGCGCGGCGGCGGCGGGAGCGGGGCCGGCGGGCGCGAGAAGGAGCGTCCTCAGGAGGGGAGCGGACGTGTCCGCGCCGGCGGCGCCGACGAGGCGAATACCCCGGCGTCGCACGACCTGCGGGAGACCCGGCAGGAGCGCTTCGAGCGCTCCCCACGCCTCGAGCCGGGCGAGGCCGAGGGCGGCGGAGGGCGGACCCGCGGCGAGGATCGCGTCGAGCTCCGAAAGGCGGCGCTCCGGTGCGACGTCTCCAAGGCGCCGGGCCGCACGGCGCAGCTCTGGAAGCGCCGCCGGGTCGAGGCGAAAGCCGGGGAGGCGTGCGAGGAAGCGGGCGGCGCGGACGACGCGGAGCGGGTCCTCGATGAGGACCCCGGCCCGGGGAAGCCTCAGGCGGCGGGCGACCAGGTCGTCGAGCGCGCCGTCCGGAGCGACGAGGCGCCCGCCGGGAAAAGCGAGGCCGAGCGCGTTGACCGTGAAATCGCGCCGGAGAAGGTCGGCCGCGGGGTCGCCATCGGTCTCCCAGACGTCGACGGAAGAGGCACCGAGCGGAACGTGGAGGATCCGTCGTGGCGCCTGCCCGATCGCCAGCGCGCGCGAGCCACCGAGGCGGGCGAGAGCGTTCGCGAAGGACACCGCCCCCTCGCGGGGAACCGCGAGGTCCACGTCTCCCGCCGGCAGGCCGAGGAGGGCGTCGCGCACCGCCCCCCCGACGACGAGGAACGGCACGCCCGAAGCGGCGGAGGCGCTCCGCGCGAGCCGGACGGTGCGGCGGCGTGCGAGGCGACCGAGCGCAGGACGGGCTCCGGGAAGGGTGCTCACGACAGGGAACGACGGTAGGGGAGGGCCGAGTGGGCCGTCAAGCCGCTGGCTATACTCGACGGTGTGAAGATCGACCGCGAGCTGGTCCGCAGCGTGGCACGGCTCGCCGCGCTCGATCTCGTCGACGGGGAGGACGACCGGCTCGCCGAGGAGCTGACCCGGGTCGTCGACCATTTCGAGACTCTTCGGCGCGTGCCGGACGACCTCCTCCCACCCCTTCCGCCTCCTCCCCCGACGCCTCTGAGGCTAGACCTGCCGGCGGACGAGCCCGGCGAGCGTCCTTTCGTCAACGCGAACGCGCCGGAGGCCTCGCACGGGCACTTCGTCGTCCCCCGTGTCGTATCGAGGAACGGGTGACTTCGAATCTCGACCTCCTGCTCGACGGGCCGGCCTACGAGCTGGCCGAGGCCGTTTCCGCCCGAAGCGTCACCGCACGCCAGGTGGCGGAGGCGTCGCTCGCGCGCGCAGGGAAGAGCCGGGACCTTCACGGGTCGTTCCTTCACGTCGCCCCGGCGCCCGCTCTCGCGGCGGCGGACGAGGTCGACCGGCGCGTCGCCTCGGGGGAGGCGATGCCGCTCGCGGGCGTGCCGCTCGCCGTCAAGGACAACGTGAACGTGGCCGGCCTGCCGTCGACGGCAGGCTCGAGGATCCTCGCCGGCTTCGTCGCGGCGGACGATGCGACGTGCGTCGCGCGGCTGAGGGCGGCCGGATGCGTCGTCGTCGGGAAGACGAGCTGCGACGAATTCGGGATGGGCTCCTCGAACGAGAGCTCGGCCTTCGGGCCGGTCCGCAACCCGTGGGACACCTCGTGCGTTCCCGGCGGCTCGTCGGGCGGGTCGGCCGCCGCCGTGGCGGCGCTCGCGGTCCCGCTCGCGATCGGGACGGACACCGGCGGGTCGGTCCGGCAACCGGCGTCCTTCTGCTCCCTCGTGGGCGTCAAGCCGACGTACGGGCGGGTCCCGCGTTACGGCCTCCTCGCCTACGCCTCGTCGCTCGACCAGGCGGGGCCGCTCGCGAGAAACGTCCGCGACGCCGCCCTCGCCCTCGCCGCGATGTCGGGCCCCGATCCCCGGGACGCCACCTCGCTCCGGTCCGCTCCGCCCGAGCTCCTCGAGCGCCTCGAGGCCGGAGCGGCCGGGGCGCGCATCGGACTTCTCGCCGAGGCCGAGGCGCCCGAGGGCGGGCTCGACTCCGATGTCGCCGCCGTGCTCGAAACGACGGCACGGCTCCTCGAATCGGCGGGGGCGACGCTCGTCCGCGTCTCGGTACCGCGCGTCTCGCTGGCCGTGGCGGCGTACTACATCCTCGCGACCGCGGAGGCCTCCTCCAACCTCGCCCGCTACGACGGGGTCCGGTACGGCGCGCGGCGGGAGGGGGACGGCCTGTCGGGTCTCTACCGCGCGACGCGCACCGCCGGGTTCGGGCCGGAGGTGAAGCGGCGGATCCTGCTCGGGACGTTCGCGCTCTCGTCCGGCTATCGCGAGGCGTGGTACGAGCGTGCCCAGCGCGTTCGCGCCCTGCTCGCGATCGACTTCGCGGAGGCCTTCCGCTCGTGCGACGCGATCCTCTGTCCCACGGCGCCCCAGCCGGCGTTCCGGATCGGGGAGAGGGGCGCGGACCCGCTCGCGATGTACCTCGCCGACGTCTTCACCGTGCCGGCGAGCCTCGCGGGGCTCCCGGCGCTCTCGGTCCCGGCCGGGCTCTCGCGGGACCGGCTCCCGATCGGGATGCAGCTCGCCGGCCCGGCGGGCTCCGAGCCGCTGCTCCTCGCGCTGGGCCGCGAGGTCGAGCGGGCGGCGGGTGAGTGGGGCCGTCCGCCGGGCGCAATCCGTTGACGAGGTCCCCCCTTCGTTTCCTTCTCCCGGCACTGCTGCTGCTCCCAGCTCTCCTTGCGGCGAAGGAACCGCCGAGGCGGGTCGACGTCTCCGAGGACTTCTCGGCCGTCCTCGACGACGGCGCGATCGTCATCGAGGTGCGCCCCCTCGAGGGCGAGTCCGTCGCAGACTTCGCACGGCGCGTCTCTCGCGACGAGGCGTCCGCCGCGAGCCTCCTCGCCCTCGCGACCCCGCCGTCCCGGACGCGGACGATCCTGCTGCCGTACGCGGGCCTCTCGGACGAGACGCGGCTCGCCGCCGTGCGGGCCCTCTTCCCGTCGGATGCGCGCGCGACGATCGGCTGGCTGCACGCCGCCGTCGGAACCGAGCCGCTCGCGTCGATCGCCTCCTGGTTCACGGGCGACGAACGTCTCGGGGTCCGGCTCGCGGAGCTCAACGGGCTGACCGGCCCGTTCGTCACGCGCGGGACCCTCGTGAAGGTGCCCGTCGAGTACCTCCTCGCGCCGTTCCGGGACGCAGAGCCGATTCCCGACGAGGAGCCGCCGCGTCTCGAGTACGGAGCCGACGCGAAAGGGAAGTACGCCGTCTACCGCCTGAAGCGGAAGGAGGCGCTCTATTCCGCCGTCGTCGTGAGGTTCACCGGACGTCTCCACGCCGGGGACGTCATCCAGCTCGCGCTGGACATCGCCCTTCGGTCGGGCATCGACGACGTCCACGGGATTCCCGTCGGGTTCCCGGTGAAGATTCCGCTCGAGCTCCTCTCGGAGGAGTACCTCCCACCGGACGACCCCAAAACCGCGGCGCGGGAGAAGGAGCGGGCCGAGGCGGCCCTCTTCGCCAGCCCCGCGAAGGCCCGAGGCCTGGCTGGAGTGCGCGTCGTCATCGACGCAGGGCACGGCGGCCGCGACACCGGGACCCTCCATCACGGCGTCTGGGAATCGACCTACGTCTACGACGTCGCCTCGCGCCTGCGGAACGTCCTCCTCGATACGACGCGTGCCGAGGTCGTCATGATGACGCGCGAGCCGGGAATCGGCTGGGAGATCCCGGATCGCGACCGGCTCCCGGACCTCAAGGCCAGAGTCCTCCTGACCGACCCTCCCTACACGCTGACGGACCCGACGGCGGGCGTGAACCTCCGCTGGTACCTCGCGAACGCCATCCTGAGGCGCCCCGGCCCGGGGGGGAAGCCGATCCCGCCGGAGAGGACCGTCTTCCTCTCCCTCCACGCCGACTCGCTCCATGCCTCGGTCCGGGGCGCCATGGCGTACGTCCCGGGCGAGCGCTTCCTCCGCTCGAGGTACGGCCGCGCCACGCCGTTCTACCGGACGTTCCGCGAGGTGCGCGACGAGCCGGTCGTCTCGTTCACGAAGAAGGAACGCGTCCTGGCGGAGGGGGCATCGACCTCGCTGGCCGAGAAGCTGATCGGCGCGTTCCGACGCCGGAGCCTTCCCGTCCACCAGTTCCGGCCGGTGAGGACGCACGTCATCCGTTCGGGAAGGGAGTGGGTGCCGGCGGTCCTTCGCTACAACAAGATTCCGAATCGCGTCCTCTTCGAGCTCTCGAACCTCTCGAACGACGAGGATCGCGAGCTCACCCTCACGCGGGCGTTCCGGCAACAGTCCGCCGAGGCGCTGGCCGAAGGGCTCCTCGCCTTCTTCGGCGGAACCGGGACCCAGGCGGACGACGCGGCAGCCCCCGCGCCCGGGGCGACGCCACCCCCGCCCGAATCCGAGCGAACGACGGTCCGTTCCACGGCCGCCGGTCCGGACGCTGACTCGTCCGCGCGCGAGATCGCCGGACCCTGGCCGGAGATCGCCGGGCCGTGGCCGAACAGGTCCGAGCCCGGTCCCGCCGCGGCGAAGGAACCCTCCCCAACGCCGAGACCGGCGTCGAAGGCGGCCCCGAAGCCGACGCAGAAGCCGTAGCGAACGTCGCGCCGGCGGGGTTAGCCGGAGGCTCCCGGGAGCTGGTCGCGGGAGGCTCCGAGCCGTGCCAGCGCGAGCCCTCCGAGGACGACGGCGGCCGAGGCGAGCTTGGCGCCCGAGAAGCGCTCCCCCGTCCAGAGGGCGGAGGAGACCCCCGCGACGACCGGGACGAGGACGCCGACCCGGGTGGTGGCGGCGACGCCGAGAACGGCGAGCGCGTGCGCCCAGAGCCGGAAGGAGGCGTAGAGCGGGAAGACCGCCGAAAGGACGAGGATGACCCAGGTCAGGGTGGAGACGTTCGCGTAGTTCTGCCTTGCCATCGACGGCGCGCAATAGGCGAGGAGCACCGGGGTACCGAAGGCGAAGGTCGTCGCGAGCGCCGTGGCGTGCGGGATCCGGCCCGAAAGGCGCGAGGAGGAGACGCTGTAGATCGCCCAGAACGTCGCGGACACGAGGCAGAGGAGGTTCCCGGAAAGCCCTCCGAGGTCGACCGACCCGTGGGCCGCGACGAGGAATCCCGCGACGCCGCACCAGGCCACCGCCGTTCCGGCGACGGCGAAGCGCGGGATCCGTTCGTACCCGAGCGCGGCCACGATGAGGAGCGCCAGGAGCGGAGACACCGAGTTGAGGAGCGCAGCCGCGAAGCCGCTCGTCCTCTCGACGCCGATGGCGAAGATCGGCTGGTAGACGCCGATGCCCGTCAGGGCGAGGAGGAGGCCGTACCGCCGCAGACCGCGGGGCGGAAGGACCGGTGCGCCGTTTCGTACGGCCCACCCGAGGATCAGGGCGGCGGCGATGAGGAACCGCCAGCCGGTGTACGCGAGAGGGGAGAGCTCCTGGTAGGCGATCTTCGTCGCCGGGTAGTTCACGCCCCAGACGCCGACGCAGAGGACGACGCCGACAAAGGCCTTCGAACGGACGCTGAGGGGGGAGTGCACTGCGGTTTCCTCTGCTATATTTCAGGGGCTTTTTCGGTAGAAGGCGGCGCGTCACCTGCGCCGCGCTCTGCCCGTCCGCGGAGGGACTGCACGACGATGCTTGAGGTTGAAGCGCTCCGCAAGTCGTTCTACGGAACGGTGGCCGTCGACGACGTGTCGTTCCGGGTCGAGAGCGGGGAGATTCTGGGTTTTCTCGGTCCGAACGGGGCCGGGAAGACGACGACGATGCGGATGATCACCGGGTTCCTCGAGCCGGGCTCGGGAAAGGTGACCGTCGACGGGATCGACGCCGCCGCCAGGCCCAGGGAGGCACGGGCCCGCATCGGTTATCTCCCGGAGACTCTCGCCCTCTACCCCGAGATGCGGGTGAGGGAGTACGTGAAGTTCCGGGCCGAGCTCTGCGGCGTCCCGCGGAAGGAGACGAAGGGCCGCGTCGAAGACGCCCTCGCCACCTGCTTCGTCGACGACGTGGCGCAGAAGCCGATCGGGAACCTTTCCAAGGGCTACCGTCAGCGCGTCGGGCTCGCTGCGGCCCTGGTTCACGGGCCGAAGGTCCTCGTCCTGGACGAGCCGACGGTCGGCCTCGACCCGCGGCAGATCGTGAAGGTCCGAGAGCTGATCCGCGACCTGAGGAAGGACCACACGATCCTCCTCTCGACCCACATCCTCCCGGAAGTCGAGCTCGTCTGCGACCGGGTCGTCATCATCGACCGCGGGAAGATCGTCGCCACCGGTACCCCGGAGACCCTGCGCCAGCAGCTGATGCAGGCGCCGGGCCTGGCCGTCGGCCTGAAGGGGGAGATCCCCGAAGCCGACGGCATCCTCCGCCAGCTCCCCGGCGTCGTCCACGCCTCGCGCATGGGCGTGGGCGGCGAGACGCGGGTCCTCCTGGAAGCGGACCGGGGCTCCGACCTGCGCGAGAGCGTCTTCCGCGAGTGCGTCGCGCGCGGCTGGACGGTGCTCGAGCTCTCGTCCCGGCAGGCGACCCTCGAGGACGTCTTCGTCCGCCTTCTCGCGGCGCGGGACGCAGAAGGAGCCGACAAGCCGGACGACCTGCCCGCCGCCGTCGAGGAGAGCGAGTCCCGTGGGGAGGCCCGGTCGTGAAGGCGCTCCTGGCCATCCTCAAGCGCGAGTTCCTCGCCTATTTCTTCTCGCCCATGGCTTACGTCGTACTGACGGCGTTCCTCTTCATCAACGGATACGTCTTCTACGCGATCCTCCTGTCGCTCAACAGCCCGGAGACGTCGCGGCAGGAGCTGATGGCCCTCTTCTTCAAGAACGTCTTCTACTGGATCTTCATGATGCTCGTCTCCTCGATCGTCGCGATGCGCCTGATCGCCGAAGAGCGCAAGTCGGGCTCCATCGAGGCGCTCCTGACGGCTCCCGTGGGCGAAGGAACCGTCGTGACCGGCAAGTTCCTCGGCGGCTTCAGCTTCTTCGTCTTCCTGTGGCTCCCGACGGTCCTCTACCCGGTCGCGCTCTCGCGCTATGGAAAGATCGACTTCGGGCCGATCGCCTCGGGCTACCTCGGCATCGCCCTCTTCGGAGCGCTCTTCATCGCCGCGGGGACCTTCGCCTCGTCCCTGACGAAGAACCAGATCATCGCGGCGATCGTCAGCTTCGTGATGATCCTCGCGATTTTTCTGGCGGGGATCTTCCGTGAGCTCGTCACGGACCCGAACCTGAAGGAAGCTCTCTCCTACCTGAACCTGATCGAGCACATGGACGACTTCGCCCGGGGCATCGTCGACACGCGCCGCATCGTCTACGTCCTCTCCTCCGTCATCTTCTTCCTCCTCCTGTCCGCCAGGGCCCTGCACGGAAACAAGGGGAAATGATGAGCGACGGAAAGACGGTCTCCCGAATCAACCTCGCCGTCGCCGTCCTCCTCGGCGTCGGGATCCTGGGCCTCGTCAACTGGATCGGGGCGCGCCACTACCGGAGGTTCGACTGGACGAGCTCCGGTCTCTACACGCTGTCGGAGAAGTCGACGAAGGTCCTGAAGGCGCTCCGGCAGCGCGTCGCGGTGACGGTCTTCATGACCGAGGGGTCGCCGCTCTACGCCGAGACGCAGGAGCTGCTCCGGCGCTACCAGGCGGCCACGCCGCTCCTCGAGGTCGAGACCCTCAACCCCGAGCGGAACCCCGCCCGGGCGCAGGCCTTCCTGAAGGAGACGGGAGTCATGCAGCTCTCCGTCGTCTTTCGCGCTGGGGAGAAGAAGAAGTCCGTCTCCCTCGAGCAGCTCGCCGAGTTCGATTTCCAGCGCGCCCAGATGGGGGGCGAGCCCGCCCTCAAGGCGTTCAAGGGAGAGCAGGAGTTCACGGCGGCCATCCTGACCGTGACGCAGGAGAAGAGCCCGAAGGTCGTTTTCACGAAGGGGCACGGCGAGCGCCCGATCGAAGGACGCTCACGCGAGGGGCTCGAGCGGGTCGTCGAGGCCCTGAAGCAGGACAACTGCACGGTCGAGGAATGGGACAGCCTCGTGGACCAGAAGGTGCCGGAGAAGACGGATCTCGTCGTCGTCGCCGGACCCCGGACCGGCTTCACCTTTCCCGAGACCGACGCCCTGAAGGCGTATCTCGCGGACGGGGGGAGGGCGCTCCTTCTCCTCGACCCGGAGTTCGCCCCGGGGAGCGGGAACCGTATGGCCGAACTCGGGCTCGGTGCGGTTCTCGACGCGTTCGGTGTCCGTCTCGGCGACGACATCGTCGTCGATCCGAAGAACGCCCTGCCTCTCATGGGGCCGGAGACCGTCGTCGCCCGGAGCTACCGGAGCCACGTCGTCACGAAGCTTCTCGAGGGGCTCCCGGTCGTTCTCCCGGTCGTCCGGTCCGTCGGTCTGGTCGACACGCTCCCGGCGGGCGTCACGGCGACCGTCCTCATCGAGACCTCTGCGGACGGATGGGGCGAGACGAACCTCGCCGACCTCGAGACGAAGGTCGAGAAGGACGAACGGGACCTGGCCGGGCCGGTACCGCTCGCCGTCGCAGCCGAGACCGGGGCCGGGACCGGGACCACTTCGAAGGCCCGTCTCGTCGTGGTGGGCGACGCCGACTTCGCGTCGACGGTGGGCATCGCCAATGCCGCGAACCTCTACCTCCTGACGTCGTCCGTGAACTGGCTGCTCGACCGGGAGTCCCTCGTCTCGATTCCGCCGAAGTCGACCGACCAGGTCGCGGTCGTCCTGTCGCGTGGTGACATCGCCCGAATCACCCTCTTCGTCCTCCTGATCCTCCCCGCGTGTGCCATCGGGCTCGGAATCGTGGTCTGGCTCAAGAGGCGCCGCTGAGGGACACGCCATGTCGACGCGGAAGCTCCTGATCCTGACCGGCGTCTTCCTCGCCCTGCTCGCGTTCGTCGTCTTCTGGGAGCGCCACCAGCCGACGTCGGAGGAGAAGGCGAAGTCGAACAAGCGTCTGTTCGATCTCGACGCGAAGGAGGTCGCGAGCCTCTCGATCGAGCGTCCGGACCAGCAGCCCGTGGCCCTCTCACGGAAGGACGGGAGGTGGGTTCTCGAGGGCCCCAAGGGGGGCGCCGCCGACGCGATGACGGCGGACGGGCTCGTGTCGGACCTGGCGCGGCTCGATCTGCTCGGCGAGGCGCGGTCGAAGTTCGATCCGAAGGAGTACGGCCTCGACGCGCCGAAGGCGAAGGTAACCTTGAAGATGAAGGACGGCTCCTCCCGGACCATTCTCTTCGGCGAGGCGATTCCTGGCGCCGACGCGACGGCCGCCGCCGAGGGCGGGAGGCTCGGGTCGGTGAAGTTCGCCCCCGTCGCCCAGCTGACGAAGCCCTACGACGAGTACCGGTCGAGGAGTCTCGTCGACGTCTCCACGGCCGAGATCACGCGCGTCACCGTCGCCCGCGGCCCGAACCGGGTCGTCGCGGTCCGTGACGCGAGCAGAGGCTGGCGGCTCGAGCAGCCGGTGAGCGACCTGGCGTCCGGGACGTTCGTCGACCAGCTCCTCGCGGACCTCGCCGGGGTCCGCGCCACCGAGTTCCCCGCCGTAGGACCGGCGGACCTGCCGAGGATCGGCCTGGCGCCTCCGGGAGCCGAGGTCGTCCTCGAGAAAGGGAGCGAGGTCGTCTCCCGGCTGGCATTCGGGGCTGCGAGAGCGGATGCCGCGGAGAAGCTCTTCGCGAGCCGCGACGGCGTCGTCATGGTCGTCGACGACCGCGCGCAGGAGAGCCTCGGCAAGGAGCTTTCGGCCTTCCGCGAGGGCAAGCTCCTTCCGCTCGACACCTGGCTGGTGACCCGCGTCGTCTTCGAGAGCGGAGCGCTCCGGGCCGGAGCGGAAAAGCTCGACGGAGCGTGGCGGTCGGCCGGTCGCGAGATCGAGGGCCGGGTCGTGGACGACCTCCTCGACCGGCTCTCACGGACCGAGGTCCGCCGGTTCGTGGGGGTGAAGGATCGGGCCACGATCGGAATGGAGACGACCCGGCGGAAAAAGCCGGTCCCGGTGGGAACGGTCGAGGTCCTTCTCGAAAAGGCGAAAGAGCCGATGCGGGCCGGCTTCTACGTTTCGCGGGAGCTCGAGGGCGAGAAGCTCGTCGCCGTACAGGTGTCCGGACGTGGCGACACGCTCGTCGTCGACGCGAGCGTCTGGGACGACATCCTCTCCCTGGCAAGCCGCCTGAGATCCGCCCCAGCGGCGCTCGCGCCGGAGGCGGCGACCACCGTCGGGCCGGACGCCGGAAGGCGCTAGGGCTTCTTCTCCGGCGGTCCGGAGTCCTCGCCGGAACGGGCTGGGCGGTTCGCGACGGAACGGTCTCGTTCGGCGGCCTGCTTCTCGAGCTGCGCCACGCGGGCCTTTCTCTCGAGCTCCTTGCGGTCCTCGACCCTGTCGACCTTCTTCTTCGACGAGCTCATGAGCGAGCCGGCCGCCAGGACGAGCCTCAGGCCGAGCTGGCCGGTGAACTTCGCTCCCTCGCCCTTCGCCCCGACGAAGCTGCTCCCCCCCAGCTTGGCCTCGGAAAAGTCGGCGTGGGCGACGTTCGCCCCCTTGAAGAGCGAGCCTTCGAGAACCGCCCCGACGAGGTTCGAGAAGCGGAAGTCGGCTCCGGAAAAATCGGCTTCCTGGCACTCGGCCCCGACGAGGTTCGTCCCGGAGAAGTCGGCAGCCGGAGCCATCACCCCGCCCATGCGGGCCCGTTTCAGGTTCGCCCGTCGAAGGGTTGCGCCATCGAGATGGGCGCGCTGGAAGACGGCCCCTTCGAGGTTCGCCTCGGTCAGGTCGGCGCGGGAGAGATCCGCCTCGGTGTAGTTCCCTCCTCGCAGGTTCGCGCCGATGCCGATGGCGTCGGTCAGCCTCGCCCCGGTGAAGTTGGGGAACTTCAGCTTCGGCGTTCTGAGGTCGAGCTTCTCGATGTTCGCCTGGGTCAGGTCCGTCTCCTCGAGGACGGCTCCGAGGAAGATCGAACGCCTCAGGTCGGCCCCCTTGAAGCAGGTCTTCTTGAGAACTGCGTCCGAGAAGTCGACGGCCTGGGCCACGGCCCTCTCGAAGTCCGAGGAGGTCAGGTCGGCCCCGCAGAAGCTGCCCCCGGTGAGAATGGCACCGCGGAAGGCGATGCGTTGTCCCTTCACTCCGTTGAAGCTGGTTCCCGCGAGCTTCGAATCCCGGAAGAACGACAGGGTCAGGGTCGACTTGTCGAACCTGCCACGCTGGTAGGTGACGCCGTCGAAGACGGCCTGCGAGAGGTCGCATTCCTCGAAGACGCAGCCGTCGATGCTGACGCCCCGGAAGTTCGCGGCGACGAGCCGGCCGAAGGAAAAGACGGAGCCCGTGAACGTCGTTCCCTCGAGCTTCGCTCCCGACAGGTCGCAAGCGGTGAGGTTCGCCTCGCGGACGGACGCGTTCTTGAGGTTCACTCCCCTGAGCGACGCCCCGACGAGCTGCACGTTGTCGAGAGTCTGGTACTCGAGGTCGGTGTCGGACAGGTCGGCACGCTGCAGGCTCGTGCGGCGCAGGGAGGACCCTTGAAGGTGCGCGCGGGCGAGGCTCGAGCCGTCCAGCTTCGAGCCGTCCAGCTTCGAGCGCGAGAGGTCGGCGCCCGAGAGGTCGCGGCCCGAAAGGTCGAGCTCGACGAGGGAGACGTCGGTGAGATCCGGCGTGATCCCAGGATGCCCGGCTCGCCAGAGGTTCCAGTCGGCGGACTTCAGCACCTCGAGGTGCTCTGAGCTGGCCATGATGCGAGAGTCTAACGTCTAGAATCGCTTCATGGTGCGTCCTGACGACGAGAGGCAGCTCGGGCTGAGGTTTGAGGAAGGCCTCGAGTCAGGCTCCGTGGTTCCAGCGGGTGAGAGTCCCGTCCCGGTAAGCGCCGGAGCGCCGGGTAGCAGGCCCCAGGCAGGCGGGGAGACCCGATCTGCCCGAGCGGGGCGTCAAGAGCCCCCGAACAGGGGGGAGCAACAGCGCGGGCGGCAAGATGAAGTGAAGCCTGCAGCCTCGAAAGAGAAACAATGGGGGAGCCGAGCCACTCATGTCATGGCGAAGGCCACGTCCACGGCGCAGGGAACCGGAAGAGGAAGCGCCGTGGGTCCCTCCGGGGTATTGGGCGCGGCACGTGCTGAAGGAACAACGGGGAACAGGAGAGACCCGTCTGCGTGGCCCGAGTCAGGGCAAGGTGGGCCGTATAAGCCGAAGGTGAAGTCGGCCGCTGCGCAGCGGGAGTCCGAGGGGATCGTAGTACCGAAGAAGGCGGCGACGAATAACGCTGCCGGAGGGAAGGGTCCCTGCGGTGGTCGGGCCGGAGAAGCAGGGAAGCGCGAGGGCATGTCCGGGACAGCTCGGACCAACGACCCCGGTGTCCGTAAGGACATCGACAAAGTGCGACGACTGCGGATACGGCTGTGGAGGGCTGCCAAGCGGCAGCCGGAGCGGCGATTTCACGCCCTATATGACCGTATTCACAGGAGTGACGTTCTGTGGGAGGGGTGGAGGCGAGTTCGGAGCAAGAAAGGCTGTGCGGGTGTCGATGCCGAGACGCTCGAACAGATCGAGCAGCGCGGGGTCGAAGACTTCCTCGAGGAGCTTCGGGCCGAGCTGCGCGTAGGCGAGTACCTGCCGAAGGCGGTCCTGCGGCGGTACGTGGACAAGGCCGACGGACGGAAGCGGCCGCTTGGGATACCGGCGGTGAGAGATCGAGTAGTACAGATGGCGGCGACGCTGATTTTGGAGCCGATCTTCGAGGCGGGTTTCAAGGACGTCTCGTACGGATTCCGGCCCGAGCGCAGCGCGACCGATGCGCTGGAGGCGCTCCGCAAGCGAGCCTATGCGGGCGGGGGCAACCACGTGTGGGATGCCGACATCCGGGACTACTTCGGGAGCCTCGACCGGGATCTGCTTCTCTCCTTCGTGGGAGAGAGGATCTCGGACCGGCGGGTGCTCAAGCTGATCCGGCTCTGGCTGGAGGCAGGGGTGATGGAAGACGGGGAGGTGACCGAGCGGACGCTCGGGACGCCGCAAGGGGGCGTGATCTCACCGCTCTTGTCGAACATCTACCTGGACCGGCTCGACACGGCATGGGAACGGCAGCACCGGAAGCTGGGACTGCTGGTCCGTTATGCCGACGACTTCGTCGTGATGTGCGACACGGCGGAGCAGTGTGAGCGAGCGGCGCGGGAGATCGAGGCGATCCTCCGCGGGCTGAAGCTGGAGCTGCACCCGGAAAAGACGAGGCAAGTGGACCTGACCGATGGCAAGGGCGGGCTCGACTTCCTCGGCTGCCACCTGCGGAAGAAAGTGTCGGGGCGGTTGCTGGAGAAGGGGGTACGCAGGTACTACCTGAATCGGTGGCCCTCGGCGCGGAGCATGAAGCGGGTGAGGCAACGCGTGAAGGACGAGACCGGCAGCGACAGGAACGGCGTGAAGGACGTGCGGGAGCTGATCCGGCGTCTGAACCCGATTCTTCGCGGCTGGGGAGCGTACTTCCGTACCGGGAATGCCGCTGAGAAGTTCAACCAGCTCGACAGCTACGTGTGGAGGCGACTCCTCCGCTTCAAAGTGAGGCGGACGGGGCGGACCCTCCGTGCGGGCGAGGCCGGGGCGTGGACGCAGGACTTCTTCCGGGGCCATGGACTGCACCGTCTGCGCGGCACTGTCCGCTATCCGGAGGCTGCGTAATGCGACCCTTCGAGAGACCACCGGTAAGCCGTGTGCGGGAAAACCGCAAGCACGGTTTGAAAGGGGGTCTTGTGACTTCAGGAGCGGCTTTGCCGCGAAAGGACTAACAGGATCTACCAATGAGCGCCACTGTTCCCGTCCGCGGTGCCGAGAGGATCCGACGCGCCCTCCTCGGCGCCTACCCCCTCCTCTACGTCCAGTCGTGGGAAGAGGGCCGCGTCGAGCGGGCACTGTCCGTCCTCGCGCAGAAGTTCTACGAAAAACCCGTGCCGTTCGCGGCCTGGACGTGTGTCGACGGCTGGACCGGGCTTCCGGACGCCCCGGCCGACACGAAGGACCCCCTGCGGGCCCTCGACGTCATCCTTCAAGCGACCGGCCCCGGCTTCTTCCTGATGAAGGACCTCCCTTCCCTCCTGGCGGAGCGGCCCGACGTCGTCCGGAAGCTCAGGGACGCCTACCGGCAGCTGAAGGGAAAGGGGAAGTTCGTGGTGATGGTCTCGCCGCGGCTCCTTCTGCCGGAGGACCTGAACAAGGAGGTCTTCGTCGTCGACTACGACCTGCCGGACGAGGCGGAGGTCCGGAACGCGGTGACCATCCTCGGGAAACGGTACCTCGGCGAAGGGGGCCTCACCCCCGTCGACGCCGACCGGGTGGTCACGATCCTCCGGGGACAGACGCTCGACGAGCTGGAGCACGTCTTCGCGAAGGTTTTCGCCCGGACCCCGCGGTTCGACGAGTCCACGTTCGACGAGCTTCTGGCCGAGAAGGAGCAGTCCTCCCGGAAGGCGGGGGTGCTCGAGTACGTCCCCCCCCGCTTCTCGCTCGACGACATCGGCGGGCTCGACAACCTCAAGGACTGGCTCCGGAAGCGACAGACCCTTTTCACGAGGGAAGCGGTCGAGGCTGGCCTGCCCGTTCCGAAGGGACTTCTGATGATGGGAATGTCGGGCTGTGGGAAGTCGCTCTCGGTCAAGGCGATCCCGGCCCTGTGGAATCTCCCTCTCTTCCGGCTCGACATGAACATCGTCTTCGGGACGGCGAATCCGGAGGCGAGCTTTCACAAGGCCCTGAAGACCGTCGAGGGGCTCGCGCCGGCGGTCCTCTGGATCGACGAGATCGAGATGGCGATCACGGGCGGCCGCGAGGCGGGGGGCGGCGACCCGGCCCTCGGCCGGATCTTCTCGACGTTCCTCACCTGGATGCAGGAGAAGGAGGCGCTCGTCTTCGTGGCCGCGACGGCGAACCGGATTCACCTCCTGCCGGCGGAGTTCATCCGGAAGGGCCGCTTCGACCAGGTCTTCTTCCTCGACCTGCCGAACGAGACCGAGCGCAAGGCGATCTTCACCGTCCACCTGAAGAAGCAGAACGCCGACGTGGCGCGGTTCGACGTCGTCTTCCTGGCGAAGGCGACGAAGGGCTTCAACGGGGCCGAGATCGAGTCGGTGGTTCAGGCCGCCGCGATCGAAGCGTTCAACGAGAAGCGGGTCCTCTCGGAGGACGACGTGGCGAGGCTCATCACGAACACCGTCGCGCTCTCGAAGACGATGGACGAGCAGATCAAGGCGATCAAGAGCTGGGCCCACAACCGCGCCATCTCCGCATCGCGCGAGAGCGCGACGTAGAGGCCGGCGGGCCTTGCCCGGCAGGGGTCAGTTCCAGCGGGGGTCCGTCTCGCCCCGCCGGAAGGGAGCGAGGAGGTCGACGCGCATCTGCAGGTTCCGGACGTGGTCGAGGACCCAGGCGTAGCGGTCTCCGAGGGCGTCCATGGCGAGGAGGGTGTAGCGGTCGCCTGAGCCGAGGCCGAGGCGGCTCGCGGCCTCGTTGACGAGCCCCTCGTCCGAGAGGGTCCCGGGAAGGTGGCGCGCCTCCGTCCGACCGACCGACACGGCGAGGCGCTCGACGGCGAGGGCGAGGCCCTTCCTCAGGTCGCGTCGCCCCGGCCCCCCTCCCCGGCCCTGGGAAAGGGGCTGGATCGGGGCCTCGTCGACCTCGCCGAGCCGGTAGACCCGGCCCTCTCTCTCTTCCCTGAGCCTGTAGCGGAACGTGCCGCGAAGGACGATGTTCGAGCGGCCGTCGGGGAGCGGCTCGTGCTCGACGATCTCCCCGGCGCAGCCGAAAGGGAGGAGGGCCGGCCGGCCGTCCGGCAGCGGCGGTGCGTCCGGATCGAGCGTCTGGAGTCCGATGAGCCGCTCGCCCGCCAGGGCGTCGGCGAGCATCGTTCGGTACCGGGGCTCGAAGACGTGGAACGGGAGGTGCGTCTGCGGGAGGAGCACGACGTCCAGAGGGAAAAGCGGGAGGACGCGCCTCACGGCTTCGCTCCCTTGGAACCGGGCGGCGCGAGCCTGAGGGCGTGGTCGACGACGGCGCCGATCTCTTCCGGTGTCAGGCGGCCGGCGAAGGGGGGCATGGTGCTGGCCGGGTCGCCGTCGGCAACGAGCCGGCGGAGCGAAACCCGATCAGAGCCGTGCTTCCAGCGGCCGTCGGTCAGGTCGGCGAACGGACGCCCCTCGGCGAAGCGGGTCCGGCCGGTGCCGTCTGCGCCATGGCACGCTGCGCACCTCTTCCGCCAGAGTCGCGCGCCGGGGTCGGACTCGGGTGCGCACGAGGCGAGGGCGCCCATTGCGAGGGCGATCGAGAGAGAGGTGATCCGAACTGTGTCCCTCATGCTATCTTTTCGGCCATGGCGAACAAGGATGACCGCTACAGCGACAACGCGCCCGGGAAGTTCTACGTCGATTCGCAGTGCATCGACTGTGACGTCTGCCGGGTGACCGCACCGAACAACTTCGGCCGGCAGGAAGAGAAGGGCTACTCGTACGTCATCAAGGCCGCCGAGACGCCCGAGGAAGAGGCGCAGTGCCAGGAGGCGATGGACTCCTGCCCGGTCGAAGCGATAGGAAACGACGGGGAGTAGCACTGGTCCTTCAGATCGGGGCGGCGGATTCGCCGCCCCGATCTGCGTCGCCGAGCGCCGCCCGGGCGTGGTAGCTCGAGCGGACGAGGGGGCCCGACTCCACGACGGCGAAACCCATCGCCCGCCCCTCTTCGCCCATCGTCGCGAATTCCTCTGGCGTCCACCAGCGCTCCACGGGCAGCCTCCGGGCGTGCGGCTGGAGGTACTGCCCGATGGTGAGAGCGTCGGTCCCCGCGTCCCGGATGTCCTTCATGGTCGCGAGAACCTCATCGAGCGTCTCCCCGAGCCCCACCATGATTCCGCTCTTCACGCGCATTTCTGGGGCACGCTGGTCCCGCCAGACGGCAGCGCGGGCGAGAAGCCCGAGGGAGCGCTCGTAGACGGCGTCGGGGCGCACCCGCCGGTAGAGGCGGGGCACGGTCTCGGTGTTGTGGTTCAGGACCTCGGGAGCGGCGGAGAGGACGGTCCGGAGCGCAGGCTCGCTTCCCAGGAAATCGGGGATCAGGACTTCCACCGTCACGCCGGGGTTCAGCTCGCGGACGGCGCGAATCGTCGTGGCGAAGTGAGCTGCGCCTCCGTCGACGAGCTCGTCGCGGTTGACGGACGTGATGACGGCGTGCCGCACGCCGAGCTCCCGGACGGCCTCGGCGACGTGCCGCGGTTCCTCCGGATCGAGCGGACGGCCCATCCCCTGCGTGACCGCGCAGAACCCGCAGCGCCGCGTGCAGACGTCCCCCATCAGCATGAACGTAGCGGTCCGCTCACGTCCCCAGCACTCGAAGATGTTGGGGCACTGCGCCTCCTGGCAGACGGTGTTGAGGTGCTTCCTCGTCACGAGGTCGAGGATCGCGCGGGTGTCGTCGTTGTCGACGAGGCGCACCTTCAGCCATTCGGGGCGGGGGGTCTCCCCGTAGACCGGCCGGCCGGGGTCGGGAACGAATCGGGGAAGCGGCACGCCGTTCACGCGGGCGGAGTGTAGCCTCCGGACCGGAGCCCATGGGAAGACGCCGTCGAGATCAGATCGGCGGCTGGAGCAGGACGTGAACGGAGAATCGGAATCGAAGCCGAGAACGGAGTCCGCGAGGGGAAACGTACGGGTACTGCTCTCGGCCGAGCTGGAGCGCGCTCTCGGCGAAGGGCTCCCCGTCGTGGCGCTCGAGTCGACGATCCTCTGCCATGGTCTTCCGTTCCCCGAGAACCTCGAAACCCACCGGGCGGCGGAAGAGGCCGTGCGGCGGGAGGGCGCCGTCCCGGCCCTCGTCTCCATCGTCGACGGCGTGCCCCGCGCCGGGTTTTTCCCAGCCGAGGTCGAGTTCCTGGCGCGCGCCGGGCGGTCGGTGAGGAAGGCGACGACGCGGGACCTGGGGCTCCTCGCCGCGCGGCGCGAGAGCGGCGCGACGACGGTCGCGGCGACGACGGCGATCGCCTCGGCCGCCGGAATCCGCGTCTTCGCGACAGGAGGCATCGGCGGGGTGCATCGCGGGGCCACGGAGACATTCGACGTTTCGGCCGACCTCCTCGAGCTCTCGCGGACGCGGGTCGTCGTCGTCGCTTCGGGCGCGAAGGCGGTTCTCGACCTCCCGAAAACGCTGGAGGCGCTGGAGACGCTCGGTGTTCCGGTCCTCGGGTTCGGCACCTCGGAGCTCCCCGCGTTCTGGATCCGCGGTTCGGGGCTGCTGCTGGATGTCCGCTGTGATGACGCACAGGAGGTCGCCCGGGTCGCCCTCGCGCACTGGTCGTGGCCCGCGGCCGGCGGCGTCCTCGTCGCGAACCCGGTTCCGCGGGAGGCGGCGCTCGCGAAGGAGGATGTCGAGGAGGCGATCGAGCGGAGCCTTGCGGCGGCCCGGGAGGAGGGGGTCGCCGGGAAGGCGGTGACTCCTTATCTCCTCGCGCGCCTCGCGAAGGAGACGGGCGGGCGGACCCTGACGGCGAATCGGGCGCTCGTCGTCTCGAACGCCGCCGTCGCGGCGAGGATTGCGGTCGCCCTCGCACGAGGAGGCGCGTGCCGCTGACGGTGGCGGGGGAGGTCCGGTCCGTTCGGACGGCCCCCCGATGCGCCTGCACGGTCTCCCTGGTACATCGGCGTACCGAGGGTCCCGGTCCGGTCCGTTCGGACGGCCCCCCGATGCGCCTGCTGGTAAAGTCAATGATTTTCCGGGCGGCCCCCGCCGCCCGAGATGGGCCCGCCGAGGTGACCGCATGAGCACGGAGACGACCGCTGTGCCACTGACAGCCGAGCTGGAGAAGATTGCCCGGGCGAAGGACGAGTGGCGCCGCAAGGTCGCGGATTCGTTCGGGAAGCGGCCGGCCTGGAAGCGGGATTTCACGACGGTCTCCTCGGCCGAGGTGAGCCCGCTCGCGACCCCCGACGACGTCGCGGGCCTCGACTACGAGAGGGACCTCGGCTTTCCGGGCGAGTTTCCCTACACGCGGGGGGTCCAGCCGACGATGTACCGGGGCAGGGCCTGGACGATCCGGCAGTTCGCTGGCTTCGGTTCGGCCCGACAGACGAACGAGCGCTTCAAGGTCCTTCTCTCGCACGGGCAGACGGGCCTCTCGACCGCCTTCCACCTCCCGACGCTCTACGGCTACGACTCCGACCACGAGATGTCGGCCGGAGAGGTGGGCAAGTGCGGCGTCGCCATCGACACGCTCCGCGACTTCGAGGCCCTCTTCGAGGGAATCGACCTCGGGGTCGTGACGACGTCGATGACGATCAACTCCACGGCGCCGATCGCCCTCGCGATGTACCTCGCCGTCGCCGAGAAGCAGGGAACCCCCTGGTCGAAGGTGGGGGGGACGCTTCAGAACGACATCCTGAAGGAGTACATCGCGCAGAAGGAGTTCATCTTTCCGCCGCGGCCGTCGATGAGGCTCGTGACGGACCAGTTCTCCTTCTGTGCGAAGCACGTCCCGAAGTGGAATACCGTGTCCATTTCCGGCTACCACATCCGAGAAGCAGGCTCGACGGCTCTTCAGGAGCTCGCCTTCACCCTCCGCGACGGGATGGAATACGTGAAGTACGGCGTCGAGGCCGGCCTCTCCGTCGACGAGTTCGCGCCGCGCCTGTCGTTCTTCTTCAACGCCCACAACGACTTTTTCGAAGAGATCGCGAAGTTCCGCGCGGCGCGGCGGATCTGGGCGAAGGTGATGCGCGACCGGTACGCCGCGAAGAACCCGGAGTCGTGGAAGCTCCGCTTCCACACGCAGACGGCCGGCGTCTCCCTCACCGCGCAGCAGCCCTACAACAACGTGGCGCGTGTCGCCGTCCAGGCGCTCGCCGCCATCCTCGGCGGAACGCAGTCGCTCCACACGAACGCCCTCGACGAGACGCTCGCCCTCCCGACCGAGTTCGCCGCCAAGGTCGCGGTGCGGACGCAGCAGATCCTCATGCACGAGACGGGCGTCGCCCACACGATCGACCCGCTCGGCGGTTCGTACTTCGTCGAAGAGGCGACGGACCGGATGGAGGAGGGAGCGTTCGACTACTTCCGCCGGATCGATGCCTACGGCGGCATGGTCGAGGCGATCGAGGAGGGCTTCCCCCAGAGGGAGATCATGGACGCCGCCTACCGGTTCCAGCGGGCGCTCGACGCGGGCGACAAGGTGATGGTCGGCGTCAACGCCTTCACCGAGGAGGTCCCGGAGGACCACGTTCGGACGCTGGTGATCTCCGAGCAGACGGCGGCCGAACAGATCGCGCAGCTGAACGAGGTCCGCCGGACGCGCGACGGGAAAGCGGTCCTCTCGACGCTCCACGCCCTCCGGGAGGCGTGCCGGAACGGCGCGAACGTCATGCCCCCCCTCGTCGAGGCGGTCAAGGCCTACGCGACGGTCGGGGAGATCTCGGACGTGATGCGGGAGGTCTTCGAGACGTGGAACGAGCCTGCGATCTTCTGAGGGCTTCAGCGGACACCTGGGGGTCCGGGGGGCGCGCGCGGGGGATAGAGCACACAGTGTGGTGCGACGGGGCCGGGGCGGGGGTCCGGGGAGTGCGCGAAGCTCAGCCCCCCGGCGAGGCAGCCCCCCGGCGAGGTCTGCGGTCTCCTGGCTCGACGACTGCGATCCCCTGACTTTTTCCCTACTGGCCCCGGACTTGCTACCCTCCATTCCGGCATGAGTTTTCGTCCAGCTGCCGTCGTTCTGGCTCTCGCGACCTTCGCCGCGCCGCTCGGCGCCGTCCCGCCGGTCCGGTCCGAGGCGCTCAGCCCGGCCGAGTCCGCGCGCCGTGACGCGGTCGAGCGGTTTCTCCGGGCCCGGCTCTTCGCCGCCGATGGCGAGTTCCAGGAGGCGCTCAAGGAGTTTCGGCGCGCCGTGGAGCTCGACCCGGAGGACGGGCACCTCAGGCGGGCGTATGCCGAGGCGCTCAGGGACTTCGGCATCCTTCCGGAGGCCGAGCAGCAGGCGCGAAAGGCGGTCGAGCTCGTTCCCGACAACGCGGCTGCGCACAGGGTCCTCGGGCAGATCCTCCTATCGAAAGCTCGGGACAAGGAGGGGGTCGAGTCCGCGCTCCCTGCGCTCAAGAGGGCCTGCGACCTCCAGCCGGCGGAACCGTCGGGCGCCCTCGCGCTCGGGCAGGCCTACCTGAAGCTCGATCGTCCCGCCGAGGCGGCGGCCGTCCTGTCACGCGTCCAGGATCGCCCCCACGGTCCGATCCTCCCCCTCCTCTACGGCGAGGCCCTCGAGAGGAGCGGAAAACCGGATGAGGCCGAGGAGGTCTACCTCGGAGTCCTCCGGCTGGACGAAGAGAACCGCGGAGCAACGCTCGGCCTCCTGCGCGTCTACCAGGTGTCGCGCAAGTTCGACAAGGCGCTCCCGCTCCTGGCGGAGCTGGTGAAGAACCAGCCGGGCAACCTCGGACTCCAGGCGCAGTATGGGTTCGCTCTCTTTCGGGCCCGGCGTCTCGACGAGGCGGAGAAGGTCTTCGTGGAGGTCCTCAAGGCCGATCCCGACAACCGGGACGCTCTTCGGCACTATTCCTCCCTCCTTTCCGAGCGGCTCGAGACGTCGCGCGCCGACGACCTCCTGAAGAAGCTCCAGGGCCTCGAGCCCGACGACGCCGAAGTCGCCTTCCGGCGTGCGCTGAACTTCCTCGAGGCGCGCCGGCTGGACGAGGCGGAGACCGTCCTGAACGACCTCCGGACGACTCTCGTAGGTCAGAAGGCCCCTGCGGCCGGCATCGCGTCGGTGGACGGGCAGCTCGGATACGTCGCCCTCCTGAAGAAGGACTGGGCGAAGGCGCGGGCCGCCGTGACGCCCCACCTCTTAGAAGAAGACGGCTCCGTCAACCTGCAGACGTTCAACATCCTGACACAGGTCGCGCGTGACGCGAAGGAGCCTGCCGAGGGGCTCCGGGTTTGCCGCGAGGCGCATTCGAAGCAGCCGAAAGATCTGGCCGTGCGGTCGCTTCTCGCCGAATTCCTCCTCCGCTCGGCGAAGGAGAAAGACCGGACGGAAGGCGAGGAGATTCTCGTCGCGCTTGCAAAGGAAGGCCGGCCGGGCGTCCTCGCCACAGCCGACGTCTGGCAGCGCCTCGACAAGTACGGGCGTGCGGCCGACTCGGCGTCGGCCGGTCTCGTGCAGTTCCCCGACGACCCGGACCTCCTCTTCCGTAAGGCCGCGTCTCTCGAGCGTGAGAAGAGGATCCCCGAGTCGATCGCGGCCTTCGAGAGACTGATCGAGCTGAGGCCCGACCACGGCGCGGCGCTCAACTACCTCGGCTACATGTACGCCGACCGGAACGAGAACCTCGAAAGGGCCCTCGACCTCGTGACGCGGGCCGTCGCTCTCGAACCGTCGAACGCCGCGTACCTCGACTCCCTCGGGTGGATCTGCTTCCGGATGGGCAACTTCGAGGAGGCCGAGAGGCACCTCCTGACGGCGAAGAGGCTCTCGCCGGACGACCCTACAATCGAGGACCACCTCGGGGACCTGGAAGAGAAGCGCGGAGACCTCGCGAAGGCGCGCGAGCGCTGGACGCGGGCCCTGGCGCTCGACCCGGAGGACGGCGGAGCGGCGATCCGCGCGAAGCTCGAAAGGACTGCCGCCGCCGCGAAGGTCCCGTGAGGCTTCCGGCCGCGGTCGCCGCGGTCGCGTTCCTGGCAGCGGTGGCGTGCCGGACCGCGGAGCCGGCCGCTGTGCCGGCGGAACCTGCACTCACGGTGGGCGCCCTGTCGGCCGTCCTCGCGGCGCGGGACGAGGCGTGGAGGCCGCGCCGATTCAAGGCGCTCTTCCGGGGAGAGGTCTCTTCCAAGGCGGGCCTCACGGTCCGGGGATACCTCGCCCTCTTCTGGGACGGGGATAAGCTCAGCTGGCGTGCCTCCGTCCCGCTCGCCGGAACGCCGCGGTCCGGCACGGTCCGCAGGTCGGGGGGCGAAGCGGGCGAGCTCTTTCCGGGGCGGCTCGCCGCCACGGACGTCCTCGCGGTCCTGCTCGGGATCCCCGAGGAGATCCCTTCTGGAGAAGGTGCCCTCGTCCGGAGCGGTCGCATAGAGCTCAAGCTGCCGTCCGGCGACGGGCGCGCCGTTCTCGTCTCGACTCCGGGTGGCGTCACGGGGCTCCTAATGCCGGGAGGTGTGAGAGTCGAGCTCTCGCCGGGCGCCGGGGTGCCGAGGCGTATCGACTTGAAGTCGCCGGAGGGGAGCGCGGTCCTGACGCTCGAGAGCTACGGAGGGTGGCAGGAAGGAGAGGAGGCTCCGAAGGGATGAAGCTCGTCGCCGAGGCGTTCGCCAAGGTGAACCGGTCACTCGTCGTTCTCGGAAAGAGGTCCGACGGCTTTCACGAGCTCGACACCGTATTCCAGGCCGTCGGACTGACCGACCGGCTCACGTTCGAGGAAAGCGACCTCCTCACGCTCGACGTGGACGACCCGTCGATCCCGTCCGGGACGGAAAACCTCGTCCTGCGTGCCGCACGAGCGCTCGCCGAGGCCGCCGGTATTCGGCCTCGGGCCGCCATCACGCTCGAGAAGCGGATTCCGTCCGGAGGCGGTCTCGGGGGCGGCAGCTCCGACGCTGCGGTCACCCTCCTGGGGCTTTCGGCCCTGTGGGACCTCGACATGCCGCTCGAGCTGCTGTCGCGGGTCGGCGGCGAGCTCGGCTCCGACGTTCCCTTCTTCCTCCACGGCGGGACGGCCCGGGGTCTTGGGCGGGGGGAGCGGATCACGCCGCTCGAAGACTCTCCGCCGGAGGCCGTCGTCCTCGTGATGCCTCCGTTTCCCGTCTCGACGCTGGAGGTCTTCCGCCGGCTCGAGGCTCCGGCCTGGGACGAGTGCGGCGCCGGGGACCTCCATTCCTGCGGCGCTCCCGACCGCAATGATCTCGAGCCGGCGGTGGAGGCGCTCTTTCCGGCGCTCCGCGAGGTGCGAATAGCTCTGGAAACCGCCGGAGCGACCCGGGCCCGCCTCTCCGGCAGCGGCTCCACCGTCTTCGGCCTCTTTCCCGACGTCGCGACGGCCGCCGACGCCGCGCGCCGCCTCGAGGGGCTCCCGGCGGGCTCCGCAGTCCGCGTCGTGCCAACGCTGACGCGCGAGGAAAGCCGCTCCCGGAGCGCACCGCGGCGAGCAGGGTAATATCCCGCCCCGTGCTGGGGAGTCGACAAGTGGTAAGTCAGCGGTCTTTGGAACCGCCTATCGGAGGTTCGAATCCTCCCTCCCCAGCCAGGATGAGAGAACTATGACGCTGAGGGTCCCGTACGGAGAGCTGAAGGTCTTCGGAGGGCGCGCGCACCCGTCTCTCATCGGTGAGATCTGCCGGGCGCTGGGGCAGGAGGCAGGGCGGGTGACGCTCTACAACTTCTCGGACGGCGAGAACTACTGCCAGATCGAGGAGAACGTCCGCGGGGCCGACGTCTTCGTCGTCCAGCCGACCTGCCCGCCGGTGAACGCGAACCTGATGGAGCTCCTCATCATGCTCGACGCGTTCAAGCGGTCCTCGGCGTCGCGCGTCACGGCCGTCCTCCCGTACTACGGCTACGCCCGGCAGGACCGCAAGGACAAGCCCCGCGTTCCGATCACCGCCAAGCTCGTGGCCGACCTCCTCACCTCCGCAGGGGCCGATCGCGTGCTCGCCGTGGACCTCCACGCAGCGCAGATCCAGGGCTACTTCGACATCCCGGTCGACCACCTCTTCGCCTCGGCCGTCCTCCTCGACGCCATCCGTGACGCCAAGCTCGACCCGCTCACGGTCGTCTCCCCGGACGCCGGGGGCGTTGAGAGGGCACGCGCCTTCGCCAAGCGGCTCGGGGTCTCCCTCGCGATCGTCGACAAGCGGCGCAAGGCGAAGAACGAGGTCGAGGTCATGAACGTCATCGGCGACGTGAAGGGGCAGAACGTCCTGATCGTCGACGACATCATCGACACCGCCGGGACCCTCATCAACACCGTGGCCGCGCTGAAGGATGCCGGTGCCGAGCGAGTCTTCTCGGGCTGCGTCCACGCCGTCCTCTCGGGCCCCGCCATCGACCGCCTGAACGCCAGCTCCATCGAGCGGGTCTTCTGCTCGAACTCGCTTCCGATCGACGAGAAGGTGGCGCGTTGCCCGGTCCTGACGCCCCTGTCGATCGGGCCGCTCCTGGGAGAGGCGATTCACAGGATTCACGAGGGGACGTCGGTCTCGTCGCTCTTCGTCTAGCTCTCCGGGGAGACCCGTTCCTGCCCGGGAGCTCGGCTGGCGCTCGCCACGAGGAAGGCGCCGAACGCCTCCCCCCGGCCCCCCTCGGCCCCACCCGCGGCAGAGAGCTCTCGCGCTCGCCGGGGGGGCCGCTCGCGGCCCCCCCGGACCCCCCGGACATCGCGAACCGCCGATTCGGGCCGCTCATGTAGAATCTGCGGCTCCGCGTCGGACCGGACGCCCGGACACTGCCGGACCGTCCGCCCATAGAAAGGAATCCGAAGATGCTCCAGGAAGACGTCATCATCGAAGTCGAGCGCCGCAGCGAGACGGGCAAGAACGCCTGCAACCGCCTGCGCGAAAAGGACCTCATCCCGGCCGTCCTCTACGGCGGCGGGGCCGGCACGGAGTCGCTGTCTCTCAGCGTTCAAAGGAAGTCGCTCCTCGGCCTCTTCCGCAAGGGGATCCACCAGAACGTCGTCTTTCTCCTCCAGTTCAAGGGGACGGAAGAGAAGCGGCACGTCATGGTCCGCGACGTCACCCTCAGCCCGCTCCGGCGGGAGCTCATTCACGTCGACTTCCTCCGGATCCTCCTCGACCGGAAGATGAAGATGAAGGTCGGCGTCGAGGCCGTCGGGATCGCCGCTGGCGTCAAGCTCGGCGGGACCCTCGACGTCGTCACCCGCGAGCTCGAGATCGAGTGCCTCCCGGCCGACATCCCCGCGTCCATCCCGGTCGACGTCTCCGGCCTCGGAGCCGGCGACGTTCTCCGCGTGGCCGACTTGAACCTGGGCGACAAGCTCCGCATCCTGGGCGACACGGACCGGGTCCTGGCGCACGTCGTCATGCCGCGTGCCGAGGTGGCGGAGGGCGCCGAGGCCGCCGTCGCAACGGCCGAGCCCGAGGTCGCGAAGAAGGGCAAGAAGGAAGAAGAAGGGGCCAAGGGCGCAGCACCGAAGGCTGGTGCTGCGAAGGCTGCCGCTCCTGCGGCCGCCGCTCCGAAGGCCGCCGCTCCGAAGGCCGCCGAGAAGAAGGGGAAGAAGTAGGCTTGTCCGAGGTCGCCCTCGTCGTGGGGCTCGGCAATCCGGGCGACCGCTACGTCGGAACGCGCCACAACGTCGGCTTCGAGGTGCTGGACGCTCTCGTCCGGCGCCTCTCCGCCGACCCGGCCCGCCCGACGCGCGTCGACCGGCTCGACTGCCGGGCGTTGACGGGGCGCATCCGGATCGGCGAAACGCCGGTCCTCGTAGCCAAGCCGCAGACGTATATGAACCTCTCGGGTGAATCGGTAAAAGGGCTGCTCGTCAAGCACGCCATCCCGCGGGAGCGGATGCTCGTCGTCTCCGACGACGTGGCGCTGCCTGTCGGCCGCCTACGGATCCGCCCGTCTGGCTCGTCGGGAGGACAGAAGGGGCTCCAGAGCCTCATCGACTGCCTCGGCGCCGACGACTTCCCGCGGCTCCGGATCGGCGTTGCAGGCGAGCGTTTCCGCCCCGGCGAGGAACTCGCCGACTACGTCCTGGACCGCTTTTCCAAGCCTGAGCGGGCCGCCCTCGGGCCCGTCCTCGGAACCGCCTGCGAGGTGATCGAGACCTTCGTCACCGATGGGATCGACATCGCCATGAACCGCTTCAACCGCCCTTTGGAGATCGTTCCGGCGGGCTGAATCAAACCCTTGGCTCGGCCGATGGGCCGCGCCTCGCGGGCTTGCCCCGCGATCCGTAAGGAGGACTCGTGACCGAAACCCCGAAGCGTCTCTATGACCTGGTCTTCCTGATCGTTCCCGAGAAGGACGAGCAGGGAACCGCCGAGGTCGTCGAGGAGTTCCGCAAGCTCCTGACCGACCTCGGCGCCGTCCTCGAGAAGGACGAGTCGATGGGCCGCCATCGCCTCGCCTACCAGATCAGGAAGAAAACCGAGGCGACCTACCACAACTTCCTCTTCAGGGCAGGTTCGAAGGCCGTCACGGAGCTGCAGCGGAAGATGAAGCTCTCCGAGAACGTTCTCCGCCACCTCACCGTCCGGATCGACGAGGAGCTTCGCCACGGGCAGAAGATCGCCCGCAAGGTGAAGGCGCGCCCGTCGCGGGCCATTCCGGCCTCGCCTGAGGCCATGACGGCCCCGGCGGCGGTCCCGGCCGCTCCGCCCGCCGAGGTCGCCGAATCCGTCCCGGCCCCCGAAATCGCACCGGCCCCCGAGGCCGCTGCCGAAGCGCCGGCCCAGCCCGAGAGCTGATCGAGGAGAGGAAGAACAATGGCTGCTCCGTCCGGTCCCGCCCGTCGCCCCGCGAAGAAGAAGTTCTTCGTCCGCAGGAAGCGCGTCTGCAAGTTCACCGTCGAGAAGATCGGCTACATCGACTTCAAGGACGTCAAGCTCCTCCAGAGCTTCGTTCCCGAGCGGGCCAAGATTCTCCCGCGTCGCATCAGCGGAACCTCGGCCTTCTACCAGCGCAAGCTCGCTACCGCGATCAAGCGCGCGCGCTACCTGGCGCTCCTGCCCTACGTCGCCGACTGACGAATCCTCGTCCGGCCCCGCCCCTCCGGCTCCGCGCCGGAGGGGCTTGCCGTTTCTGGCCCCGCCGCTGGCAGGGCTTTATGCTGCCCTTGCGGCGGTCCTCCCCCCGGTGGCTCCGTACCTTCTGCCGGCCGCCGCTGCCCGGCTGGCACGGGCCGGTCGGGAGATGAAGAGTCCGGCGGCAGTCTTTCCTCTGGCCGCGTCGGTCCTCCCCTTTGCGACGGTTTTCGGCCTTCTCGGGGGCGGGACCGGGGCGATCCTCGCCGCCACCTGCGCTCTCTCCTTCGTCGCCCTGCCGGCACTCGGTCTCGTTGCCGGGACGACGCCGGGCCGGCGGCGCGAGGAGCTCGTCTGGCTTTCCGCGGCCCTCTCGGGCGTGGGAGCCCTCGGTGCAATCCTGGCGGTGGCGCTCGTGGAAGGTGTGGACCCCGGGGTGTTCCTCGCGCTGAAGCTCGATGCCCTGCGGCCCGAGCTGATGGACTTCTACCGCAACAACGGATGGACCGAAGAGACCCTCGCCGCGACAGGGGCGGCCTTCGATCGGATGCGCGACCTCGTCGCGTGGCACCTTCCCGGGCTCGTCCTCGCCGGGTGCGCGATCCAAGCAGCGCTTCTCGTCTATGCTTTCGGGCGCAGGGCGGGCCTCGCGGACGCGCCCCTGGAACCGGGGTCGTTCGCGACTTTCAGGACGCCCCTCGCGGCCGCGGCTGCGTTCATTCCGGCCGGAGCCCTCGCCGCACTGGCCGACGGTCTGGCGGCGCGGGCGGCCGTCGCGATCCTGATCCCGCTCGGCACCTTGTTTTTCCTCCGAGGGATGGCGATAATCCGCGCTCTGCTCGACAGGGGGCGTGCCGGCCTCCTGATAAGAGCGCCGGTGTACGTTCTCGCCGTCCAGATGCCGATACCGGTTCTCGTGGCCATCGGCGGGCTCTTGGACGAGTTCCTCGACTTCCGGAGGAGGTTCTCCCGGAGAGAAGACGGAGAAGAGAGCGACGGCGGGTCGGGAAGAAGGGAGTAAACGGAACATGTCCGACGTGAAAGTGATTCTGACAGACGAGGTGCGTGGCCTCGGCAACCGGGGCGAGGTCGTTTCGGTGGCCGCCGGGTACGCCCGCAACTTCCTCCTTCCCAAGGAGCTCGCCTACCTCGCCACGGCGGGGAACGTGAAGCGTCTGGAACAGGAGAAGAAGCGTTACGACGTCTCCCAGGCGAAGGAGAAGGACCAGGCTGCGACCGTCGCGAAGGCGTTCGAGGGGCTCAGCGTCACCGTTCGCAAGAAGGCGGGCGACCATGACGCGATCTACGGTTCCGTGACGGCCTCCGAGCTGGCCGTGGCGCTGGCGGCCAAGGGGATCACCGTCGATCGCCGGAGAATCGACCTCGAGGAGCCGATCAAGCGGCTCGGAACGCACACGGTTCACGTCCGCCTTCACCGCGAGGTGATCGCGGCCCTCAAGGTAGAGGTCGTCGCGGCGTAACGCCGGTCCCCGGCCACGCCCGATCTTCGAAAGCCCCGCCTTGGCGGGGCTTTCGTGCTTTCAGGGCCCCCCACCCAAAAGACGGTCGTCAGCCGCGAGGACCGCTTCCGGCGGAAGGTCCAGGCATGGGTGGTGGCCGGGTCCCGTTCGCGGGTCGCGGCGCGTCGTCGAGCTTCACGTCGGCCCCGCTCGGCTCTCCTCGCTTGGGCGCGTAGACCGCCTTCTGCAGATACTGTGGAAGCGTCGAGACGGCGTGAGGCCTGTCGCCGCAGAGCTCGGTTGGCTGCGTCCCGTTCGAGAACGCGCCGAGGACGACCTTCGAGCACGAGGGGGTTGCTCGGTAGCCGGTCGCCAGGTCGAACGGAACGAAGACGACGCCTTGCGGAACGTCGAAGTCGTCGGACGGCTTCAGGATCCCGGCCACCTTCATCCGCGAGACGATTCCCATCCAGATCGGCAGGGCGGTATCGCCGCCGGTCGATTTCGCCCCGAGGCTCTTCTTGGCGTCGTGTCCGACCCAGACACCGATCGTGTGCTTGGGAGTGACGCCGATGAACCAGGCGTCCGTGTGGTCGTTCGTCGTCCCGGTCTTCCCGGCGATGCGCAGCCCGAGAGCCTTCGCCCGAGCCGCCGTACCCCTCTCGGTCACACCTTCGAGCATCTTCAGCATCACGTAGGACTGCGCCGGGGCCGCCGCCTCCTTCGGGTCGGGCACGTTCTCCTCGAGGAGGACCCCCTCGGCGTCGCGAATTCTCTCGACGAGCCTGGGAGCGTAAAGAAGCCCCTGGTTGGCGAAGACCGAATAGGCAGTCGTCATCTCCATCGGGGTCACCTCGAACGACCCGAGCGCGAGCGACGGGTAGGCCAGGAGATTCTGGCGGATGCCGAGGCGCCGGGCCGTCTCGATCACCTTCCGGGTCCCCACGAGGAGGTCGACGCGGACCGCGGGAACGTTGATCGAATTCTCGAGGGCGTGCTGGTACGTCAGGATTCCGCCGTATTTCCGGGTGTAGTTCTGCGGCTGCCATGGAGCCTGGCGTGGGTCGATCGTGATCGAGATCGGCGAGTCCAGGACGGTGTCGGCCGGTGTGAAGCCCGCCTCGATGGCGGTCATGTAGACGACCGGCTTGAAGGCCGATCCGACCTGGCGGAGCGCCTGGACGGCCCGGTTGAACTTCGACCGGGAGAAGTCGTAGCCGCCGACGAGGGCGCGGACGGCGCCCGTGCCGTTCTCGAGGACGACGACGGCGCCCTCCACGACCGGCTCCTGCGAGACGATCGTCTCCTCCTTGCCGCCTTCGTCCACGAGCCGTTCGAGCAGGACGAGGTCCCCGCGGCGCACGGCCTTCGCCGGGCTCTCGGCACGGGTGAAGCGGAACGCCTTCGCGGGCAGGGCGATCCGGCGGTCCTTCACGCGCAGCTCGGCCCCGGTCTTCGAAGCGGACAGGACGACGGCCCGCTGAGCGCCCTGTTCGCCACCCTGCTCGACTGCCTCTTCCCACTCCGGGTCGTGGTACTTCTCGGGGTCGATCCCGTGGTCGACGAGGTTGCTGGGCTTCCGGAAGCCGAAGCGCCGTTCCTGCCTCCGGAGGCCCCGCCGGAGCTCCTCCTCGGCCCAGGTCTGGAGGCGAGGGTCGAGAGTCGAGTCGACGCGGAGCCCCTGACGGTACAGCCCCCGGTCCCCGTAGGTCTTCTCGAGGTACTGACGGACCTCCTCACAGAAGTAGGGGCCGATCGTCGCTTCGCGGGCGGAGCGGGACAGGGCCAGCGGAGCCTCGCGCGCGGCCGCAGCGCTCGGGCCGTCGATGAATCTCTCTTCCAGCATTCGCCGCAGGACCAGGTCACGGCGCCCCTTGGCGGCCGACGGGTTCCGAATGGGCGAGTAGGCCTCGGGACGCTGGATCAGGCCTGCGAGGAGCGCGGCCTGCGGCAGCGTGAGGTCTTCTGCCGGCCGGTTGAAGTACCACTGGGAGGCGGCTTCGACGCCGTAGTTGCCATGGCCGAGGTAGACCTGGTTCAGGTACATCGTCAGGATCTGGTCCTTCGAGTACCGCTTCTCGATCTCGACCGTGAGAAAGACCTCGTTGATCTTCCGGGCGAACGACTTTTCCGGCGTCAGAAAGACCAGCTTCGCGAGCTGCTGCGTGATGGTGGAGGCACCCTGCTCCAGCCTGCGCGTCGCGAGGTCGCGCAGAGCGGCCCCGGCGATACGGATGATGTCGACACCGCCGTGATCGTAGAAACGGGCGTCCTCTGCCGCGAGGACCGCCTTCACGAGGACGTCGGGGATCTGCAGCCGCGTGACGAGGAACCGGCGCTCGATCGCGAACCGGGCCACGATCGTGCCGTCGGAGCCGCGGATCTCGGTGACGATGTCGGGGCGGTAGCTCGCCAGCTGCTCCACCCTCGGGACGCGGATGAGCTGGGAGGCCGCCCAGCCCGCGCCGATCCCGAGCCCCGCCGCGAGGAGGACCGGGAGGAGGAGGACGAGGATGGCGGCGGCGCGGCGGCCGATCACGGAGGTATTCTCACACGTGGTCGGGGCCCGTCCCGAACGTCGGGCGGGACCGGGAGGAGAGAGCATGAGCACCGCGGCACCGCCCCCGATCATCCCCGGAGACGGTTTCCTCGGGCCTCTCGGGACGAAGGATCCCGAGTCGCGCGGCTGCATGAAGTGGGGTCTCGTCGGCTGCGCGGTCCTCTCTCTCGTCGCCATCGCCGGGATGGTCCTGTTCCTTCGCCGGGCGCCCCAGCTGATGGAGTCCCTCCTCGGGGCGACGGAGGCGCAGGTCGTGGCCGCGATCGCCCAGGAGGTGCCGGCGGCGGACCGGGACGCGTTTCGCAGGGAGTACGCCGCGTTCGTCGCCGCGGCCAAGGCGGGGAAGGCGAAACCGGAGGGGATTCACTCGGTCCAGAAGAAGATCGTCGAGGCGCTGCAGGACGGCCGCGTGAGCTCGGAGGAGCTCCAGGCCATCACCCAGGCGCTGCGCGCGATGCCGAAGACGTGAGCCGGTTCGAGGTCATCTCCGACCTGACGCCGCAGGGAGACCAGCCCGCGGCGATCGAGGCGCTCGTCCGCGGTTTCCGCGAGGAAAAGGAGCACCAGGTCCTTCTCGGCGTCACCGGCTCGGGAAAGACGTTCACGATGGCCAAGGTCGTCGAGGCGCTCGACCGGCCCGCGCTCGTCCTGTCGCACAACAAGACGCTCGCCGCCCAGCTCTACCAGGAGTTCAAGCGGTTTTTCCCGAAGAACCGGGTCGAGTACTTCGTCTCGTACTACGACTACTACCAGCCCGAGGCGTACGTCCCGCAGTCGGATACCTTCATCGAGAAGGAAACGCAGATCAACGAGGAGATCGACAAGCTCAGGATCGCGGCCACGGCCGCTCTCTTCGAACGGCGCGACGTCATCATCGTCGCCTCGGTTTCGTGCATCTACGGCCTCGGGAGCCCCGAGTCGTTCGGAAAGATGTCGATCGAGCTGAAGACCGGGGCCCGGTACGGTTTGACGTGGTATCTCAAGCGCCTCGTCGAGGCACAGTACGAGCGGTCGCACCTCGACCTGGACCGCGGGACGTTCCGCGTGAGGGGCGACGTCCTCGAGATCCACCCGTCGTACGAGGACACGGGGATCCGCGTCGAGTTCTTCGGCGACGAGATCGAGAAGGTCTCCCGCGTCGACCTCCTGACGGGGAAGGTGCTGGAGAGGCTCGGAGAGTTCGCGCTCTACCCGAAGTCTCACTACGTCACGCCCCAGGAGGTCCGCGAGCGGGCGCTCGGGTCGATCGAGGCCGAGCTCGTCGTGAGGGTGGAGGAGCTGACGGCGCAGAAGAAGCTCCTCGAGGCCCAACGTCTCGAGCAGCGGACGCGCTTCGACCTCGAGATGATCCGGGAGATCGGCTACTGCTCAGGCATCGAGAACTACTCCCGCCATCTCTCGGGCCGCGCTCCCGGAGAGCCGCCGCCGACCCTCCTCGACTACTTCCCGGCCGACTACCTGACGATCATCGACGAGAGCCACCAGACGCTCCCGCAGGTGCGAGCCATGTACCACGGCGACAGGTCCCGCAAGGAGACGCTCGTCGAGTACGGCTTCCGCCTCCCCTCGGCCCTCGACAACCGGCCGCTGAGGTTCGAGGAGTGGCTCGAGCGCGTCGGACAGAGACTCTACGTGTCGGCGACGCCGGCCCCGTACGAGCTTCAGCAGTCGGGCGGCGAGGTCGTGGAGCAGGTCATCCGCCCGACGGGCCTCGTCGACCCCCGCGTCGAGGTGAAGCCCGTGAAGGGGCAGGTCGACGATCTCCTCGGACGTGTCCGCGAGCGGGCGGCAAGGGGGGAGCGGACGCTCGTCTCGACGCTGACCAAGCGGATGGCCGAGGACCTGACGAGCTACTTCCTCGAGCTCGGCGTGCGGACCCGCTACCTCCACTCCGACGTCGAGACGCTGGAGCGGGTCCAGATCATCGGAGACCTGCGGCGGGGCGTCTTCGACGCCCTCGTCGGCATCAACCTCCTGCGGGAAGGGCTCGACCTCCCGGAGGTCTCGCTCGTGGCGATCCTCGACGCCGACAAGGAAGGGTTCCTGCGGTCGGAGACGTCGCTCATCCAGACGTCCGGACGGGCGGCGCGGAACCTCAACGGCCTCGTCGTCTTCTACGCCGACAAGGTCACCGACTCGATGCGCCGGGCGATGGACGAGATGGCGCGGCGCCGCACGACCCAGGAGGCGTACAACCTCGAGCACGGGATCGTCCCCGAGTCGATCGTCAAGGCGATCGACTCGCCGCTCCTCCGGATGTCGAACCTCGACTACGGACGCGTCCCGGCCCTGCACGGGGAGGGCAAGGACGCCCTCCGCGACGACCAGTCGATCGAGGAGGAGATCTCCTCGCTCTCGAAGCGGATGAAGGAAGCCGCCCGGGAGCTGGAGTTCGAAACGGCCGCGCAGCTGCGCGACCGGATCCGCGAGCTCAGGGGGATGCAGGTCTTTCGGTAGCCAGCGGGACGTTCAGAGCTTGGCGATCCTCGAGGCCATGACGACACCGTCGCGGCCCCGAAACCCTTCGACCCTCACCCTGTCCCCGATTCCCGGCTCGCCTCGGACGGTCGTCATGGGCGAGACGAGCACCCTGGTCTCGCCGACGAGCCAGGTTGCCGTGCCCATCGGGCCGTCCGCCGCGATGCGAGCCACGACCCCTTCGAAGGCGACCTCCGTCGCGACGGGAGGAGCGATCGGCGCCTTCGCGATGAGGAGCGCCTGGAGGGAGCCGTCCGGCAGCTGCCGTACGAGAACGTCGACCTCGTCGCGGACCTTCGGGTTCCCGACGACCTTCGTCTCGCCGTCCACCTTCACGACGGTCTGCGTCCCGTCACGCAGGACGAGCGTCCAGGATTCGGTTCCGATCGAGTCGACGATCCCGCGGAGGCGGGAGGTTGGCAGGGGGCTCGGCGACAGCTTCATGACCCGGTTCGCGACGAGGGTTCCCGAGTCGGCCATTGCGGCGACGAGAACGAGCTCGCCGGCCCGCACGTCCTCGAGACCGGCCTGTCCGGCGCCATCCCTGGGGCCGCCGAAGACGGTCCGGTCGGTTACCTTCGCGACGAAACCGAGGACGGTCAGGGTTCGGGCGGCCGGGTCGACCGCATCGACCCTGCCCGTCAGCGTCACGTCGAACTTCTGGGCGAGGACGACGATGCTCTTGGCCTTCGGCATCGTGGCCGCCGGCTCGACGAAGGCGACGAGTCGCTGTCCGATCTCGAGGTCGGCCGTCGTTCCGGAGGTTCCGTTCGAGAACCGGACCGTTGCGCCGGTCGCGTCGAAGGACACCAGGCCGTCGAGGAGCGTGACGATCGGTCCGCCGTCGACGAACGGGATGTTGAGGGAAGTGATGGTCCCCTCGATCGCCGACGAGGGCGAGCCTTCGAGCGCCGGCGCCGTCCGGACGTCGGCGGAGGCCGGAAGGGCCAAGAGGAGGAAGAGCGCGCCCAGGAGGACGACGGGTCGGAAGGCCTTCATGGAATACCTCTCTTCATCGGGGAGCGAGACGACCGGTCCCGGACGTGCTCATTATCTCCCTCGTGCAGTGTCCGAAGCGAGCGACGTCTCACGCGGCCCGAACGCCCTCTGGCCGCGGGACCCTCAGTCCGGGAGGGCCAGATGGCGAAGGCGACGCCGGTGAAGATGAGTCTTGCGGCGCCGAAGAGGCGCGGAGACGGTGTTTCGCCGAGGACGAGGTCGGCGAGCACCCCGGTGAAGAGGGGCTGGTTGTAGATGAAGAACGCCGTCGTCGAGGCGCCCGTCCGGGCCAGGGCCCAGGCGTTCAGGGCGTAGGCGCCGGCCGTGCCGTGGAGCGAGACGACCCCGCCGAACGCGATCGGCACGCCGAGGAGGCGCCGCGCAGGACGCCGCTCGCGACGCATCCGCAGCCCGACGACGATGGTGAAGATCGGGACCGTGGCGACGCTGGGACAGGTGCGGGTTCGCCCACGAGTACACCTCCGACGACGATGGTGAAGATCGGGACCGTGGCGACGAGGAGCGTCGCGTGAGCTGCCGTCGTCCGGTGCAGGCCGCGGATGAAGAGGACCTGGTTGGCGACGATGCCGAAGAGCGCCAGGAAGGCGATCTCGAGCCGGTCTCCGAGCGTCTGGCGCGGGGCGGGTCCGGAGAAGGCTCGCGCGGCGAGGGAGAGGAGGAGGTCACCGAAGGCCCCGCGGACGGCCGCGAGGGTGAACGGCGTCATCTCGCGCATCGCGACCTTCGCGAGGACGGGAAGCGTGCGGAAGAAGATCTGCACGAAGAAGGAGCGCGACGTAAGGCGCGAGGCCCGCGTCTCGGGCCCGGGGCTCAACGGCCAAGGGGGACCGCGGCGACGACGCCCTCGGCCGGTCCCGACCCCGAGTCGACGACCAGCGTCGTTCCGGGAGCCTCGTGCTCGCGCTTCACGAAGGCGAGGGCAACCCGGTGGTTCCGGAGCGTCGAATCGACGGCGCTCGTCACCCGACCGACCGTCTCGTCGCCCGCTCGCACCGCGTCGCCGGGGGACGCGCCACTCCCGATGGGGAGGAGCAGCGCGACGAGGTGCCGGTTCACGTGGCCGTAGGTCTTCAGGCGGGCGACGGTCTCCTGTCCGAGGTAGCACCCCTTCGTGTACGAGATCGCCGTTCGCTCCAGCCACGCTTCGTTCGGGAGGACCGTCTCGTCCAGCTCGGCGCCCCAGCGGGGGATCCCTGCCTCGATGCGGCCGGCTTCGAGGACCTCGGGAGGCACGTGCTGCGCACCGTGCCTGGCGAGTAGGTCGAGCAGGCGGGGCGATGCGTCCGGCCGGGAGAGCAGGGCGAAGCCTTCTTCTCCTGCCCGCGACACGCGGACGACGCGGACGGCGATCCCCTCGATCTCGCTCGCCTGGTGCGAGAGCGGCGCGGCGCCGGGCTCGGCGACTCCGGCGGCGGCGAGGATGCCCGTCGTCGCCGGCCCCTCGAGCTGAACGACGCCCGTCGACGCCGTCCGGTCCTCGAGCGTCGATCGGCTGAAGGGAACGTACCCGGCCAGGATCGAAAAGAGAGACACGGTGAGGGCCGGCTCGCAGTCGAGAAGGAGCTCCTCCGCTGTCAGCCGGAGGACGGACAGATCCGCGCGCATCTTCCCCTTCGGCGTGAGGAGCGCGGCGTGTCCGCCCGAGCCGGCCCGGAGGGCCTTCACGTCGCTGGTCACGAGACCGTGGATCAGCTCGGCAGAGTCGGGGCCCATCACCGCGAGGCTGCCGCGTCCCGTCAGGTCGGCGACGACGGCACCTGTCCGAAGCTGAACGGCCCAGGCGTCGGAATCGAGTGCGGTCTGCATTCGTGCGATTCTCGCATGTGGCGTAAAATCAGACGGTTGAACGAAGCCACACCAAAACCCCGCGCCCCGCGCCGTCGCCGGCGGACGGGACGAGCCGCAGCCAGCAGCGCGGCAGATGCCGCCACGGTGCCTGCCTCCGAGGTCTCCTTCTTCGAGACCGAGGCATACGCCCCCTCCAACACGACGATCGTCGAGACGGTCGCCTCCGCCGCCCCCCCCGTGAGCATGAGCCAGGAAGACCAGAAACTCGCCCTCTTCATCGACATCGACAACGTCATCATCGGCCTCCGCGAGAGCGGCCACCCGAAGTTCGACGTCAAGCTCCTGATCTCCCGTCTCCTCGACAAGGGGAAGATCGTCATCAAGAAGGCCTACGCCGACTGGTCCCGCTACGCGGAGTACAAGCGGGCCTTCCACGAGTCGGCGTTCGAGCTGATCGACATCCCCCAGCACAAGATGACGGGGAAGAACTCGGCCGACATCCGGATGGTCGTCGACGCCATGGACCTGGCGTCGAACAAGGAGCACATCACGACCTTCGTGATCGGCTCCGGCGACTCCGACTTCTCGCCCCTCGTCTCCAAGCTGAAGGAGAACAACAAGACCGTCCTCGGCTTCGGCGTGAAGGGCTCGACGTCCGAGCTCCTGATCGAGAACTGCGACGAGTTCATCTACTACGAGGACCTCGTCCGCGAGCAGGTGAAGGTCCCGGCGTTCGCCGGCCTGTCCGAGAAGCAGCGCGAGGTCTTCGCGCTCCTCATCGACTCGATGCAGGCGCTCAAGCGCGAGAACAAGGAAGTCCTCTGGGGCTCGATGGTCAAGCAGACCATGCAACGCAAGAACCCGAGCTTCTCGGAGTCGTACTACGGCTTCCGCGCCTTCTCCGAGCTCCTCGAGTCGGCCCAGAAGCAGAAAGTCATCTCGCTCAAGCGCGACGCCAAGAGCGGCTCCTACATCATCACCGGCTTCGGTCCGGGAACGGCCGGCTGACGCCGTGGCGGAGGACCCGCCGTCGGCGCCGCCCGGTGGCGCGGTCCCCGCGTGGCCTCTCGCGCGGCGCGAGACGCTCTTCGACGCCCGAGTCTTCCGCGTCCGCAAGGACGTCCGCGTCTCGCCCGTGAAGGGGACCGAGCACGACTTCTTCGTCCTCGAGGGGGCCGACTGGGTCAACGTCGTGGCGCGAACCGGCTCGGGCGCGATGCTCTTCGTTAGGCAGCGGCGGCAGGGGACGGAAGAGGAGACGCTCGAGATACCGGGAGGCTGCGTCGACCCGGGCGACGCGTCGCCTCTCGACGCGGCCCGGCGCGAGCTTCGGGAGGAGACGGGCTACGTCTCCGACGACTGGGTCGACCTCGGCTGGGTCCACCCGAACCCGGCGATCCAGGCGAACCGCTGCCACACGTTCCTGGCGAGCGGCTGCCGGCGCGCCGGGGAGCCGACGCCCGACGGTTCCGAGGACCTCCGGGTCGAGACCTTCGCGGAAGCCGACGTGCCCGGCCTCGTCCGCTCGGGGAGGATCCGGCACGCGCTCGTCCTCGCCGCGTTCCACCGGCTGGCCCTGAGCGGCCGCTGAGCCCGCCGTCCCGGGATCGTGAGGCGGGCCGTGCAGGCCCGTCCGGGCTCGAGGGGCGCCCGGCCGGCGAGCGGCGCAGGATCCGTCGCGGGCGACGGCCCGAAGGAGGAGACGATGAAGGAGCTGCTGACGGGTCCCGGGGAGATCGGTCTCATCGTCCTCAGGACGGTCGCCGTCTACGCGTTCATCCTGGTCGGGTTCCGGCTGAGCGGGAAGCGCGAGGTGGGCCAGCTCGCGCCGTTCGACTTCGCCCTGATCCTCCTCATCGCGAACGCCGTCCAGAACGCGATGGTGGGGCCCGACAGCTCGCTCGTCGGCGGGCTCGTGGCCGCGGCCGTCCTCCTCGTCGCGAACAGCCTTCTCGGCCGCCTCGCCGCGAACCACCGGGGCGTCGAGAGGCTCCTTCGCGGGAAGGCCCGGATGCTGGTCCACCGCGGGCACGTCGACGACCACGCCCTCGCCGCCGAGCGGATCAGCCACGGCGAGCTCCTGCAGGCGCTCCGGGAGAACGGGTGCGCCTCGATCGCGGACTGCCTCCTCGCCGTCCTCGAGGTCGACGGCACGATCTCCGTCCTGACGACGGCCCGGAACGGGACGACGTAGCGGGCGCGATAGGGCTCCCCCGAGGGGGGCTCACGGCGCCCTGTCGATCCGCCAGATTCCGATCGAGCCGCCGATCGCGCCGACGCGCGAGCCTCGCTCGCGGAGAGCCGTGCGGATCTTCTCGAGCCGCGCGGCGTCGTCCAGGGCGCCTTTCGCGCGGAGGAGCTCGGGGCCGAGGGCGAACGGGGCCTCGCCGACCGCGATGAGGGCCCCGGGGCGGTCCTCCTCGCCCGGCGCCGGGGGCCGGAGGATCGGCGCGTGCCGGGCCGGGAGGTCGCCGCCGAAGACGACGGCGGGGAGGCCGTCGGGCGCGAGGGCCGGCGCGGCCGCCTTCAGGCGGAGGAGGTCCTGGCCCCAGTCGAGGTTGCTGTCGACGAAGAAGCGGCGGCCCCTCTCGGGCCCGCCGGCGACCGCGTTGAAGAACGAGAGCTCGTGCGGGTGGACGGAGGCGATCTCGACGGCGGCGAGGAGGAGGGCGCCGAGGGAGATCCCGCGGCGGAGGCGGTTGCCGCGGTCGCCGGGCGGGGCCCCTCCCTCGGCGAACGCCGCCCCCGCCGCGATCGCGGCGAGCGGGAAGGCGAAGAGCGCGTGGCGGACGCCGATGTTGTACGTCGTCCGCGCGGAGAGGAGGAGGAAGAGCGCGATCGAGAGTCCCGCGGCGGCGGCGAAGCGCCGTCCCCGGCGGGCGAGGGCGGCGGCGACCCCGAGGGCGAGGCCGATCTGCGCCTTGACGGCGAGCGCCACGGGGAAGTACCAGGGCGAGCCCTCGCGGGACACCTCCCCGAGGAAGTAGTTCACGCCGGCCCCGACCTCGCTCTGGAGGGCGACGGAGAGCGTTCCGGTGAGGAGGTTCCCGAGCGGCGGGAGAACGTTGCCGGCGCGAATCGCGACGGCCGCGGCCTCCTCCGAGCGCCCCATCACCGCGAGCCTTTCGCGCGCGAGGTCCCGGCGGTCGGCGGGCGACTGGTTCCGGCAGGCCCACGCGAATCCGGCGAGGGTGACGAGGAGGGCGATCGACCCGGCGGCGGCGAGCCGCCGCGCGAGGCGCGGGAGGTCCCCGCGTCCCGGCATCGCGTCGGCCGCGAGGAACGGGAGCGTGCAGAGCGCGAGGAGCGGGGCGCTGTACTTCGAGAGGAAGGCGAGCCCCCAGAGGACGCCGAGGAGCGGCGCCGCGCGGTGTTCCCCGGGGCGCGCGAGGGCGGCGAGCGGCGCGAGGGAAAGGACGACGAAGAGCGTCACCGCGATGTCGGTGTGGACGACGCCCGCGTGCGCGTTCAGGTTCGGCTCGAGCGCCGCGAAGGCGAGCGCCGCGCAGCCGGCCCATGTGCCCCACCGCCTCCGCGCCTCGGCCCGCACCGCGAGGAGGAGGGCGACGAGGAGCACGACGAACGGGAGCCGCGCGCGGAGGAGGATCGTCCCGGAGGGCGTCTCGTTCCGGTAGAGAAACCGGAGGAGCCGGCCGGGGCTCGGGGGGGTGTGGAGCGGGTCGTCGGCAGGCCGGAGCGGCAGGCCCGTCAGCGCGACGCCGGCGAGGGCCTTGGCGAGCGGCGGGTGCTCGGGGTTCCAGCGACCGGTGCCGTCGCGGACGAGCTCCGCCGAGGCGGCGAGGTGGACCGGCTCGTCCGCGGTGGCGGCATCGCCCGAGAGGTGGTGGACGGCGAGCCCCGCCGCGAGGAGGACGAACGCGAGCGAAACCCACCGCTCGGCGCGGGGGGCCGTTCCGCAGGCGGCTGGCGAAAAATGATCGTCCACTCCGCGCATGCTAACTTCGAGGCCGCCGTGACCGCCGTCCGAATGCTCAGCCTGACGATTCCCGGGCCCGTGGGCGACCTCGAGGCCCTCCTCCGGCTGCCGCCCCACCCGGCGGGCGCGGCCGTCGTCGCGCACCCGCACCCCGAGTTCGGCGGGACGATGCACACGAAGGTCGTCCACCGGACGGCGAAGCTCCTCGCCGACCGGTTCCACCTCGCGGCGCTCCGGTTCAAAGCAATGG
>CAVOJA010000133.1:0-8333 GCA_963696015.1 uncultured Holophagales bacterium
CCACGTGCGGCGTCGATTCGTCCCCCCCGACCTCGGTCTCGCGGATCACCTTCAACGCGACCGTCTTGCCGTCGCGCTCGTCGACGGCGCGATAGACGATCCCCATCCCGCCGCGGCCGACACGGCGGACGATCCGGTAGTGTGCGATCCGTTCGACGACGGGCGGGCTCAGGCTTCCTCCGGAGGGCTTTCGCCCCTGCCGAGGTTAACCCGTACCCTCCCGCCCCGCGTCAGCGGCCCGCCCTCGCCGCGTCAGCGGCCCGTATCGACGGACTCAGCGGCCCGTTCCCGCCGCGGCCGGGCGAAGGAAGACGTTCGCCGGGTCGCCCGTCACGAGGTTGATCTTCGATACGAACGCCATGAAGATGCCGTCGCCGTCCATCTGCCGGACGACGACGCGGGCGTCGACGATCTCCTCGAGGTCCAGGTTCATCAGGTCCCGGAAGAGCTCGCGGGAAATGTAGTCGTTCGCTTTGAGAGAGACGATCTGGACGGCGATCGGGACGAGCGCACCCGGCTGGTAGACCCCGACTGCCACGGTGCACGGGGCGCCACCGATCTCCTGGAGGATGAGATTCGTCCGGTATCGCGGAGAGCTCTCGGCCCCCTCGATGAGCGCCGTCCCGAGATTCGACTGGAACGAGGAATAGCCGTGCTTGTACGAATAGCCCTCCATTCCGGTCCGGAACTCGCCGCGGGACGCGTTCTCCGTGTCCCTGGTGTAGGTCTCGGTCTGGACGTCGACGTCGGTCCAGGTGAAGGACCAGGTCCCGTCCGCCCTGGGCCCCTCGTTTCGGATCTCGACCGTCCCCCAGACCGCCTTGCCCTCGGGAATGCCGAAGAAGTCCGTCAGGAGGTCGGCGTAGGAGAGAGAGCTTCCGGGCGCGAGGGCCGCCGGCGCCGGCTGCGTGACGGAGGAGCCCGAGCCGCTCATGTCGTGAAAGAGAAGCCGCAGCGTTCGCTGCTCCCTATTGTCGTTGACGTTCGTGAACGTGACCCGGGTTCGCCAGGAGGGCGGCTGACCCGAGGCCAGCGCCGCGCCCGTCACCCGGGCCACCGGGAAGAAGAGCGGCTCCGCTGCACTCGGTGTCGCCGGAGCGCCCCCGAGCGCCTTGACCGAAGCCGCGCTCTCCGGCGGCGTCGGGACGAGCGCCGACTTCGACACGCCCACTCGCAGCGAGGCGTCCTGAGTGCCCGCGTCGATCACCGTCGCGAACGGAACGACCGCACCCCGTTCCCTGCCGAACGGATCGATCACGCCGCGCCGGAACTCCAACTGGGCCCAGACGCTTCCCGTCGTGATCGGGTCAGCCTCGAAGATCTCGTCGTCGTTGATCTGCAGCGATCCGAGCGCGGGGACCGTCTTATCGAGGCTCACCGGCTGCCCGTTCTTCCGGATCGGGCTTCCGACGTTGTCGAAGAATTGGATCACCACCCGCGACTCGTTCCCCGTCGTCTCCCTCAGGATCAGGTTCGTCCGCCGCGTGGCGTCGTGCCAGAGACCGGAAAGGACGTACAGGCGGTCGTAGGCGTTTACCCCTTCCCCTGCCGCCACCGGCCGCATCTCGAAGCCGAACTCGCCTGTCGAAAGGACGGTCCCCGCGACCGCCGTCCCGAGAGCGGCCGTCTTCCCCGCCACGAGCGGGACGAGCGGTTTGTTGTTCACCATCGCCGTCGCCGAGAGGGTCGCGGCCGGCGAGCTGATGTCGAGCGAGCACGCTCCCTCGTAGCCGAAGACCGTCCCCACGATGTTCCGGAACCGGCGGGTCTCGCCCGCTCCGAGAGGAAATACGTACTGCCGGACCCCGGCGGAGGTGTTCCCCTGTCCGGAGGGGGTGAGCGTCAGGACGACCTTGATCGGGGAGACGGCGTCGACGTTCGAAAGCCAGACGTCGGAGGTGTAACGCCCGATTCCGAGAGCGTCGACGGCATTCGGCAGCGACGGGAAAAGGAGCCGGCTCTTCATGAGGTAGAGGGGCGGCAGGTCGGGGTCGTTGCCCGAAGGATCGGGGCCTCCTCCAGCGGCCAGCAGCGGCCCGTCGTCCACCACGCTCAGGCTCTTCGGGCTGCCGGTGTGGCCCGCCGTCACCACTGTCACCGTCGCGACCTCGGTCCCGATCACGGCCCGCCGCAGGCTCCGGTCGACGCCGAGCCTGACGGGGCGCCTCTCGCCCGGCGCCAGCGGCCGGTCCCAGGTCTTCCCGTCGACTCCGCTCACCGTGAGCCACGCCGCCGAGATCGAGGTCACGATCGAGGCGGGAAGGGTCCCCGAATTCACGAGGGTTCGTTGCAGCCCGTTCCCCGCACCGTCGACGTTGGCCCCCTCGTCATCCCACCCGACCGGGACTTCGGCCGCCGCGCCAGAGGCGGCCACGTCGACGGGGACGCGCAGGACGACGTCTCTGGCGGTGAACGTGAGCTCCGTGTGAAACGGCTCCGAAGGGTCGACGACCCTCGCGACGGTCACGTTCACGGAGGTGGAATCACCCGACGCGATCCGGAACGCGCTCGGGTTCGCGACGAGCGCCCCACCCGGGCTCGACACCGAGACGTCGAGCGTCTCGCTGCCGGCGTTCCGGACCACCAGCCTCGTGGACGCCACGGAGTTCGGCGAGACCGGCACGAGGAATGGCTTCGGGGCCAGGACGAGCACGAGGGAGGAGGTCTTCGAGGTGCCGACGACCGCTCGGGCGGGTCTCGACCACTCGCTCGCCTCGCCGCAGGTGTTCTCAGTGCGGACCTGGTAGAGGTACTCCCCCGGTCCGTCCGAGAATGCGGCCGTTCCGGTGTCGAGGAGCGTCTCTTTTACCTCGCCGTAAGCCGTCGTTCGCCTGAGGCGGAACAGGAGGCTCCTTTCGCCTCCTCCCGGTCCCTGCTCTCCGGCGGTCAGCGTGCTCCAGGAGACGACGTAGGTGGTGTACGCCGGAGGCGCCGCCGGGCTGACGACAGGAGGCTCGACGGAGTAGGGCGGAGTGCACAGGTCGACGGTTCCCACGGAAAGAGCCTGCGATTCGACGTTGAGGGCGGGTCTTTCGAGCGCGGGGCCCTTCACCGCCGCGGCCGAAACCGCAGAGGATGCGAGGAGCATCCCGGCTGCGGCGAAAGCAGCGCGGAGCGAAGCGAGGTTTCGTCGCATCGTCGTCATCCCCTTTGCACGCCACACCGCTAAACTCGGCGTGTCGTGCCTCCATGAAGTGTCGGTTGGCCCGCTCCACCTCACGCGTCCGGTTCGTCCGGGGCGCCCGGACGGCCACCGCGTCAGCGGTTGTGGTTCTCGCAACGTTCGTGCCACTGGCTGGCCTCTCGGCACCGCAGGCTGGCATTTTACCCCCCGATTACGCCGTCCGCCCGTACGTCGAGGCGAGGGACCTCATCGCGAAAGGACGCTACCGGGAGGCGATTCCGAAGCTCGAGAAGGCGCTGGAAACGGGCCACGAGACGCCCCGGCAGAGTTTCGGGACGAGTCGCCACGCCGTCGACTACTACGATCCCCACTTCTGGCTGGGCGTGGCGCTCATGGAGACGGGCGATGAGGCACGTGCCCTCTCGCACCTTCGCGCTTCGGCCGCCGGCGGCAGCTTTCCGAACCGCAGAGAGACCGAAGACCGGACCCGACGCATCGCCGAGCTGGAGCGCCGCGAGGCGGCCCGCCGGGAGCCTCCACCCACCGAGTCGACACCGGTACCCGTCCCTCCTCCTTCGCCGACCCCCTTGTCGACGCCCGGTCTTGTCCCGCCGGTTTCCACACCCGTGGCTACCCCGCTTCCGGGACCGACACCGGTGCCGATTCCGGGCGCACCGGCGCCGACGCTCGTCCCTTCACCGCCCCCGGTGCGCCTCGCCGGGGCCCTCGCCGCCCTCGCCGCGGGGAGATTCGACGAGTCCGCGGCCCTCGTCCGGGCGGAAAGGCAACGTAGCCCGGGCGCCCGCGAGCTCGACCTCGTCGAGGCGTCGGCCCTGGGCAACCGCTACGTCCTCGAAGGACGCCGCGATGAGACCCTCCTCTCGGCCGCCCGCGCGAGCCTCGCGTCGTTCCGGCAGAAGGGGGGGGCGGCACGCGCGGAGGCCGCCCTCATCTCGCCCTCCCTTCGCGCTCTCCTGGAACCGAGGTGATCCCGGCCTAGGACGTCCGGACGACCCTCGTGCCGGCGATGAGGTCGTGCAGTGCGCGACGGTCTTTCCGGAAGAGGACGAGGAGAAACCCGACGCCCAGGACCGCGCCGGAGAGGTTGTAGGCGAGGAACCGGACGAACGCCTTCTGCAGCCCGATGCCGGGCGTCGGTTCGTACGAACCGGACGGCACGACGGAGAGTCGCAGCAGCGCTTTTCCCGGGGTTCGTCCCGTCCGGGCCCAACCCCCGACGACGTACCAGAGGTTCGCGCCGAGGATCATCAGGCCGCACCCCCCCAGGATGCCGAGAAATGCCCAGTCGCGCAGCAGGTCCGCCGACTGGAACGCCTCCCGGAAGAGAAGGACGAGAAAGACGGGGGACAGGAGCAGGAGATTCAGTGCCAGGAGGATGATCGAATCGACGAGAGTCGCCAGGACGCGCGGCAGGAACCCAGCGGCGTCGAGCCTTGGAGCTTCCCGCGACGCCGACGGGCCCGGTTTGCGCACCCGGATCGCCGGTGCCGGTCGTCCCCCTGACGGGGGGGCACTCCCGTTCCGGATGGGGAACTGCGAGAGCGTGGCGTCGGGCGGGCGACGGACCGGTACGGGGGGAACCGGGTCTTCCGCGACCGTCGGCACGGGCGGTCCGTCCGCCTGCAGAGGGAGATCGAGGGGCGGCCGCTCGGTAACGCCGGAGCTGTGGACCGCCGCCAGCGCGACGGCGGCGACGACCGCGGGAGAGGACCCTCCACGGGCCGCTTCGTCGACGCCTCGGAAGAGGCCGTCCGCGGAAATCTCGAGGGGCGAGGCCCCCCCGCGTTCGGGATCACCCGGAGCGGAGGACGCGCCGCTCGCCGGCGCGGGCGAGTCGGTCGCCCCGTCGGCCGCCGAAGGGACGATGAGCGCCGTTTTCTCGACCGGGCCGCTCGGCTCGAGGAGCCTGTACTCGATGACGGCCGCTCCCACCTGCAGGCGGTCGCCGCTCCTCAGAATCGTCTCGTTCAGGATCCGCCGCCCCGCGACGAACGTCCCGTTGGACGAGTTCAGGTCTTTGAGGACGGCCGTCCCGTTCGCGAACGTGAGGAGCGCGTGGCTTCTCGAGACGGACTCGTGGTCGACGCGGACCGTCGCCGAGCGGCTTCGTCCGAGCGTGACTTCCCCTTCCGAGAGCTCGATCTCGCGGCCGTCGACGACGAGGATGTAGCGGTGCGCTCCTCCGGACACGTCGGCATGGATTGTAGGCGAGCCGGTGCCGTCGATGCGTTCCGGAGGGCCTCGGCCGTCGGCGTCGATCCTTCGGAGAGGAGGCGGGAGACGCTCCCGGCGAAGACGACCCGGCCCCCGTTCGCCCCGCCTCCGGGCCCCAGCTCGAGCAACCAGTCGGAAGCGAGAAGGAAAGCGGGGTTGTGCTCGACGGCGAGGACGGAGTGGCCGGCCGCGAGGAGCCGGCGGAAAACGGCGAGGAGGACGTCGACGTCGCGCGGGTGAAGGCCGGTCGTCGGTTCGTCGAAGATGAAGAGCGTTGGAGGGGCGCCGGTGCCCGGCTTCAGGAACGAGGCGACCTTCAGGCGCTGGGCCTCGCCCCCCGACAGCGTTGCGGTCGGCTGCCCGAGGCGGAGGTAGCCGAGTCCCGCCTCGGCGAGCGGCGCGAGGCGCGAGGCGATCGCAGGGAGGTCGGCGAAGAGCTCGAGCGCCTCGTCGATCGTCGTCCCGAGGAGCTCGTGGACGTTCCGGCCCCGGACCCTCACGTTCAGAACCTCGGGCGAGAAACGGCGACCGTCGCATGCGTCGCAGACGACGGTGACGTCGGCGAGAAACTGCATGTCGATCGTCACGATTCCCGAGCCCTCGCACGTCTCGCACCGCCCGCCGGCGGCGTTGAAGCTGAAGCTCCCTTTCGTCAGGCCCGCCTCGCGCGCGGCCGGGCTCCGGGCCCAGAGAGCGCGCACCTCGTCCCACGCCTTCGTGTAGGTCGCCGGGTTCGAGCGGGTGGAGCGGCCGAGGGGGGACTGGTCGACGAGAACGACGTCTCGGAACGCCGAGAGCCCCTCGATCCGGTGGTGAGCCCCGCGCTCGAGAGCGTCGCCGTCCTTCCGCCCGAGGGCCCGGAGTGCCCCCGAGGCGAGGACGTCGACGACGAGGGACGATTTCCCGGACCCCGACGGCCCGCAGACGGCGGCCAGGACGCCGGTGGGGATCTCGACCGTCAGGTCCGCCAGGTTGTTCGCTCGCGCTCCGACGATGCGCAGGTGGCCCCGAGGGTACGGCTCGGGCCGTTCGGCCACGAGCCCCGGCGTCGCCCTCAGCGCCTCGCCCGTCGCCGTCGCGGCCCGCGACAGGGCCCCTGGCGCCCCCTCGAACACGAGCCGGCCGCCGTAAGCCCCGGCGTCCGGGCCGAGGTCGATGACGTGATCCGCCGCGCGGACGACGTCGAGATCGTGCTCGACGACGCAGACGGCGTTCCCCGCGTCGGCGAGGCGACGGAGCACCGCGAGAAGGCGCGCCGTGTCGGACGGGTGGAGCCCGACGGTGGGCTCGTCCAGGACGTAGAGCGTCCCGGTGAGGGCATTGCCGAGCGCCGCTCCGAGCTGGACCCTTTGCGCTTCGCCGCCAGAGAGGGTCCGCATCGTCCGCGACAGCGAGAGGTAGGAGAGTCCAACGTCGACGAGCGTCCCGACGCGCTTCACGAGATCCGCCACGAGCGAGCCGCCCCGCGCCCTCTCCGTCGCCCCGAGAGGGAGCCCGCGGAGCCTCTCGACGAGCTCGTCGAGAGGCAGGGCGCAAAGCTCCGGCAGGCTCGCGCCTCCGACTCGCACCGACCGCGCTTCCGGGGTCAGCCGTTCCCCGAGGCAGCCCGGGCAGCGCTCGTAGCCGCGGTACCTCGCGATCATCACGCGGACGTGCACCTTGTAGCGCTTCGTCTCGAGGTACGTGAAGAGCCCCTTGACGCCGTACCAGTCGCCGTCGCCGTCCCACACGAGCTCCCTCTCGCGCGCCGTCAGCTCGTTCCACGGCACGTCGCGGCGGATCCCGAGCCGCCGGCAGGCGCGGACGAGGTCGGGGTAGGCGCTGGCGTAGGCCGGCGTGTTGAAGGGCGCGAAGGGGCGCTCGCGAAGGGTGAGACCCGGATCGGGCAGGATCTTCGCCGGGTCGAGGCCCGCCACCCGGCCGAAGCCCTGGCAGGTCGGGCAGGCACCGCGCGGCGAGTTGAAGGAGAAGTGGGCCGGGGTCGGCTCCTCGAAGCGGCGGCCGCAGGAGTTGCACGCGAGGCCGCGCAGGAAGCGAAGCTCGCGGCCGGAGGAAGCCTCCCGGACGAGGAGCTCCCCCTCCCCGACGGAGAAGGCGCCCTCGATCGAAGCCGCCAGCTCCGGGTCGCCCGAACGCAGGACGTGCCGCCCGACGACGAGCCTCACGAGCGCGTCCTCGCCCGCAGGAGGCGGCGTGTCGGCATCGAACGACACGACGCTCCCGTCGGAGGCCACCGCGCGGAAGAGCCCCGAGCGGACCCAGAGTGGCGCCCTCTCCGCGAGTCCGGCCGCGGGCCGGGGCGCCAGGACGAGGACCCGAGTCCCCTCTCCGAGCTCGGCGAGAAGCGCGGTGACGACGCCTCGCGGCGTCTCTCGACGGACCTCGACGTGGCACGCGGGACAGACGACGGTCCCCGCCGCAGCGAAGAGGAGGCGAAGGACGTCGTGGATCTCCGTCGCCGTTCCCACCGTCGAGCGGGCCGACCGCGAGGGCGACCTCTGCTCGATCGCGAGCGCCGGCAGCAGGTGGTCGATCCGGTCGACGTCGGGTCTCTCCATCCGCTCGAGGAACTGGCGTGCATACGTCGACATCGACTCGACGAAGCGCCGCTGTCCCTCCGCATAGAGCGTGTCGAAGGCGAGCGACGACTTGCCCGAGCCCGAGGGGCCGGTGACCACGGTGATCGCGCCGATCGGGACGCGGCAGGAGACGCCCTCGAGATTGTGCGTCCGCGCGCCCGCCACCTCGATGGCAAGCGGGGCTTTCGCCTTCATCGTCGCGTCAGGACGACGAGCTGGTTCAGACCCGCCAGGAAGCGCGCGTAGGTCGTCAGCTCGAGCCCCGCCGACCGCGCGGCACGCTCCAGCGCCGCCCGGTCGAGGAGCGTTTCGTGCTCCTCGTCGGCGTGCCGCGACAGGAGGCCGAAGCGCGCTCCCGCCTCGAGAGGCAGCCGTCCGAGAGGATGGGGCGTCGT
>CAVOJA010000134.1:0-43641 GCA_963696015.1 uncultured Holophagales bacterium
GCCGGGCCATCGTCGTCGCCTGCTCGAAGTCGTTCGAGGCGCCGGTCGTGATCTGGTCGAGGCAGACTTCCTCGGCGAGGCGGCCGCCCATCATGACGGCGAGGCGCGCCTCGACGTACTCCTTCGAGTAGGAGTGCTTGTCCTCGAGGGGAAGCTGCTGCGTGAGGCCGAGGGCGCGGCCGCGGGGGATGATCGTCACCTTGTGGAGCGGGTCTGCGTGCTCCTCGAAGGCGGCGATGAGGGCGTGGCCCCCTTCGTGGTACGCGGTGTTCCTCTTCTCCACGTCGGACATGACCATCGACTTCCGCTCCGCCCCCATGAGGACCTTGTCCTTGGCGTAGTTGAAGTCGTCCATCTCGACCTTCTTCTTGTCGGCGCGGGCTGCCGTCAGCGCCGCCTCGTTCACGAGGTTGGCGAGGTCGGCGCCGGCGAAGCCCGGCGTGCCGCGGGCGACCACGAAAAGGTCGACGTCGTCGGACATCGGGATGTTCTTGACGTGGACCTTGAGGATTCCCTCGCGCCCCTTCACGTCGGGGCGGTCGACGACGACCCGGCGGTCGAAACGGCCGGGGCGCAGGAGGGCCGGGTCGAGGACGTCGGGGCGGTTCGTCGCAGCGATCAGGATGACGCCGTCGTTCCCCTCGAAGCCGTCCATCTCGACGAGGAGGGCGTTGAGCGTCTGCTCCCTCTCGTCGTGCCCGCCACCGAGGCCGGCACCGCGGTGGCGGCCGACGGCGTCGATCTCGTCGATGAAGATGATGCAGGGGGCGTTCTTCTTCCCCTGCTCGAAGAGGTCCCGTACGCGGCTCGCGCCGACGCCGACGAACATCTCGACGAAGTCGGAGCCCGAGATCGAGAAGAACGGGACGTTCGCCTCGCCGGCCACGGCCCGCGCGAGGAGCGTCTTGCCGGTCCCCGGAGGGCCCATCATCAGGACGCCCTTCGGGATCTTTCCGCCGAGCTTCTGGAACTTCCCCGGTTCCTTCAGGAAATCGATGATCTCGGACAGCTCCGCTTTGGATTCGTCGCAGCCGGCGACGTCCTTGAACGTGACCTTCTTCTGGTTCGGGGTCAGGAGCTTGGCCTTCGACTTGCCGAAGGCCATCGCGCGGTTCCCGCCCGTCTGCATCTGCCTCATGATGAAGACCCAGAGGCCGATCAGGAACAGGATCGGGGCCCACTGCAGGAGCATCATCAGGATGCCGCCGTCGCGCGGCTCTTCTGCGGTGATCGCGACGTTCGCCTTCCGCAGCTCCGGGACGAGGTCGTCGTACGGCGGAGCGTAAGTGCGGTAGGCGGGCTCGCGTCCTTCGGCGGCACCCTTCTTGAAGCCGCGAATCTCGCCGCCCCGGATGACGACGCGGTCGATCTCCCCCTTCGTCACCATCGCCATGAACTCGGTGAAGCTGAGAGGGGGCGTGGTCCGGCCGTAGTCCACGGCCTTGAAGAGGAGGAGGATGACGACCAGGATCACCATCCACAGGAGTACGTTCTTTACGGTCGTGCTCAAGAGGTCACCCTTCCCGGGACTTTACGGCGCCGGGGCGCCCCCGCGGAGCGTCAGCTGAGCGGGACATCAAGTTCAGCCCCGGACGACCTTGATCGGTCCGGTGGCCTGCGCGAAAGGAGAGTCGCCGGGCGTCCTCACTTTCGCGATGAACGGGAAGTTGCCCCCTTCGCCTACGAACTCCATTCCGTACCCGACGAGAACGCCGTCCTCGGACGGGAACAGGACGTAGTCGACGAGGAGTGAGCTCTTCCGCTCCTGGGGTCGGTCGACGATGGCGGCGAATCGGATCGAGGTCGGTCCCTCCTCGCGCAGCTGGTCGGCGAGGTAGCTTTCGATGATCCCGCTCCGGATGACGTCCTTGAGGATGATGATGTCTGCTCCCCGGACGTTGAACGGCGTGACGAAGTGGAAGTCGACGATCTCCTCCTCGCCGCCGCGGATCACGTCGATGTACTCGAGGCGGACCGAGCGGGGGAGCGTGCGGGCCAGATCGGAGGCGAACAGCGCGGCTCCCTTGAGGATCGCGATCAGGACGATCGGAGTCTCGGGGAAATCGCTCGAGATCCTCTGGCCAATCGACTGGACGCGGTGGGCGATCTCGGCCGGCGAGAACCGCTCGTCATAGAGAAGGTTCATGGTAGCAGTCTAGCAGGGGGCCTCAGCCGAACCGTCAATCGGTCCGCGGCGATCCGACGGCCCGCGAAGGCTTCGCGGAAGGCAGGCTCCCCGGCGGCGAGCCGATCGAGGACCCGGTCCACCTGAGCTCGTCCCGGGCGGCGCCCGTCCCCCCCGGCGGCCCGGACGAGGAGCCGGCCGGCCGACTCCCGGTCGAGGCCTGCCAGCAGCGTCCGGGGCCACGGCCCCTCGAGCGGGACGGCGTGGGAGGCGAGGGCTGCGTCGACCCGGGCGTCGATTCCGTCGAGGCGCCTCGTCAGGGCTTCTGCAGCGCGGCCGAGCCGGGCGGTGATCCCGGGCCATTGCGTCTCGAGGCCGGGGAGGACGCGGTGGCGGACACGGTTCCGCGCGAACCGCTCGTCGGCGTTCGAGGCGTCCTCTCGCCAGGGAATCCCCTCCGCCCGGAGGAAGTCCCGGAGCTCCCCTCGCCAGAAGGGGAGGAGGGGCCGGACGACGCCGTCGGCCCTCCGGGCACGGACGCCGCCCCGGGAACGGCCGAGCCGCCGTTCGAGGTGGAGGAGGACCGTCTCGGCCTGGTCTTCCAGGGTGTGCCCGGTCGCCAGGAGCGTCCCGGGCCCGAGGTCGCGTCCGAGCGCCAGGAGCGACTCGTACCGGAGCCGTCGGGCCGCGGATTCCAGGCTTTCCCCCGTGCGGCGAAGCTCGCGCACCGGGAAGCTCCGAAAGACGAAGGAGAGGCCGAGCGCAGCGGCGAGGTCCGCCGCGGCGCGGGCGTCCCGGTGGCCCTCGGCTCCGCGCAGCTGGTGATCGACGTGGAAACCGAGGAGAGGGATGCCCCTGAGCTTCACCTCCCCGGCGAGGAGGACGAGCAGGGCGGTGGAATCGCCCCCACCCGAACAGGAGGCGACGAGGGCCGTCGCACCATCCAGGAGGCCGGACGCCGCGAGGTGACGGGAGAAGGCGTCGCGAAGGGAACCTGGCCCCGGAGAACCGGGGGAGGAGTCGTTCGGCACCCGCGGATGGTAGGCGAGACGGGACCTCTGGTGAGAGTTGGTGGCGATGGGCGGACTCGAACCGCCGACACGGGGCTTATGAGACCCCCGCTCTACCGACTGAGCTACATCGCCACGAGCCGGCCGCAGAGCCGCGAATGGTACCAGACTCGGGAGCTATGATATCGGTATGACCCTCGAGAACGAAGGCGATGACGCCCTGGGCGAAGTCTGCGGGCGTTGCGAGCGGATCTGCGAACCGGGCGAGCTGGAGAGGTGCCCCGTGTGCGGTCACATCTTCTGCCTCTATTGCGTCTACCGGGTCGGCTCCCGGAACTACTGCAGCCGGGCGTGCGGCGATTCGTTCTTCTTCGGGGACGCCGACGACGACGAAGACCTTCCCGAGGAGTGACGTCGGCGGTCGCATGAGAAACCCCTAATGGAGGCCCTCTTCCTCCTGCTGGCGGCAGTGCTCGTTCTGGCGCCTGTCGTCTCTCTCGTCGTCGCCCTCGTCACGAAGAGTCGGCTGACGAAGCTCGAGGAGCGAGCGGGCGAGCTGGAGCGGGCGAACGGACGGCTCGAGAGGCACATCCTCGAGCTGAGGGCCGCGCTTCACGCGCCTCGGTCCGCCCCCGGCCCCGAAGCGGCACCGTCCGCTCCCGTTCCCGTTCCCGTCCCGTCTCCAGCCCCCCCACCGCGGGCCTGGCAGGCTCCTCCCGTGCCAGCGGCGCCTCCCCCCACGCTGGTCCCGCCGGACGTACCGGCCGTAGTAGGTCCGACGGTTCTCCCGGTCGCCGCTCCGGCTCCCGCTCCATCCGGGCCTCGCCCGTCGCCGTCGCCGGACGACACCGACGAGCTTCCGATCGCCTCCGCGTCCCCGCCAGCGCCCTCGCCCGTTCCGCCAGTCGTGCCGCTACCACCGCCACCCGTCCCGGGCCTCCCGGTCCGGCCCGTCGGCGGCACGCCGATTCCACCCCTTGCCGGGCCTCCCCGGCCGACGGCAGTGCCTCGGCCTGTTGCGTCTCTTCGCCCCCCCGCCTCACCCGCCCCGCCGCCCAAGCCCCCGTTCGACTGGGAGAGCCTCGTCGGCGTCAAGCTCTTCTCCTGGATCGCGGGCGTCATGCTCGTCGTCGCGGCGATCTCGTTCCTGCGCTACTCGATCGACCACGGGTGGCTGACGCCGCCCCTCCGGATGGCCATCGGCCTCCTGACCGGCATCGCGCTCCTCGTCGCCTGCGAGCTGAAGGCGGCAAGAAAGTACCCGGTCACGGCCAACGCCCTCGACGGTGCGGCGATCGCGGTCCTCTTCTCGACGTTCTTCGCGGCGCACGCCCTCTGGAAGCTGATCCCTGCGATCCCGACGTTCGGCCTGATGGTCCTCGTGACGGCGGTCGCGGTCCTGCTTTCCGTCCGGCGCGATTCCATCTTCATCGCGCTCCTCGGCCTCGTCGGCGGGTTCGCAACGCCGGCGCTCCTGTCGACGGGAGAGGACAAGCCGTTCGGTCTTTTCGGCTACCTCCTCCTCCTGAACGCCGGCCTCGCCTGGGTGGCCCACCGGAAGAAGTGGCCCGTTCTCACGGTCCTCTGCGCGATCCTCACCGCGATCTACCAGTGGGGCTGGGTGGCGAAGTTCCTCACCGCAGGAAAGCTCGGGATCGCGGCCGGGATCTTCCTCGTCTTCCCGCTCGTCCTCTACGCCGGCCTCGCGCTCGGAAAGCCCGAGAGCAAGGGCGGGGAACGGAAGACCGCGCTCTTCGAGGGCTCGGCGCATCTCGCCGGCCTTCTCCCGCTGGCGTTCGCCCTGTTCCTCGCGGCCGTGCCGGCGTATGGCGCTCGCTTCGAGCTCCTGTTCGGTTTCCTCTTCCTCCTCGCGGCGGGCCTCTTCGCCGTCGCCGTCTGGCGCGGCCCCTCGACGCTCCACCTCGCCGGCGGCCTCGCGACGCTCGTCGTCGTCGCGGTCTGGGCTTTCCGGAGCTACGCGCCGGGCGCGTGGCCCACGATCCTCGCGTTCCTCGTCCTCTTCGTCGTCTTCTTCCTCGCCGTGCCGTTCGTGGCGGAGAAGGTGGGACGGCCGCTCGACACCGTGGGCCTGCGGGCCGCGTACGCCGCGCCGCTCCTGCTCGCCCTCGCCCCGGTCCTCGTCGCGGAGGAGCCGCGGGCGGCGTCGCCCGACCTCCTCTTCGCCGTCGTCTTCGTCCTCCTCGCCCTCTGCGCGGCGTACGCGATCGTCCGCGAGGAGGGGGGCGTCTTCTTCGCTGGGGCGTTCTTCGCTCTCCTGGCCGAGGCGGTCTGGTCGGCGAAGCACTTGACGCCCGAGCGGCTCCTTCCCGGGCTCGCCCTCTACGGTGTCTTCTCGCTCTTCTACCTCGGAGTTCCGCTCTCGGCGCGGCGCTTCGGAAAGTCGCTGAAGCCGGGTGGACTCTCGGTCGTCCTCCTCTTCGCGGCACTCGCGCTCCTCCTCTTCCTCGCGGCCGGCCCGGTCGCCGCCTCGGCTCTCTGGGGACTCGCGCTCCTTCTGGCGGTCCTGAACGTCGGACTCTTCGCGGAAGGGGCCGCCGGGCGCTTCCCGGTCGCGACGGTCGCCGGCGTACTCCTCTCGTGGGGCGTCCTCGCGGTCTGGTGGATGACCGTTCCGCTCGGCTCGTTCCTCGTCCCCGGCCTTCTCGTCGTCCTCGGCTTCGCCCTCGTCGTCGTCGGAGGGAGCGCCTGGGTGAGGTCGAAGACCGGGGCGGAGGAGGCGGGCGGCCCGAACGGGATCCACCTCGGCCTCGTCGGGCACCTCTTCCTCCTCTTCGTCGCGACGCAGCCGGCGCTTGCCGTGCCGCCCTGGCCGCTCCTGGGGGTCCTCCTCGTCCTCGACCTCGCCCTCGCAGCCGCTGCGTTCGCCACGGGGGTCGGTGCGCTCCTCGCCGTTGCGCTCGTCCTGTCCCAGATCGTCCTCCTCGTCCTCGTCGGCGCGGCGAAGGAGGCCCCGTGGCCGACGGTGACCGTCGTCTCGACGCTCGTCGTCGCCGGGTTCGGCCTCCTCGGACGGGTCCTCGCCCCTCGGTCGCCAAAGGGGGGCGAAGCGCTCCGTGCGGCCGTCGCGCAGGGTGCCGTCGCGGCTCTCCTCCTCGGGCAGGGGGTGACGCTCTTCGCCGGCACGATTCCCGGGCGGCCCGGCCTCGCGCTCCTCGTCGCGGCCCACCTCCTCCTCGCCGGGGCGCTCCTCGCCGTCGCGACGTTCGAGGGGTGGCGCGGCCTCCCGGTCGTCTCCGTCGGCGTCTCGTTCCTCGCCGTCTTCCTCTGGGGCGACCGGGGAGAGGCGGGCACGGATCGGGCGATGTCCCGCCTTCTCTTCGCGGGTCTTCTGTGGCTCCTCTTCCTCGCGCTCCCTCCGCTGGCCGCCCGTCGCGCTCCTGCCGCGCGCGCCCCGTGGGTCGCGGCGGTCCTCGCGAGCGCCGCATTTTTCTTTCTCGGCAGGACGAGCTTCGCCGAGGCGGGGTGGGACGGATTCGTCGCGGTCCTGCCGGTCGGCATCGCCGCGGCCCTGGCGCTTCTCCTCGTGGCGCTCCTGCGCGTCGAGGCGCCCGCGGCGCGCGACCTCGGGCGTCTCGCCCTCGTGGCGGGAGCGGCGCTCGCGTTCGTGACGATCGCCATCCCGCTCCAGCTCGACAAGGAGTGGATCACGATCGGCTGGGCCCTCGAGGCGGCGGCGCTGGCGTGGCTCTACACGCGCATTCCCCACCGGGGGCTCCTCCTCGCCTCGGCCGGCCTTTCGGGAGCCGTCTTCGTGCGCCTCGTCCTGAACGAGGCGGTCCTCTCGTACCACGCCCGGAGCGCGACGCCGATCCTGAACTGGTACCTCTACACCTATCTCGTCGCGGCGGTGGCGCTCTTCGTCGCCGCGCGCTTCCTCATGGGAACGTCCGACGAGCTCGCCGGAGGTGGGGCTCGCGCGTCGTCGGCGCAGGTGACGCTCGCGACGATCCTCCTCTTCGCGCTCGTCAACATCGAGATCGCCGACTGGTTCTCGTCGGGACCGACACTCACTTTCAACCTCGCGCGGGGGACCTCGCTCGCGCAGGACCTCGCCTACACGCTCGCCTGGGCCGTCTTCGCCATCGGGCTCCTGGCCGCCGGCATCGCGGGAAAAAGCCGCGCCGCCCGGATCGCGGCGCTCGCCCTGCTCGTCGTGACGGTCCTCAAGGCGTTTCTCCACGACCTCGGGCGCCTCGGCGGCCTCTACCGCGTCGCTTCTTTCGTCGGCCTCGCGATCTCCCTCGCCCTCGTCGCCGTCGCGCTGCAGAAGTTCGTCCTCGCTTCCCGGGAGAAGGAATGACGCCGATGCGCCGTCTCGTCCCTCTCGCGTTCCTCGCCGTCATCCTCTCCGCGGTGGCGGAGGAGGGTGTCCGCCCGGTCACCGAGTCGTTCCGGTTCTCGCGGGCGGTCACGCCCGGGGCCGCGGGCCCGAACCGCCTCGCCGTGGACGGAGCGCTTCTCGCGGGCTCCGAGGCTCGCACGGGGAGCGCCCTCCTCCACGACTTCCGCCTCGTCGGCGCGGACGGGCGCGACGTGCCGTACCTCCTCGTGGCGCCCCCCCGGAGCGAACCGGCGTGGGTCCGCGCGTCGGTCCTCCCGATCCCGGAGACGAAGAGCGCGAGCGGATTCGAAGCCGACCTCGGCGCGCTCCGTCGGATCGACCGCCTCCGCATCGCGGGGCTCGCCGCGCCGTTCCTCAAGCGCCTCCGCCTCGAGGGCAGCGGCGACCGGGCGCGCTGGACCGTCCTCGTGGCCGAGGGGACCCTCTTCGACCTCCCTGAGGAAGGGCTGGCCCGGACCGAGGTCGGGTTCCCCGAGGGCGAGCACCGCTTCCTGCGCCTGGTCTGGAACGACGCCCGGAGCGGCCGGGTCTCCCTCCCGGCCCGCATCGAGGCACGCCTTGCCGGCACCGGTGGCTCGCCGGAGCCGCTGCGGGTGGCGATCCCGTTCGAGCGCCGGGAGAGCGAGCCGGGGCGGAGCCGCTATCGCCTGAAGCTCGACGCCGCGGGGCTGCCGATCGCGGCGATCGAGGTCGGCGTCGCCTCGGGGAACGTCCTCAGGGATGCGCGCGTCCTCGAGTCGCGTCTCGCTGGTGGGCGCCTCGTCCCCTTCGAGCTGGGTGCGGCGAGGCTTCGCCGCGCCGAGCGGGACGACGCGGCGGCCGCCGAGATGACGATCCGGCTCGCCCTGGCCCCGGCCGAGGCCGAGGTGGAGCTCGTCATCGACGACGCGGGAAACCCGCCCGTCGACGTCACTTCGATCGCGGCTCTTTTCGAGGGACTCCCCTGGATCTACTTCGAGAGCCCTGACGGATCGCCCCTCACGGCGCGCTTCGGTGCGGATCGGCTTGCCGCTCCGAGGTACGACCTCGAGGCGATGCGCCCGGCGGTGATGCGCGGCGCCGGGCCGTCCCCCGCGAACGCGACCTGGGGCGACCGGCAACCCGGGCCCGCCGTCGCGGGCCCGGCGGCGGCAGGTGAGGGCGTCCCGTCGGGGGCGGCGCTCGATCTCGCCGGCTTCCGCGTCTCGCGCCCGATTCCGCCCGGTCCCGCCGGTCTCACCGCCCTCCGCCTCGACGCGGCGGTCCTCTCCGTGAGCCCCCACCTCTCCGACGTGCGGATCGCCACGGCCGATGGCCGGCAGGTGCCGTATCTCCTCGAGACGCTCGGCGAGCCGCTCGTCCTGAAGCTCCCCGTTCCGCAGGGCGCGAAGGACCCCCGGCCGCGCAGCGGCCCCGGAGAGACGGGCCGACTCTCGTTCCACCGGGTCGAGCTCCCGTTCGAGCGCCTCCCGGCCTCGCGACTCGAGCTGGAATCGACGGCGCGGGTCTTCACCCGGCGCGTCGGTGTGCTGAGGGAGCGGCTCGGGGGCCGTCCCGAAACGGCCGGCACGTTCCCGGAGATCGCGTGGGGAGCCTGGGAGAGCGCCGATCCCGAACGGAAGGCGCCCGCGCTCCTCGTCGACCTCCCTGCGGGCGAGGGGCGCGAGCTCTTCGTCTCGATCGACGACGGCGACAACGCACCCGTCCCTCTCGTCCGAGCCTCGCTCCTTCTCCCGGCCCACCGCCTGCGCTTCGTGAGGCAGGAGGGCGTTTCCCTGTCGCTCGTCTACGGCCAGGCGGGACTCGCCCCGCCGCGCTACGACCTCGAGCTCCTCGCGCCCCGCCTCCTCGGCGTCCCCGCCCTCGAGTCGACGCTTCCGCCGGTGGCCCCGGAGACCGTGGAACCGGAGAAGAAGGCCGGGCCGAAGCTCTTCTGGGCGGCGCTCGTGGGAGCCGTGGTGGCGCTCCTCGTCCTCGTCGTCAGGCTCCTCCGGCGCGGCCCGGAACCAGAGAAGTCACAGGTCGAGGATGAGAAGCCGAGGGAAGGGTAGACTCGATGCACCGGAGGAATCGAAGTGGTGAGCGCGTGCGTGCCGACCGTTTGTAGAGCGCGGCGGACGGGAAGGTCGAAGTGAAGGACCTTTCCACCGCCCGCCTCCTCCCTTCGGGCGACGCCCCGTCGCCGTTCGGACTCCATCTCGTTCTGGGCCCGCTCGCCGGCGGGTCCGAAGAGGGTCCGGTTCCCCTGCCGCTGTCGTCCGACGAGGGAACGAGCCGCGTCTACCTCGGGGCCCTCAAGGGAGACGCCGACAGCATCATCGAGCTCGTCGCGGTGAAGCTCCTTCCGAACGTCCTCGCGGACGCGCTCGCCGAGAGCTCCGCGCGGCCGACGAACCGGACGCTTCTCGAGCGCTTTTCCGCCGAGCGCGAACGGCTCCGGTCGCTCCGCGCGGAGAGTCCGTGGTTTCCGAGGCTCCTCCAGCCCGATGGCGGTCCGGAAGCGACGCTCCCCGCGCTCCTCTACGACAGGCCGTCCCGGTCGTTCTTCGTTCCGCCCTGCCCGACGTGCGGCAAGCCGCTCGAGCTCCTGAACGACGAGCTCTTCCTTCGGGAGCGCCGGCTTCCGTCGTACGGCGAGACGTTGCACCGGCTCGTCGGCTGCCCCTCGTGCGCGACGACCGACCGCGTCATCGCCGTCTTCTCCTACGTTCCCCTCGCCGCGCAGGCCGACGTTCCGGTGGGCGGACCGGAAGAGCTCCTCAAGGGGCTCGCTCGCGCGCTCGTTCGCGAATGGGACGAGGCTCAGGTGAAGGCGTTCTCCTCCCGCGCCGCCGGAGAGGAGGCTCTGCTCCTGCGGAAGGCGGGCGGGGCCTCGCTCGGAGATTTCGCCGCGCGATGGTCTCCTTTCTCCCTCTGCCCGTCTCCGTTCATCGTGACGGGCCTCTCGCCGGTGAAGTGGGACGAGTGGGCCGACTTCGTCGGCGGTCGGACCGAGGCGGAGCTCGTTCCGGCGGCGGCCCCGGAGAGCCTCGAGACCGAGTCGTGCCGGCGCCGCGTCGAGTGGCTGCGGGAGTCGCTCCCGCCGACGGGGCGATACCTCTACGGTCACGACGGGACGGGCGTCGACGCCATCGAGGTCCTCTACCTGAAGATGACGGCCTTCCGGCAGCTCGCGGCGGCCGTCCTCGCCTTCTACCGCGCCACCGGTCAGCCGCACCTCGACCTTCAGCCGGGGCACGTTCTCCTCGACAGCTACGGGGCCGGCTCCTCCCTCCCGGCCCTGTGGACGTTCGAGGTCCGGCTGCACGGGCTCGTTTCGGCGACGAAGACCTCGTCGTTCGGTGTCGAGGTCGTCGTTCCGCCCGTCGAGCCGACGTTCCCGTACGCCGCTCCCGAGATCCTCGAGTTCCGGCTCGCCGCGCGCCGGCCCGGGGACGTCTACCTCTCGGACATCCAGCCGGCCGATGCCGGCCTGGGCGTGAGGGTCGAGGGCCGCTTGTCGGACCCGAACGGCCTCTTCCCGAGGCCCGAGGAGCCCGACTGGATCCACGTCACCTTCCCCGACGAGGCGCTCGGGCTCGGCATGGACGCCCTCGTCGTGAAGCGCAAGCCCGACACGCCGGCCTCCTACGAGGATCTGACCTTCGTCTCGGAGCCGGTCGATCTCGACGACGCCGCCGTGAAGCGGCTTCGGCGCTCTTTCGGCGTCCGTCTCCCCGGCGCGCGGTACAAGGTCTACCCGCGCTTCGGAGCCCCGTCGGATCTCCACTCCCTCGGCGTTCTCCTGCTGCGGGCCCTCGTCGGCGGCGAGAGGACCGAGTTCCCGCTCCTGCTGCAGTCCATCCAGCGCGCCGCGACCGCGGCGGTCCGGACGAAGGAAGGAGATCCGTCTTCTCGTCTGAAAGCGGCGATCGTCGGCGAGCCCGCCACCGCGACGCTCCTGGACCGGTCGCGCGTTTTCTGGAAGGACGAAGACCGGGTCCCCGGACGACCGAACGCGATTCCGCCCCTTCTGTTCGAGCGATCGGTGCTCCTCGCTCTCCGCCTCGTGACGAGGATCCCGGGCTTCTCGATCGCCACCGCACCGGGAGACTTCGGCCCCGAGGATCCGACCGGACGAGTCGAGCAGGCGCTCCGCGAGGTGGACGAGATCGCGGCCGAGCTGAGGGCTCTCCTCGTCCACCGTCAGCCGCTGCACTTCGAGATTCAGGACGTCCTCGCCGAGCTTCTCGAGGAGGAGGCGGGCGCGGTCTCCCAGCGCTGATGTGGTACCGGGTCGCGGCCCGCGATGACCGAGGGTAAGATCCGGCCACTGTGGCCCTCAAATCGTTTGTTTCCTCTTTCGAGGCGCTGGCGTTTCGCCCCTGCCCGGGAAGGGCTGCGTGAGCGTCCCTCCGCGCTCCCTCACCCTCGAGGTCTGGCTGGGTCCGATGGAGGGGCTGCGGTACGCCGCCGAGGCCCGGCAGGCGATGCAGCTCGTCCGGATCGGGCGCCTTCCGTTCGATCGCCAGACGAAGGAACGCAACCACCTCGTCCTCTCCGTCTCCGCGGGAGTCTCCGGCTCGCACGCCGAGGTCCGGTTCGCGCAGGGGCGGATCTTCCTCCGTGACCTCGGAAGCGCGAACGGGACCTTTGCGGCCCAGCAGGCCGTCACGGCGGAGATGGAGGTGAAGTCGGGCGAGATCTTCCTCGTCTCCCTCACGCCCGTGCAGGTCTACCTGACGAGCCCGCTCGCCGCTCCGCCTCCGTTCGAGCCGCTCCCGCTGGCCCACTGGGAGGGGGCCGCCGTCGAGCCGCTCATCACTTCCGCCGCCGAGTGCGCGGCGGCACGGCGTGAGGCCTACGTCGACACCCGGCACCTCCTCGACGCGATCCTGAGGGTCGACGACCCCGACATCGACGAACTCCTCTCCCAGGGCGGCGTAACCCGCAGGACGGCCCGGGAGGAGCTCTACAAGAAGGGCTTCTACCGCGATTCGCTCTCGTGGATCGCGGAGATTCTCGTCAAGCCGGTGAACCTGACGGGGGCCTTCGAGACGGCCGTCGTCTCTCCGCGGGTTGCCCGGCTCCTCGACGGTGCGCGAACGGCGGTCTCCGCGGACGCCGGCCCCGAGGAAGGGACGAAGCTCGCGGCGCGGAACATCCTCGCCGGGCTCGTCGCCGATCGTTTCGGACCCGTCGGAGACTGGCTCACCAACCACGGCATCACGTCCGTCCCCGCCAGTTTCAGCGGCGCGTCCACCTTCAGCGAGGGCCCCGCGTCCAGCCTGGAGAAGGGAGCGGATTCCAGGCCGGCGCCGAAGCCGGTCGGCGAGAAGGGCCGGACCTCGACGCTCCTGTCGTATGCGATCGGCGACGCCACGGCCTCCGCCGGACCCTCTCCGCTCTTACGGCACGCGCCCCCTCCCCCGCCGCCCTCTCGGGCGCCGTCCCCGTCGGAGTCGGCGGTGGCCCCGGCGCCGTCCCGCCGCCCGGCTCCCGAGCCGGAGCCTTCGCCGGAGGGGACGCCGGAGCCGGCGAGGGGCTCGTCGATCGCCCTTTCCGCGCGCGGGCCCGCCTCCGCCGTCCCGGAGACGGCCCCGGCTTCCATCCCCGCGCCGGCGCCGGCCTCCTGGGGCGCTCCCCGCACGCCCGCCGAGATCCTCCTCGAGGGCCGGGCGCGGGCTCTGGCCGACGAGCTCTTCGTCCTGGCGGGTGAGCTGCGGTTCGGTGGTCCCGACGACCGTCGCCGCCACCTGAAGCGGCGGGTCGAGAAGGAGCTCGCGCCTCTTCCGAAGGAATCCCGAACCCGTTTCCTCGAGCTCCTCCGCAACTATTTCCCGGTCCTCCCCGCCGGAGCCGGTGCCGACCCCGAGGTGCCGCGTCTTCGCCGGAAGATCGATGAGCTCCAGAAGAGGGCCGTCGAGGAGGGCCCGTCGAAGAGCGTGGCCCGCGGGAAGCAGCAGCAGCCGGTCGGCGTCCCGACGACGCTTCCCCTCCGGCAGCTCGTCCTCGGCGAGGATCTCGCCCAGGCCGACCGGAACGTCCTCGTGCTCCGGAAGGTCATCGAATACGCGCTCGCGATGGAGGGGATGACCCTGGGGCTCATCCAGTCGCTGACGATGCCCGGCAACGAGACGATGGCCTTCAAGCTTCCCGGCTTCAAGGAGACGATGCGGAGCTTCCTGCACGCCGTCGAGCAGGGCAAGCCGGTCAGCGTCCAGCGGGTCGAGGAGTACCTCGACGAGCTGAAGAGGTGGCAGGTCGCGATCCTCGCGGCCTACCATCAGGCGCCGGGGGAGTGGTTCGAACGGCTCTGGAAGCGGATCAACCCCGTCACGATCGAATCGGCTCCACGCAGCGCGGGGTGGAAGCTGCGGGGCGAGGCGGCGGAGTGGTGGGACCTCTACAAGATCGCCACCCGCGACCTCTCGCCCGACCTCGTCAACGACCAGGTCCTGCAGGGCGTGGCCCGCCTGTCGAAGGAAGAGCTCGAGAAGCTCAGGAAGAACCAGCGAGGAGAACACTCATGACGAAGACGACGTCCCGCTCCCTCCTCCGGATCGCCGCTTGCGGCCTCCTCCTGACGGCCCTCCCGGCGCTGACCGGGTGCGCGTCGAAGGTCGGCACCATCTCCTTCCGGTGCGGACCGGCGATCAACGGCGGCCTCGCCCTCGCCGTCGACGTCATCCGCGCCACGGAGGAGGAGTCGCGAAAGATCCAGGAGATGGGCGAGAAGTGGTTCTACGACCAGACCCGCTTCAACATCCAGGGACAGAACCGGATCCAGACCGTCACCTTCACGACGGGCGAGGGGGCCGGTTCGTGCGACAAGGCCGTGACGGTCCCCTTTTCGAAGGGCGAGCGCTTTCTCGTCCTGATCGCCGACTACAAGTTCCAGAACCCCGACCCGACCCGGCACGTCATCGTCCTCACCCGCGAGAAGTGGGTGGGGCAGAAGATCCTCGTCTCGGTCCTCGAGCGGGAGCTCTCCGTCGAGCGCCGCTGGTAGACGGCTTCGATGAAAAAGACGCCGCAGGTCCTCTGGGCCGAGGGGATGTTCCTTCGGCCCCACCACCTCCAGACGGCCGAACGCTATCGCGAGGAGGCCCTTCAGCGGGAGATCCAGAGGCTCCAGCCGTTCTACTACGGCCTGCAGTCGCTGGACGTGGCGCCGGACCAGCTCGAGAACTTCGTTTTCGAGATCCGCGACGTCTCCCTCAAGCTGAAGGACGGTACTGCGCTGTCGTCCGACTCCACGCTCCGGCTCTCGCCGAGGAGCTTCAAGAACGAGCTCGACAAGGCGAGCGGCCGGATGCGGGTCTTCGTCGGCGTCCCGGTCATGCGGGAGACGGCTCCGAACACCTTCGCCTCTGGCGAGGGGCCGGCCGGCGTCGACCGGCGCTACATCGCGGAGAACGCCGAGGTCCTCGACGAGAACTCGGGTGGGAACCCGCAGCCGGTCAGCGTGCGGCGCTGTAACGGCAAGCTCTTCTTCGGCGCCGAGAGCCAGGAAGGGTACGAGTGCCTCGAGGTCGCCGTCGTAGAGCGGTCGGGCTCGGGGCGCAACTTCCCGGTCCTCTCCCGCGAGTTCATCCCTTCGCTGACGGAGCTCGGCGGCTCGCGGACGATCCAGGCCCTCTGTGACGGCGTCACGAACCGGATCGAGGCCAAGCACCGCCTGCTCCTGACCGACGTCGCGCAGGGGCGCCTGACGATCTCATCGGAGGGGACCTCGGGCTGGCAGGCGATCATCAAGCTCCAGATCCTCGGCAGCTTTCTCTTCCTCTTCCAGCAGCTGACCCGGATCCCGCGCATTCACCCGTTCGCCGTCTACACCGAGTTCGCCCGCCTGGCGGGCGAGCTGTCGATCTTCGACGACGGGAAGATCCCCGTGAAGATCCCGGTCTACGACCACGACAAGCTCGGGCCGTGCTTCCACGAGACGTGTCGCGTCATCGAAGCGCTCCTCGAGAAGATCGTCGCCTCGCGCTTCGTCAAGGTCGATTTCGTCCTCCGGGACGACCTCCTCGTCGCCGACCTCCTCGAGGAGTGGCTCGCGGCGCAGACCGAGGTCTTCCTCGCCATCGAGGCCGAGATGGAGGAGAAGGACCTGCGCGGGCGGATCGTCACGATGAAGCTCGGCACGGTGCGCGACATCCCGGTCCTTCGCCAGCGGCGCCTCTTCGGTCTCGACCTCGAGCTGCTGAAGCGCACGCCCGCAGGCCTCCCGCAGCGGGAGGACTACTTCTACTTCAAGATCGAAAAGGAAGGGCCGTACTGGGCGAACGTCGTCCGCGACCGGAACGTCGCCCTCTCCGACGCCCTCGACCCAAAGCTGAAGTTCTCTCTCTACATCATCACGAAGCCCGGGAGCTGAGATGGACTACACGACCGAGCTGTTCAAGGTCGCGGCAAAGGAGTTCCTCTTCCTGTCGGCTTTCCGCCAGAAGGTGCGGAAGGGCGTGCGGGTCGACATCGAGGACGCCGCGGCGGACCTCGAGGAGGTTTTCCGCGAGCAGGCGTCTGCGGTGCGGCAGGATCCGCGCCTCCAGGCCCTGTACGACCAGGCGCGCTACCCGCTCGTCGTCCTCGCCGACGAGATCCTGATCCACTCGGGGTGGGAGTTCGCGCGCGACTGGCAGGACCGGCTCTTCGAGGAGAAGTACTTCCGGTCGAACATCGGGGGAGACCAGTACTTCGCCATCGCCAAGGAGCTGAAGGCGGAGGACGTCGAGCTCGCCAGCATCGTCTACGCCGGCCTCGCCCTGGGGTTCCGCGGCAAGTACCGGGAGAGGCCCGAGAAGCTCGCCGAGGTGCGCAAGAGCACCTACCGCCTCCTCTCGGAGTACCTCGCGACCCAGAGCGACAAGATCACGCCCGAGGCCTACACGGTGATGGCCTCGGCGGGGAAGCGCCTGAACCCGGTCGTGACGCTCGGGCGCGTCGCAATCATCTCCTTCAGCGTCCTCTTCGGCTTCTGGCTCCTGACGTTCGCGGCATGGGCTTCGCTGGTGGGCCAGATCAAGGACGTGGCCGAGAAGATGGGAGTCCTCTGAGGCCGCCATGTACGAACTTCTCGATCTCCTCGGCCGCCTCCCGAAGCCCATCAAGACCCTCGGACTCGTCTTTCTCCTCATGCCGGTCTGTATCGTCATGGCACGGTACGCCGGTTTTGGGCACCTCTGGTGGGCCGTCGTCCTCGGCCTCCTCGTCATCGCGCTCCTCATCGCCGCGTACGACCACTTCATCAAGAAGGGCGACAAGGCGCGCGGCGGCGCCTTCGAGAAGGACCTCGCCCGCGACGCCCAGGGCGGCGCCGGCGCCTCCAAGCAGGAGGTCCGCGAGGCCGTCAAGGAGCTCTCGCAGAAGTGGACCGAGTCGCTCGCCCAGCTCAAGGGGACCGGCCTCCAGATCTACTCGCTCCCCTGGTACCTCCTCATCGGTGAGCCGCAGTCGGGCAAGTCGACGACTCTGAAGAACTCGGGGCTCGAGTTTCCCGTCGGCGGCGACGGACTCTCCGGCTCCGGGGGCACCCGCAACTGCGACTGGTGGTTCGCGAACGAGGCGGTCATCCTCGACACCGCCGGCCGGTTCACGTTCCAGGAAGAGGCCGCTCCCGACGCGACGGAGTGGTCGACCTTCCTGAAGATGCTGAAGAAGTACCGCCGGGAGTGCCCGATCAACGGCGTCCTCGTCGTCATCCCGGCGACCTCCCTCCTCGAAGACACGCCCGAGGAGCAGGACAAGAAGGCCGCGAACATCCGGACGAAGCTGATGCACCTCCAGCGGGTGCTCGAGATCCGCTTCCCGGTCTTCATCATGGTGACGAAGGCCGACCGGATCCTCGGCTTCTCCGAGTTCTTCTCGAAGCTCGACCCGGTCGATCAGCGGCAGCTCGTCGGCTGGTCGAACCCGCTGGGGCCCGACAAGCCCTACGCCCTCGCGACGTTCGACGAGGCCTACGAGGAGATCCTCACCCGGATCCACAAGCTCCGGATGAAGTTCACGGCGAACGAGGAGATCGTCCAGAACGTCGACCGGATTTTCGTCTTCCCCGAGGAGCTCCGGGCGCTCCGCGAGTCGCTGAAGCGCTACTTCCAGGGGGTCTTCCAGGAGACTCGCTACGACGATCCGTTCGTCTTCCGCGGCTTCTACTTCTCCTCCGGCGTCCAGCAGGGCAAGCCGATCGCCCGGGCGACGCGCGAGATGCTCGGCAGCGCGGCCGAGGGGATCGTCGAGAACCTCGAGCAGATCTTCAAACGTTCCCGCGCCTTCTTCATCAAGGACTTCTACGAGAAGAAGGTCTTCCCCGAGCAGGGGCTCATCGCGCGGACGAAGGCGGCCGTCGAGCGGGAGAGGAAGACCCGCCTGTTCATCCGGATCGCCACGGTGGCCCTGCCGGTCTTCTGCCTGCTGGGGATGGGCATTCCGTACTTCTCCATGCGGAAGGTCGTCAAGCCGATCCGGGAGACCGTCGCGCAAGCCGAGACCTGCGTCAGCAAGCTGGAAGCCTGCAAGATCGACGAGGCGTACAGGCTGTCGGAGAAGATCTACCTCCACCAGGTCGACATCCAGCAGAAGCACAAGTTCCTCTTCGCGCTCTTCTTCCAGAGCGCCTCCTCGGGGGAGCTGAGCAGGCTGCTCGGACTGATCAACCAGAGGCTCTACTACGAACGAGTCGTCAGCCCGCTGATGCGGGAGGGCGAGGCGCGGATCGGCCAGCTCGACTGGAGCGGGCCCTGGGACTACCGGGTCTTCTTCTCGGCGCTCGAGAGCCAGCTGATGTGGGATGCCGCGAAGAAGACGGATCTGAAGACCCCCGACGGCAAGCCGTTCATGCCGCTGTCCGAGCCCAGGGTCATGCCCGTCATCGGGTTCTTGCAGAACACGAAGGGGATGACGGCGACCCCGAAATCGCAGGAGATCGACGACTGGGTTGCGACGGTCACGACCGAGGGTCGGCCCGACAAGATCCTCGCGGGGCTCCCGCAGAGCCTTCCGAAGGATCCGGCCTGGCTCTGGGTGGCGGAGCCCGACAAGGCCGTCCGCAAGTTCGAGGAGTTCTGGACGGTCGCGAACCTCGCGCGCTGGGACTTCCGCCTGTATACGCTCCTCGGGCTGTACGTGCAGAAGTACACGGAGCTGCTGAAGATCGAGGACCCGGCCTCGCGCAGCTACCTCGACCGGACGGCGGCGACGGGCAAGGAGTTCGGGAAGATCTACCTCGACACCACGGAGCACCTCAAGACCCCGAGGCCGGGGAACAAGGACTTCCCGGGCTTCGGGCCGGCCGAATGGCGAAAGCACTTCGGCGTCGACTACGACAAGCTGATGCGCTTCAGCCAGGCACGCCCCGGACTCATCAACGATGCAGCCAGGAACCGCATCGTGGGTCAGCTCGACTCGGAGTACGAGAATCTCCAGCGGACGAGCGTCACGTACGCCTACCTCGTCGTTCCCGACCCGCAGGACGCGGCGAAGAAGCTGTGGAGCCCCTCGGCGCTGGCGATCTCACCCATGCTCGTGGAGGTGACCGCCTTCGGCGACATCGCCGCGTTCGAGGCGATGGAGAAGCCCGCCGACGTCGTCGCAGAGGCGTCCCGGCTCTCCACGCCGGCCGACCAGAAGGCGAAGCTCGACGCGTTCTCGAACAAGCAGAAGGATGGGAAGGCGAAGGCGACGCTGAACGCGCCTTCGATTGCCGGGATTCCACTCGAGCAGAAGCCGCTCTGGCAGGACTTGCAGCTTTCGTCCTTCGTCTCGCGGACGGCGGAGCTGGCTCTCGTCTACCGCGTCCTGCCCTATACGCAGAGCTTCCTCGACACTGCGATCGGTCCGGCGTGCCCCGTGAGCGTCTGCTTCACGCGCGCCTTCGCGCAGACGATGATCCCGCTCGGCGTCTCCTACATCAGCTTCGCAGAGGCCTCGTCCATCGCCACGCGCCCTGATGTCGATGCGCTCGCCGGGCAGCATGCCGCGACGATGAAGGACTACCTGTATCGGTACATCGACGCCTTCGCGGGCCGCGGAGGCGGTGGTGGCGGCGGTGGGGGGTTCGTCGTGCCCGGCTCGGCCCTCCAGGCCCGTTCGTGGCGCGACTTCCAGGCCGCGATCACCCGCTGGAGCCCCGAGTCCAAGGGCGGCGGCGACGCTCCCGTGCAGGACATGTCGGGGGCCCTCCAACTTCAGGACGTCGAGCAGTTTGCCGTGAACCGGAGGCTCAACCCGGTTCTCGCCTACTTCAGGAGCAAGGCGGCCCCGGCTCGCCGTCCGAGCGCGCCCGCCCAGGCGCCGCCCGAGCTCGTCGCGGCGGCGAACCTCTTCAAGAACAACGTCGTCCCGCTCCCGGAGCAGGAGCTCAAGGCGTGGAAACAGCTCTCTCTCGCCAAGGACGGGGTCTCCCTCCGCGGCTATCACGCCTTTTCCCGGAATCCCGCGGTTCGGCGCAGCACCTTCGGGAGACAGCTCATCGAAGTGGAGAAGAGGGGCGCCAACCTGATCCGCGACGCCATCCAGCCCGGTTTCCAGCAGGCGGCGGAGCCGGTCGTGAAGAAGATCCGCGAGCAGTGCATGGGCCAGTTCCCGTTCGTCCGCGAGAGCCAGCTCCGGCAGGAACGCGTCGCCTACGCGGCCGGCACCTCCCTCAAGCCGGCCGGCTCGGCGAACAACGCGACGCTCCGGCTGGATCTCTCCTCGATAGGGCAGACCCACTTCACCGGCGTCCTGACCGACGTCGGTTCGCTGGCTGACGAGTTCGCGCTCGACCCGATCCTCTGGGGTGGGGAACCGCAGTTCGACTTCACCGGCGAGAGCCGGGGGCTCCTCGCAGTCGGCCGGGGATGGCAGCGCTTCCTCTTCGGCAGCAACCGGAGCACGTCCGTCAACAAGCAGCACAAGGTCGAGATCCGTCCGGTCCCGTTCACGCCGAGCCCGGGGAAACGCTTCATGGGTGACCGGGTCAACTCGCTCTTCCTCTTCGACCGCTCGGTCGTCGTGAGGCCCTCGACCGACTTCAAGACCGGAAAACAGCCGAGTCCTTACGTCTGGATTCTCGGACCGATCGACGCCCCCACGGTGATCACGGGCCGGGACGAGGAGTCGAAGAACGGCTGGACTGGCAGCCTCGAGGTCTTTGGTGGTCAGCTGAAGTTCTTCTACTTCGTCCGGGTCGCGAGCGAGCCGCGGGACTTCCGCGACGACCTCGAGGACATCGAGCAGCGGCTCGAGAGGGAGAGAACCTGGACGATCCGCGTCGTCATTCCCAATGCCCTCCAGCGGAACGAGCCGCTCGAGGGGCTCTTCGAGCTCGTCTTCGAGGAGCCGATGCCCCCGATCCTTCCAAACTGAGGTCCTTCCCGTGGGAGGCCGGGCCGCCTGTCTCCCACGGTCTCTCCGCGATCCGAAGCTGAAGAACGAGGTGATCGAGTGGCAGCGTGGAATCTCTTCTCGAAGCTGAAGGACGGCCTCTCCGGGGCTGACGGGCCTCCGAAGATGGAAACGTACGCACTCCACCTCTATGGAAAGCTCCCGATCTACAAGGACTTCATCTCCTCCGGCCTCACCGAGGAGGGAGCCAAGGACTTCCGGGACTGGCTCGGAAACGGCTTCAGCCGCCGCTGGTCCATGCTCGAGGAGTACAAGGGAACCCAGATTCCCTTCCACACCTTCCTCTTCGCGCTTCCAGGGGGGAAGCGTTCGGTCGCGGGAGCGCTCTGGGGGAGCCACGACGAGGGAGGCCTCCGGCAGTTCCCCTTCATGATCTTTTCGGTCCTGCCGCAGGGAAGACCCGTATCCGACCCCTTCGTCGCGCTGTCCGGCCTCTCGGTCTACGAGCAGAGGGCGGATTACATTCGCCGCAACTTCCTCTTCGGGCGGACGGTCGCGTCGTTCTACGAGAGCTTTCGGGGAGCTCGAATCGAGATACCCGTTTCGAGGCCCGCGAAGATCGTCGAAGGGGTCGAGAAGGAGGCGAAGGGTGTCACCGTCGGTGACTTCGCCGAGTCGCTCCTCGGGACGGACGTCGTTGCCGAGTGGCCGCGCTTCCTGACCCGCTTGAAGAAGGCCTGCGGGCACGCGCCTGGAGACGGAGCCGGAGCCGTCCGCATCCCGCTCGGAAACCTGCTGCCGGCCGAGCTCCAGGTCCAGATCTGGCTGTCCTGGCTCGAACAGGAAGGCGCTCTCGGGCACCGCGGCCCGTCGGGGACCCTCGTCTGCCGATCGGGTGGCCGGTCGCGGGCGGTGCTGCTCTTCCGGGACCTTCGGGCCGAGGACTTCCTTCTCCTTCACCCGACCTGCTCGGACTACGAGTTCGTCGAGGAGACCGCCCCGGCCATTGCAGCCCCGGCCGTTGCGACCCCGGCCGGGGAGGCTCCGTCCGGGGAAGCCCCGGCCGCAGAGACGCCTTCGACGGACAGCGGAGGGGAGAGCCCCGCCGAGCCGGAGGCCAGGATTCTCCCCGCCGGCTGGGATTCCTCGCTGGCGGGCTTCCTGCGATCCGGGAAGCCGGAGGCCTGACGGTGCCCGCGGTCACACTGATGTCGATAGGAGCACGAAGACCCTTGAATTCCCAGCTGGCGATCCCTACCTTATAGATCGGAAGCTGCCAAAAAACGAAGGAGGAAGCAAATCATGGCTGTAGACTTTTTTCTGAAGATCGATGGGATCGAAGGCGAAAGTAAGGACTCGAAGCACACCGGTGAGATCGACGTCCTGGGCTGGAGCTTCGGCGCGTCGCAGTCCGGGTCGATGGCCTACGGTGGGGGAGGCGGTTCCGGCAAGGTCGCGATGCAGGACTTCACCTTCCAGATGCGCATGTGCAAGGCGACCCCGAAGCTGCTCCTGCACTGCGCCAACGGCAAGCACATCGCCTCGGCCGTGTTCGTCGCCCGAAAGGCGGGTGAACAGCAGCAGGAGTACATGAAGATCAAGTTCTCCGACATTCTCGTCTCCTCGTACTCGACGGGCGGCGGGGGGGGCGGCGAAGACCCGGTTGAGAGCATCGCCCTCAACTTCTCGAAGATCGAGTTCGAGTACAGGGAGCAGAAGAAGGACGGCACCCTCGACGGGCCGATCCCGGCGGGCTGGGATCTCAAGAAGAACGAAAAGGTCTAGGGCGTCCTCGCAAGCAGTCCCCCTAAAACGGATCGGCCTCCCGCGAGGGAGGCCGATCCCTCTTCGGCGCGTCTCGACCCAGGTCCCCGGACGACGAGCCTGGCCCGTCCCGTCGTGTCAGGGAAGGGCCAGGCAAGCGCCAGGAATCAGGTTCAGCTCGGGAGGTCTTCGCGCGAGTCGAAGTCGACCGGGCCGAGCTCGAAGATGCTGACGTCCGCGTCGTCGACCAGGAAGGAACGGAGGCCAAGGCCGGCCTGAAGGTCGTCGGAGAGGCTCTTCCAGTCGGTCATGCGTCCCAGCTTCACGAGGTTGTCTGCGTGCGAGGACGACCCGGGGTAGAGGGCGAACAGGAAGACGTCGCCGCTCGTGCCGTCGTCTGCCGTGATGTGCGCTCCGGGCCAGATCAGATCCCGGAGCTTCTTCGGCGGGTTCGGCTCGAGGCTCTTCGCCTGCTCAAGCGGGAACCAGGTGTATTTCCCCTGGAAGACCATTTCGACCACGCCGCTGAGGACGTCGTCGAAGTCGCGAAGGTCGCCGAATGCCTCGTCGCCGCGCTTGCCGGATAGCGGAGGGCGCTCCTCCTCGGCCTCGTCGAGGAGGGCCCGGGCCGCGGAGAAGCTCCCCTCGCTGATCTGGCCGATCGCGGCGAGGCTCTTCTCGACGTACGAAGGAACCGCCCGGAGGAAGTGGGGCCGCGCCTTCCCGGCGAAGACCCGTGCCCGGTCCCGTTCAGCCTGGAGAAGGCCCCTGTAGACCCCGGTCGCCATCTGAGACTGGGCGTCGGCTCCGGCGACGGCGGTGACCTGCTTCTCGGCGCGGTCCCAGTCGCCGGCGAAGGCGAGCAGCTCGAAGAGAAAAGTCCGCTTGTGCTGGTCCGCGGGAGCCTCGCGGACCTCCCGGGTCAGGGCCTCGATCGCGGCGTTCAGGTCCCCGGCGTCGAGAAGTTCCTTGGGCGTCGGCATGGGGGGTCCTCCTCATTCCAGGTCCCGGGCAGCACCAGGCTGTCGCGGGAAACGGGTCGTTACGGGATGACAGGGGCTTCTGAGTCGGTTACAGTAACATCACTTCATCATCCTTTGGGAGGCTTATAGATGTCGTCGGAGGCCCCTCTCCTCGACTTCGATCGGCTCCTCGCACGGGTCTCGGAAGACCGGCCGTCGGGCGAGAGCCTTCAGTACTCCGGTCTGTTCGACGAGATCCGCGAGGCGCGCCGGGCCGACGACGTCCTCGAGCAGGGAGACTGGAAGCGGGAGCTGAAGGTCGCCGACTGGGACGAAGCCGTCGCTCTCTCGACCGACGCCCTCCTCACGAAGACGAAGGACCTGCAGGTCGGCGCCTGGCTCGCGGAAGGGATCACGATGCTTCACGGCTTCGCGGGGCTGCGCGACGGCCTGAAGCTGATGAGGGGCCTCCACGAGCAGTTCTGGGATACGTGCTATCCGGAGATCGACGAAGGGGACATGGAGGGCCGCGCGAACGTCCTCTCGTTCTTCGACCGCCAGGTCGCCCTCTCGTTGCGGAAGGCGCCTCTGACGCGGGCGCCGGGGATGAACTTCTCGTGGCTCGAGTGGAGCGAGTCGAGGCCTTACGACATTCCCGAGACGGTCACTGGCCCGCTCGACGGCGAGGCGCAGACCCGCCTCTCCGAGCTGAAGCGGCAGGCGGTCGAGGAGAACAAGACGAGCGGCGAGGACTTCCGGAAGGCGAAGGCCTCGACGCCGAAGGCGTACTACGAGGGCGCCTCGAAGGCTCTCGCGCAGGCCTGGGACGAGTTCCAGGGGCTCGACCGGGTGATGGACGAGAAGTTCGGACGGCAGACTCCGGGCCTCAGCGAGCTGAAGAAGTCGATCGAGGAGGTCCGTCGCGTCGTCGATGCCATCCTCAAGGAAAAGCGGGCTCTCGAGCCGGACGCACTGACCGGGGGCGGCGCCGGGGCCGAGAACGGGGACGCGGACGGGCAGGACGGAGGTGCGGTCGTGTACCGGGTCACGGGCTCGTCCGGGCCCATCCGGGGCCGGGGCGAAGCGCTCGCCCGGCTCGGCGAGGTCGCGGAGTTCTTCCGGCAGACCGAGCCGCACAGCCCCGTCTCTTACCTGGTTCAGCGCGCGATCACGTGGGGCCAGATGCCGCTCGAGACCTGGCTCGCCGAAGTGATCAAGGACACAACCGTCCTCGGCGGGATCAAGGAGACTCTGGGGATCCGCCAGCAATCCGAGTGATGTCACAAGAGAAGGCATAAGGACCGAGACCGAAAGCCGTCAGGGAGGAAAGCTCATGGTGAAGAAGGAAAGCGTCCAGCAGAAACTCAAGAGGGTCCGGCCCCCAAGGGTCCAGATCACCTACGACGTGGAGATCGGGGGAGCCATCGAGCTGAAGGAGCTCCCGTTCGTCGTCGGGGTCCTCGGCGACTTCTCGGGTCAGCCCGATACGCCCCTCCCGCGCATGAAAGACCGGAAGATCACCGAGATCGACCGGGACAATTTCGACCAGGTCCTCTCCGGCATGGCGCCGCGCGTCGCGATGGCCGTCGAGAACAAGATGGCCGGCGACGGCTCGAAGATCGGCGTCGACCTGAAGTTCAACAGCCTCGACGACTTCGAGCCGGACAAGGTCGTCCAGCAGGTCGATCCTCTCCGGAGGCTCGTCGAGGCGCGCCAGCGGTTGTCCGATCTCCTCTCGAAGGCCGATGGCAACGAGAAGCTCGAGAAGATGCTGAACGACGTCCTCCAGAACGCGGGAAGCCAGCAGCAGCTGGCCAGCGCGCTCGGTCTCTCGCCCGAGGGGCCGAAGACGGGGGACGGCAATGAGTAATGCCGCAGAGAGAGGCAAGGCCGAATCGATCGTCCGCGAGCAGACGGGTGAAGTCGACCTCCTGAGCAAGATTCTCGAAGAGGGCCGGATGGTCCAGCACGAGAGCCAGACTCAGGCGGCCAAGGACATGATCGCCGAGTTCGTCCAGCAGGCGATGCAGGGTCAGGTGGTCATGGGCCGCGACCTCGAGGCGTCGATCCAGGCCCGTATCGCCGAGATCGACCGGCTCCTGTCGGCGCAGCTGAACGAGATCATGCACGCCGAGCCCTACCAGCGCCTCGAGGGGTCGTGGCGGGGACTGCACCACCTCGTCTTCGAGAGCGAGACGTCGGTGATGCTCAAGATCCGCGTCCTCAACGTCTCGAAGAAGGACCTCCTGAAGGACCTCGAGAGGGCCGCGGAGTTCGACCAGTCCGCCGTCTTCAAGAAGGTCTACGAGGAAGAGTACGGCACGTTCGGCGGCCAGCCGTTCGGCGCGCTCATCGGCGACTACTACTTCTCGAACCACCCCCAGGACCAGCTCCTTCTCGAGAAGATGGCCCAGGTCGCGGCGGCGGCGAATGCCCCGTTCATCGCGGCCACGGCGCCCCAGCTCTTCGGCTGGGAGAGCTTCCAGGAGATGACCGAGGTCCGCGACCTCGCGAAGATCTTCGACCGGACCGAGTACGCCAAGTGGCGCTCCTTCCGCGACTCCGAAGACTCGCGCTACGTCGGTCTCACGATGCCGCGCACGCTCATGCGGCTCCCCTACGGCAAGGAGACCATTCCCACCGAGACGTTCAACTTCGAGGAGGACGTCGACGGGAAGGACCACAACAAGTACCTCTGGGGCAACGCGGCCTACTCGTTCGGCACCCGCCTGACCGAGGCGTTCGCGATGTACGGCTGGTGCGTCGCCGTCCGGGGCGTCGAGGGGGGCGGTCTCGTGCAGGGCCTCCCGGTCCACACGTTCCAGACCGACGAGGGAGACGTCGCCCTGAAGTGCCCGACGGAGATCGCAATCACCGACCGGCGCGAGAAGGAGCTCTCCGACCTCGGCTTCATGCCCCTCGTCCACTGCAAGAACACGGACTACGCGGCGTTCTTCGGCGCGCAGTCGTGCCAGAAGGCCAAGAAGTACGACCTCGAGTCGGCGAACGCGAACGCGCGGCTCTCCACGATGCTGCCCAACATCTTCGCGGTCTCCCGGTTCGCCCACTACCTCAAGGCGATGATGCGCGACAAAGTCGGCAGCTTCATGTCGCGCAAGGATTGCGAGACGTTCCTCAACCAGTGGATCTCCAACTACGTCACTCCCGACGACAACGCCTCCCAGGAGTCGAAGGCCAAGTACCCCCTCCGGGAAGCGAAGATCGACGTCGCCGAGATTCCCGGCAAGCCCGGCGCCTACCGTGCCGTCGCGTTCCTGAGGCCTCATTTCCAGCTCGACGAGCTTCAGGTTTCGCTCCGCCTCGTGGCCGACCTGCCGTCCTCGGCCCGCAAGTAGACGCTCGCGGCCGGGCGGCGTCCTTCGCCGCCCGGCCTTTTCCTTCCGCCGCCGGTTCGCCCCAGGAGCTCTCCCGAGATGTCGCGGTTCGACAACGAGATCCGTGTCCGCCCGTCGGTCCTCGACCGGCTGATCGACTACGAGCCGGAATACTCGCGCGAGGCGCCCGCCTCGCGGGTGAAGAATCTCCGGATCCTCAAGCAGTCCGTCCGGCGGGACCTCGAGTGGCTTTTCAACACGCGCGCCACCGCGGTCGTCCCTCCCGAGCTGAAGGAGGTCTGGTCGTCCGTCGCCGTCTACGGCCTTCCCGACATGACGACCCTGTCGGGCAGGAACCTCGGTGACAAGGCGAAGCTGCGCCGCTCCGTCGAGCGGGTCCTCGAGACCTTCGAGCCGCGGCTGGAAGGCGTCGTGGTGACGGTCGACGCCGAGCCGGGGGCCGGCCTCGCCCTGAAGTTCCGGATCGACGGGCGGCTGAAGGTCGACCCGGCCCCCGAACCCGTCTCGTTCGACACCCTGGTCCAGATCGGGAGCGGCGAGTTCCACGTGAAGGGGGAGTGATGCGCGACGAGCTCCTCGGATACTACGAACGCGAGCTCTCCTTCATCCGGCAGCTGGGGGCCGAGTTCGCCGAGAAGTACCCGAAGATCGCGAGCCGCCTCCTGCTCGAGCCGGAAACGTGCGAGGACCCGCACGTCGAGCGTCTCATCGAGGCGTTCGCGTTCCTCGCCTCTCGCGTCCACCTGAAGGTCGACGACGAGTTTCCCGAGATCACCGAGTCGTTCCTCAACGTCCTCTACCCGCACCTCCTCGCCCCGATCCCGTCGATGTCGATCGTGCAGTTCGTCCTCGATCCGTCGCAGGTCAGCCTCCAGTCGGGACAGAGGATCTCCCGTGGGGCGATGCTCTACTCCCGTTCCGTCGCGGGCACGTCCTGCCGGTTCCGCACGGCCTACCCGGTTCACCTCTGGCCGATCGAGATGCGACAGGCGCGCTTCGAGCTCCCGATTCCGGGCGTCGGGCCCGAGGAAGGAGTGAGGACGGTCCTGCGGCTCGAGCTGAAGACGTTCGGAGGGTCGCCGCTGCGGGAGCTCAAGGAGAAGGTCTCCGAGTCCGAGGAGAAGCACCTCGAGTCCCTGCGGTTCTACCTCCAGGGCGAAGGGAAGGTCGTCTACGCTCTCCACGAGCTGATCCACAACCACCTCGTCGCCGTCGAGCTTCGCCCGGGTGGCCCCCGCGACGTTCCGTCACCGGTGAAGCTCCCGATGTCGGTCGTGAGCGCCGTCGGCTTCGAGCGTGACGAGGGCCTCCTGCCCTACACCGACCGCTCGTTCCTCGGGTACCGGCTCCTCGCCGAGTACTTCGCCTTCCCCGAGAAGTTCTTCTTCTTCGACGTGAAGGGACTCGAACAGGCGGCGCGGGAGGACTTCGACGACGGCCTCGAGATCCTCCTCTACTTCAATCGCGACTTCCCTCTCGAGAGAAGCGTCTCCGCTCAGACCTTCCGGCTCAACTGCACGCCCGTCGCGAACCTCTTCCGGCAGATCGCCGAGCCGATCCGCCTGACCCACCTGCAGCCCGAGTACCGCGTCGTTCCCGACGTGAGGCGGCAGGACGTCACGGAGGTCTATTCGGTCGACGGGGTCACGAGCGTCTCAAAGGGGAGCGACAAGGTCACGACCTACGAGCCCTTCTACTCGTACCGCCACGGCTTCGAGAAGGGGCAGGCGCCCGCCTTCTGGTACATGAGCCGGCGGCCCTCCGCGCGCAAGGACGACGACGGGACCGACGCCTACCTCTCGCTCGTCGACCTCGGCTTCAACCCCGTCCAGCCGGAGGCGGACACCCTCACGGTCGAGGTCGTCTGCACGAATCGCGATCTCCCGTCGCGTCTCCCCTTCGAAGGGGGAGAGGCCGATTTTCAGCTCGAGGGAGCGGGTGTCTTCTCCGGGATCCGTTGTCTGAGACGCCCCACGCCCACCGTCCGGCCCCCGCTTCGCAGGGGCCTGCAGTGGCGGCTTCTGTCCCACCTCTCGCTCAACCTCCTCTCCCTCGTGGAACGGGCGGACGGCCAGGGGCCGGAGGCGCTCCAGGAGATCCTCCGCCTCTACGACTTCTCCGACTCATCCGTCACCCGGCAGCAGATCGCGGGGATCACGAAAGTCGGCTCGCGGCGGGTCCTGCGCTCGATCGGAGTCCTGCAGCCGAGCTTCGTGAGGGGCATCGAGGTGACGCTCGAGCTCGACGAGCAGCAGTTCGTCGGAACGGGGGCGTTCCTCTTCGCCCAGGTCCTCGAGCGCTTCCTGGGTCTCTACTGCTCCGTGAACTCCTTCAGCCAGCTCGTCCTGACGAGTCGCCAGCGGGAAGGGGTCATTCGCCGCTGGTCGCCTCGGGCCGGGGAGCAGATCGTCCTCTGAGCGCGGAATGAAGAACCTCCTCTACTCCGAGCCGTACCGCTTCTCCTTCTTTCAGGCGGTGCGGCTCCTGGAGCGGATGTCGCCCGGCAAGGAAGGAATCGGGCGATCCGTGAGGCCCGGGAACGAGATCGTCCGCATCCGCTCTCACCCGTCGCTTTCCTTCCCCCCGAGCGAGATCGTCGACCTGAAGGCGCCGCCCTCCGGACAGGAGGCTCTGCCGCCCGAGATGACGGTCAATTTCATCGGGCTGACGGGACCGCAGGGGGTCCTCCCTCACCCCTACACCGAGCTCGTCCGCGAGCGGATCTCCCACAAGGACACCGCGCTCTGGTCCTTCCTCGACCTCTTCAACCACCGGTTCGCCTCCCTTTTCTACCGGGCCTGGGAGAAGTACCGCTTCCCGATCGCCTACGAGAGGCAGCTCGAGGACGCCTTCACCGAGTACCTCTTCGACCTCATCGGCATGGGGACGCCGGGGCTTCGCGGCCGGATGGCCGTCCACGACCAGGCGCTCCTCCTCTACACCGGGCTCGTCGCCCAGAAGCCGCACTCTGCCGGGGCGATCGCCTCGATCCTGCGCGACTACTTCCGGGTCCCCGCGGAGATCGTCCAGTTCCAGGGGCAGTGGTTCCCGCTCGAGCCGGAGAACGTCACCACCCTCGGGCAGGCGAACTCCGAGCTCGGCCGGACGATGGTGGCGGGTTCATCGGTTTTCGTGTCCCAGTCGAAGTTCCGGGTGAGGCTGGGCCCGCTCAAGCTGGCGCAGTTCGTTTCCTTCCTCCCCGTCGGACCGGCCTGGAAGCCCGTCACCGACCTCACGAGGTACCTGGCCGGCCTCGAGTTCGACTACGACATCCAGCTCGTCCTCCGGAAGGAGGACGTCCCCCCCTGCTCCCTGGACTCCAGATCAGCTCTTCCCCCGATGCTCGGGTGGACGACGTGGGTCACCAGCGAAACGCCCCGGAGAGACGCCGACGAGGTCGTCCTTCCGGTCGATAATTGAGGAAATCCGGCTCGCGAGAGGACGACAAGATGAGCGTGAACCTGAAGTCCCTGATCGGTCGACTCAACGACACCTGCCGTCAGGCTCTCGAGGGAGCGGCGGGGCTCTGCCTCTCCCGGACGAACTACGACGTCGAGGTCGAGCACGTCCTGCTGAAGATCCTGGAGGCGCCCGACACCGACTTCCTCAAGATCCTGCGACGCTTCGAGATCGACGCGTCCCGCTTCGCCAGGGACGTGACGCGCGCCCTCGACCGGCTGAAGACGGGAAACGCGCGGACGCCCGCCCTCTCGCCGCGGCTCCCGCGCCTCATCGAGAAGGCGTGGGTCGTCGCCTCCATCGAGTACGGCGCGTCGAGGGTGCGGTCGGGGCATCTCCTCCTCGTCCTCCTCACGGACGACGACCTCTCCCGCCTGACGCGCGAGATCTCGAAGGACCTGGCCGGCATCTCCGTCGAGCAGCTGACGAAGACGTTCGCCGACGTCGTGAAGGGTTCCGTGGAGGATCGTGAAGCCCAGGCCCTCGCGTCCGCCCCCGGGGTCGCCGGCGGCCCCGACGTTGCGATGGGCGTTCCGGGAAAGACGAAGGCGCTCGACCTCTACACGGAAGACCTCACGGCGAAAGCGCGCGCGGGGAAGATCGACCCGATCCTCGGGCGCGACTTCGAGATCCGGCAGGTCATCGACATCCTGACCCGCCGCCGCCAGAACAACCCGATCCTCACCGGCGAGGCGGGCGTCGGCAAGACGGCCGTCGTCGAGGGCTTTGCCCAGCGGATCGTCCAGGGCGACGTCCCGGGACCGCTGAAGAACGTCGTCGTCCGGACGCTCGACCTCGGGCTCCTGCAGGCCGGTGCCGGCATCAAGGGTGAGTTCGAGAACAGGCTCAAGCAGGTCATCGACGAGGTCAAGGCCGCCCAGCCGCCGATCATCATCTTCATCGACGAGGCGCACACGATGATCGGTGCCGGCGGATCGGCGGGGCAGAACGACGCCGCCAACCTCCTCAAGCCGGCGCTCGCGCGCGGCGAGCTCCGGACGATCGCCGCGACGACCTGGGCCGAGTACAAGAAGTACTTCGAGAAGGACGCCGCCCTCGCGCGCCGCTTCCAGGTCGTCAAGGTCGAGGAACCGACCGAGGAGATCGCCATTGTCATGATGCGGGCGCTGGCGAAGAACCTCGAGAAGCACCACGGCGGTCTGCGCATCCTCGACGAGGCGGTCGAGTCGTCCGTCAGGCTCTCCCACCGCTACATCTCGGGCCGCCAGCTTCCCGACAAGTGCGTCTCCGTCCTCGACACGGCGTGCGCGAAGGTCAACATCAGCCAGGCGGCGACGCCCGCCCCGATCGAGGACTGCCGGCGCCGGATCGACCAGCTGACGGCAGAGATCGAGGCGCTCGAGCGCGAGGCGGCCGTCGGCGCGGACCACTCCGAGCGGATCGAGAAATCGAAGGCCGCCAAGGCCGAGTCCGAGGCGCGGCTCGCCGTCCTCGACGAGCAGTGCAAGAAGGAGATCGAGACCGTCAACCGGATCAAGGAGGTCCGGGGCAAGCTCGAGGCCGCGGTTGGAGGCACTGCGAACCCCGACTTCGAGGTGCTCCGGGCCGAGATGGCCTGCCTCAATGCCGAGCTCGTGGCCATCCAGGGCGACACCCCGATGATGCAGCCGCACGTCAACGCGCAGGCCGTGGCGGAGATCATCGCGGGCTGGACCGGCATTCCCGTCGGTCGGATGCAGGCCGACGAGATCGAGACGGTGAGAAACCTCGCGCAGCTTCTCGGCGAGCGGGTCGTCGGCCAGGATCACGCCCTCGCCGCGATCGCGCAGAAGATCCAGACGTCGCGCGCCGGCCTCACCGATCCGCGCAAGCCGATCGCCGTCTTCATGCTCGTCGGGACGTCCGGCGTCGGCAAGACGGAGACGGCCATCGCCCTTGCCGAGACCCTCTACGGCGGCGAGCGGAACATGGTCACGATCAACATGTCCGAGTTCCAGGAAGCCCACACCGTCTCGTCGCTGAAGGGCTCGCCTCCGGGCTACGTCGGCTACGGCGAGGGTGGCGTCCTCACCGAGGCCGTGCGGCGCAAACCCTATTCAGTAGTCCTCCTCGACGAGGTCGAGAAGGCGCACCCCGACGTCCTCGAGCTCTTCTACCAGGTCTTCGACAAGGGCCAGATGGAGGACGGCGAGGGGCGCGAGATCGACTTCAAGAACTGCGTCATCCTCCTGACGACGAACGCCGAGTCGGACGCGATGATGAAGATGTGCGCCGACCCGGAGACGGCCCCGACGCCCGCGAAGATCGTCGAGACGATCAAGCCGGGCCTCGACAAGATCTTCAAGCCGGCCTTCCTCGGGCGCATGTCGATCGTCCCGTACTACCCGATCTCGGAGGCCGTGATGAAGCTCATCATCAAGCTCCAGCTCGGCCGGGTCGGCAAGCGCCTCATGGAGAACCACGGCGCCACGTTCAGCTACGACGAGGCCGTCATCAACGAGATCGGCAGCCGGTGCAAGGAGGTCGAGAGCGGCGCCCGCAACGTCGACTCGATCCTCACGAAGACCGTCCTTCCCGACCTCTCGGGCGAGTTCCTCGCCCGTATGGCCGAGGGGGGGACGATCTCGAAGGTCCACGTCCGCGTCGGCGAAGAGGGGAAGTTCGCCTACGACATCTCCTGACCCTGGATCTGTTTCGTGAGATCGGGGCCGGGTTCCTTCGGGGACCCGGCCCTTCTTCTGCGGTCTTCCTGAGACTGCAAGTTCTTGTTGACGGGATAAAGGGCGAAGTGAGAGCCTTGCTCGACGCGGCGGCTTGAGCTATTCGGACGGCGAACCGGAGTGTGCCTGGTCGGACGCCTGCGAGGGGTGAGTATGGTACGAAACGACCGAGTGTCCCGGATCGTTGGGTTCGTGTCGAGGTGTGTCCGAGTTGCGTGGCTTGGCCTCATTGCGTCTGCCGTCCTGCTCATGTCGGCGACGGTCGAGGGGCAGGCGATCAGGCTGCACACGCCTTCGTTGGCGAGTCCGACATCGACTTCCTACACCGTCTCCTTCGACGCGCAAAGCCAGCCATTGCCGCCGGCGGCAGGGGCGTTCCCCGCTGGCTTCGCGGCGGGGTGGCAGTTTCCGGGTTTACCGAATCCCTACGGCCTGAGGTTGGTTCCCAGTCTCCGCTACGCCTTCGTGGGCGAGTCAGCTGACAGCCTGGTCGGATTCTCGGACGAAGCGAAGTCTGCCCTTCAGGCCGGCGGCTTCCTCGACGCGTCCGGGAACTACGTTGCCGGAGGGACGCGATCGGCGGTCCTCTCGGCCACTCCGACGCGCGAGGGCCGATACCTCCTCGCCCTGGATTCGTCCTCGAAGAGCGCCATCGCCCTTCTCGAGGTCGGGGTCGAGGGCGGAATCCCGACCGTCCGCTCTGCGCTCGTGAAGACCGGTGCGTCCCTCCCGGCCGACACCTTCGGAGCTCTCGGCGCGGGCATCACTATATCGCCCGATCTCCTGCGCGGTACCGTCGTCTTCGGAGACGCAACGACGACCAACTCTCTCCTCTATTTGCCAGGAGCGCCGGGGAACCGGTTCTCCAGTCTCGACAGCATCCCCAATCCACCGAGCTTCCATTTCATTGCAGCGGTTTCGACCGGCTCGGACGGCGCCTTCTGGGTCGTAGGCGTCAACGGCGGCAGCTACGAGGTCCGATACCTCGACTCCAAGACGAAGACCTGGGATGCTCCTGTCGCCACGATTCCGAAGTCGTCCGGCGACGTCCTCATCCCCGCCTTCGACCCGTACGACCCGGGTCGAATGCTCCTCGTCGTCTCGAAGGCAGGCAGCACGCCCACTTACGTCGTCACCGGCCTCGTGAAGGGCGCCAGCAAGGGAGCCCTTACCCCGACGGCCCAGAATGCGGGCTTTGACTTCTCGGCCTCGCCGTCACTCCAGCCCGTCCTGCTCGCGCCGGTGGGTGGCAGCGGCCGCGGCTACCTCTTGGGTCGAAGCACCGGAGAGACCTCCGAGCGTCTCTACGCGATCGACCTGGCTACGGGTGCGATGAGCTCCACGACGATCGTCTTCGGAACGGCGCGCCACCAGACGCTCGTACTCGAAATCCCTGATCAGACCCTCGCAATCAAGGCCGACAGCACGGGGGCCGTCTCCGGCGGCCAGACCGCGACTTTCACCGTCACGCGCACGAACCCGGCTGGCGACTTCGTCGTCAGGTACTCGACGCAGTCCGCCGACGGGTCGGCCCAGACGGGGCGGGACTACACCGCCGGACCCGGCACCGTCACGATGGCGTCCGGTAGCGCCACGGCGAAGGTCTCCATCCCGATCATCGCCGTCAACGGCTGCGCGCCGCAGCGGACCTTCTCGGTCAAGCTCACCAACACCGACGCGGCCCTGACCACTCCCGAGGCCCAGCAGCTCATCGCTTCCTCGACGAACTGCACCTACGGCGTCGTGGCGCCGGCAGCGGCCCTGCCTCCTGGTCAGGCGATGACTTTCACGGCCACACGCTCGGGCACCTACCTCGTTGGGGCGCAGTCCCTGGCGTGGACGGCCGCGCCGGGCAATTCCGACACCACCACGGACGACTTCTCGCCGACGGCGTCCAACGTCACCCTTCCTTCCGGCGCGGCGACCGCCCCGATCGTTGTGAACACAACCCCGACGACGAAGGACTGCGTCCCCGAGAAAGCGGTCACGGTGATGGTGACTCCCCAAGGCGGAGCCAGCGCGAGCGCCACGGGGAGGATCGCAGCCATCTCGACGGGCTGCACAGTGACGGCCAGCGTGACTGCCCCCGAGAAGCCCTATCTGCCGGGAGACGAGGTCGCCATCGTCCTCTCTGAAGTGACGCCCGGGCGCTTCGACCTCTCCAATGCCACCTGGACCGTGACGGCCCTCGGGAACACGACCTACGAGAAGCTCTTGCCTGCCGGCACGCAGGGTAGAGAGCTGAAGCTGCGCTTTTGGAGCGCGACGGCGGCGGACGCCGCCGGAAGCGTGAAGGTGGACTACTCCGTCCCGGGTTTGGTTGGCGGTCTCGGCGAATGCTACCGGAACCATCACGCTCGACCGCGTGGCCCCGTACCCCGATCTCGTCCGGATGGACGGGCCGGGGCAGTACTCGATCCCCGCGTCCACGAAGAAGCGGTACTCGCTCCTCTGGGGCGGGAGCACGCGCAAGACGACCTGGCTCAAGCCGAAGTTCAACTCGAGCGACAGGAAGGACGTCCGCTGGTCCTACCTGAAAGCTGGCGAGCAGGTCGTCGTCAACAACTGCGAGAAGCGCGCCGGCGAAGACTGCGCCTTTGCCCTCCCCGCGGCGGGAGACGTCACAAAGGTGCTGGCAGAAGCGCGCGTGAGCACCGACCCGGACAAGTGGGCACTCATCGCCGAGATCACCCCCGTGAAGGGCGTTCCCGCGCCCGCGACGACGGCCTTCGAGGCCGTGCGGTACGTCCCGGTCGCGCTGGAATTCGCCGGCGTCCCCCCGGCCTTCTTCGAAACCGAGCTGACCCTCGTCAACGGCACGGCCGGGACCGTCGAAGCCGAGCTGAAGTGGGGCGGCCTCACCCAGAACGAGATCGTCGGAGCCGGGCGGCAGTTCGTCATCAACGGCCTCATCGAGGCCCTGCGAGAGACGAACCCGAGCCAGGCGGGAGCGGTCGGCCCGCTGAAGGTCACCTTCCGGGGCCTCGCGAGCGAGAGTGACAAGCGGCTCGTCGGGGTCGCCGCGCGGACGACCACGCCGGCAGGCGCCCAGAGCATCTATCGAATGTCCGGGCGGGCGGGTCTCGCCTACCGGGGCGTTTCCCGCGACGAGCTTCTCGGCGGCGAGGCCGGCCAGGCCAAGGTGGCCTGGCTCATCGGCCTGCGAGGGACGACACAATCCACGGCCGCCTCCGTCGACCGCAGCAACATGGCCGTCGCCAAGCCGGACCCGAACGATCCGGACGCGGTCGTGAGCATCGAGTTCTACGGCAGGACTGGGACCCTCCTGACCACGCTGGCCGACCAGACGATCAAGAGCTGGACCCAGTGGAGCATCCTGGCCCCCACCTATGCCAACGGCACGGAAGTCGCCTACGCGAAGGTCGTCTGGAAGAGCGGCGGGCCGGTCACCGCCTACGCCACCCCGGTCAACAACATGTCGGGCGACGGCTCGTGGGTCTTCCCGGTGAAGGAAGAGCCCGCCGGAGCGGCGACCACAGACTCGCTCGTCTTCCCTGTCCTCTTCGAGTTCCCGTCCTGGGGAGCGGGCAACTCCCGTTTCCTGGCCGATGCGGCGCTGGCGGTGCCGGGCACCCAGACCCTGACGAAGCTCGACTACTTCTGGCAGGCCGGTGCGGCCAAGGGGACGACCTCCCTCACGAACAACGTCAAGGGTCAGACGATCCTCGGTTCGTCCATCGATCCGGGCGTCAAGTCCCTCGGAGTGGTCCAGTCGCTACGCGCCGGAACGGGGAGCGTGATTCCCCCGCAGGCCCCAGAGCAGCTCGTCATCGGCGCGGGGCTTCTCTCCCGGGCCGACAATCAACCTTTCATCCCCGGCACCCTGATGGCGGGCGCACGCGTGGACGGCCCCTCCTCCGAGCAGGACGCGACGGCGGCGCTCTATGGCCGCTTCGGCATCTACCTGCCGGCCGTCCCGATGCGCGACCTGAAGAACCTGGCCGAGCTGAGGATCCTCGGGCTGCGGCAGGACGCCTGGGTCCGCTCGAACCTCGCCCTCATCAACCCGGGCAATGATCCGGTGACCCTGAAGCTCGACTTGCAGGTGACGAAGGCGGACGGAAGCGCGGCCCTCGTTCTTCCGACCGTCGACTGCGGAACCAGCAAGGTCCAGAACGGCCTCGTGACGCTTCCGGAGCGTTTCTTCTGCCAGATCGGAAGCGTCCTTGGTGAAGTGGGCGCCACGTCGGGCTACGCCATCCTCTCCCGCGCCGGCGCAGACGCCGCGACCGTCGCCAAGCCCTTCCTCGCCTACGGTGTCGTCAACGACGGCCCCGACGCCAGCCGCGGCACGAGCGACGGCGCGTACCTCCTCGCGGAACTGACGGCCTGCTCATCCCTGGGAATCAAGCCGACGGCCGTCGGAGCCAGCGCCACGGCCCTCCCCGGCGGAACGAAGAACTCGCCGTACAAGGTCGAGCTGACGGCCACCCCTGCCGGGCGCACCTACAGCTTCACGGCGACGGGCCTTCCCGCGGGCCTGGCGGTGACCAAGGAGGGGGACAAGTGGTACCTCTCCGGCACGCCGACGGCCAATGGCGATTCCACCGTGAAGATCACGGCGAAGGACGAGGCCGGATGCAGCTCGGCCGAGGTGACCTACACCCTCTCCATCTCGGACTGCGCCTTCGAGCTCGTTCCGCCGACTCTCACGACCGGCAAGGCCGCGAACAGCTCGACCTTCCAGGTCAGGACGGCCTGCAGCTGGACCCCGAGATCCGCCGCGGCGAATGCCGACTGGCTGACGGTGAACAACCCCGTCAAGCAGACCGGAACCGGGACCGTGAGCTACTCGTGGACGCAGAACGACGGGGCAGATCGCGAAGGGAAGGTGGAAATCGTCCCCGACGGCGCGACGACCGCCGCGACGAGCTTCATCCTGAAGCAGACTGTGGGGTGCGCGTACGACCTCGTGGTGGAGCCGAAGACTTTCTGCAAGGCCGGAGGCTCGGGGACGGTCACGGTGACGCCGAGCGCGGAGGCCTGCCTGTGGTCGCTCACGGGGCCCTCGTGGGTCTCCGTCCCCACGGAAAGCAACACCGGAACGAAGACGGTGAACTTCACCGTCACCGAGCTCACGACGTTCACGCAGCGTGACGGAGATATCCGAATCACGGACGCACCGTACGCTACATCGATCTCACAGGCGAACCCCGGACCCCTGTCGCCAACGAGCAACGGCCCGATCTGCGCCGGCAATACCCTCCAGCTCAACGTGACCGGCGGCCTCGAGGGCGCGACCTACGCCTGGACCGGGCCGAACAACTTCACGTCGACGCAGCAGAATCCGTCGATCCCGAACGCGACGGTCACCGCCTCCGGCAACTACACGGTCAAGCAGACCGCCGACGGCTGCGACTCCGCGACCGCGACGCTGGCCGTGGTGGTGAATCCGAACCCGGAGATCACGGCCTTTACGGCAGTCCCGCCCTCGATCACGAAGGGCCAGGAGTCGACGTTGACGGCGACCTTCACGGACGGCACTGGCGTCATCACACCCGGGAACATCGCGGTCACCTCGGGCACCGGTGTGAAGGTCTCGCCGACCTCCCCGACGACCTACACGTTGACCGTGACCTCGAACACGACCCCATCCTGCGGCACGAAGACAGCCACCGTCGCTGTCGCCGTCGATTGCCCGGCGATGACTGTAACGCCTGCGAGCCTCTCCAACGGCACCGCGGGCGTCGCGTACGGGCCGGTGACCTTCGGGAATACGGGTGGATTCGGTACGGTGACCTACACGGTCTCGTTTGGAGCGCTGCCCACTGGGATGAACCTCGCGACAACTGGAGTTCTCTCGGGGACACCAACAACCGCAGGGCCGTTCAACTTCACCGTAACGGCCACGGATTCGAACGGGTGCCCGGGGACGCGTGCGTACTCCTTAGTGATCGACAAGGGCACGGCGACGGTGACGATCACGTCGGACACCCCGGATCCTTCGGCAGTAGGCCAGGCCGTTGCGGTCGCCTTCACGGTGACAGGAAGCGGCGCGGCCCCGACGGGCAACGTGACGGTGAGCGCACCGAACACGACAGGGGACTGCACGGCAACGGTGGCCGCGGGGACGTGCAACCTGACGTTCACGACGGCTGGCAGCAAGACGATCACGGCGACGTATGCGGGAGACACGAACTACAACAGCGGAGCCTCGGACGCCGAGCCTCATACCGTCGACAAGGGCACGGCAACGGTGACGATCACGTCGGACACCCCGGATCCTTCGGCAGTAGGCCAGGCCGTTGCGGTCGCCTTCACGGTGACAGGAAGCGGCGCGGCCCCGACGGGCAACGTGACGGTGAGCGCACCGAACACGACAGGGGACTGCACGGCAACGGTGGCCGCGGGGACGTGCAACCTGACGTTCACGACGGCTGGCAGCAAGACGATCACGGCGACGTATGCGGGAGACACGAACTACAACAGCGGAGCCTCGGACACCGAGCCCCACACCGTCAACAAGGGCACGGCGACGGTGACGATCACGTCGGACACCCCGGATCCGTCGGCCTTCGGCCAGGCCGTTGCGGTCGCCTTCACGGTGACCGGGAGCGGCGCGACCCCGACGGGTAACGTGACAGTGAGCGCACCGAACACGACGGGCGACTGCACGACAACGGTGGCCACGGGGACGTGCAACCTGACGTTCACGACGGCAGGCAGCAAAACGATCACGGCGACCTACGTGGGCGATGCGAACTACAACAGCGGAGCCTCGGACACCGAGAGCCACACTGTCAACAAGGGCACGGCAACGGTAACGATCACGTCGGACACCGTGGATCCTTCGGCATTGGGCCAGGCCGTTGCGGTCGCAATCACGGTGACAGGGAGCGGCGCGACCCCGACGGGTGACGTAACGGTGAGTGCGCCGAACACGACGGGAGACTGCACGACAACGGTGGCCACTGGGACGTGCAACCTCACGTTCACGACGGCTGGCAGCAAGACGATCACCGCGACCTACGCAGGCGACGTGAACTACGACGGCGGAGCCTCGGACACCGAGCCTCATACCGTCAGCAAGGGCGCGGCGACGGTGACGATCACGTCGGACACCCCCGATCCGTCGGCAGTAGGCCAGGCCGTTGCGGTCGCCTTCACGGTGACAGGAAGCGGCGCGACCCCGACGGGAAACGTGACGGTGAGCGCGCCGAACACGACGGGGGACTGCACGGCGACGGTGGCCACGGGGACGTGCAACCTCACGTTCACGACGGCAGGCAGCAAGACGATCACGGCAACCTACGCAGGCGATACGAACTACGACAGCGGAGCCTCGGACACCGAGGGCCACACCGTCAACAAGGGCACGGCGACGGTGACGATCACGTCGGACACCCTGGATCCGTCGGCCTTGGGCCAGGCCGTTGAGGTCGCCTTCACGGTGACCGGGAGTGGCGCAACCCCGACGGGAAACGTGACAGTGAGCGCACCGAACACGACGGGCGACTGCACGACAACAGTGTCCACGGGGACGTGCAACCTGACGTTCACCACGGCTGGCAGCAAGACGATCACGGCGACCTACGCGGGTGACGCGAACTACGACAGCGGAGCCTCGGACACCGAGCCCCACACCGTCAACAAGGGGACGGCGACGGTGACGATCACGTCGGATACCCCCGATCCGTCGGCAACAAACCAAGGCGTAACGGTCGTCTTCACGGTGACAGGGAGCGGCGCGACCCCGACGGGTAACGTGACGGTGAGCGCACCGAACACGACGGGCGACTGCACGGCAACGGTGGCCACCGGAACTTGCAGCCTGACGTTCACGACGCCTGGCAGCAAGACGATCACGGCGACCTACGCGGGCGACGCAAACTACGACAGCGGAGCCTCGGACACCGAACCCCACACCGTGGACGCGACCCTGACCCTGACAGCTGCCGGCAATGGCTCTGAGAGGGTGAGCAGCTCGCCAGCCGGCATATCGAATTGCGCAAATGAGACATGCGCTGCTCCATTCGCAGTTAATACGCCAATCGTCCTATCGGCGACAAGCGCGACCGTCAATTGGACAACGGGCGTCTGTAGCGAAGCGAACCCGTCCCAGACGTGCACTCTCACGATCAGCACGGATCTTTCGGTAAAGGCGACTTTCTGACAAACCAGGACTGGGCCCGGCGTGCAATCGTGGTGCGCCGGTTAGAACCGGTAAGGCGTTGGGGAGGAAAGTGCCCTACAGAGAAGGAGGTAACGGATCCACTCTGGCCCCGAGTCATGCGGTCGTAGCTGCCCGTGAGGACAGGACCGAAGCGTTGACAGGGGGAGGTGCGGGCCGAGCATTGAGCGGCGAAGTGAAGGCCGTGCCAGGCATGTAATCGTGTATTACTTCGCCTCGCTCCTCCGCCGAGGTCAGGAATGCGCGGCTCGTGAACCCCGGACCATTGTCGCAGACAATCTTGCTTGGGAAGCCTCGGGTCAACCGGCGCTCGCCGCCGACAAGGCGAGGCCCGAACTCTCCGAAGCTCTGACGCTCCGCCGAGGCACATCCGCGAAGCAGCCGGAGGTGGGCCACCTCGTCCTGGCACGGGCCGTGGGCGATGCCGCGCTCGAAGAGGCGGCCCGCGCGATCGCCGCGCGGGCCGACGTGGAGCCGGGGCTCAGACTCGCGACGCTCTTCGAACCGGATGGCGCCGAGGAGAAGGGCCGGCTCGTGCTCTTCGTCTCGCTCGGCACCGGCGCCCGTCCCGCGGCGGGAACGGCTCCGTGACCGTGGCGGACCGCAAGAACTGGCGCGCCTGTCGAGATCTTTCGTGCGTTGCCCCTTCGCCTTTCGCAGTGAGGGGTATCCGTCCTTCGCCTTCTGCCGGATGCGCCCTGGATGTCGGTCCGGCGGGCACTCGGCCGGCAAAATACGATGTCTTCGATCTTGACGGGTCGCATCTCCTTGACCAGAATCGATTCCATGAGCTGGCATTCGCCGTCCTCCGATCCTCGCAGGAGTTCCCGCGTCGAGGACGCAAGGAGAGCCGTCGGACAGGCCCGAGAGCTGGTGCTCGACGAGCTCGCCAGAGAGCTCGCCTTCTACCTCGGCCTCAGCCCGTCGACCTCGGCGGCGCTCTCCCAGACGACTGAGCGATGGGTCAAGGAAGCCCTCCGTTTCTTCATCGTGGTCGTCGGTCTCGATCCCTTCGAAAGCCGTTGGTTCAAGTACGTGACCGGAATCGACTTCCATAAGGAGGTCGCCAAGGAGGACCTGCTTGCGGGCACGACCCTCGTGGCGTTCGAGAGCCGGCCTCCGGGTGCGCCGAAGCCGTTCCTCTACTTCGCCGAGAAGGGAGCCTCTCCCACGCGACTCGGCACGAGCTTCGCCTCCTACCAGTACGTCGAGTACGAGGTGGTGTCCCGGGTTTCGGCGCTCAGCTCGTACGCGAGCGGCATCCGATTCGACGAGTACGACATGGTGAGCCGGGGCGGAGGGGCCAGGCAGTACATCGTCCACGCCGGCGGCGCTTCGTTCATTCGGAAACGGCGCACCGGCGCTCTCGTCTGACGAAGAGCCGATCGGGGACGTGCCGGCTCGGGGTCTGTCGAGCCGGGGCCAATTGGAGTGCGTTCCGCTCGTCGCTAGAAATTCAATTGTGGTAGCTGTGAGCCTATCGTCGAAAGTCTCAAAACTGCCGGCGTGCGTTGGAGGCCGTGTTTGCCGCCGGGCTCGGGCGTGTGGACGGAATTCGCCGTGAACGGGTTGCCGTCGAAATCGGCGTTCGTCGATCGAACGGTTCAGGTGGGTGTGGTTCAGCGCTTTCAAGGTCGTAACTTACACACCTGACGTCTGTTAACTGTCCGCTGTGCTCGAAGCGCACCTGGGTAGACTCGGGATCATCGCGTCGGGAAGGGGTGGACGACGCACCCGGCGACTGGACAAAAAGGCCTCGATTCCGGAAGATCGGCTGGGTCTGCGTACCCGGAATCGAGGTTCCGATGGAACGAAGGTTCAGCGAGATATTCGAGTACTGCCGCGCCAAGGCTCCGATGCCGCTGATCGCGAGACTGGTCATGGAGCGGATCCTGACGGCAGAGAAGGTCGACGCGTGGTTCGAGGCGAGCCGGAACCGTCAGTACAAGCGGGAGCTTCTCTTCTCGACGGTGTTCGAGCTGATGAACCTGGTGGCGGTGAAGGTCTTTACCACCACCCATGCCGCCTACCAGGCCGACAAGGAGGCGATAGCGGTCTCGGTGACCTCCCTCTACAACAAGATCAATGCGGTGGATCCCAGGACGTCCAGGGCGGTGGTGCGGGAGGCCGCCATCGAGCTCGGCAAGACGGTTCTGGCTTTGAAGGGCCAGCGGCCGGAGATGCTCCCGGGCTATCGGGTCAAGCTTCTGGACGGGAATTGCCTCGAAGCCACCGAGCATCGGCTGGCGGTTCTGCGCCGCACCCCTGCGGGACCCCTGCCGGGCAAGTCGCTGGTGGTCTACGACCCGTCGCTAAGGAGTCGCGTCATAATAAGTTGACTGTCTTTCGGCGGCTTGGTCTAATGGACCATGCAGCATCCGGAGACGGTCGAGAGGATCGGGCTGAGGTTCGGGGCCCTTGCACCGCTGATGGACGAACGGATGCGGCGGCAGTGGGCTGCCTCGGAAGCACAGGCTTAGTA
>CAVOJA010000135.1:0-6407 GCA_963696015.1 uncultured Holophagales bacterium
ACGGCTGAGCGGACGGTCGGCTTCTCTCCTTCGACACCGATCTCGAGAACGGCTATAGCGTTCTTCAAGGAGGAGTCGAGAACGAGAAGGTATCGGCTCTCGCGCGTCGGGGCGGTTGCGATGACGAGGGACCGCGGCGTCCCGCCAACGTAGTTTCCGGACGCGTCGAGGAAGCCCCCGGTCCGGAGCGTTTCGAGGACTTCAGTCGATAGGACGACGTCCGCGATCGTCGTCCCGTCGACGAACGCGTAACGCAGTTTTGGCACGAGCCCGAGCCCATATGAACTCGGCGAGGCCCCGAACTGCAAGGCAGCGGCGAAGTCTTGAGGAAACGACCCGGCCGTTGTAGGTAACGGATGGCCCAACCCGTCGAAGGAAACGACGTATGGTTTGGACGTCGGGTTCCCCACCGACGGCGTGTGCAGCCTGATCGCCTGGCCGAGCGCTGTCTGTGGCAGGGCCGTGAGCGCAACGAGAACGCCGAGGACGAGGGTAGAGAGCCGCAGAGAGTTCTTCATGCCACACCTCTCGATTCGGAAAGGAGACCGTCCAGAATGTCGACTGTTTCACCAGCGCTCGGGCGCAGGTCGGGGCTCTTCTCGCAGAGGGTCGCCAGTGCTTCGCAGACTTCGGGCGCGAACGACTGGGGGAAGCGCAGCGGATGCTCACGGTGCATCCGGAGGATGTCGAGCGAGTTCTCGCTCTGGAAGGCCGGGTTGCCCGCGAGGAGGAAATAGAGAACCATCCCGAGTGAGTAGACGTCGCTCGCGGGCGTGGCCGCCGCGCCGGTCGTCTGCTCGGGAGAGAGGAAGGCCGGCTTCCCCGCGATCTCCTCCGCGCGCACGTCGAGATCGAACTTCCGCGAGTCGCCAAAGTCGATCAGCCGAAACCTCGGCTCGCCTGCCCTTCGCAGAGCGGCGTTCGCGACCCACATGACGTTCTCGGGAGAGATGTCGCCATGAACGAACCCGGACTCGTGAACCCTAGCGAGACCGTCGGCGAGATCCCGCGCGGCGGAGATAGCCGTGAAAGGCTCGAGCGCCCCGTGCTGACGCACGTAGTTTCTGAGGTTCGGGCCTTCGACGTATTCCAGGACGAGGTAGGGATGGTCGGTTCCGGAGTCGTGGAAAACGCCCTGATCGAAGAGCGTTATGAAGACCTGTCCCGGATAGTTCTCGTTAAGCTGCCGGATGATCTCCCCCTCCCGGACGAGCCCCTCGGAGAGGCTCGCGGAGGAGCGGAACTCGGGACGGAGGACCTTGAGAGCGCAGCGACGGCGGTCCTTGCCCTTGCGGGCGAGGAAGATGTCGCAGAGGCCGCCGCGGGCGATGAGCGACTCGACATGGATTCCGACGCTTTCAGCCGCGGCCGGCGGCGCGTCGGACCTCTCTTCGGTTGAGACAGAGCCTCTTCCAAGGGCCTGGCCCGTCTCGGCTTCCGGGTTATCCAGTCCGAGCCCACCCGCTGCAGCCACGGCGCGTTCGGCTCGGGTCGACGACTTCTTCGACCTTCCGCGCGCGACGACCGCACCGATGACCGTCACGAGGAGGACTCCGGCCGCGCCCCCGACCCACGGAACGTAGACGGCCCAGGCGGGCCGCGGCGAAGCCGACTCCGATTCGGCGGCACTCTCTTCTGGTGGGGTCGCTCCTGCCGGGGTCGGAGCGACGGCGACCTCAGACGCCGGTTCGGCAGTCGAGGCCTCCGTCGACGCCAGGGTCGCATCCGGAATGGCGGTGGGCAGGGCAACCGCCGTCCGGCCTGGAAGCGGAACGGGCAGTTCGGCTGACTTCCCGGAGGCGCTCTCGAGGCCGCCGAGGATCGGCGGCGAAGCCTGCACCTCCGCAGGGGGAGAGGGTGCGAGCACAACCGCCGGTGAAGTCGGAGCCACATCGGGCTCCGGGACCGCTGTGGGACCTACTGCGACGACGGCAGCCGGTGGCGTTGCGGGGAGAGCCTGGGGCCTCGGGGTGGGTGGCCGTGCTGCCGCCACGGCAACCGGCCCTTCGCCAACCGCGACGGTGACGAGCGGAAGGGGCCTCCCGTCCAGCTCGAACTGGAGCGTGACGCGGTCGCCGGCCCGGATCTCCACGTTCGCCGGGCTCAGGGCAGGCGCCTTGAACTGGAACAGCCCGGCGGGCCTGCGGAAGCCCTTGATCTTCGCATCCGCATCGCTGAAGACCTTCCCCGAAGGATGGACGGTACACCGGGAAAGAAGGAGAGTGGCGGAGTCCGGCGGGCCCGCCGGAAATCTGACGTCGAGACTGAACGAAGAACCCTTGCGATAGGCGGAGACGACCGGAGCCTCCTGCGCCTCCGTCCGGGACGCTGAGACGCCAAGGGCCGGCAGGAGAAAGAGTAGCGCCGCTGCCCCATGCGGCGCCCGTCTCACTTCTCGAGCCCTCGCTGGATTCCGACGCGGCCCTCGAAGACGGCGAGGGCGGGATCGGTTCCGACCTGGATCTCCACGGTGACGACGTGGTTCACGCCGGCTGTCTCCAGGGCGAGTCCCATCGGGACGGTCGTGCTGATGGCAAGTGTGCTTTGCGGGTCGTCCGCCGGGTCGAGGAAGTTCTCCTGCCCCTTGTCGAGGAACTCGAACGACCTTCCCTTGACGATACGAGCCCTGAGGAAGACGACGCTCTCGACCCCGTCGATGTTCACCGGGCGCTTGAAGCGCAGGACGAAGCGGATGTCGTTCGTCCCGAGCTTGGCGTCCTTCAGGAGAAAGGCGTTCAGGCCGTCGAAGTTCTCCTTCGTCAGACCGCGCTCGGCGGCAGACGGACCCGCGGCGGTAGCGGCGGCTTCCGGCTGCTGAGGAGCCGTCGGTTCGATCGCCGCAGCCGGGGGCGGCGCAACAGCTACGCTCGGCTGAGCCGGGGTCGGAGCCGGGGCCGACGATCTGGTCGTAGTGGGGATCGACCTGGTGGGCGTGGCGGGCCCAGCGGCCGCCGACGCTGCCGGCTGGCGCGCGGGCACCGGCGCCGCCTGCGCGATGACCGGGGTCGCCGGCCCGAAAGCAGCAGGTTCCGGAGGCGGCGGGAGTGTCAGGACGAGAGGTGCGAGGCCGGAAATGCTCGACGTCGAGGGCGCGGCGTCGGACGGCGAAGGCGCTGCCTCCGTCGTGCAGAGCTTTCCGTCGTAGGGCACGCTGAAACGGAAGCTCGCCACCCCGCGGCTCACGTGGAGATACAGAGGCCCGGCCTGGCCAGCCAGACCGGCAGACCGAAGAAGCGAGCAGAGATCGAGGCTGCGCGGATGCGGCGAGCGGAACCGTCGAACCGGAGCGCTCTCGCTTCCGGAACGGAGCTCGACGAGGATCGGGACATCGGTCCCGACGCCGGGAACGACCCCTACGAAGAACCACCCGGGGCGAAGGGCGTCCTTGCGCACGGCGAGGGAGGGCACGGCGTCCTGCGCCTGTACGGCGGAGACAGCAAAGAGCACTGCGGCGATGGCTGCGCGTTTCAGTTTCATGATGGGTTGGCGAGAGTGACGGTCTGGCCGTCGAAGGGCCGGCCCTCGATCTCGAACGAGAGCCGGAGCTTCTCCCCTTTGCGGAGAGGCGGTTCGAAACGAAGCAGGCCGGGAGGGATCCTCCAGCCGAGCCCGCGATCCGAAGACCTGACGGTCAGCGACGTCGGCGCGATCAGCACCTTTTCCTGCGAGTCGATGCGGATGAGCCTCTTCATGAGGACCTTCGCCTTCGCCGAGAGCTGCACGTCCCGGTCGAGCTGGACGAGGAAACGATGACCCTTCCCTTCCGCGAAGAGGAAGACACGTTCCACCCGGGCCGACGCAAGGCTCCGATCCGCTTCGGCCGGTGCAGGCTTCGTCGGGACCGGAGGGGCCACCGTAGGGATCACGAGAGGAGAGATCTGCCGGGGTGGCTTGCCATTCGCCCCCTTGGCCTCCTTCACGCACGAGCGTCCGTCGTACTCTAGCCGGAGAGGAGAAGAGCTCTCCCCGCGCCAGACCGTGACGTCGATGGGGCCCGGGGTGTTCTGGAGGCGTGAATGGCGCAGGAACTCGCAGACTTCGAACCCGCCAGGGTCCCGACTTCGGTAGAACGCGGACCGCCGGTCGTTGTGCATATATACAACTTCGACGGGGTCCTTACCTGTCGCCTGGCCCATTCCTACGACGACGCGTCCGGGCCTGGCCGGATCGGCGTTTACCGTGAGCGCCTCTGCTCCGGCTGCCGTGGCGGCCGTGAGTGCGAGCAGGGAGAGCAAGGGGGCACGCATTCAGCGACTAGTTCCCGCTTCTGAAAACAGGTGCGTTGATCGATGTCTTCCCGAACAGCCATTCCAGTCCGGTCAGGTCGAGAGAAACGCGATCCTCGTCCGAGAGCGCGTCCGCCCGCTTGAACTCGGTGCTGACGGCGGGGAGGAAGAACTCGAGGCAAGCCTCGCACCGGGTTCTGGACTTACGGTCGTAGGCCAGCACATACCCGTCCCACGCACTACCCGTACTCTCCGCCCCCAGCGGCCTTCCCTTCCGGGTCAATACCTTCATCGAACCTTTGACTCTGATCCTGTCCCCCGGGATCTCGAAGGCGCTGCCCCGGATTGGCTCCATAACGGGCTTGTCGAATCTGAAAACAAATTGGTATCGCGCGGTCTTGACGCGATAGTGGATCTCGGCTTCCTGAAGCTTCGCCTCCAACCCCGGAATGGCCAGCTTCGTCTCCTGCGCCCCCGGCGAGACCGCCGCCGGCGCCGACTCCGGTGACACCGGCCTCTCGGCAACCCGCGGACCCGGAAGCGCCGTGGACGCGGAGATCACAGGCGCGACGGGCACCGGCGTCGCGAGCGACGGGAGCGCCCTCCCCGGCTCGAGCCGTGGCGTCGCGATCGGCACCCGAAAGACCGGGATAGCGGAGGCAGGCCTCGCAAGTTCGCGAGACGGGGCTCCGGCTTCGCCTGGAAGGGGATAGTCCTCGGCCAGCGGCCCGGGTGTGGGATTCACGACCGGCGCGGCTGTGGGCACCGCCGATCTCCCCCCGGTTTCTGACATTGTCGCGGCGGCTGGGGTGGGCTCGGAAGCCGCCACAGTGGGCCCTTCTTCCGGCGGTGTCGGCCTGCCCGTCAGCCACAAGACGAGCGCTGCGACGCAGCCGAAGAGCGCCGCTCCCGCTATGAGGAGGGGCGTCCGAAGGCTTGGCCGGCTCTGCGCCGGCCCGGGAACCGCCGGGGGCCTTCCGCCGTCGGCCATCGCCGAACCACCAGAGATCGGCTGCGGAACGGAGCGCACGCGCGCCATCGGGATGGTGCCGTCGAGGTCGACATCGCTTTGCGAAGGGGGCGCCGACCCGAGGCGGGTCGGCCGGCCATTCGCGAGGAGAGCGACGGTGATGTTGTCCTTCGAGCCGGCTTCGAACGACAGGCGGTAGGTGGTCTCGGCCACGTCGGAGAGGTTCTGCGAGCCCTCGACGATCGAAAGGAACCGTTCCGACTCGAGGACGTCGGTGACGCCATCGCTCGTGACGACGACGAGGTCTCCCTGGCGCAGGACGTTGTCGGCCCGGATGTCGGGGGCCACGTCGGCTTCCTGACCGAGACTCCTGGTGAGAGCGTGGAAGAAGGGGTTCGCCGCGTCGTCGAGCGCGCTCCCGCTGTCCTTGTTCAGGATTCGCCGCTGCTCGGCGAGGGCCGTGTGGTCGACGGAGAGCTGCTGGACGACGACGCCGCGGACGAGGAAGACCTTGCTGTCACCCACGTTCGCGACGATGAGCCGACCGTCGGACATCGCCAGCGCGAGGGCGAGTGTCGTCCCCATGCCCGCCTGCTCGTGGTTGGACCCCGCGCTGTGCCGGATCGCGAGATTGATCTCCGAGATCCAGCCATCGACCCGTGCCGTGAGGACCGCCGGGTCGGTGGCCGCGACCGGCTCGGAGGCGAGCTCTCCGATCCGCGTCTGCAGGAGCCGAAGGGCCATCGAGGAAGCGACCTCGCCGGCGTTGTGCCCGCCCATGCCATCGCACACGACGACGTAGCCGGAGACCGACGAACCCGGACCGTAGGCGACCCACGCCGCGGAGTCTTCGTTCGACGCCCGGCGCCCCTCGCGAGAGAGGCCCGCGACGTCAACGGCGGCGACCGGCGCACCAGTACTCGTGGAAGAGGACACCTACACCTCGTGGTAGACGAAAACGACTTCGCCGATCTCGACCCGGTCCTCGTCGACGAGCCGGCGGGAGGCGTTCTCGGGAAGCGGCTCACCGTTGACCGTCGTCGGGTTCGTACGCGAGTAGTTCAGGATGGAATAGACGCTGTTCTCGAAGACGAGCTTGGCGTGGCGGGCCGAGACGGAGAGGGGCTTGAGCTGGATGTGGCGATACGGCTGGCCCGCCTCGCGGCCGATCGTCGTCTCGACGCGGTCGGCGCCGCTCGTCCGAGCGATGC
>CAVOJA010000136.1:0-3277 GCA_963696015.1 uncultured Holophagales bacterium
CCCGGCCGCCGCCGCCGATCGCGTCGTGGTCACGGTTCTCCAGACGTCGGATCTCCATGCGAACCTCCTGCCGTGGGACTACGCCCGCGGCGCGGAAGGGGCCTGGGGGCTCGCCCGTGCGGCGACGCGAATCCGCCAGATCCGGAAGGAGTCGCCGAACGTCCTCCTCCTCGACGGCGGAGACACGATCCAGGGCGCGCCGGCGGGCTGGCTGGAGGCGCGCCGCCCCTCCGGCGGCCCTCACTTCATCGCCGTTGCGATGAACGCCCTCGGCTACGACGCCATGTCGGTGGGGAACCACGAGTTCAACTTCGGGATGGACGTCCTGCGCCGTGCGCAGACGGACTCCTCTTTCCCGTGGCTCTCGGCGAACACCCGAAACGCCTCGGACGGCAGCGCCGCCTTTCCGGAAGTCCTCGTGAAGGAGCTCGGTGGCGTCCGCGTCGGCGTCCTGGGCCTGACGACGCCGAACATCCCGGGCTGGGAGCCCGCCCTGAACCGGCCCGGCCTCCGGTGGGAGGACCCGGTCGAAACGGCAAAGCGCCTCGTTCCCGTCCTCCGGCACGAGAGAGGCTGCGACGTCGTCGTCGTCCTGTTCCACAGCGGTCTCGAGGCCGACCCCGAGACGGGTGATCCGAACGGGACCGGGCACGAGAACCGGGTCGTCGCCCTCGCGCGGGACGTGCCGGGCATCGACCTGATCCTGACGGGACACACGCACAGGAAGCTCTCGATGATCCGCGTCCACGGAGTGCCGGTGATGCAACCGGGACGCTGGGGCGAGGTGCTCGCCCGCGTCGACCTGGTCGTCGAGCGCGCGGGGGGCAGGGCGACGGTCGTCGAGGCGACCGGCGCCCTCCTCCCTTCCGACGCTTCCGTCGCAATCGACCCCGAGGTCGTCGCGATCGCGAAGGGGCCGCACGAGCGGGCGCTCGCCTACCTGAACGAGCCGCTCGCGACCGCTTCCGGGCCGTTTCCGGGAGGGCGCGCCCGTCTCGAGGACACGGCGCTCCTCGACCTGATCAACGAGACCCAGCTCGCCGTGACCGGCGCGGAACTCTCCCTGACCTCCCTCCTCCCGTTCCGCTTCGACGGGTGGGAGGCGGGGCCCGTCACGGTGAGGCAGGTCTACGCCCTCTACCCGTACGAGAACCAGCTCGTCGTCGTCGAGATCGACGGGGCCCGGCTGAAATCGGTTCTGGAGCAGGCGGCCAGGTACTACGGGGCGACGGAGTGGCGGGACGGCCGGCTCGTCGTCACGCCCCTGGCCGGGATGACTCCCTACAACTTCGACGTCCTGCAGGGGGCGTCCTACCGTGTCGACCCGACGGCCGCAGTGGGAGAGAGGATCAAAGACCTTCGGTTCAGGGGACGGGACGTGAAGGAGAGCGACCTCTTCAGCCTCGCGGTGAACAGCTATCGGGCGCAGGGCTCGGGAGGCTACACGGCGTTGAAGGGGACGAAGGTGCTTCGCACCTACAACGACGATGTCCGCGAGCTCCTCGTCGAGAGGCTGAGGAAGGCCGGGACGATTCAGCCGGTGACCGACCGGAACTGGGTCCTAGCGCCGGAGACGATCTGGGCCCCGGTCCCGCTTCCGGTCCCGGCCCCTCCCGCAGCGACTCGATAATCCACGCCCTCCCGGGAGCGATTGCTCGAGGGCGTGAAGAAGCCCCCTCGAGGAGAAGGGGGCCGAACGGCGGTCTCGTGCCCCGGCGGCGTGAAAGCTCAGCTCGAGGGGACGACGTAAGGAACGACGGCGTCCGCGTCTCCGGTCTTCTTGTCCTGCCGAATGAGCGTCGCGAAGACGGGCTGCGAGCCCTCGGCCGGAACGACCTCCAGCCGTCCGACCGGAGCGCCGAATCCCGCCACGGTGTAGAAGGCTGAGGGAACCCGCACCACCTGTTTCGGACCGATGGCCAGGGTTAGGGGTGTTCCGGCAGCGGTCCCTCCGGCATCGAAGGCCTTGACGGTCACCTCCGACGGCCCGTCCGTCGGGTTCGTGACCTGGAGCTCGGACTCCATGACGTCCCAGCCCGAGTCCGAGGCCTGGATGAAGACCCCCCGCGAGCCCGGGAAGGTCTCGGCGTCACCGAGGAGCGCGGGCAAGCCATATCCGTGCCGGCCACCACCGGCGTCCTCGGCCGTGATGCGCGCGAACGCGAAGACCGGCGGGTCGGAGGAGATGTCCATGCTTCCCGCCACGCCCACGAGGCCGAACGTCTCCTTCACCACGTCGGTCAGGGTGACGACCTTGCCGGCCGGGACGGTGAACGTCACGGTAGGAGCCGGCGACTCCGGCGCGCCCGCCGAGGCGAGGTGCGCCACGCGGAAGCTGATCGAGACCGAGGAGTCGGCCGCGGACCCGTTGAAGAGCTGCAGATCCGTCCGGGAACCCGGGCCGAGCGGCCCTCCGCCCCTTTCAGCGCCGAGGATCCACTGGAACTGTGCGGTGCTCCTCGGGCCGAAGAACGGCAGGTCGACCGGATCGCCCGAGACCGAGTCGATAGCAGTCGCGAAGGGAAGGACCCGTCCCGTCGTCACGGAGAAGACGACGCGTGCGGACGGCGAGGGGGGGATGCCGAAGGCGTCGAAGATCGTGGAGGCCTGAAGCTGGTACCCGGCGGGCCAGTCCCAGGCGAACGGGCCAGCGACGAGCGCTCCGGACGCGTCGACGATCGAGACGGTGCCCGTCCCTCCCTCGACGATGAGCATCCCGGCGTTGGTGCGCTGGTTTCCGGCGTCGTGCGGCGTCAGGAGAATCCCGGTCTCTCCGGTACCGATCCCCTGTGCGCCCCGGACGAAGTTCCGGGCGAAACCATAGGTTCCACCGTCCTCGCGGGTCCGGTAGACGCGGATCCAGGAATAGAAGTCCGCGAACTTCGTCGCGGTGGCGCCGGTGGTGTACCTGAGAGCGCCCGACGTGTCCGTGCCGCCCATGTCCGTCCCGATCGGGTCGTCCTGGGCGACGAGCTTTCCCGGACCGACGCTGAGGGTCGTCGTGGGTGAGAGGCCGACGATCCAGTCGGTCGGCAGGAGCCGGACGTCGACGGTTGCGTCGACCGTGGCACCGGCCGTGTCGGCCGTTCCGCGGTTCCAGGCGACCGTCTGCGTCGCCCATCGACTGCCGTTCTTCCCGCCGATGGAGGCCGCGGCCGGGAAGATCTGGTCGTCCTCCGTGGCGGGAAGGGGCGGCAGGACCTCGGTAATCTGGCCGGGGCTGCCGACGAGGAAGCGCTTCCGGGTCTCGTCGACGACGAGTGCGTAGGCCGCCCCT
>CAVOJA010000137.1:0-46313 GCA_963696015.1 uncultured Holophagales bacterium
TCAAGGCGTTCCTCTACAGGCTCGAGAAGTTCGGTCTCGCGCCGGCGGAGGAGCCGCAGGTCGGAGGCGCCTGATTTGGGGAGCGGTGTCCCCATTTGGGGAGATCGGAACCGGCCTGACGGCGCACGCTGGCTGGCCCACCCCTTGCGAGGAGAGAAACGAAACCGGCTGACGCCGACAAACAGCATTCGGAGGTTCGAGATGTCTCTCCCGCGTCGTTCCCCGCGCCGCCTTCGGCGCCCTCACCCTCGGCGCTGCCTTCACCCTCGTCGCGCCGCTCCTTCCCTTCTCCCAGACCGCCCAGGCCGGCGAGGAGAAGGAGGAGACGACGGTCACGATCTCCACGTCGAAGGACAAGGAGGCGACCGTCCTCAAGCTCGAGCCGATGAAGGCGGGCGAGACGAAGACGGTGACGTCCGAGTCGGGCAAGCCGGTCACCGTGACCCGGACCGAGGATGGCTACACGATCAAGACCGGCGAACGCGAGATCGAGGTGAAGACGCTGAACGACGGGGACGGTCCGCAGGTCCTCCTCCCGGGCGGGAAGGAAGTCCATGTCGTGAAGCACGGAGGCTGCGGCGACGAGAACGTGAGCATGGTCTTCACCGGCGACGACGGGAAGAAGGTCGTCATGAAGCAGAAGGCCTACGCGTACAGGGTCGGCGACGGCGAGCCGAAGGCGACCGCGGGCGACATCCTGAAGAATGCGGCGCCGAAGAGTCTCGAGAGCCTCGACCGCCCTACCCGCGACGCGGTGGAGCGGGTCCTCCAGGAGATGCTCGACAAGGGTGCCGTCCTCGCTCCCGGGGCAATGGCGATGACCTGGCACGCGAAGGACGGCGGAGACGAGGACGGCGGTGGCGAGAGGGTGAAGGTGATGGTCATCCAGGAGAAGAAGGAGGACGCGAAGAAGTAGCGTTCGCCCGTACCGGCTCGTCGTCTTCTTCCACGGCGGCTGCTGGATGTCCGAATACGGCCTCGATCCAGCCGGCGGATTCTGCCGGGCCCTCGCGGACGAGACGGGCCCCGCCGTCCTGAACGTCGAGTACCGACGGGCGGGCGAGGACGGAGGGGGCTGGCCGGGGACGTTCCTCGACGCGGCGGCCCTCGACTTCGTCGAGGAGCTCTCGACGCGCCGGTCTCCCGGCAGCGCGTCATCGTCGCGGGGCACTCGGCGGGCGCTCACCTCGCCCTGTGGCTCGCCGCGAGGGCGCGCCTCCCGCTCCGGGTCCCGCACGTCCTCGTGGCGGGAACCCGCGACAGGATCGTCCCCATCGCAGTGGCTCGTGCCTAAGCCGAAAAGGCCCGCGCTGCCGAAGACGCGGTCTCTCTCGTCGAGATTCCCCCGGCCGGTCGCTTCGAGCTCGTCACGCCGGGCTCTCCGGCGTGGCCCGCAGTCCTGGATGCGTTCCGCGACGAACGCCGAGGCTCCTCCCGCGGATACCGCAATCCCTTGACTCTTCCGCGTCGCGGCACCACCTTGTGAGGAGTCGGAGGGTGTCCGGTTCGTCTCCGTATTCCGGTACGGAGGTGCAGTCTCCATCATCGGAGGCGGAAATGATCGTCGGGATCGGGACCGATCTCCTCGACGTCGGTCGCATGGTGGATGAACTGGCCCGCGAGGGAGCGGGTTTTCGCGATGACGTCTTCACGCCTGCCGAGGTCGCCTACTGCGAGGCTCGCGCCCACCCCGCCCGGCACTTCGCCGCCCGCTTCGCGGCGAAGGAGGCGTGCTGGAAAGCGCTCGGCGTCCCGAGCGACGGCGTGTCGCTCAGGGACGTCGAGGTCGAGAAGCCGGAGGCCGGACCTCCCCGCCTCGTCCTGAGAGGGAGGGCGAAGGAAGTGGCCGAAACGGCCGGTGTGAAGCGGTCCCTCGTCTCCCTGACGCACACGTCCACGCTCGCCCAGGCGAGCGTGGTGCTCGAAGGTTGAACGATGCCCGAAAGGAGACCCGGATGAGGAACGGAGAGACGATCGGACCGGCGCTCCTGGAGATGCCGCGAGCCGAGGCAACGACGCCGAACATCGGCTCGTGGGAGGACGCGAGGCGCGGTTTCGACTGGAGTCTCGCCGAGCGCGAGCTCGAGTGGGGGAGGGGAGACCCGGTCAACATCGGCTGGAACCTCTCGGACCGGATCTGCCGCCGCGGTCTCGCGCAGAAGCGGGCTCTCGTCTGGGAAGGGGCCGAGGGGCAGGAGCGCTGCTACACCTTTGACGACCTGCGGGTCCTCTCGAACACGATCGCCGCGTGGCTCGGCGCGCGGGGAGTGGGCCCCGGCGAACGCGTCTGCCTCTTTCTCGACCGCGTCCCCGAGCTCTATCTCGCGTTCGTCGGCATCCTGAAGCTCGGCGCGGTCGTCCAGCCCCTCTTCTCGGCGTTCGGGGACGAATCGCTCGCCACGCGCCTCCTCGATGCAGGGACCTGCTGCGTCGTGACGCAGAGGAAGCACCTTTCGAAAGTGCGTCGTGCCCGCGCGACCCTGGCCGACCTCCGTCTCGTCGTCGTCGTCGACGCCGGAGACGCGACGCTCGGGGAGGGCGAGGTCGCGTTCGACCTCGACGCCGAACCGCGCGCCGAGAGCTACGAGGTCTTCCCCGCGGAGCCCGAGACGTCGTCGGTCCTCCACTACACCTCCGGAACGACGGGACAGCCGAAAGGCGCGCAGCACGTCCATCGTTCGCTCGTCTCCCAGTACCTGACGACGAAGTGGGTCCTCGACCTGAAGGAGAACGACGTCTACTGGTGCAATGCCGACCCGGGCTGGGTGACCGGGACGTCGTACGGAATCATCGGGCCCTGGTCGAACGGCGTGACGCAGGTCGTCCTCGACGCCGGGTTCGGCGCCGAGCGCTGGTACTCCTTCCTCGAGAAGCGCCGGGTCACCGTCTGGTACTCGGCGCCGACCGCGATCCGCCTCCTGATGAAGGAAGGTCTCGCGCCCGCGAAGCGTCACGACCTCTCTTCCCTCAGGCACCTCGCGAGCGTCGGCGAGCCGCTGAACCCCGAGGCGGTCCACTGGTCGCGCGAGGCGTACGGCATGCCGTTCCACGACACGTTCTGGCAGACGGAGACAGGCTGCATCGTCGTCTCGAACTACCCCGGGATGCCGATCAAGGCGGGCTCGATGGGGAAGGCGTTCCCCGGGATCACCGCGGCGATCCTCGACCTGAAGACGTACGAGCCGATGGCGGAGGCGGGGCGGGTGGGGATGATCGGCCTCGTCCCCGGGTGGCCCTCGATGATCCGCGGCTACTGGAACAATCCCGCCGGCTACGCGAAGAAGTTCGCGAACGGCTGGTACCTCACGGGCGACCGCGGGACCGTCGACGCCGACGGCTACTTCTGGTTCGTGGGCCGCGACGACGACGTCATCAACACCGGCGGGCACCTCGTCGGGCCGTTCGAGGTGGAGTCGGCCCTCCTCGAGCACCCGGCTGTGGCGGAGTCGGCCGCGGTCGCCAAGCCCGACCCGGTGAACATGGAGGTCGTCAAGGCGTTCGTCACGCTCAAGCCGGGATTCGAGGCCTCCCCGGACCTCGAGCTCGAGATCATGAACTTCGTCCGCAAGCGCCTCTCTCCCATCGCCATGCCGCAGGAGATCGCCTTCGTCCCGTCGCTCCCGAGGACGCGGAGCGGGAAGATCGTGAGGCGAATCCTCCGCGCACAGGAGTTCGGAGAGCCGCTCGGCGACGTCTCGACTTTGATGGAGGACTGAAGATGGACGACCTTCGGAAGACGATCCTCGCCTACGTCCGCCGCGAGTACCTCGAGGAGGACGACGACCGGCCGCTCACCGAGTCGACCCGGCTCATCTCGGGCGGGATCGTCGACTCCTTCTCGATGGTCTCGCTCAAGCGCTTCCTCGAGCGGACGTACGACGTGAAGATCCCCGACGCGGACGCCTCGCCCGAGGCGTTCGACTCGGTCGACTCCATCGCCCTGCTCGTCGAGCGCCTCGCGGCGGTGAAGGCCTGACCGTGGACGCGACCGTCGCTCCTCCCGCCGTCGCCTCCTTCCGCGACGTCTACCGTGCCGAGCTCGAGTCGATCCGCGCCCAGGGCCTCTGGAAGGACGAGCGCTACATCCACGATCCCCAGGGGGCCGAGATCGAGGTCGAGTTCCCCGCTGGAGCCGCGCCGAAGAAGGTCCTCAACCTCTGCGCGAACAACTATCTCGGCCTCTCTTCGCATCCCCGCGTCGTCGCGGCCGCGCACGCCGGCCTCGAGAAGCGGGGCTACGGGATGTCGTCCGTCCGCTTCATCTGCGGCACTCAGGACATCCACCGGACGCTCGAGCGCCGGCTTTCGGAGTTCCTCGGGACCGAGGAGACGATCCTCTTCTCCTCCTGCCTCGACGCGAATGCCGGCGTCTTCGAGGCGCTCTTCGGCGAGAAGGACGTCCTCATCGCCGACCGCCTCGTCCACGCCTCGATCGTGGATGGGATGCGGCTCTGCAAGGCGATGACCGACACCTACAAGCACTCGGACATGGGGCACCTCGAGGAGAAGCTCCTCGAGCACGCCGACAAGCGCTTCCGGGTCGTCATCACCGACGGCGTCTTCTCGATGGACGGCGACCTCGCGAGGCTCGACGAGATCGTGGCGCTCGCCGGGAAGCACGGCGCCCTCACGTTCGTCGACGACTCGCACGCCACGGGGTTCATCGGGAAGACCGGTCGCGGGACGCCCGAGCACTTCGGTGTCCACGGCCGCGTCGACCTCGTCACCACGACGTTCGGCAAGGCGCTCGGCGGCGCCTCGGGCGGTTGCGTCAGCGGGCGAAGGGAGCTCGTCGACCTGTGCCGCCAGCGGGCACGGCCGTACCTCTTCTCGAACACGCTCGCCTCGGTCATCGTCTCGGGAACGCTCGAGGTCCTCGACCTCGTCTCGGAGACGACCGAGCGGCGGGACCACCTCGAGGAGAACACGCTCTTCTGGAGGAAGGGCCTCACCGAGGCGGGCTTCGACATCAAGGCCGGCGCGAGTCCGATCGTCCCGGTGATGCTCTACGACGCCAAGCTCGCGCAGGACGTGGCCCGGGACCTCTTCGCCGAGGGGGTCTACGTCGTCGGCTTCTTCTTCCCGGTCGTCGCGAAAGGGCAGGCGCGTATCCGGACGCAGCTCTCGGCGGCGCACACGAGCGAGCACCTCGAGCGGGCGCTCGCGGCGTTCGTGAAGGTGGGGAAGAAGCACGACGTCCTCGGAAAGACGAAAGCGGAGCTGCTCGCGCGCTGCGGGCTCTGAGGCAGAAGAGAGGAGGCGACGATGCAGCCGAGACGGATCATCGAGGTCCCAATCCCGGACGGGATCGACCCGAAGAGGGACGACCTCGAGCTCCTGAAGGCGTTCTTCCAGGCGGTCACGGCGCTCCGCGTCTCGCAGGGACGCGATTGGCTCGCGAAGGTGAGCGGGCTCGAGGCCGACGGGTGGACGGTCCGCTGGGGGCTCGTCTGGCAGGCGGAGGTCAAACGCGGAGAGGAGTACGAGCAGGCGACCGGGCCGACGCTCGACGAGGCGCTGAGCGGCGTGGCGCAGCTCGCCGCGGCGGAGTTCGCCGGGCACGTGCCCTGAGGCGACGCGGTACCGACGAGGCGGATAGGGCCGCTAAGCGAGCGACGGAGGCGGCGCGGTGATCCGGATGGCCTCCTCGAGCGTGCCGGGGCCGAGGTCCAGCTCCAGAAGGTCGAGGTTGGCCTGGAGGTGCTCGATGCGCTTCGTTCCCGCGAGGACGGACGAGACGTGAGGGTTGCGGTAGAGGAACTGCAACGCCAGAGCCGTCAGGCTCCGGCCGTCGCCGCCGACCAGGGCGAGCAGCGCCGTCGTCAATGACCTTTCTCGCTCGTTCAGGCTCTCGAGGTGAGGAATCACGCGCGACGTGAGCCGGCCGCAGGCGAGGCCGCCCCGGACGAGAACGCCGATGCCCCGCGCTCCGCAGAGCCGGATGATGCCCTCGTCGCGCCGGTTCGTCAGGCTGCACTCCAGCTGGAGAACGTCGAAGTCTCCGGACGCGATACACCGGAGCGCGATGTCTCCCCCGGTGGAGGCGCCGAGGAAACGGATCTTGCCCTCGGCCCGCGCGTCCTTCATCGCCGCGACCGTCTCGCCGTCGTCCAGGACTTTCCGCGGGTCGGGGCCGAAGTGGATCTGCATGAGGTCGACGACGTCGGTCCCCAGCTTCACGAGGCTCTCGTCGATGGACCGCCGGATGGCCCGGTAGCTGAACTCGTAGAAGGTGTCGGGCTCGCGGTCGTGCTCGCCGCACTTCGTCGCCAGGACGTACTCGGAACGCCGGTCCGCGATGTGGGCGCCGATGCGCTCCTCGCTCCGGTGATACGCCGCCGCCGTGTCGATGAGGTTCAGCCCCAGGTCCAGAACCGAATTGAGCACTCGTCCGGCTTCCGCGTCCTCTGGACGCTGCCGCTCGCCGGTGCCGCCGAGGCCCCAGTCCCTTCCGATCTCGAGGGCCCCGAATCCGATGAACGTGGATTCGAGCCCCGTCCTGCCGAGCGGTCTCTTTTCCAGACCTCTTGCCATGGTGAGAGGCCTCCCGGGCCGCGGCCGCCTCGCGAGAGACGGCGAAGGCGACCTACTGCGGCAGGATCAGCTCCGTCCGCCTGTTGTTTCCCCGACCGGCGGACGTCTCGTTCGTATCGTTCGGGTACTCCTTCCCGAAGCCCTGCACCTTCAGGCGTTCCTTCGGGACGCCGCGCGCGACGAGGAAGTCGGCGACGACGCGGGCACGGTCGAGAGACAGCTTCAGGTTGAGGTCGTCGCCGCCCGTCGAGTCCGTGTGGCCGCAGACGTAGACGTCGACCTTGGGAAAGTAGCTCTTCAGGATGTCCGCCTGCTTGTTCAGGATCGGCAGGCCGTCGGGCTTGAGCTCGCTCTTGCCGCTGTCGAAGGAGACCTTCTCCGAGTAGTCGAAGACGAGGACCTGCGCCAGGCCGAGCTTCTTCGCGACGGCCGAGGCGTCGGAGCCGAAGCGGAAGACGAGCTGGGCCTTGTCGGGCGCGAGGATCCTCACGCGCTTCTCGAAAACGGGCGCTCCCTCGCGGCGGGCCGCGATCGACATCAGCTCGTCGAACGTCGTGACCTGGAGCGCCGCCGGGGTCGACCCGACATCCTTCCCCTTGAACGTCACGGTCGCCTCCCCCGGGTCGGAAACGACCTCGACGGCCATCTTCAGGTCGACCTTCGGGCCGCAGGCAGAGACGAGCGCGGCAGATGCGACGACGAGGGCGAAAGCCCGTGCGCGGTTCGGCATGTTGTCTCCCTTCGGGGTGTTCGCTGCGGATGATACCCGGCGGCCGTCAGGGGAGCTGGACGTAGACGACGAGGCGCGCCGAAAGGACCGGCGCGCCGGCGGCGTCGACGGCGGGCCGCCACTGCCAGCGGGGGAGGGCGTCCAGGACGAACCGGCCGCATTCGGGGGCCGCATCCGACGGAAAGAGGCGCGGAGAGACCACGTTTCCGTCTTCATCGATGGCGAAGCCGACCGTCACGGCGGCGCCGGAGCAGCCGGCGGGAGGCGAGCCGACGAACGGCGGATCGGGCGTCAGGCGCTCGGGAAGCGTGACCGGCCGGTGAACCGGGGGGGGCACCGGATCGGGAGGCCGCGTGGGGCGCAGGACGTGAAGCGTCGCTGCCGTCGGAGCGGATTCCGGTGCCGTCGGGGCCGTCATCGGGGTGGGCACCGGCGGGAGGGCGAAAGGCTCGGGTGTCGGTTCCGAGCGCGTCGGAAGGGCCGCCGGCCGGGGCGAGGGAGGCTCCTGAGGGGGCTTCCTGCCGGTCCGGAAGAGGACGAGCCCCGTTCCACCAACGGCGAACAGGACGATGACGAGCCCCGCGGCCATCGGGACGAGATGAAAGCGGCGCGCCGGCGTGTCCGGTACGGAGGTGGCGCCGGCGCGCTCCGGCTGGGCGACCTCGAGCGCAAGGATCGGAGGCGCGACGCTGCCGAGGACGGTCGGGCCGGTCCGAGGTGCCTCCTGTGCCGGCGCGACGCCGTCCCGTTGTCCCCCGGATCCGAGAATGCGCGTCGCCTCCGTATCCGCCCGGCGGCCCGCGAGGTAGGCGTCGAGCGCATCCCGCATCGCGCGCGCGGAAGCCCAGCGCTCCTCCGGCTCGCGCTCGAGGGCCCGCATGACGATGTCGACGAAATCCGGATCGGCTCCCGGTCGCGCTTCGCCGAGCGGCCGGGGCGGCTGAGTCAGCCGGAGGATGACGGCCTGGAGGGGGTCGCTTGCTTCGAACGGGTACGCGCCCGAAGAGGTCTTGTAGAGCGTGACCCCGAGAGCATAGAGGTCCGCGCGGCCGTCGAGCTTCTTGCCCTGAGCCTGCTCCGGGGCGACGTAGGCCGGCGTCCCGAGGAGGAAGCCGGTCTGCGTCTTGACGAGCGAACCGGAAGACTTCGCGATCCCGAAGTCCATCAGGAAGGGCCGGCCGTCGCGGTCGAGGATGACGTTCTCGGGCTTGATGTCGCGGTGGACGATCCCTCGGGCGTGGCTGTACTCGAGCGCCTCGAGGAGAGGAATCGCGATGCGCGCCGTCTCTCTTTCGCGAAGGCGACCTCGCTCCCGGACCTCACCCGAGAGGGTCCGTCCCTCGACGAGCTGCATCGAGTACCAGTAGATCCCCCGGGTCTCCCCGAAGTCGTACACCTTCACGATCGAAGGATGCTCGAGGGCCGCCGCGAGGCGGACCTCCTGCGTGAAGCGCCGGGGGAAGTCCTCGTCGGCCTGGTGGCCCGGCGCGAGGACCTTCAGGGCCTCGCGCCGCTCCAGGCGCGGGTTCCAGACCTGGTAGACCGTCGCGAACCCGCCCCGTCCCAGCTCCCGGTCGATCCGGTACCGGTCGCCGAGAAGCTCCTGCAACGGCCCGAAGGCGTCCTTCTCCATCGGGGGTCGGTGAGCGCGCGCCGTCAGCCCCGGAGGGCGGCGGTCAGCAGCTCTCGGAGCTTTCCGAACCTCCTGTCGTAGTCGGCGAGGCTCCGGCGGATGACTTCGTGAGCCTCCTCTCGGCCGTAGACGTGCGTTATCTCCACCCGGTGCGGCTGGAGGGAATCGGGGGCCTGCTTGTAGGTGAGGAAGTAGTGCTTGAGCCGGTCCACCAGAGCCGGGGGAAGCTGGTAGATCTCGCGGAGCTGTCCGTAAACGGCGTCCCCCTCGAGGACGGCGACGATCTTGTCGTCGGCCTCGTCGTTGTCGAGCATCCTGAGGCCGCCGATCGGGATCACGTCCATCAGGACGTCGCCGTGGGAGATCGCCTTCTCGGAGAGGACGCAGACGTCGAGCGGGTCACCGTCGCCCACGATCCCTTCGCGCTTCGTCTTCTGTGCGCAGAAAGCGGCGTTCTCCTCTCCGCAGTAGGTCTGGGGGAGAAACCCGTAGAGCGTGGGATAGACGTTCGAGAACTTCTGGGGGCGGTCGATCTTCAGGTAGCCGGTCGTCTTGTCGAGCTCGTACTTGACCGGGTCGGTCGGGACGATTTCGATGTATGCGGTGACCTTGTCCGGGGCCTGGTCGCCAACCGAAATGCCGTGCCACGGGTGGGGCCGGAACAGAAGGGGGAGGAGCTCCCACAGGCCCTCGGGAATCGGCTTGCTCATGGGGCAACGCTACCAGAAACGGCGTCGGCCCGGCGAAGCCCAGCCGGACTGCGGTTGCCGGTCACCCGCGTCGCGAGATACTCAGGGCGAATGGCGCCCGAGCCCCCGCTCCCCGCCCCAAAACGCTACGTCCTGCGGCGAGCCGCCCCGGCGAGGAGCTACCGGATCGACTACGACCGGGAGCTGAACGCCGAGCAGCAGGCCGTCGTCTTCGCCCCGGACGGCCCGACCGTCGTCGTGGCGGGTGCGGGCTCGGGGAAGACCCGGACCCTCGTCTACCGCGTTTCGCGCCTCGTCGAGGACGGCGTCGCTCCCGAGGCGCTGCTCCTCCTCACCTTCACGAACCGGGCGGCGAAGGAGATGACCCGGCGCGTCGAGGGCCTTCTCGGGGCCGACCTGGCGCGGATGACGGCGGGAACGTTTCACTCCGTCGGCGCCCGGCTTCTCAGGCCGCACGCGGAGCTCCTCGGCTACCGGCCCAACTTCTCGATCCTCGACGCCGAGGACGGCAAGGACCTCCTCGAGTCGGCCACGTCCGACCTCGGGATCCCGATCACGGAGCGGCGCTTCCCGAAGGGGGATCTCCTTCGCGCCATCGTCTCCTTCGCGGCGAACACGGGCCAGAAGGTCGACACCATCGTCGGCCGCGACTACCCGCATCTGCTCTCGCAGCTCGAGGCCGTGAGGGCGGTGATCCGGCGCTACCTCGAGCGGAAGGTCCTCGCGAACGCGATGGACTACGACGACCTCCTCCTCAACTGGAAGCGTCTTCTCGAGTCGCATCCCGAGGTGAGGAAGGCGCTCGCCCTGCGGTTCCGCTCCGTCCTCGTCGACGAGTTCCAGGACGTGAACCACCTGCAGTCCGAGATCGTCGACCTCCTCGCGATGGACTCGGAGCGGCGGAACGTCATGGTCGTCGGCGACGACGCGCAGTCGATCTACTCGTTTCGCGGCGCCGACGCCGAGGCGCTCCTCGGCTTCCCCAGCCGCTACCCGGGGGCCACGATCTACCGCCTCGAGACGAACTACCGGTCGACGCCGGAGATCCTCCGGCTCGCCGACGCCTCCATCGCGCACAACTCCCGCCGCTACGAGAAGACGCTCGTCGCGACGAGGGAGTCGGGCGTCCCTGTCGCCGTCGTCGGCACCCGGGACCTGGCGCAGCAGGCCGAGTTCGTCGCGCAGCGCGTCCTCGAGCTGCGCGACGAGGGGACGCCCCTCTCCGAGATCGGCGTCCTCTACCGCGCGCACTTCCAGGCGCTGGAGCTGCAGATCGAGCTGACCCGCCGCGGCATCCCCTACGAGGTCCGCTCGGGCCTTCGCTTCTTCGAGCAGGCGCACGTCAAGGACGTCCTCGCCCATCTGCGGCTCCTCGTGAACCCGAAGGACGAGATGTCGTTCAAGCGGGCGCTGAAGCTCCTGCCGAAGGTGGGGGAGCGGACGGCGGCGGTCCTCTGGGAGGCCGTCTCCGAGGCACCCGAGCCGCTCGCCGCCTTCCTCGCCCTCGAGCTGGGAAAGGCGCCGCCCGGAGCGCGTGCAGGGCTCCTGCGATTCCGCGAGACGATGAAGACCCTGAAGAAGCCGTCGTACTTCTCCTCACCAGCCGAGGCGATCCGCTACGTCGTCGACGACGGCGGCTACGGCGACGTGGCGAAGGGGAAGTTCCCGAACCACTCCGCGCGCCTCGACGACCTCGAGGCCCTCGCGCAGTTCGCGCTCGCCTACGACGACGTCGGCCGCTTCCTCGAAGAGGTGACCCTCTTCGGAGACCCCGTCGGCGAGGACCAGGTGGCGGGCGAGGAGGACGACGAGCGGCTCGTCCTGTCGAGCGTCCACCAGGCCAAGGGGCTCGAGTGGAAGGCCGTCTTCGTCCTCGGCCTGCAGGAAGACCGCTTCCCGAACCTGCGCGCCGCGCGCACTCCCGAGGGGCTCGAGGAAGAGCGCCGCCTCTTCTACGTCGCCGTCACCCGCGCGAAGGACGAGCTGATGCTCGTCCACCCGCTCTCGGCCTACGACCGGTACGGCGTCGTCGTCGTCACCGAGCCGAGCCGCTTCCTGCGCGAGCTCCCCGAGACGCTCTACGAGCGCTGGGTCCTCGACGAGACCGTCGACGACGCCCTCGCACCCGCTCCCGACCGCCCCCGCCTCGCCGCCGACCCGACCCTCGCCCCGGACGACGACGACCCCGTGAACTAGGAACGGGGTCAGGTCTTGATTTTCTATTTTAGGGGATAGAGGCGGGGGGCGCCTTCACGAAGGAATCGTCGCCGGCCAGGCGAGCCGGGTCAGGCGAGTGACGAGGTCCTCGAGGAAACGCCGGAGCTCGTCCGGCGTGATCCCGGCCGGAATGCGTGCGTCCGGCCCGACCGCGATCTGCGAAAGCACCCAGGCGAGCTGAGCCGGCGTGAGACCGCCGTCCTTCGTCGACGCCGGCACGAGCGCGTCCTCGACGCGGAGGCCCGCCCGCTCCAGGTAGAGCACGTCGACGAGATCCCTCACCTCGCCACGGGACAGGAGAGTGCAGAGCTTGTTCGCGAGGATCTCCTCGGGCGGGTCGACGAGGATTCCGTCCCGATCGAGCTTCTCGACGTGGATCTGGGGGGCCCTGTCGCGCACGAGGTCGACGACGACGCTCTCGGCGCCGGCGGTGAGCAGGAACCGGCGGAAGTCGGGCGAGGTCCGAAGGGCCTGGATCGAAGCCCCGATCTCGTCGGCGACGGAATGGAGCGTCGAGACGCCCTCGTCGAGATCCGCGGACGCCGTGAAGAGGTCGAGGTCGTCGGTGGTCCTGTGCCCGAGGTGATAGGCGGCGAGCGCTGCGCCCCCCGTCAGGAAGAACGAGCGCGTCTTCCTGAAGAACCCGAGGAGGACCTCTTCCTGAAGCTTGTTCAGGCGCGACACGGCTAACCCTTCACGAGCCCGAGCCGTTTCCAGCGATCCAGGAGGAACTCCCAGAAGGACCTTCGGAGCCCGAGGCGCCCGGCAAGCCGGGGCCAAAGCCGGACGACTTCCTCGGGTGTCACGAATCTCCAGACGTCGGGGTCCCTCGCCTCTCGGAGGATCTGAGCCAGGAGCCTCAGCCTCTCGGGCTCCGATGCCGTGCGCAGACGCTCTTCGAGCTCCGAGACGGTCATGGGAGCGTCCCAGAGGAAGTAGGGGATTGCATCCGGGTCGGCGAGCCTCGTGGAGAGCGCGGGCACGGGAGAAGTCTACCCGCGCACCGGCAGCGCCGGGCTCAGGAGATCCCGAGGAGCTGTGCGACCTGCTCGGGCGGGGCCATGTAGGCGCCGGCCTGGCGCTTGACGATCTTCCCGGCCGGCGTCGTGACGAGGAAGTGCGGGACGCCGCGGACCCCGGCGGCCCTGGCCCACTTCCCGTCGGTATCGAGGCGCGTCGGCCGGCCGATCGATCGCGTCATCTCGAGGCAGGCTTCCGGCTCGTCCATCCCGACGACGAAGAACGTCTCGTACCCCTTCGCCTTGATGTGGTCGGCGAGAGCGACGTCCCCGGGCAGCGACGCCCGGCACGGCCCGCACCACGGGGCGACATAGACGACGAGGCAGCCCTTCGTCCCCTTGCAGAAGACCGCCGACTCCGACGAGCCGGCGGCGGTTCCCTGGGCGGTTGCCGAGGCGAGGGCGACCCCGGGCAGGTAGTCCGGCCGCCGGAACCAGAGGAACGCGGCGAGACCCGCGAGCGCGAAGAGGAGGATTCGCCACGGCGACGGGCCGGAGCGCGTCGGCGCCGAGGCGGCGGAGCCGGACGGCGGACCGTAGGGATTCGGCTGTCCCGGAGGTGGCGTCATCGTGCCCATGAGAGCGAATCCTAACGCGCGAGGAGGGTTTCGATCTCTCCGGCGACGAGCCCGGCGAGACCGGGGACGTCGTTGTGCGTCGCTTCCGGGACCTCGACGTAGTGCGCCCCGGGACGCGCGGCGGCGAGGCGACGGCCCATCGCGACGGGGACGACGTCGTCGCGGCTGCCGTGGAGGAGGGCGACGGGCGAGGAGAGGCGAGCGATCTTCGAGAGGGAGTCGAAACGGTCCCGGACGACGAGCGGCGCGAGCGGCCCGGCGACGAGGCGCCCCATGTCGACGATCGAGGTGTAGGCCGAGACGAGGACGACGGCGGCGACCTGGTGGCGCGTCGCGAGCTCGACAGCGACGCCCGAGCCGAGCGAGCGGCCGACGAGGACGACGCGCGACGGCGGAACGCCGAGCCGGCCCAGGTCCGCGAGCGCCGCCTCGCCATCGGCGTAAAGGCCCTTCTCGCTCGGGGAGCCCTCGAGCCCGCCGTAGCCGCGGTACTCGGCGAGGAAGACGCCGAACCCGCGCGCTCGGAGCGACTCGGCGAGGGGAAGGTTGTGCGCCGCCGCCTCGGCATTGCCGTGGAAGTAGAGGAGGACGGGACGCTCTGGTGAAGGGGGCGGGAAGATGGCGCCGGCGAGGCGAATGCGGTCGGCGGTCTCGTAGCGGCCGACGGCCCATCCCTCACCCTCACGCGGCTCCGGGAAGGAGTCCTGCGAGGCGGGGAAGATCATGGAGCGGACGAGCGAGGTCAGCATGACGGCGAAGAGCGCTCCGGCCGCGAAAATGGCGGTGGCGACGGCCCATAGTCTCGCCCGGACGCGCGGTCGGTTCACGAACGGAGTGTAGAAGGCAGATCCGTCCCCACGGTCCCGCAGGGTTGAGCGACGGGTCGGCCCCGACAGCCGTCAGCGGCCCGGGCGTGCCTCCCTGGCGAGGACCTCCCCGTAGTCGAGCATCCAGATGTCGCCCTGTCGCTCGCCCGGGCGGCTCCCGTAGAGGGATCGGCCGTCTCGAGAGAGCCAGGGTGGGGTGAGCCAGAAGGTGTGCTCCCCGAGCGTGCCGGCCGCGCTGACCTTCCGGGTGACCCGGTCCAGTACCTGGCACGGGCCTTCCGGTTGGCAAAGAAGTAGGCGGCGGGAGTCGGGGAGCCAGCCGCGGGGAGACGCGGTGGAAGCGAAAAGCGGAGCTTCCAGACGTTCAGGACGCCGCCCGCGGCTGGGATCGTCGAGATCGACAACCTCGCTCCGAGGAGCTGGTGGTGCCGGCGGCCCTGGTAGAAAGCGATCCTCGAGCCGGTCGGGGACCAGGTGGGCTGTTTCCCGTTACCGTCATAGAGCCGTCTCCGCGTCCCGTCGGAAACGTCGACGACCCAGAGCTCGCTCCGCCCGGCCTCGCGGGGTCCTTGCGGCACCGTCGCGAAGACGATCTTCTTCCCGTCCGGCGACCACGCCGGGTCGTAGCCGAGGTCGGCGAGGCGCCGGGGCGACTCGCCGGTCGCTCCCATCAGGAAGATGCCTCTTCCCTCGCGATCCGACCGGAACGCGATCGCCGTTCCGTCCGGGGAGAAGGCCGGCTGCAGGTCGTCTCCCGCGAAGTCCTTCGTCAGGTTGACCGGGTTCTCGCCTCCCACCCGGCGGAGGAAGACGTCTCTCTGCCCGGGAGCTCCGGACTCGTAGACGAAGCTCCCTCCGTCAGGAGAGATGCTCGGCGAGCCTTCGAGTCCCGTCTCCCAGGTCAGCTGGACGAGCTCCGGGCTCGGCTTCGACTCGGGGGATCGCCCGCGCCCGCGGGTGAGCCCGGCCTGGAAGGCGCCCGCGACGGCGACCGCGGCCGCCACGCAGAGTCCCGCGGCCACGAGCGCCCTCCGTCTGCCGGAGGACTTCGTCACGATCGCCGTTCCCGCCGCGGCGCTGCCCGTCGCCCCGCTCCCCTCCGCGCCTCGGTGGGACCAGATGGCGAGGTCGCGGGCGAGGTCGCGGGTCGAGTCGTACCTGTCGCCCGGCTCCTTGGCGAGGAGGCGCTCGACGAGGACGCGGACGGGGAGGGGTGCTCCGGGCGCGAGCGCCTCGAGCGGCTCGGGCTCGTCCCGGATGATCGCGCCCAGGACGTCGGCGGGCGTCCCTCCGCGGAAGGACCTCGTGCCCGCGAGCATCTCGTGCAGGACGACGCCGAGGCTGAACTGGTCGCTCCGGTGGTCCACGGGCAGGCCGCGCGTCTGCTCGGGGGACATGTAGGCGACGGTCCCGACGACGGCGCCGGCGCCGGTGAGGGCGGAGAGGGTGGGGGAGTGGCCGTCGTCCGAGCTGCGGAACGCCGTCTCGTGCCGCGCGAGGCCGAAGTCGAGGACCTTTGCGTGGCCGTCCCTCGTCAGGAAGACGTTCTCGGGCTTGACGTCGCGGTGGACGATCCCCTTCTCGTGGGCAGCGGCGAGCCCCTCGGCGACCTCCCGGGCGATCTCGAGGGCGCGCCTCGGCGGCACCGGGCCTCGCGTGACGAGCGCTCGGAGGGGCTCCCCCTCGAGCAGCTCGGCGACGGCGTAGGAGACGCCATTCTCCTCGCCGACGTCGAAGAGAGCGAGGATGCTCGGGTGGGAGAGGGCGGCGACGGCCCTCGCCTCGATCTCGAAGCGGGCGAGCGTGTGGCGGTCACCCGAGAAGCGGTCGGGGAGGACCTCGAGCGCGACGTCGCGGCCGAGCTTCGTGTCGCGGGCGCGGAACACCTCGCCCATGCCGCCCACGCCGAGCGGGGCAAGGACCTCGTACCGCCCGAGGCGGATCCCGGGAGACAGCGGCATCAACGCCCCCCCCAACGGTGTTCCGAGTCGCGTGGCTCCGCGGAAAAGTGTACGCCGGGGACGAGGGAGCCACGTGGAGTCGCGGGGGCCCGCCTCCGGTCGAAGCCGGACTGGGGAATCGAGACCCCAGTCCCGGTTTGACATCCCGTCCTCCCGCGCGCAAAACGCCGCGGTGAAGCTCCGGCTCCTCGGGACCCTCCTCCTCGGCCACCTCACCACCGACCTCGGGCAGGGGATGCTCCCCGCGCTCCTCCCGTTTTTCATCGCGGAACGCGGGCTCAGCTACGCGGCGGCGGGCGGCCTCGTCCTCGCGGCCACGGTCGCCTCGTCCGTGGTCCAGCCGCTGTTCGGCTACCTCGCCGACCGGCGCCCGTCGCCGTGGCTCGTCCCCGCGGGCGTGGCTGCGTCCGGGATCGGCATCGGTCTCGCGGGCGTCGCGCCGACCTACGCTCTCATCGCGGCCGCGGTGGCGTTCCACGGCCTCGGCGTCGCGGCGTTCCACCCCGAGGGGGCGCGCGCCGCGGCGCTCGCTTCGGGCGAGCGCCGCGCGACCGGCATGAGCATCTTCTCGACGGGCGGGAACCTCGGCATCGCGACCGGGCCGCTCGTCATCACGCCGCTCGTCCTCGCGTTCGGCCTCAAGGCGTCCCTCGTTCCGCTCCTCCCGGTCCTCCTCGTCGCGGCGTTCCTCTCGACGCAGCTCTCGCGGCTGGCCGCGCACCGCCCGTCGCGGCTCGGGCCCTCCGACGCCTCGCCGGTCCCCGACCGCTGGGGGCCGTTCGGCCGGCTCGTCGCCGTCGTGATGAGCCGGTCCGTCGTCTACACGGGCGTCTCGGCGTTCCTGCCGCTCTTCTTCGCCGGGGTCCTCGGGACGTCGAAGGCGCGCGGGGCGACGGCGCTCTCGATCCTCCTCGGCACAGGCGTCGTCGGGACGCTCGCGGGCGGGCGCCTCGCGGACCGCTTCGGACGACGGATCGTCCTCCTCGTCTCGATGACGGCCCTCGGGCCGCTCCTCTACGCCGTCGCCTCCGCGCGCGACCCACGCGTCGCGACGGCGCTCCTCGTCCCGACGGCGCTCGCGCTCTACCTGCCGTTCAGCGTCCTCGTCGTCATGGGGCAGGAGTACCTGCCGAACCGCGTCGGTACGGCCTCGGGCGTCACGCTGGGCCTCGCCGTCACCGCGGGCGGGCTCTCCGCGCCGCTCCTGGGGCTCGTCGCGGACCGGTGGGGCCTCGCGGCCCCGCTCCTCGCCGTCTCTGCGATCCCTCTCCTCGCCGTCGCGCTGACGCTGACGCTGCCGGACTCGCGGGTGGCCGTCGCGCCCGCGGCGGCCGAGGCCTGACGGCTCGCCGGGAGCCGGCTGCGCCGCCCCTGTATTAGTCGGACACCGGCCTCTGGCGGTCACCGAGCGACGAAACGAGGCGCAAGCTTCTGCGTGGAGCCGGCGGCGAGGTCGGAATTCCAGTGGTGCAACGAGCCCGGAAATCAGTCAGACCCGGGATCCCGAGAGAGCACCGGAGTGTGCCAGCGGAGGCGACTCCCAGAGCACGGGTACCAGAGTTCGATAGCGAGGGATCCCCACCGGCCTCCTGAGAGGAGGCGGGATGGAGGTCGTTCATCCGAGGTGCGCGGGGCTGGACGTGCACGCCGAGACTGCGGTGGCGTGTGTACGCATCTGCGGGATGGCACGGGCGCGGTACGAGGTGCGGACCTTCTCGACGACGACGAGGGGACTCGAGCAGCTGAGGGAGTGGTTGATCGAAGAAGGCGTGACACACGCGGCGATGGAGTCCACGGGCGTCTAGTGGACGCCGGTGTGGCACGTGCTGGAGGGGGCGGCGGATTTGATCCTGGCAAATGCCATGCAGGTGAGGAACCTCCCGGGGCGAAGGACGGACGTCAGCGACGCGTGGTGGCTGGCGGACCTGCGAGCGCTCGGGCTCATCCGCGGGAGCGTCGTGCCGGCGACGGAACTCCAGGATCTTCGCGACCTGACGCGGACGCGTACGAAGCTGCTGGCTGAGCGCGCGCGGCAGACGAAGAGGGTTCAGAAGGTCCTCGAGGACGCCAACGTGAAGCTCACGGAGATCGTGTCGGACGTCCTTGGTGTCACGGGGCGGGCGCTTGTGGAGGCGCTCATCGGCGGCGAGCAGATCGACGAGGCGTTCGTGACCGCCTGCCGGCGTGGCCGGATGAAGTCCACGACGGACCAGATGCTCGAAGCCTTTCGAGGCTGCGTACGCCCGAATCACCGGTTCCTGCTCGACCGGCACCTTCGGCAGTACGACGCCCTGACCCGCGCGGTCGCGGAGATCGAGAGGCGCCAGGAGAGCCTCGTGGAACCCCACCGAGCGCAATTCGAGCGGCTCCCGACGATCCCCGGCGTCAGGGCGACGACGGCCCTCATCCTGCTGGCCGAGATCGGGCCCGACCTCGGTCGCTCTCCGACATCCGGTCACCTGGTTTCCTGGACCGGCCCGTGCCCCGCCAATGACGACACCGCGGGCAAGAGACGCTCGACGGCACTGCGAAAAGGCAGACGCTGGCTCGAGACGGCCCTGATCCAGGCGGCTCGTCCGACGCCTTCAGGACCTCGGCCTTCGAGTCGCGATCAAGCCAGCGGCTCGAGGGAGCTTCGTACCAGAAAATCAAGACCCCGCTCCTCGCGGGCGAGCGCGCGGGCTCGGCGGACGATCGGCCGGCCGCGCGTCAGGAGCGAGGGGAAGGCCTCGTCCCGTGCCGCCCGCGCCGAACGGCGCAAGCACCTCGTAACGTCCGAGGCGGGTGCCGGGCGGAGTGCGAGCCGGGCCACCTGCGTGTCCCATAACCGGGACACGATCGCGTGACGCTCGTGGATCATCAGAAAAGAGGTCCGTCGTGAAGTTCGTCTCCGTCCGCGAGCTCAGGGGCCGTTCCGGGCAGGTCTGGAAGCACCTCGACGGCGGCGACGTCGTCGTCACCTCGAACGGGAAGCCGATCGCCCTCCTCTCCCCGGTCCGGGAAGGCGACCTCGAGCGGTCGCTCGCCACGATCCGGCGCGCCCGGGCGCTGGACGCGGTCGCGGACCTCCAGGCGGCCGCCGCCGGGCGGAAGATCACGGCCCGCGAGGTCGATGCCGAGATCGCCGCCGTCCGGAAGGGCCGCGGCCGGTGAGGATCGTCCTCGACACGAATGTCCTCGTGTCGGGGCTCCTCTCGCCGTTCGGGCCGCCGGCCGACGTCGTCCGGCTCGTCGCGGCCGGCGCGCTCCGTCTCGGCGTCGACGGGAGGATCCTCGAGGAGTATCGGCTCGTCCTCGCGCGGCCGCGCTTCGGGTTCGACGAGGCGCGGGTCGGGGAGCTGCTCGCCCAGGTCGACGCCGAGGGCCTGCGGGGCGCGGCGCGTCCTCTCCGTCTGCGCCTGCCGGACCCGGACGACGAGCCGGTCCTCGAGAGCGCGCTCGCCGTCGCAGCGGACGCCCTCGTGACCGGCAACGTCCGGCACTTCCCGCCGGCTCGCCGCGAAGGGGTCCGCGTCCTCTCCCCGCGGGCGTTCGTGGAGGAGTACCGGGCGAGGTCGCCGGGAGGTCGTTCGCCGACGGACGCGAGGTGACATGTGACCTCGCGGCGTGGACCGCCGGGACGTCGCCGGGCCGCTCGTCGTCGTCTCTGAGCTCCGGCTCCGCAGGGTCGTGCGGACGCTGCTCCGTCGGCGCTGTCAGACGTGCCGGCTCGTCCTCGAGCTCTCGGCGGGCCGCTCGTTCGACGACTCCGAGGAGAGCACCCTCATCTACACCGCCGTGGAGCGCCAGCTCGAGATCGTCGGTGAGGTGCGCCGCCGGCTCGGCGGAGGAAGACGTCCCTTTCTCCCGGGGGCCCGGCAACGTAGAGGACGCTCCTGCCGTCAGGGGAGAGACAGGGCAGCATCTCGTACCCTTGCTCCCACGTCAGCCGGGAGAGCTTCGGGAAAGGCGTCGGAACCGTGCGCGCCGGCGCACTCATCCTGCGTCCCGTCTGGAAGCCGCCCGCCAGGGCCGCGGCGACGGCCGACGAACGGCACGCACACCGTTGCTGTCCGCGTCCCGCCTGGAAGCCGCCCGCCAGGGCCGCGGCGACGGCGAGGCAGGCGCCGGCGGCGAGGAGCGCGTGTCCGCCGTCGCGGCCCCGCGGGTCCCGCGCTCGCTCCGGCGGCAGGGCCTCCCGTCGCGATGACTTTCTCCCCGCCCCGGTGCGCCCAGGTGTTCAGGTCGCGGGCGAGGTCGCGGATCGAGTCCCAGCGTTCGGCGGGGTCCTTCGCGAGGAGGCGCTCGACGAGAAGGCAGACGGGAAAGGGCGCGGACGGGTCGACGGTCTCGAGCGGCTCGGGCTCGTCGCGGATCAACGCGGCAAGGACTTCGGCCGCGGAGTCGCCACGGACAGGGCGCCGTCCCGACATCATCCCGTAGAGCAGGATCCCGAGGCTGAACTGGTCGGATCGGTGGTCGACGGACAGACCCCGCGTCTGTTCTGGCGACATGTAGGCGACGGAGCCGACGGCGGTGCCCGCCACGGTCAGGACGGAGACCGTCGGGGAGCGGCCGTCGCCTCCGCTACGGACCGTCGCCCCGGACCGCGCGAGGCCGAAGTCCGGGACCTTGGCGTGTCCGTCCTTCGTCAGGAAGACGTTCTCGGGCTTGACGTCCCTGTGGACGATTCCCTTCTCGTGGGCGGCGGCGAGCCCCTCGGCGATCTCGCGGGCGATCTCGCGGGCGCGCTTGACGGGCACGGGGCCGCGCAGGAAGAGGGCGCGGAGCGTCTCCCCCTCGAGAAGCTCGGCGACGGCGAAAGGGACTCCACCCTCCTCGTCGACGTCGAAGAGAACGAGGAGGTTCGGGTGGGAGAGGGCGGCGACGGCCTTCGCCTCGCTCTCGAGCCGGTGAGCATGTGGCGGTCGCTCGAGAAGCGGTCGGGGAGGACCTTGAGGGCGACGTCGCGGCCCAGCTTCGTGTCGCGCGCACGGAACACCTCGCCCATGCTGCCCGCGCCAAGGGACGCGATGACCTCATAGCGGCCGAGGCGGGGGCCGGGAGCAAGAGGCATGCGCCGGCCTCCGGGGGTGTCCGGGTTCGGGTGGTTCTGCGGAGAAGGGCCCGCCGTCAGGCAGACGCCGGGAGGCCGGAGGCGACGTGGAGCCCGGTCTCGGGTCGCCCGGGGCGCGTCAGCTCTTGAGGCCCGCGGCGGCTGCGGCGCCGTCGTTCGTCCACCCGAACCGGTCGAAGGCGGCGAAGAGGAGCGAGAGCGCAACGGCGACGAAGGTGCCGAGGGCCATTCCCTTCAGCTCGACGGTTCCGAGCTTCACGGCGGCGCCGCTGGCTCCGCTGACGAGGACGACGGAGGTGAGGACGAGGTTGCGGGGTCTGGTGTAGTCGACCTTCTTCTCCACGAGCATCCGGATCCCCGCGGCGGCGATGACGCCGAAGAGGAGGATGCAGACGCCCCCCATGACGGGCGTCGGAATGCTCCGGATGGCGGCCGCGAGCTTGCCGACGAAGGAGATGAAGATCGCCAGGACGGCCGCGCCGCCGATGACCCGCACGCTGAAGACGCGCGTGATGGCCATGACACCGATGTTCTCGCCGTAGGTCGTGTTCGGCGTGGCCCCCGCGAGGCCCGAGAGGACGTTCGAGAGGCCGTCGCCGAGGAGGGATCGGTGGAGGCCGGGGTCCTCGACGAAGTCGCGCCCGACGACGTTTCCGGTGACGACGAGGTGCCCGATGTGCTCGGCGAGGACGACGAGGCCGGCCGGCAGGATCATCAGGATGGCCTGCGGCGAGAACGCCGGCGCGTAGAGCTGGGGCGCTTCGAGCCAGGGGGCGTTCGCGACGGCGCCGAGGTCGACGATTCCGGCGGCGAGTGCGGCTCCGTAGCCCGCGACGACGCCGACGAGGACGGGGATCACGCCGAGAAAGCCCCGGAAGAGGACCGACCCGAGGATGGTGACGCCGAGCGTCACCATGGCCACCGCGACGACGATTCCGCGGCCGGGCTGGGTCGCACCCTCGCCGGTGAGACCGGCCATGCTCGTGGCGACGGGGGCGAGCTCGAGTCCGATGACCGCGACGATCGCCCCCATGGCGGCGGGCGGGAAGACCACGTCGAGCCACCGCGTGCCCGCAAGGCGGATGACCTGCGAAACCAGAATGAAGAAGAGGCCGAACGCGATGAAGCCCCCCTGCGCCGCTGCGTAGCCGCCCAGCTCCGGGTGCGCAAGGACGGCGAAGACCGGCGAGAGAAAGGCGAAGCTCGACCCGAGGTAGGCGGGGACCTTCCCGCGGCAGACCGCGAGATAGACGAGCGTCCCGATGCCGTTCATCAGGAGCGACGTCGCGGGGCTCACCTTGAAGAGGAAGGGGACGAGGACCGTCGCCCCGAACATCGCGAAGAGGTGCTGGAGGGAGAGAGGAAGCGTCTGAAGGAGCGGGAGCCGCTCGTCGACGTCGATGATGCGTCGCTCCATGAGAGGGTCCTCCTCGCGGCCGGCCGAATCCGGCGCAACCCTTCATTCTAGGCCAGGACGCCCGTGTCTCCCTCCTCGTCAGGCCCGTCTCGAGGTATCCCTCGCGGCCATCCGAGGACTAGGATGCCGAGGTCATGCCCGCTGGGCGCCGCTCCGAACGGAGCGCGTCGAGGCACGTTTCTCTTTCGAACGCCGTCGATCGCGCAGCGGCGGCCGGGGCCCGGCCGGATTTCGCTTTCGCGGGAGGGACCGCCTGATGCCGACAGATCTCGACTACTTCGCCCCCACGACCGTCGAGGAGGCCGTCGCGCTGAAGGCGGTTCCGGGAACCGCGTGGCTCCTGGGCGGGACGGACCTCCTCCCCCAGATCAGGGTGGGACGCCGGGCGCCGGAGCGCCTCGTCGATCTGAAGCGGATCCCCGGGCTCCACGAAATCCGCCAGACCGCAGACGGCGGGCTCTCGATCGGTGCCGCGGTGCCGCTCGCCGATATCGAGGTCCACCAGGGAGTCCTCGACCGCTTTCCATTCCTGGCCGAATGCGCGAAGACGGTGGGCGCGTGGCCGCTGCGCCAGCGGGCGACGCTGGCCGGGAACCTCTGCAACGCCTCTCCCGCCGCGGACACGGCGGTGGCGCTCCTGGCCTTCGACGCCGAAGTCGAGGTCGCCTCCTCCGCCGGACGCCGTTCGATTCCCGTGGGCGGGTTCTTCCTCGGGCCCGGGCTGGCCGCGCTCAACCCGGGGGAGCTGGTGACGGAGATCGTCCTGCCCGCGGCCTCCGCGGGATTCCGGGGGTCCTACCTCCGTCTTTCCCGCCGGAAGGGGATGGACCTGGCGACCGTCGGCGTCCTGGTCGGCAGGTCCAGCGGCACGCTCCCGGCGCGCTGGCGCGTGGCGCTCGCGGCCGTCGCGCCGACGCCGCTGCGGCTCCGCGCCGTGGAGGAGCTCCTCGAGGCGAAGGGGGCTGCTGCGGCGTGCGAGGCGGCGGAGGCGGCGAGGGTCGCCTGCCGCCCGATCACCGACCTGCGCGGGAGCGCGGAGTACCGGCGCGAGATGGTGGGCGTCCTCGTCCGCCGCGGCGTCGAGAGCCTGGGCTGAAGGGGGCGCCGATGAAGAAGTCGATCTCGCTCGAGGTGAACGGCGTCCCGGAGACGGCGGAGGTGGAGGTCGGAACGACACTCCTGCGCTTCCTGCGCGACGGGCTGGACCTGACCGGAGCGAAGGAAGGGTGCAACGAAGGGGAGTGCGGATCGTGCATGGTCCTTCTCGACGGGCGCCCCGTGAACAGCTGTCTCGTCCTCGCCGTCGAGGCCGACGGCCGGGCGGTGACGACGATCGAGGGGCTCGGCAAGGACGACGTCCTCCACCCGCTCCAGAAGGCGTTCCTCTCCCACGCGGCCATCCAGTGCGGCTTCTGCACGCCCGGGATGATCGTGAGCGCGGCGGCCCTCCTGCGCGAGAAGCCCGACCCGTCCGAGGACGACGTGAGGAAGGCGCTCGCCGGGAACCTCTGCCGTTGCACCGGCTACCGCCAGATCGTCGACGCCGTCCATGCCGCGGCGGCCGAGATGAGGGCCGCCGCCAGAGTCGACGACGAGGCCGGTTCCGGCAGGCTCGCCGCGCCCGAGGAGGTGACGGCGTGACCGCCGCCCGTTCCGTCGGCGTGGACGTCCCTCGCGTCGAAGGCCTCGAGAAGGTGACGGGCGCGGCGCAGTACACCGCCGACCTGAAGTTCCCGCGGCTCCTGCACGTCGTCGTCGTCCGCTCGCCCCACCCGCACGCTCGGGTCCTCGACGTGAGGACCGGAAAGGCGGCGCGGATGCCGGGTGTCCGCGCCGTCGTCTCCGGCCGCGACTTCCCGCTCCACACGGGCATCTACCTGAAGGACCAGACGGTCTTCGCGACCGACCGCGTCCGCTTCGTCGGCGACCCCGTGGCCGCCGTCGCCGCCGAGACGCCCGAGGCGGCCTCCGAAGCGGCCGCCGTCGTCGCGGTCGACTACGAGCCGCTTCCGCCGATCTTCGACGTGGAGGAGGGGTTCGCCCCGGGGGCTCCGCTCGTCCACCCCGACCTCGGAAGCTACGAGGTCGTCCCATGGATCCAGCCGAAGGCGGGGACGAACGTCTGCAACCACGTGAAGATCCGTAAGGGCGACTACGCAAAGGCGCTGGGCGGCGCGTGGCGCGTCTTCGAGAACGTCTTCCGCGTCCCGCAGGTGCAGCACGTCCCGATGGAGCCGCACGTCTCCGTCGCGCGCGTCGACCTCGCAGGGAAGGTGGAGGTCCACACCTCTGCGCAGAGCCCGTTCACGGTGCGCCACCTCCTCTCGGCCTGCTTCGGCCTCTCCCACGGCGACGTCAGGGTCCACGTGCCGTACGTCGGGGGCGGCTTCGGCGGGAAGGCGGGAATCAACCTCGAGCCGATCGCCGTCGCGCTCGCCATGCGCTGCCGCGGGCGCTGGGTCCGGCTCCTGGTCGACCGGCACGAGGAGTTCTTCGCGACGGTCGTGAGGCAGGGGCTGACGGCGACCCTCGTCACCGGCGTCGACCGGAGCGGCAAGGTGCAGGCCCAGAAGATGCACTACCTCTGGAACTGCGGCGGCTACGGCGGCTACGGCGTGAACATCGTCCGCGCGGCCGGCTACACCTGCGGCGGGGCGTACGAATTCCCCAACGTGGAGGGCGACAGCATCGGCGTCTACACGAACCGCCCGGTTGGCAGCGCCTACCGGGGCTTCGGGATGCAGGAGATCCACTGGGCCCTCGAGCAGCAGATGGACGAGGTGGCCCTCGAGATCGGAATGGACCCGGTGGAGTTCCGGCTCCTCAACGCGCTCGGCGCGGGGAAGGCGACGGTCACAGGGCAGGTCCTCGACGAGCACGCCGGACGCGTCGACCTCTGCATCCGCAGGGTCGCGGACGAGATCGGGATGGACCCCGGCCGCGCGAAGACGCCGTTCCGCGGAAAAGGCATCGCCTGTGCCGTGAAGGCGCCTGCGATGCCGAACGACGCCGCGTCGTCGGTCGTGATGAAGTTCGCCGAGGACGCCACGCTCGAGATCCTCATCGCGGGGATCGACTACGGGCAGGGGCTGATGACGGTCGTCGCACAGTTCGCGGCCGAGGCGCTCGACATCCCGGTCGAGACGGTCCGCGTGCGGGGCTGTCCCGACACGGACCTCTCGCCCTACGACTGGCAGACGGTCGCCTCACGCCAGACCTGGGCGACGGGGAATGCCGTCCTGCGCGGGGCCGAGGAGATCCGTCGGACGCTCTGCGACACCGCGGGTGAGGCGCTTGGAGTGCCGGCCTCGGAGCTGACTCTCCGCGGCGGCGCCGTCGTCCACGAGGCGTCGGGGCGGTCGCTTCCGCTCGCGAGCCTCGTCATGGGCTACCAGTTCCCCGACGGCCACGCCATCGGAGGCCCGGTCGCTGCGGCCACGTCGTACCTTCCCGAGGGGCTCCTCTTCCTCGACCCGGCGACGAGCCAGAGCGCAAAGCCCGTGGCGAAGTGGACGTTCGGGGCGCAGGCGGTGGAGATCTCGGTCGACCCGGAAACGGGGCAGGTGACGGTGGAGAAGATCGCGGCCTGCTACGACGTCGGACGGGTCGTGAACCCCGGCCTCATCAAGGGTCAGACATACGGCGGCATCGTCCAGGGGATCGGCACCGGGACGATGGAGGAGCTCGTCCTCGACACGAGGACGGGCCGCGCGCGGAACGCCTCCCTCATGGACTACAAGATCCCGTCCACCGAGGACGTGCCGGCGGTGATGTCGGTCGACTTCGTCGAGACGCCGCAGAAGGACGGCCCGATGGGGGCCCGCGGCATTGGCGAGCACACGATGATCCCGACGCCGGCCGCCATCGCAAACGCCGTGTACGACGCGTGCGGCGTGAGGATCTCCGAAATGCCGATCACGGCCGAGAAGGTCTGGCGGGCGCTGAGAGAGAAGGAGAACGCGGCGATGGAGGCGGGCGCCGAAGCGGCCGTCCCGTCGAGCGCGACCGTGTGAGGAGCGCGGCGATCGACACCTTCCTGGACGACGCGATGAACCCGGTGCGCGTTCTGAAGCCGCTCCCGTGCCGCGAGCTCGATCCGCTTCCGGGACCGGTCTCCCGGGCGTCGCTCGTCCTCGACCTCGCCTGCATCTTCGTGCCCGCGCGCACCCGGGCCCTTCTCTCGGGGCAGGGCGGGGCGCCGGGCTCCATCGAAGAGACGGTCGTGAAGTGGGCCCACGCGCGCGTCCGGTCGCTCGTCGGAACCCTCCTCTCGGGGGACGTGCGCGTCGTCGCCTACCGCCCTGACGCGACGGCGCTCACCGGTCTCGGGCCGGGGCTCACCCCGACAGGGGACGACCTCCTCGTCGGCCTCGCGGCCATGTCGCAGCGCCTCGTCGGGGGAGGGCTCGTCGAGGCGCGCGCGGCGGTCGCGTACTCCACCTCGCTCGCGGGCCTCCCTTCGGAGGAGACGACCCCGGCGGCGCACCGTCTCCTCCAGAACGCCACCAGGGGACAGTTCCCGTCCGTCCTCGCCTCGGCGGTAGAGATGCTCGGGAACCCTCACGCCGACCCGGAGTCGCTCCGGACCCTGACGGTCCGGCTCGCCGCCACCGGAGCTCATTCGGGAGCGGACCTTCTCGCGGGGGCGCTCGCGCTCGTCCACGGCGTCATCGACGGCGAGGAGACGCCGTGAGTACACGCGTCTTCTTCCACCCGGGCTGCTACCAGGACTCCGCCCGGCTGATGCAGGTGAGCCGTGAGCTCGCCGCCCTCCCCGGCGTCTCCGAGGCCGTCGCGATGATGGGGACCGAGACGAACCGCCGCCTCCTGGTGGACGCGGGTTTCCAGGAGGCGGAGCTGGCACGTGCGACGCCGCTCGACATGATCGTCGCGCTCCGGACGGAGTCGCCCGAGGCGCTCGACGCCGTGCGGGCCGCCCTCGGTCGCCTTCTCGCGGGCAAGGGCGCCGGCGCTGCCGCGGGCGGCGGGGCGGCGGCGTCCCGGCGTCCCGGAACCGTGGCGGAGGCGCTCGAGACCCACCCGGAGGCGAACCTGGTATCGGTCGCGGTCCCGGGTCCCTATGCCGCCTTCGTCGCGCACCGGGCGCTCGACGCGGGCCGGAGCGTCTTCCTCTTCTCGGACAACGTGTCGCTGGCCGACGAGGTTTCCCTCAAACGCCGGGCTGCGGGGCTCGGCCTCCTCGTGATGGGCCCGGACTGCGGCACGGCGATCCTCTCCGGGGTCGGCCTCGGCTTCGCGAACCGCGTCGACCGCGGACCGGTCGGAATCGTCGGGGCCTCCGGCACCGGCATCCAGGAGCTTTCCTGCCTTCTCGACCGCAGGGGCGTGGGCATCTCCCACGCCATCGGCACGGGCAGCCGCGATCTCTCGGAAGCGGTGGACGGCGCGATGACGGAGGCGGGCCTGGCGCTCCTCGCACGCGATCCGGAGACCAGGTGCGTCCTCCTCGTCGCCAAGCACCCGGCCGAGGGCGTGGCGAGGCGCCTGCACGGCCTCCTCGCGAAGCTCGGCAAGCCGGTTGCGGTCCGATACCTCGGCGAGCCGGCACGGGGTGCCGTGGACGGGGTGCTGTACGCCGGCTCCCTCGATGAAGCGGCGGAAGCGGCCGCGAAGCGGGCGGGGGCCCGGCCTGCGCCCGCGGTGGCGGCGTCGGTGGAGCCGGATGAGGGCCTCGGACCGAGCCAGGCCATCGGGGACGTTCGGCTCGTCGGCCTCTTTGGCGGCGGCTCGCTCGCGGCGGAGGCGCGCTGCGTCCTCGCGGCACGCGGAGTCGAGACCGTCGTCCCCGAGGAAAAGCTCTCGGCGGCCAGGCCGCTCCCTCTCGGGAACCTCATCGTCGACACCGGGGACGACGCCTACACCGTCGGCCGGCCGCACCCGATGGTCGACCAGACCGTCCGCTGCGAGCTGATCCGAGCGGCCGGCGCCGACCTTTCGGTCCACGTCCTCCTCCTCGACCTCGTCCTCGGCGACGGCGTGCACCCCGACCCTGCGCCCGAGCTCGTCCGGTGCGTCGTCGCTGCCCGCGCCGCGCGCGGGGGGCGCCCCCTCGCCGTCGTCGTCTCCGTCTGCGGCTCGCGGCGCGACCCGCAGGGGACCGCCCGGCAGGAGGACGTCCTCCGCCACGCCGGGATCCACGTCGAATCCTCGGCCTCTCGGGCGGCCGCGGAAGCCGCGACGCTCCTCCCTCTCGTCCGCGAGGAGGTGGCGCGGTGAGCACGGACACAGCGGGCGCAAGAACAGTGTGCGGTGAGATGGCGGGAGGAAACGCATCCGCCCTTCTCGATGGACGGCTCGAGGTCGTCCACGCCGGAATCGACGCCGTCGCCGAAGCCCCACGGGCCGCCGGAGCGACGGTCACGCTCGTCGACTTCGAGCCTCCCTCGGGCGGCGACCCGCGCCGGATGGCGTACCTCGGCGAGCTCCTCTCCGGACCGTCCGCCCGCGAGATCGACGCGGCGAACGGACGCGCCCTCGCCCGCCTCCTCGCGAGCCGCCCGCATCTCGTCGGCATCGGCATCGCGCGCGACGTCATCCCCGGAATGGCCGAAGACCTCTTCCTCCACGCGGGCCCGCCCGTGACGTGGGAGCGGATGTGCGGTCCGATGCGCGGGGCGGTGATCGGCGGGCTCCTGCACGAGGGGCGCGCGAAGAGCGTGGAGGAGGCGACGAATCTGGCCGCTGCCGGCGCGGTCCGCTTCGACCCCTGCCACCACCACGACGCCGTCGGCCCGATGGCCGGTCTCGTCACGCCGTCGATGCCGGTCTTCATCGTGGAGGACTGCGGCGGCGAGCGGGCCGGAACCCGGACGTTCTGCACGCTGAACGAGGGGCTCGGCAAGGTCCTCCGCTACGGGGCGTTCTCGGAGGAGGTCCTCGGGCGCCTCGAGTTCATGCGCGACGAGTTGGCGCCCGTCCTGGCCGCCGCCCTCGCGCACCGCGGCCCGATGGACCTCAAGCACCTGATGGCCCAGGCGCTCCAGATGGGCGACGAGGGGCACAACCGCAACCGCGCCGGCACGTCGCTCTTCTTCCGCGAGCTGGCCCCGGCGATCGTCAGGGCGACCGAGGATCGCGAGAAGGCGGCGCGGGTCCTCGAGTTCGTCAACGGCAACGACCACTTTTTCCTCAACCTCTCGATGCCGATGGGCAAGTGCATGCTGAAGGCGGCCGAGGGGGAGCCTCTCTCCTCGCTCGTCACCGTGATGGCCCGCAACGGCACCGACTTCGGCATCCAGCTCGCGTCGATGCCGGGACGCTGGTTCACAGGGCCGGCGCAGATGGTGCGCGGCCTCTTCTTCCCGGGCCGCACCGCCGCCGACGCGAACCCCGACATCGGTGACAGCGCCATTACGGAGACCGCCGGCTTCGGCGGCTTCGCGATGGGCGCGGCGCCGGCGATCGTCCAGTTCGTCGGCGGGAGCGCCGAGGACGCCCTCGCGGCCACCTGCGCCATGCGCCGCATCACTCTCGGCGCGAACTCCGGGTTCGCCATCCCCGCCCTCGGCTTCGCCGGAACCCCGACCGGCATCGACCTGCGCCTCGTGGAGGAGAAGAACCTCCTTCCCCAGATCAACACCGGCATCGCGCACAGGGACCCCGGCGTGGGGCAGGTGGGAGCCGGCCTCGTCAACCCGCCCTGGGAGGCGTTCCACGCCGCCCTCGAGGCGCTGGCCGAACACGTGCGCGCGGCGGCCCCGTCGCGGCGCGCCTGAAGACGAAGGAGTCGCACATGCGTCCGATCGAGCTCTCGATCCCGCTCGGCATCGGCACCCCGGCCTGGCCCACCTACGAGCCGCTCCAGATGAAGTACTTCAAGCGGCTCGCGCCGAACGGCGCGAACGGGCAGATCCTGACACACAGCAACCACCTCGGGACGCACATGGACGGCGAGATCCACTTCTACTCGCCCGGCAAGGACATGGCGGCCCTCCAGCTCGACTTCCTGATGCACGAGGGGGCGATCGTCGACCTCTCCGACGCCGTCGGCGACTACGACGTGTACACGTCGAAGATGGTCGAGGACAGGGTCGAGGTGAAGGACGGCGACATCCTCATCATCCACACCGGCTACCACCACTACGGCTGGGACCAGCCCGAGGCCGACGAGATCCGCTACATGGTCAAGCACCCCGGCCCCGACCGGGAGTTCGCCGAGTGGTGCAAGAAGCGCAAGCTTCGCTGGCTGGGCGTCGACTGCGGCAGCGCGGACCACCCGATGAACACGATCATCCGGACCTGGATGCCGCGGCAGGCGAAGGAGGCCGACGCCCACTTCCGCGCGAAGTACGGCAAGCCGCTCGACGAGCTCTACGACGACGGCAAGTACCAGCTCATGCACCTCGAGCTCTTCAATCACGGGATCATCCACGCCGAGTGCCTGGGCGGGGACATCGACCTCCTCCTCAACCAGCGCGCGGTCATCGGCGCCTTCCCGTGGCGCCTCGTCGACGGCGAGTCGTGCATCTGCCGCATCGTGGCGTTCGTCGACGACGACCGGCACGCGGCGCTGATGGAGAAGAAGGCGAAGGCCGTGATGACGAAGTGGAACGACGTGTCGGGGGCCCCGAACGCCTGGCTCCACGAAGAGGCCCGGAAGAAGGGCTGAAGGACGAGGCGGGCCGGACGGGAACCCGTCGCGGCTCGCTCGGGCCGCTCGACGGACATGACCGACCCCGCTTTCTGCTCCGCCACCGCGCTCCTGACCGCCCTCGAGAAGAGGGAAACGAGCAGCGAAGAGCTGCTCCGGCACTTCCTCTCGCGCGTCGAACGTCTCTCCGGGACCGTCAACGCGGTCGTCACCCTCGACGCCGACCGCGCGCTCGAGGAGGCCCGTCGCTGCGACTCCGAGCGCGCGGCCGGAGATCTACGCGGGCCGCTCCACGGTCTCCCTGTCACGGTGAAGGACTCCTTCGAGACCGAGGGCCTCCGGACGACCTCGGGCGGTGCGCCGGGCCTCGAGAGCTATGTCCCCGAGCGCGACGCGAAGGCCGTCTCACGTCTCAAGGCCGCGGGGGCGATCGTCTTCGGCAAGACGAACCTCTCGACCCTCGCGATGGACATCCAGACGTACAACACGGCCTTCGGCACGACGAACAACCCGTGGGACCCGTCACGCACCGCGGGCGGCTCCTCGGGCGGCTCGGCCGTCGCGATGAGCGCCGGGCTCTCGGCCCTCGAGCTGGGGAGCGACCTCGGTGGTTCCATCCGCATCCCCGCGGCGTTCTGCGGCGTCTTCGGCCACCGGCCGAGCTTCGGCATCGTCCCGACGCGCGGGCACATTCCGGGTCCTCCCGGCACGCTTGCCGCGCCCGACCTCGAGACGGCCGGGCCGATCGCCCGCTCCGCCGAGGACCTCGACCTCGCCCTCCGTGTCGTCGCCCGGGCCGACGAGAAGGACGCCGTCGGCTGGCACCTCAAGCTCCCGCCTCCGCGTCGCCGCGGCCTCGCCGACTATCGTCTCGCCGCCTGGCTCGACGACCCCGCTGCGCCCGTCGACGGAGCCCTGCGCGAGCGGCTCGAGGACGTCGTGGGCGAGCTGCGGGCCGCTGGCGCCGACGTCGATACCGAGGCCCGCCCCGGTCTCGCCCTCGCCGCGAACGCGCGGCTCTTCATGCGCGTCCTCTACGGCAGCATGTCACCCGGTCTGCCGGACGGCCAGTTCGAGAAGCTGAGGGCCCGCGCGGCGGGCCTCGCCCCCGACGACGACTCCTTCCGCGCCCGGCTGACGCGCGACACCGTCCAGACGCACCGCGAGTTCGAGATCGTCCGGGAGGCGCGCGAGCGGATGCGTTCCCTCTGGACGGAGTTCTTCCGCCGCTACGACGCCCTCCTCTGTCCCGTCTTCCCTTCGCCCGCGTTTCCGCACGACCAGAGCCCCGACATCGCGAAGCGAACGCTCGCCGTCAACGGCGTACCGGAGCCCTACCTCGGGACCCTTCTCGGCTGGCCCGCGCTCGCCGGGCTCTCCTCGCTTCCCGGAACCGCGGCGCCCGTCGGATTCACGCGCGAGGGGCTCCCCGCCGGAATCCAGATCGTCGGCCCGTACCTCGAGGACCGGACCTCGATCCACGTCGCGAAGCTCGTCGCGGAGGTCTCCGGAGGCTACGTTCCGCCGCCGTCCGTAGAATAGAAAATCAAGACCTGACCCCGTCGGCTCCGGCGAGCACCGTTTCGAGGGCGGCGCGAAACGTCGGCGGATCGACGGCCGGGAAGCGGTAGAGCATCGGCTCGATGGCCGCGAAGAGCTCCCGGAGGCGCGTGGGCTCCACGAGCCCGCGCTCCAGCATCGCCCTCACGTCGGCGAGGTCCCGGGCGTGTCCGCGCTCGACCTTCGCCAGGGCCTGGGCATAGAAGTCGTAGTGCCTGAAGGTCACGAGCCCCTCGCGCGTGACGAAGTGGCTGCGCTCGCGCCAGCCGGGGAGCTCGGGAAGGAACCCGTCCGGTGCGGCGAGCTCGACGTTCATCTCGAGCTTCTCCTTGAGGCCTGGCAACGCACGGAAGACCTCGTCCCGTTCGGGCTCGAGCTTGAGGTCGACGTCGACAGTGGTCCGCCTCCACCCGTGGAGGACGGCGGTTGCGCCGCCGGTCAGGTAGACCGTCGTCTCTCCCTTCGCCGTCTCGCCGAGCGCCTTCAGGAACGTGCCCAGGCGCACGGCGTCCACGTCACGCCGCACGGGACCTCATGGCCGCGCTCCGCTCGAAGCTCACGAGCGTGCGGACGAGTGCGTTGTACCGGCCGTGGGCGGAATCGACCCCGGCGCTCTCGAGAAGCCGGTAGAGCCGCTCCTCAGCGCCAGGAAAGGGTGCGGGAACGTCGAGACCGAGGAGGCGTAGTCGCGGGAACCCGATGGAGACGAGAAGAGACGGAACCGTCTCCTCGTTTCGTGCCAGGTCGGCGAGCCCCTGCTCGACGAGATCCGCGCCGGGAAGCCCCTTGAGTTTCACCCTGTCATGTTAGCGCCACGGCGCTCGAGGCTACCGAGCTACGTACTCGACGAAGAACGGCTCCGTGAGGAGCTCGTGGACCTCCGAGGGGACGAGGCCAGAGGTGGCCATCGCCTCGTCCACCTCCTCGCGCGCCCTCTTCTGCTCGGGCGGTGGCCCCCACGGTCGTTCGGACCAGGGCTTCGGCCCGCAGTCGATCGCGAGGACCTCTCCCGAGGGACCGACCGCGCGTGCGACGCGGAGCGTGAAGTAGCCCGATCCGGCCCCGATGTCGGCGACCCGCTCACCGGGCCGCAGAGCGAGGGCCCGCATCACCTCGTCGGGCTTCTGGAAGGAGTCCCGCTCCTTCCTCTCGAGCATGGCGATGTACCGCTTGACCCCGATCGCCTTCAGAAGGGCCTTGAAGCGCTCGTCATCCTCGACGGGAGCGAACGCCTCGTCCCTGCGGAGCACGAAGACGTCGACGATACCCGCCTGATCGGCGCGCTCGAGGGCGTCGAGGGCCTCCTTCCGCTGCCCGATCAGGGCGCGGGTGCGCGCGAGGAGGGACGGCGCCGGGACGCGCTCGTGGAGGTGCAGCGGGTCTCGGGTCTCGTTCGGCAGCCACGAGCGCTCGGCCGGTTTCGTGAGTGCGAGGATGACGGCGCTGAAGACGGCCTGGTGGAGGAAGACGTGGGCAGGGCCGGTTCCGGAGCCTCTCCTCGCGCGCCTGGAGGGCGCCGTCGACGGACGTCGCGAAGACGACGTCGCCGGGGGAGGCCAGGGCGAGCCGGGGAATCGAGAGGAAGAGACGGGAAGCAAAAGGACCCAAGCGGAGGCAATGCCGGTCGGACATTCGATCCTCCTCCATCGCCCTACGGGAGAGATACGGGCTGGTTATGAGAACGGACTTCAAGAGAGGCTGGGGACGTTGGTGACGGCACACCGGCGCCGAGGGCGTGAGCAACTCGAAAGACGGAAGAGCAAGACCGGACCTCGCGTGTCCCGTGTTTCCGATTGCATCTGTTGTGACAACATGGAGCGGAGGCGTCGTGGGGTGAGGCTGGTCATCGGCTCGAGGCTCGGACCGTACGAGGTCGTCGCGCCGATCGGACACGGCGGGATGGGGGAGGTCTTTCGCGCCCGCGACACGCGCCTCGGAAGGGACGTCGCCCTCAAGGTCCTTCCGGAAGCCGCGCACGGGGACGCGGAACGGTTCCAGAGGTTCGAACGGGAAGCTCGCGCCGCCGGCACCCTGAACCACCCGAACGTCGTCGTCCTCTACGACGTCGGCAGCCAGGACGGCGCTCCCTTCCTCGTCTCGGAGCTGCTCGAGGGGGAGACTCTCCGAGAGAGGATCCTGCGCGGACCCCTCTCGCCGCAGCACGCCGTGGAGATTGCGGTGCAGATCGCCCGGGGGCTCGGCGCCGCGCACGAGAAGGGAATCGTCCACCGCGACCTGAAGCCCGAGAACGTCTTCCTGACGGCCGACGGCCACGCCAAGATCCTCGACTTCGGCCTCGCGAAGCTCCTCGGCCCCGACTCGCCGGCGAACGGACGCGAGCCCGAACCGTCCGCTCAGACGGGATCCGACGTCGTGGTCGGCACCATCGGCTACATGGCTCCGGAGCAGGTGCGTGGCGAGGTCGTCGACGGGAGGGCCGACGTCTTCGCGGCCGGGGCCTGCCTCTACGAGATGCTCTCGGGCCGGCGTGCGTTCCGCGCCGGCTCGGCGGCGGATACGATGGCCGCGATCCTGCGGGAAGAGCCTCCCGACCTCTCGTCGATCCGGCGAGGCGTCGTGCCGCAGCTGGACCGGATCGTCCGCCGGTGCCTCGAGAAGCAGAAGGCCGCGCGTTTCCAGTCGGCGCGGGACCTCGCCTTCGCGCTCGAATGGCTCTCCGGCACCTCTCTCGCGGCGGGCCCGGGGCTGCTCGCGGGGCTCGTGTCCTGGCCCTTCGCCGCGAGCCTGCGGCGAGCGGCGGTGCCGCTGGCAGCGCTCGTGGCCGGCCTCCTGCTGGGCGCGCTTCTCCTGGCCTGGATCCGCGGGAACCCGCCGGCTGCGGCCCCGACGGCCCTCCGCGCACTGACCCACTCGGGGGCCGACTCCTCGCCCGCGGCCTCGCCCGACGGCCAGCTCGTCGCGTTCTCCTCGCGGCGCTCCGGGCGGTCCCGCATCTGGCTGAAGCAGATCCGGGGCGAGGGAGAGATGGCCCTGACGAGCGGTCCGGCAGATGCCGAGCCGAGGTTCTTCCCGGACGGACAGTCGATCCTCTTCACGCGAACGAACGAGAAGGAGGGGCCCTCGATCTGGAAGGTCCCGGTCGTAGGGGGCGAGGAACGGCGCCTCTTCACAGGGGCCGAATCGGGGGACGTGTCGCCCGACGGGACAGAGGTTGTCTGGCTCCGACTCCTGAGCCGGGAGGACCGATCGTCGGTGCTCTTCGTCGCACCCCTCGCCGGAGGGAGCGAGCGGGAGCTGGCCCGCTTCACGACCATCGTGTCGAGCCCGCGCTTCTCCCCGGACGGCGAGTTCGTCGCCCTCTCCGAGGAGGGGAGCGCCCAGAGCGGGGTCCCGGGGTCCGTCGTCCTCGTTCCGCGCGCCGGGCGCGTCCGCCGGGTCGCGCTTCCCCACTCAGCGCGCCAGCCGACGTCGGTCGCCTGGCTCGGGACGGGGCGAAGGCTCCTGGTCGGCATCTACGACGCGAGCGTCCCGCACGCGCGGACCGTCGGCCTTCACGTCATGCGCATGACGGTGTCGGGCGGCCGAAGCGAGACCATCGGGTGGTGGCCTTCCGCGGGCCGCACGCTCGACGTCCTCGGGGACGGTCGCGTCGTCTTCGAGTCGGTCACGACGCGCGAGAGCCTACGCGAGGTCTCGCTGACCGGCAGCGGCCCGGCCCGGTGGCTGACGCACGGAACGGCCACCGACCGGCAGCCCGTCTACTCGCCGGACGGGAAGTGGATCCTCTTCTCGTCCGACCGCTCGGGTCAGCTCGACCTGTGGATGCTCTCGAGGGAGACCGGGGCTCTCCGACGCGTGACCGACGACGCCGCGCAGGACTGGGACCCGGCCTTCAGTCCCGACGGTCGCCGGATCCTCTGGAGCTCAGATCGGACGGGACGGTTCGAGATCTGGACGTCGGATGTGGATGGCACGGGCGCCCGGCTCCTGTCGCGCGGGGGATTCGAGGCCGAGAACCCGGTCCTCACGCCGGACGGGTCGACCCTTTTCTGGGGCTCCCTGCACCGCGGGAGGGAGGGGATCTGGCAATCCCGGCCGGACGGGTTGGGCGCTCGGATCTTCGCGCGTGGCCTGATGCTGCAGCTGCCGGAGGTCTCTCCCGACGGTCGCCTCATGGCGTTCCGCGCGGGCTTCGGACCGGGTCAGAGAGCCGTGCGCGTCCTCAGGCTCGCCGACGGCGCGGAGGTCTTTTCGATCTCCTTCGGGGTCGTCGACGCGTCGGCGGGAGCGGAGGTCGGGCGTTCGCGGTGGATGCCCGACGGCCGTCTCGCCTTCGTCGGGCTGGACGACCAGGGCGTGGCGGGCGTCTTCGTCCAGGACGTCGTGCCGGGCCAGGACACGTCCGCCTCGCGCCGCAAGCTGGCCGGCTTCGACCCGGCCGTCCCCGCCGAGTCGTTCGGAATCTCCCCCGACGGGGCCTCGATCACGATCGCCGCGAGGGAGAGTCTCGGGAGCGTGATGCTCGCCGAGCCCGTCGCCGGGGTGGAAGAGGCCCGTCGGCCCTGAGGCCCCTCGGTCGAGGAGGTCTCCGATGTGCTCGAGGATCTCGCCCGGCGTCTTCGTCGTCTCGCCGACCTTCAGCGCTTCGAAGCCTTCCAGCGCGCCGCGGGCCGCCCTTGTACCGCGGCACGCGAGCGTGGCGACGGTGTGGTGGAGGAGCTCGCGGGCGAGGTCTTACTCGATGGCCCCTTCCTCCTCACGGGCGCAGAGGCCCGGACTTCGTCCAGGAGCGGGGACGGCGAGGCGCGCAGGGCGTCGAGCTCGTCCTCGAAGAAGGTGGCGATCCGCTCGGGATCGGGGACGAGTCCGGCGTCGGTGGCGACGCCGACGACGACGTACCCGTCGTAGCTGAAGATGGAGATGCCGAGGCCCATACGACCCGACTGCGGCACCCAGAACATCATGTGGGCCATTCGGTGGCCGGCGAAGTAGACGGGCACCTTCGGGCCGACGACGTTCGTCATGACGGCGGTCGACTTGCTGCCGAACATGTCGACGACGAAGGCGGCGACCTCGGCGGGCGCCAGGCCGAGGGCGTTGAGGATCTGGAACGCCACGAACGGCTCCGGCGTCTTCTTGATCGCGTCCATCCTCTGCTTCACGAGGCGGAGCCGTTCGGCCGGGTCGGGCTCGCCCAGGGGGAGGGCGAGGTAGATGAGGCCGAAGCGGTTGCCGAGCTCGTCGGCTTCCGAAGGCGGCCTGAGGTTGACCGGCACCATGGCGTTGACGTCCTTGCCGTCGGGCTTTTCGCCGCGGAAGAGGAGGTAGCGGCGGAGGGCGCCGGTGACGGCCGTGAGGAGAACGTCGTTGACGGTGCCGCCGATGCGCCGCGAGATCGCCTTGACGTCGGCCACGGCGATCCGGTGCGACCAGGCGGCCCGCTTGGCGACGCCGAGGGAGCCCTTGAGGACCGTCGGCGGGTCGGCGGGGCGGACGAGCATCTTCGCGAGGATGCCGGCTGCCTCCATCGCCGTCTGGGCCATCTCCAGGACGTGCGAGGGATGGAGGAGCGACTCGACCGTTCGTGTGGCGATCGCGTCGGCCGCATCTCGCGTGCTCACGACCAGGCGCTGGACCCCTTCGAGGATCGACGTGATGCGGCTCCCGACGTGCCTTTCGTACGGGGCCTTCGGCACCGACTTCGGCCATGGGGCGTCCGCCGTCGTGTCGGTGGAGGAAAGGAGGACGTGGACGAGGGCGATGCCGTCGCCGATGCAGTGGTGAAATCGCAGAAGGACGACCGCGCCGCCGCAGAAGCTCTCGATCAGGTGGATCTGCCAGAGGGGCTTGCTGAAGTCGAGCGGGGTCGACATCAGGTCGCTGACGGTGTCGCGGAGCGCCCGGTCGTCGCACGGACCGGGAAGCGCGATCCGGTGGACGTGGGCGTCGAGGTTGAGCTTCCGGTCCTCGACCCAGCTGGCCGAGGCTCCCGACTGCTTCACCTTGTGGCGCAGGCGCGGGAACCGTTCCACCATCCGCACCCGCACGGTGTCCTTCAGCCGGTCGAAGTCGACCGGTTCGTCGAAGACGTAGATCCCCGTCACCATCATCAGGTTCGTGGGGTCTTCCATGTGGAGCCACGCGGTATCGACGGGAGTCAGGGGGGGTGCCGTCCGCCACGTTGTCGCCCATGGACGGAATCGTAACGTCGGAACCGCCCGAAGTCCGCGCCCAAAACGCACGGCGCGGCGCCGGGACGCCGCGCCGCAGGACGGAGCGATGAACGGGAGACGGGCCGTTACTGCCCGACGGGCTCGTCGACGAGGTCTTCGACGTCGACGTCTGGGTCGGGCGGGAGCTTGTCGAGCTCGGCCTGGACGAGCGCTTTGTGGTGGACCTCGTCGCCCTGGAGCTCGACGAAGAGGGCCTTGACCTCGGGGTCGGTGATGGAGGGGATCGCGGCGGTGAAGTAGGCGTGCGCCTTGATCTCCGACTCGAGGGCGACCTCGAGGGCCCTGCGAGGCGACATGAACGCCCGGGCCTGGTCGTAGTCGGGGGCCTCGACGCCCCAGAGCATGGTGCGGCTCATCCGGCTCGGGGAATCGCCGAAGAGCTCCTTGCGCCGGACGGCGATCTCCTCGCCGTGCTTCGCCTCGTACTGGGCCATCAGCCGGTAGAAGGCCGCGGCGTCGGCGGTGTGGTGGACCTCCATCTGTTCCGCGAACTCCCCGTAGCGCTCGCGGGCCTCGTCCTCGATCAGGATGGCGAGGTCGAGGGCGTCTTTGAGGTCGAGGCTGGCGAAGTCGACGTTCTGGCTCATCGAAGCACTCCCAAGGCCGTCAGGGCGGCCCCGCACCGACGGATCTTAGCCCGTGATCGAGCCCCGGGCGCAGCGTAAGATCATCGACCGGGATGGAAGCCGAAACGCTGGTATCGCTCCTCGAGCGCGCCGTCCGCCGGAACTTCGACTTTCCTGCCTTTTCCGACTTTCCGGGTCCGGCGGTCACCTACGGAGAGGTCGCGGCCCGTGTCGCACGACTCCACGCCGCGTTCCGCGAGCTGAACGTGAAACCGGGGACGAAAGTGGGTCTCCTCGGCCGGAACTCCTCGGGCTGGGCGACGGCCTACCTCGCGATCCTCTCGTTCGGGGCGGTGGTCGTCCCGATCCTCCCCGACTTCCGGGAGGAGGACATTCACCACATCCTCAACCACTCCGAGGCGGCGCTCCTCCTGACGACCGCGGCGTTCCTGGAGACCCTCGATCCCGGACAGACGCCAGGGGTGAAGGCGGTCCTTTCGACGAAGGACTTCGCGCCCCTCTTCGTGAGACGCGAGGGGATGACAGCGCCCCTCAGGACGGCCGACGAGGCCGCCCGCTCCCTCCCGGCCTCCCGTCCCGAGGCGATCTGCTGGGCCCGACCGGACCCCGAGGACCTCGCCTCCATCGTCTATACGTCGGGGACGACGGGCTTTTCCAAGGGGGTCATGCTCCCGCACCGGAGCCTCTACCGGAACGTCCTTTTCGCCCGGAAGCACATGCCGCTCGAGGCGGGGGACGCCCTCGTGTCGTTCCTCCCGCTCGCTCACGCCTTCGGCTGCGCGTTCGAGTTCCTCTTCCCGGTCTCGGTCGGCTGCCGGATCGCCTTCCTCGACAAGACCCCCTCCCCGCAGGTCATCCTCAAGGCGTTCGGGGCCGAAAAGCCGCGCCTCGTCCTCACGGTCCCGCTCGTCCTCGAGAAGATTTACGCCAAGCGCGTCCGTCCCTTCCTGGAGAAGCCCGTCGTGAGGCTCCTGACGAAGGTGCCGGCCCTGCGGCGAACGCTCGACGCGCTTCTCCTGAAGAAGCTGATCGACGCCTTCGGCGGGCGGGTCCTCGAGGTCGTCGTCGGAGGGGCGGCCCTGAATCCCGTGGTGGAGGAGTTCCTCCTCCGGATCGGCTTCCCGGTGACGGTCGGCTACGGCATGACCGAGTGCGGGCCGCTCGTGACCTACGCCGGCTGGCGGGAGCACAAGCCGCAGGGAGTGGGCCGCGTCGTCGACGGGATGGAGCTCGTCGTCGACTCGGACGATCCGTCGCGGACCGCGGGCGAAGTGAAGGTCCGCGGGCCGCACGTCATGGCGGGCTACTACAAGAGTCCCGAGGCGACGAGGGAGGTCCTCGACGAGAACGGCTGGCTGAAGACCGGAGACCTCGGCCTTCTCGACGCCGACGGCTTCCTGACGCTGCGCGGCCGGTCGAAGACGATGTTCCTCGGTGCGACGGGCCAGAACGTCTACCCCGAGGAGATCGAGGCCCGGCTGAACGCCCTGCCGTTCGTCGCCGAGTCGCTCGTCGTCGAGCGGGACCACCGCCTGCACGCCCTCGTCTACCCCGACCTGGAGGCCGCCGACGCCGCGAAAGTCGGGCACGAGGCGATCCTGAAGGAGATGGAACGGAACCAGCAGAAGCTGAACGGGCGGCTCCCTCCCTTCTGCCAGGTCGCCACGATCGAGATCGTCCCGGAGGAGTTCCAGAAGACCCCGACCCGGAAGATCAAGCGATTCCTCTACGCGGGGCGCGCCTCGTAGGGGCTTGTCTGGTCTAATTCGGCCGCATGAGGAAACGACCGTGGAATCCCGCCGGCTGACGGTGGATCTGGGTCTCCCCGGAGGCACCGTCCACGTCGAGATGGTCGTCCCGATGGGAGAAGTGCCCATGGAGCGCCTCCTGCCGGCGCTCCGGACGACGGCGGACGCCTTCGTCGCCTATGGGGCCGAGATGTCCGCTGGCGCCGGGAAGCCCGTCTCCTGCGCGAAAGGGTGCGGGGCCTGCTGCCGGCAGCTCGTCCCCCTGGCCCACTCGGAGGCCCGGCAGCTCGCGAAGCTCATCGAGGAGCTTCCCGAGCCGAGGCGGTCGGTCGTGAGGGAGCGGTTCGCCGACGCTCTCCGCCGGGTCGAGGCGAACGGGCTCCTGCCGTCGCTCATGGGACGGATCGGGCGGCTGGCCGGCGAGGCGGTCAATCTCGGCATGGAGTATTTCCGTCTCGGCATCCCCTGTCCGTTCCTCGAGGACGAGAGCTGCTCGATCTACCACGATCGGCCCATCGCCTGCCGGGAGTACCTCGTCACGTCGTCCCCCGCCTTTTGTGCCGCACCGACTCCCGAGACGATCGACACGGTCCCGCTTCCCACGCGAGTGTGGGCCGCGGTTTCGCGCGAAGAGAACGGCATCCCGAACTCCGACCCGGCGACCTGCGTGCCCCTCGTAATGGCCCCCGTCTGGGCCGCCAGGAACCCCGACCCCGGGACGCCCCGCCCCGGGCCCGAGGTCCTCCAGAAGGTGTTCGCTCGCTTCTCGCGCGACCGCCGGGGAGAGGGATTCGGACGGTGACGGTCGAGGCGGGCCGGAAGCTGGGGCGCTACGTCCTCTCGCGAAAGATCGGCGCCGGAGGGATGGCGGAGGTCTGGGAGGCGTTCGACGAGGGGCTTCACCGGAGCGTCGCGGTGAAGGTCGTTCGCGACGAGATCGCCGGGGAAGCCGAGTTCCGCGAGCGCTTCATCCGCGAGGCGCGCCTCGCCGCTCAGCTCGAGCACCCTCGCATCCTCCCGATCTACGACTTCGGGACGGAGGGAGGCGTCACTTACCTCGTCATGCCGCTCCTGCCGGGCGGAAGCCTGAAGGAGCGGATCTCGGGCCCGATGCCGGCCGACGAGGCGGTTGAGGCGCTCGCCGCCATCGCCGCCGCCCTCGACCACGCGCACGGGCGGGGTGTCCTCCACCGCGACGTGAAGCCGTCGAACGTCCTCGTCGACGCTTCGGGGAGCCTCCTCCTCGCCGACTTCGGCCTCGCCAAGAACACGGCGGTCTCCTCCGAGCTGACGGTCGCCGGGATGGTCGTCGGCACGCCGGCCTACATGGCCCCGGAACAGGCGGTCGGCAGGCCGGTCGACGCCCGGGCCGACCAGTACGCCCTCGGCATCGTGGCGTTCGAGCTCCTCACCGGCCGGACTCCCTTCCGGAGCGAGTCCCCGTTCGCCGTCCTCGACAAGCACCTGCGGGAGGCGCCGCCGCCGCCGTCGTCCTTCGTCCCGGACCTGCCCCCGGAGGTCGATGCGGTCCTCGCGAAGGCGCTTTCGAAGCAGCCACAGGAGCGTTTCGGAACCTGCCGCCAGATGGTCGAGGCGCTCGCCGCCGCCCTCGGCACCTCGATGCCGCTGAGGCCCTCCACGGCGGTCCGGGCCGCGCGGCCCCCCGACCAGACCTGGGTCGCGGACTCCGCAGCGACGCTCCCCCCGGGGACGCCGCCCACCTTCCGGCCGGCGCACCGGACTCTCCCCGCCCCGCCGACGGCGGTCACGGCGCGGCGCCGGCCTCGCTCCGGCCCCTCGACGAACGCGGTGGTGGTGGCGGTCGTCGTCGTGGCCCTCCTCTTCATCGGCGTGGCGTCGGGTGTCGGCTGGATGCTCCTCGGGCTGAAGAGAACGCCGGCGGAACCTCCCGCGGGCGGGATGGTCCTTCCGACTCCGGCGCCGGTCGGGGCGGTCCCGACACCTTTTCCGGAGGCGGCGGGAGCCGGAGGGATCCCTGCAGGAGCGACCCCGGGAGGGGACGAATCGACCTCGGACGACGGGTCGTCGCGGGTGACGATCGAGGAGCTGGGTGTTCCGACGATGCCGCCCGCCGTGGCACCGACGGGGGTTCCGCGGCCGACGCCGGTTCCCGAGCGGAGCACCCCGACGGGCGCGTTCCACCCATCGCCGACCTCCGCGCCTCATCCCGTCCCCGTTCCTCCCACCGCCGAGCCGCAGCGGCCGGCGGAGCCCGCAGGCTCCGGGCAAGCTGCTTCGCGCCTCGAGCGCGTCGTCCCGTTCCGAACGAAGGACTCGATTCCCGTCGGGATCGAGGACCGGTTCATCACGATCGAGTCGGTCGAGGTGACGAGCTGGCCGAAACCGGACGAGGTCGGGAAGGCCGAGGGCAAGCCCGGCGAGACGACGAACCTGACGCTGAAGTTCACCTACGCGAATCGCGACGACGACGACTGGAAGTGCATTTACCGCGTCGCGGTCCTGGACGACGACGGCCGTGAGATCGGCTCCGGGGTCCAGGAGCGCACGCTGAACGGGACCGAGGCGGGGGACACGAACCGCGTCTCGGTGAAGATGCGGACCGTCGACTTCCCGAAGGCCGCGAAGCTCCGTATCCGGATCCTCGCCCACCCGGACTGAAGCGGATCGGCGGGACCCGCGCCCGACGGGTGTGGATCATCGCGCTCACCGATCATGTCGCACCCTTCCGGGTCCCGCCTGGGTCCCTTCGAGATCATCGTCCCGCTGAGCGCGGGGGGAGTGGGCGAGGTGTACCTCGCGCGCGACACGAGGATCGGGCGGGACGTCGCTCTCGAGGTGCTCTCGGCGGGAGTCTCGGCCGATGCGCAGAAGCTGGCCCGCTTCGGACGCGAGGCGCACCTCCTCGCACATCTGAACCACCCGAACATCGCGGCGCTCTACGAGTTCGACGAGGACGGTCCGACGCGCTCCCTCGTCCTCGAGTACGTCCCGGGAGAGACGCTGGCCGAGAGGATCCGGGCGCGCCCCACAGGGGCGTTTCGACGAGGCGGTAACCGGCTACGAGAGAGCCCTGACTTTTTCACCGGGGTTCCCCACGTTCTGGGTGAACCTCGGAGACGCCCGTCGCTGGTCGTCGTCGGCCGGGAGCCAGGGTCCCGTGGTGAACGAGCCGGTCACGGTCGACGAAAACATCTTCGGAGCGTGCGGTGGGAAGGAGCTCGAGGTCGACCCGCGGTTCACCTTCACCAAGTGATGAGATGGGGGCGGGAGCCGAGGCCGCGGGCCCACCTACAATCGAAGGTGATGGTCCGAGCGCTGGCCCTCCCGCTCCTCCTCTCCCTTTTCCTTCCCGTCCCCGCTGACGCCGCCGGGCCGGACCGCCTCGACGAGGCCACCGCCGGCCGCTTCGCCCGCCTCGCGCTCGACTGCGTCCACCGGGAGTACCCGAGCAAGATCGCCCACGTGATGAACGGCGACGCGGACGCGAAGCCTCCGCGCGAGCTGACGCCGGCGTTTTACGGCTGCTTCGACTGGCACTCCTCCGTCCACGGGCACTGGCTCCTCGCCCGCCTCGCACGGCTCCACCCGAACGCGCCCTTCGCCGCCGAGGCGCGCGCGGCGCTGGCGAAGAGCCTCACCGAGGCGAACGTCGCGGGGGAGGTCGGCTACCTCTCCGCGCCGGGTCGTGTCGGCTTCGAGAGGCCCTACGGCCTCGCCTGGCTCCTGGCGCTCGCCGCCGAGCTGCGCGAGTGGGACGACCCCGAGGCACGGGCGTGGTCGAAGGCGCTGGCGCCTCTCGAGGGCAAGAGCGCGGAGATGCTCTTCGCGTGGGTTCCGAAGCTCGCCTACCCGATTCGGGAGGGGGAGCACCCGCAGACGGCGTTCGCCTTCGGCCTCGTCCTCGACTGGGCGCGCGGTGCCGGCGACATGGCGAAGCTGGAGCTCCTCGCCCGCCGGGTCGTCGATCTCCACGGCAAGGACGAGGGCTGCCCGATCGGTTACGAGCCGTCCGGCCAGGACTTCCTGTCGCCGTGCATCGCCGAGGCCGACCTGATGCGCCGTGTGCTGCCGCCCGATCGCTTCGCCGCCTGGCTCTCGAAATTCCTTCCGGGTCTCCCGAAGGACGGCTCCACGAAGTGGCTCGCCCCCGGCGTCGTCACCGATCGCTCCGACGGCAAGCTCATCCACCTCGACGGCCTCAACCTCTCCCGCGCCTGGATGCTCCAGGGAATCGCCGCGGCTCTGCCGAAGGGCGACACCCGCGTTCAGACGCTCCGGGCGACCGCCGACGCCCACGCGAATGCAAGCCTCCCGAGCGTCACCTCCGAGCACTACGAGGGGAGCCACTGGCTCGGCACCTTCGCCGTCTATCTCCTGACGGAGAGGGGACGTCCGCCGGCGCTCCCGCGCTGAACCGGGCAAATCGCCGACCGGGATGACATCCGTCATCCCGGTCCGGCCCCAGGCACGTGCTACGGTTCGTGCCATGACGATGAACGCCCACGACCATGTCCACGATCATGCCCGCGAGGGCGACGGCTTCGTCTTCGGTCACGAGGTCCTCGGAATTCTCGCGGACCGCGGCGGGCGGCTTCCCGTGGCCGACCTGAAGAGCGCGGCGAGCGCGGCCTTCGGCCAGCAGGCGGTCTACGGCAGCTGCCACGGCGACCGGTTCGACTTCGAGGGCCTCCTCGCGTTCCTTTCCTCGGCCGGAAAGCTCGCGCTCGACGGGGGCGTCGCTTCACTCGGCCGCGTTCCCGGCTGCTCGGATCACTGACGCGCCGTTTCGGGGGCGATTCCTGGCCCGGAAGAGCGCTGCGGCCGGCGTTTCCGCCGGCCGCGTGACTCTCCGGGGAATCGAGCGGGCTACGTCTTCGGTACCTGCGGATTCGTGAGGTCCCGTGAAGGAGGGAGCGGAGCCCACTTCGTCGGGTTCGCCTCCAGCCGCT
>CAVOJA010000138.1:0-19569 GCA_963696015.1 uncultured Holophagales bacterium
TCAGGACGGTGTCGACCGGCTCGGGCGAGGAGAGGATCTGGCTGATCGTCAGCAGGATCTTCAGCTTCGCCTCGGAGCGCTGCATCGGCAGCGCCCCGCGGAGCTGGATCGCCGACGTCTTGTCGATCTCGGCCCCCGCACCAATCAGCGCGTGGAGCGTGAGCTCGGGCGAGGAGAAGCTCGGTCGGGCCGTCCGCCGCTCCTCCTCGAAGCGGAGCGCGAGCTCCCCGAGCTGAACGGCGTCGCCGTGCTTCAGGCGGCACTGCAGGACCCGCAGCCCCCCGACGAAGGTCCCGTTCCGGCTTCCGAGGTCGAGGACGCTCGAGCCCCCTTCCTCCACGTCGATCCGGGCGTGAAAGCGGGACAGGCTCGCGTCGTGGAGGACGACGTCGTTCTCGCGCGAGCGGCCGATGGAGTTGCCGCCGGGCTTCAGGGGCAGGCGCTCCTCTGGAACGCCGCCGACCGCGTTTCGAACGAGGAAAGGCATGACTCTCCCGGATTCTAGCGGCGTTGGGCTCCAAGTTCGAAAAGCGCCTTCACCGCGGGCTTCGTCACCTTCCCCATCGCATTCCGCGGAAGGTCGTCGACGACGACGAGCCGCGAAGGCACCTTGTAGGGTGCAAGGCGGTCGCGCGCCCAGGCGCGCAGGTCCTCCAGCGTCGGAGGCTCCCCTTCGGCGACGATCGCCGCCGCGACCCGCTCCCCCCACTCCTCGTCGGGCAGGCCGACGACGGCCACGTCGCGAATCGCCGGGTGGAGCCGGAGGGCCTCCTCGATCTCGAGTGCCGACAGCTTGTACCCACCTGACTTGAGGATGTCCATCGAGGCGCGGCCGAGAATCCGGAAGACCCCGCGCTCGCGCACGGCCACGTCGCCAGTGAGGAACCAGCCGCCGGCGAAGGATCTCGCCGTCTCCTCCGGCCGGCCGTGGTATTCGCGGAAGAGCGTCGGCCCGCTCACCCGCAGCTCGCCCGTCACCCCCTCGATGCACTCCTCGCCCTCCTCGTCGACGAGCCGCACCCGGACTCCCGGCAGCGGTGAACCGACCGTTCCAGGGATCCGGTCGCCTCGCAGCGGATTCGAGAGCGCCATCCCGATCTCCGTCATGCCATACCTTTCGAGGAGACGGTGCCCCGAAAGCTCCTCCCACCGGGAGAAGAGCGGGACGGGGAGCGCGGCGGAACCCGAGACCATGAGCCGCAGCCGCGCGCAGGCCCCGCTCCGGCGAACGCGCGTCGCCTGGTCCGCGACGGCCCACGCCGAAGCGAGCTTCGCGTAGACCGTGGGCACCCCCATGAAGACCGTGAGGCCGCCCTCCTCGAGCCGCCGCCAGCAGGCCTCTGCATCGAACCCCGCGGACATCTCGACGCAGGCCCCGTTCGCGAGCGCGCAGAGAGTCACGTTCACGAGACCGTGCGTGTGATGGAGCGGCAGGACGTTGGGGATCACGTCCGCGGCGCTCCAGCCCCAGGCCCGGGAGAGCGAAGCGACCTGCGCAGCCAGGCTCCCGTGCGTGTGGACGGCCCCCTTCGGCTTTCCCGTCGTCCCGCTCGTGTAGAGGACGAGGGCTCGGCCTCCCGCCTCGAGATCCGGCCACCGGCGACGCGGCCCGGGGCCATCGCCTCCGGCCGCCTCCTCGAGAGAGCGGAGCCGGATCCCCCGCTGGGCCGCCAGCGGTGCGAGCCGCGACGCGTTCGAAGCATCGACGAGGGCGTACGTCACTCCCGCGTCGTCGAGGACGTGCGTATGTTCAGCGGGCGGGTGCGAGAGGGCGAGCGGTACCGCGACGCCCCCGGCACGCCAGACGCCGAGGAGAGCCGCGACGAACGGCGCGCTCGGAGAAGCGAGGATCCCGACGCGCTCCTCCTCGAGCGCCCCCCGGCCGGAGAGAAGCGCCGCGGCGATCCGGTCCGCCGAGGAGAGCAGGTCTCCGTGCGTCGTCTGCGACCGGGCGTCGACGACGGCGACCTGCTCGGCGTGCCGGGCCATGCTCTCGAAGAGCGTCAGCGCTCGAAGATCTCCTTGCAGATGATCAGCCGCTGGATCTGGCTCGTCCCCTCGTAGATCTGGTAGATCTTGGCGTCGCGCATCAGCTTCTCGACGGGGTACTCGTGCGAATAGCCGTAGCCCCCGTGGACCTGGACGGCATCCGTCGCCACCTTCATCGCCATGTCGGCGCAGAACGCCTTGGCCATCGCGGCGAACTTCGTGTTCCGCTTCCCGTTGTCGATCGCCCACGCGGCGAGCCTCACGAGGTGGCGCCCCGCCTCGATCTGCATCGCCATGTCGGCGATCATGAAGCTGATCGCCTGGTAGGCCGCGATCGGCAGGCCGAACGTCTTCCGTTCCTTCGCGTACTTGATCGACTCGTCCATCGCCCGCTGCGCCAGGCCCACGGCACCCGAGGCGACCGGCGGCCGCGTATGGTCGAAGGCGGCCATCGCGATCCGGAAGCCGTCTCCTTCCTTGCCGAGAAGGTACTTCGCCGGGATCTTCACGTCCTCGAACGTCAGGCCGCGGGTGTCGCTCGCCCGCTGCCCGAGGTTCCACTCCTTCTTGCCGACCGTGATCCCCGGCGTGTCGGCCGGAACGATGAAGCCCGACATCCCTTTGTGCTTCTTTTCCTGGTCGGTGTACGCGAGAACGAAGTACCAGTTCGCGACGCCCCCGTTCGTGATCCACGCTTTCGAGCCGTCGATGATGTACTCGTCGCCGACCTTCCTCGCCTTCGTCCGAATGCCGGCGACGTCCGAGCCGGCCCCCGGCTCGGTGACTCCGTACGCGGCGAAGAGCGGCTCGCTCGTCAGGCGCCCGAGGAACTCCTTCTTCTGTTCCTCGTTTCCGGCAACGATGACCGGAGCCGAGGCAAGGGCGTTCGCCTCCATCGCGGTCGCAATGCCGGTGCAGCCCCAGGCGAGCTCTTCCGTGATGATGCAGCCGTCGAGCGTGCCGAGGCCCATACCGCCGTATTCGGGCGGGACGTGGGTGTTCATCAGGCCGAGCTCCCACGCCTTTTTCGCGACCTCGCGTGGAAACTCGCCCGTCTCGTCGTGGTGCGCCGCCTTCGGCGCCATCTCCTCGCGCGCAAACTTCCGGGCCAGCTCCTGAAGGGCCTGCTGTTCCTCGGTCAGGGAGAAATCGATCATCGTGCTCTCCTCGTTCCGGCCCGGAAGGGGCCTCTATTGCAGTGCAGCGGAGGATTCTATCGCCACGCGAAGCAGCTCGGCGTGCTCGGCTCCCCGAGGCGTCAGCTCGCTCCGGTAGAGCACCAGGTAGGAGACGGCGACCACCCCGAACGGCGCCGGCGGGATGGTCGGCAGGACCCGCGACAGGCGCCGCCCGGCCTCGGGCTCCTTCACGCGCGCAAGCGTGAGGTGGGGCGAGAAAGGACGTTCTTCCCGGGGAAACCCCTCTGCGGCGAAGGCCTGCTCGACGGCCCCGCCGACGGCCGCGAGCGCCTCCGCCCCCTGGCCGCAGCCAGCCCAGAGGATCCTCGTCGGCCCGCAGGGAGGAAAGGAGCCGAGCCCCTCGAGGGCGAGGCGGACGTCTCCGGCGAGTCTCGATCCCCGGGCCTCGGCCCCCGCGGCGGCCGAGGCCGCAGCGGCGGCAAAGGTCGCCGCCTTCGCCGCCTCGATGCGGCCGTCTTCGATCCCGCCGAGGAACTTGAGCGTGAAGTGGAGCTGGGACTCCGGGACCCATCGGAGGCCGCGCAGCGGCGGAACGAGGCTCCGCGCTCCTGCGAGATGGCGTCTGACGACAGGATCCTCGACGGGGACCGCGACGAACGCGCGAATCACTCCGCGAGGATAGCCCCGTCCGCTACGATCTCCCCGAGGTCCCGCATGAGAACTCGAACTCTCCTCGCCCTCGGAGCCGCGGCCACGGCCGCCCTCCTCCTCTCCGCCTCCTCGCCGGCGCCGAGTGCGCCTCCTGCCGCGATGATCCTCGACTCCTTCACGCCGCAGACGATGAGAGTCGATCTCCTCCACACCGGCGGCCGCGGGGTCGAGATCGTCGTCGTCGACCGGATCCTGAACGACGGACCCTGGGCCGGGAGCCTCTCGACCGCCGACGATGGTCTCGGCCTCGGGACCTACCGCTTCGAGATCCTCGAGCCCGCGACCGGCCGCCTCCTCTACGCGCGCGGCTACTCGTCCCTTTACGCCGAGTGGGAGACGACGCCCGAGGCGAAGTCGACGCACCGGACCTTCCGCGAGTCTCTCCGGCTCCCCTGGCCGCTGAAGCCCGTCCAGGTCGTCCTGAAGAGACGCGACCGGCGAAACCTCTTCCGCGAGGTCTTCTCGACGCTCGTCGACCCCGCCTCGCCCGACGTCAACCCTGCGTCGCCCCCGAAGCTCGGTACGGTCTGGACGGTGTTCGAAAGCGGCCCGGCGACGGAGAAGGTCGACCTCCTCGTCCTCGGCGAGGGGTACGCCGAGAAGGACCTCCCAAAGTTCCGCTCCGACGTGGAGCGGATGGTCGACACGCTCTTCCGCTACGAGCCGTTCAAGGGCCGCAAGACCGACTTCAACGTCCGCGCCCTCGACCTTCCCTCGGGCGAAGGGGGCGCGCACCGCCCGCAGTCGAAGCTCTTCCGCCGGACGCCCCTGCAGGTCCAGTACGACATCTTCGGCTCCGAGCGCTACGTCCTGACCTACGACGACCGCGCCCTTCGCGACGCGGCGGCCCAGGCGCCCTACGACGTCCTCGAGATCCTCGTCAACGACGCGCAGTACGGCGGCGGCGGCATCTACAACCACCAGGCGACGGCCTCGGCCGACACCGGTTTCGCCGAGTACGTCTTCGTCCACGAGTTCGGCCACCACTTCGCCGCCCTCGCGGACGAGTACTACACCTCCGACGTCGCCTACGAGACCGGCGCCGCCGACCTCCCCGAGCCGTGGGAGCCGAACGTCACCGCGCTGAAGGCCACCGCGACGCTGAAGTGGAAGGACCTCGTCTCGGCCGGAACGCCCCTCCCGACCCCCTGGGCGAAGGAGGCCTTCGAGAAGACCTCCCGCGACTTCCAGGCGCGCCGCAAGGCTCTCCTCGCCGCCGGAGCACCGCCCACCTCCATAGACGACCTCTTCCGCGAGCAGAAGAGGGCCGAAGCAGCCTTCTTCGCGAAGGAGAGGTTCATGGGAACGGTCGGCGCCTTCGAAGGAGCTGCCTACGAGGCGAAGGGCCTCTACCGCTCCTCGGCCGACTGCATCATGTTCACCCGCACGGACGCCGGCTTCTGCCCCGTCTGCCGCAGGGCCATCGAGAGGGTGATCGACAGCTACCAGTAGTCCGGACGCCAGGGACCCGTCGTCTGCGACTCCGGCCCCTGTGTCAGCCCGTGACCCCGAGCCCCACCGGACACGCGATGCCGATCCCGCCGAGGCCGCAGTAGCCGCCCGGGTTCTTCGCGAGGTACTGCTGGTGGGCATCCTCGGCATAGTAGAAAGGGCCCGCCGGACGGATCTCGGTCGTTATCGGGTCGTAGCCCCGCGAGGAGAGGACGTTCTGGTAGGTGTCGCGCACCGCGACGGCGGCGCGCGCCTGGGCGTTGCCGTGCGTGTAGAGCGCCGATCGATACTGCGTGCCGACGTCGTTCCCCTGCCGCATCCCCTGCGTCGGGTCGTGCTTCTCGAAGAAGAGCTTCAGGAGCTGCTCGAAAGAGACCTGGCCCGGGTCGAAGACGACGAGGACGACCTCGGCGTGCCCCGTGCGCCCCGTGCAGAGCTCCTTGTACGTCGGGTTCGGGGTGAGGCCGCCCGCGAAACCCACCGCGGTCGTGTAGACGCCCGCCAGCGTCCAGAACGTCTTCTCGGCGCCCCAGAAGCAGCCCATGCCGAAGACGGTCTGCTCGAGGCCGGCGGGGAACGGCGGGAGAATCTCCCGTCCGTTCACGAAGTGCCGGTTCGTCACGGGCATCGGCGTGTTGCGCCCCTCGAGCGCGTCCTCGGAATCGGGAAGGCGGAGCTTGTTCTTGTCGAACAGCACGGCGTCACCTCCGGGTTGGGATGGACACGAGTCTAACCGCGGAAACGGCAGATTCCGCCCGCCACGGCGTCGGGGACCTCAGGTGTACCGCCGCCTCAGCCGGTAGTGGGAGACCATCCACTCATTCCCGCCCCGAAAGGCGAAGAGCTCGGCGCAGGCCATGAAGAAGAGCCTCCACTCGACGACCTTCCGCCGCGCGATCCCCGGCCCGTAGGTCTTCGCGAAGAGCGTCCTCGCCGCCCCGCGGTTCCGATCGAGGTTCGCGAGCCACGCCTCGGCGGTGCGCGCGTAGTGCGTTCCGTTGACGCGCCATCGCTCCTCCACGAAGAGGTGCTCGGGGAACCGGAGGAGGAGATGGTCGGAAGGCATCAGGCCCCCGGTGAAGAAGTTCCTCGCCATCCCGTCGCTCTCGTTCCTCGCGACGTACGGATACGAGACGTCCCGGTGCGAGAAGACGTGGAGAAAGAGGCGGCCGTCGGGCTTCAGCCAGGACGCGATCCGGCCGAGAAGCTCGGGCCAGTTGCGCATGTGCCCGAACATCTCGACCGAGACGACCCGATCGAACGCAGGGCCGGTCGCCGGATCGAAGACGTTCATGTCACACGTGACGACCTTCACGTTCGCCAGGCCGCGCTCCGCCGCCCTCCCCTCGATGTACTCCCGCTGGTCCTTCGAGTTCGAGACCGCGACGATGCGCGACCCGGGATAGCGCTCCGCCATCCAGAGCGTGAGCGAGCCCCACGCGCACCCGAGCTCGAGGACGTTCTGCCCGTCGGCCAGGCGTGCTCGCTCGCAGGTGAGGGCGAGCATCGCCGCCTCGGCGGCGTCGAGCGTCCTAACCCCTTCCGAGAACAGCCCGGAGGAGTACTTCCGATGGGCGCCGAGAACGAGCTCGTAGAAGGCGGGCGGCCCTTCGTAGTGCTGATCGTTCGCTTCCGCCGTCGCCAGGGCAACCGCGCTTTCGCGCATCTCGAGGACGAGACGCTCCTCCCGGGCGAGCGCCTCCTGGGCGTCGTCCGCCTTCTCGTCCACGAGACGCTGCCGGAGGAGCCCGCGGATCCTGCGGCGAACGAGGACGTCGGGAAGGAGCCCCCGTTCGAGAAACGGCTCGTACCACATCGAAGTCAGCTCTCGCTCGGGAGCCCGTGGACGAGCGCTTCAGCGTTCATCCGGCTCCTCGACGACGGCGACCGGAACGGCCCCGAGAACGGGTTTGGATCCCACCGCGGGCCCGGACCGCAGCCGCCGCGCGACGCTCCTGAAAGCGGGACGGAGGGTGAAGAAGACCACGGCCACGATGAGCGGCGCCGTGAGGAACCAGGCCCCGAGCGCCTGCAGCGTCACCCTCCAGAGCGCCGTGAAGGCTTCCGCGGGTCTCGACGTGACGAAGACGGCGAGCTCCCGTGCCGACATGTGGATGGCCTCGCCTCCGAACAGGACCCTCCCCAGCCTGAGGTACGGGACGATGAAGGCGAGCTGGAGGGGAAACGAGAGGTAGTTGATCGCCTGGATGAGGGGCTGGTTGAGCCGCAGGACGATGGCGGCCGTCGTGCAGAGGACCGTCGTCGTCCCGACAACCGGGATGACGGCGATCGCGAGGCCGACGGCAATCGTCAGCGCGATCGCGTCGGGAGAGAGCCCCAGCGTCACCTGCTCGAGGACGGGGCGAACGAGCCGCCGGCGCAGGAATTCGATCACGCCACGTCCGGGGTGCCCGGGACCGGCCCGAGGGCATGGTTTCCCGAGCGGGTCAGCACGAGCTGGACGTCGCCGAGGTGCCGCGTGGCGAAGCCCCCTTCGCAGTAGGAGAGGTCGAAGTCCCAGAGCCGCACGAAGCGCTCGTCGGAGCCGAGCTGGCGCACGCGAGGGAGGTTCGCGAGGAACGCCGCGCGCCCGCGACGAAGAGTCTCGGCGTAGTGGGCGCCGACGTCCTCGAGGTGGTGGATCAGGAGGCGCGAGCGCGCCGCGACGGCCGAGGCGATCGCGCCGACCGACGGGCAGTGGCTCCCGGGGAAGACGTGCTTCTGGATGAAATCGGGGCGCCGCAGGAGCCGTTCGTGACGGTCGTCCGGCCCGGTGATCGACGGGATGACGGCGATGCCATCCTGGGCGAGGAGGCGATCCACCTTCTCGAAGTAACCGGGGAGATAGCGGTAGCCCGCCGCCTCCAGCATCTCGATCGACACGACCCGATCGTACGACGTCCCCTCCGCGGGCAGATCCCGGTCGTCGACGTGGACGGCGAGGCTCCCGCCGGGAAGCGAAAGGTGGAACTCGTACTCCATCCTCTTGGGGAGGAACGGGGAGATGTGGAAGACCTTCTGGAAGCGGGGCGTCGACATCCCCCTTTCCACCCCGCGCCGGTTCAGAACGTAGCCGAACGTCTCGCCGAACGTGTTGTTGATCTCGGCGACGGCGAGGTCGAGCCGTCCGTCGCCACCGAAGACGCCGCAGGAATTCACCGGGTTGAAGGCGTAGCCGAGGACGTGCGTGAGGAGAAAGACCCGCCTCCCCCCGATCGATACCCCGGGCCGCGAGCCAGTCCCGACGCTTCTCCCTGATCGGTCGCTCCCCGCGTCCCATGTCGTCCCTGTCCCAGAGCGCATCGAGCCCCCGGCCGTTGTGCCGGAAGAGGCCGACCTCGGCCTCGATCCGCGGCAGCTCGCCGAGGTCGAGGTCGAGCTGGTAGACCGGGTACGAGAAAGCGTGGGCCATCGGGGAGAGGCGCCGGTGTCGAACCGTCCCCTCGTAGAGGCAGGAGGCGAGAGGCGGCGTCACAGCGGCGCCGCTCCGAGCGAGGCGGCGGCAGCGATGCCGGAGGCGAGACCATCCTCGTGGAAGCCGTAGCCGAAGTCGGCGCCGAAGGACCAGGTGCGGAGCTTCCCGATTAGCGCCGGCAGCTCGGCCAGCGTGGCCACGCTGTCGCGGGTGAGGATCGGGCGGGTGTCAGTGAGCCTCCGCGCCACCGCCCCCGCCGCCGGTTCCCGGGTGGGGTTCAGGGAGACGATCCAGTCGGCCTTCGTCGGAAGCCCCTGGAGGCGGTTGATCCAGTCGTTCAGCGTGGCGGACGTCCAGGGTCGGGCGCAGTCGTCGAGCTGGTCGTTCCTGGCCGCCCGCGCCCCGCTCCGGCGCGGCTGGAAAGACGGGTCGGAGTGGAGGAGCGTCTCGATCGTCGCATAGCTCCAGGCGCCCAGCAGACGCGTCTCGTCCGCGGTCGGCTCCTGGAGCATCGTGAGGGCTTCGTCGGCGTGCGCGGCGATGACGAAGCCGTCGAAGCGCTGCGTTCCGCCGTCGGCGAAAGCGAGCTCGACACCGTGAGCATCGCGACGCACTCTCGCGACGGGGCTTCCGAGGTGGATCCGGTCCCGGAACGGGGCCGTCAGGCGCTGCTCGTACTCGCGGCTTCCGCCGTCGACCGTCCGCCGCTGGAGCTGGGTCGTCACGCCGAGGGAGCCGTGATCGAGGAAGGACCGCACGAGTGTCGCCGCGGGAAACGACTCCATCGCCCCGGGGCCCGACGACCTGACCGACGCAGCCATCGGGACGAGGAAGTGGGCTGAATCCTCCCGGGCGCCCCTCCCGCTCGAACACCCGGACGTCGTGCCTTCCGTGCCGCTGCCACGCCGCCGACAGCCCCGAGATCCCCGTTCCGACGATTGCCAGCTTCGAGCAGCCTCCCCCGCTCTGCCCCCCTCCTACGAAACGGGTCGACGGATGGGATTGCGTCACGGGACGGGTCCGAACCGTCCTTCAACGGACCACCCCGTCGCTCCCGCGCGGAGTACGATCACCGGATAGACTCCCTCCGGTCGACGAAGCGCCGGGTTCCGGCACCCCGCCGAGGGAGGGCTTCGGAGGATTCGCCGATGAGAACGGCTCCCGGACTCGATTCGCCCTCCGGACCCACGGGTTCGGACCTCGAGCGGATCGACCTCAACGAGGTCGTTCTCGCCCTCTCGGACGCTCTGGACCTCGTCGGAACCCAGGTCGTCCAGCACGGCAAGCGGGTCGCGTTCATGGCCGCGGCGTGTGGCCGCTCGCTTTCCCTCGAGGAGGGAGAACGGACCGACCTCCTCCTCGCGGCCGTCCTCCACGACTGTGGCGTATCGACCACCCGCCTTCACAGGAAGCTCCTCGACGCGGACCTCTCCTTCGAGGAGGCCCACGGCCACGCCGACGCGGGCGGCGACCTCCTCGCGAAGTTCGAGCCGATGTCGCGAGTTGCCGCCATTGTCCGCCTTCACCACACCCCGTGGGACTATCCCGCCAGCAGGGAGGCCGGCCCGCGGACCGCTCTGCTTGCCAATCTCGTCTTCCTCGCCGACCGGGTCGACGCGCTTCTCCAGAGCCACAGGGAGCGCGATCCGCTTCTCGAGACGGACGAGATCCGCCGATGGGTCTTTGCGCGGTCGGGGACGAGCTTCGCCGAAGAAGCCGTGGGCGCCTTCCTCGAGGCCTCCGCGGCCGAGGCGTTCTGGCTCACGCTCGAGCCGCACCACCTCGAGCGCGCGCTGCGGGAAGAGATGCGGGTCGAGCGTCCCCGGACCGTCCTGCTCTCGAGCCTGACCGACCTCGCGCTCCTGTTCGCCCGGATCGTGGACGGGAAGAGCCCCTTCACGGCATCTCACTCCACCGCCGTCGCACGTCTCGTCGCCCTGCTGGGACGCCTCGCCGGTCTCGACGAAGGGACCTGCACTCGGCTTCGGATCGCCGGCCTCCTTCACGATCTCGGGAAGCTCCGGGTCCCCGACGAGGTCCTCGACAAGACCTCCCCCCTCGACAAGGGGGAGTTCGCCACGATCGAACGGCACGCCTTCGAGACGTTCCAGATCCTGAGCCGGGTCGAGCCCCTCCGCGAGATTGCCGGCTGGGCCGGCACCCACCACGAGGGTCTGAGCGGGAAGGGCTACCCGTTCCGGATTCGGGCCGAAGAGATCCCCCTCCCCGCCCGCCTCCTCGCCATCGCCGACGTCTTCCAGGCGCTCGCGCAGGACCGCCCCTACCGGGGCGCCCTCGGAGCAGAGGAGATCCTCGAGCACCTTCGACGGTTCGTCGAGTCGGGCAAGCTCGACCCTCACGGCGTCGACCTCGTCGCCGAGAACCTCGATGAGTGCTTCCGCGCCGCGACCCTCGACGCGAACGGCGACACCGGAGGAGACTCCCGCCCCGAATGATCCGAGAGAAGAGGGAGAAGCCCCTTTCCGGCGCCTCCTCGGGCGAATCGACCGTGGTATGACGCGCCCGATGCCGCCACCCCCCGCCGTCGTCCTCCTCTCCGGTGGTCTCGACTCGGCCACCGTCCTCGCCATCGCCCGGCGCGACGGATTCGCGGCCTATGCCCTGAGCTTCCGCTACGGCCAGAGGCACGCCCTCGAGCTCGCCGCGGCCGGGCGCATCGCAGAGGCGCTCGGCGCCGAGAGGCACGTGGTCGCGACGATCGACCTCGGCCTCTTTGGCGGCTCGGCCCTCACAGCCGACCTCGACGTCCCGAAGGACCGTCCTGCGGCCGATATGGCCCACGGAATCCCGATCACCTACGTCCCGGCGCGCAATACCGTCTTCCTCTCCTTCGCGCTCGCGTGGGCGGAGGTGCTCGGGGCGTTCGACCTCTTCGTCGGCGTCAACGCGCTCGACTACAGCGGCTACCCCGACTGCCGCCCCGAGTACGTCGCCGCGTTCGAGGCGATGGCGAACCTCGCCACGCGCGCCGGAGTCGAAGGGACGGGACGCTTCCGCGTCCGGGCCCCGCTCATCGAGATGACGAAATCCGAGATCATCCGGACGGGGCTCTCGCTCGGCGTCGACTACGGCCTGACGCTCAGCTGCTACGACCCGTCCCCGGAGGGCGCTCCGTGCCGCCGCTGCGACTCGTGCCAGCTCCGGGCGAAGGGCTTCCGCGAAGCGGGTGTTCCGGACCCGGGTCTCGGCGGGGCGGGCCTTCCGTGAGCTACTCGGTCAAGGAGATCTACACCACCCTCCAGGGCGAAGGAGCGCAGACGGGCCGCGCCGCCGTCTTCCTTCGCTTCGCGGGCTGCAACCTCTGGTCGGGACGCGAGGAAGACCGGGCAGCGGCCACGTGCCGCTTCTGCGACACCGATTTCGTCGGCGTCGACGGACCGGGCGGCGGCCGGTTCACCGACGCCACTTCGCTCGCGACCGCGGTGGCGGCCGCCTGGGCCGCGACGAAACCCGACGGCGGCCGGCCCCTCGTCGTCTGCACCGGGGGCGAGCCGCTCCTCCAGGTCGACGACGCGATCGTCGCGGCGCTCCACGCAGAAGGCTTCGAGATCGCCGTCGAGACGAACGGCACGCGCCCGGCACCCGCCGGCCTCGACTGGATCACCGTCAGCCCCAAGGCGGGGACCGACCTCGTCCTGACGGCGGGCGATGAGCTGAAGCTCGTCTACCCACAGGCCGGAGCGGAGCCCGCGCTCTACGAAGGCCTCTCGTTCGCCGTCTTCTTTCTCCAGCCGATGGACGGGCCGGACCGCGAGAGGAACGTCGCCCTGGCTACGGCCTGGTGCCTCGCCCATCCCCGCTGGCGTCTCAGCCTGCAGACCCACAAGCTGATCGGCCTTCGCTGACCTCGAAAGCGGCGGGACGGACCCGGCAGGGCAGAAAAGGGAAACTCCGCGCTTCCGGCGGGGTCGCGCGGGCGCGCGGCGAGGGCGAGGAGAGCGAGGGGTACGCGCCAGCGGACTCACCAGCCTTCCACGCGGAGCTTCCTGCGACTTCTACGCAGCGCCGGAGAAAAGGTTACTGCCCCGCCGCGACGGCCGGCGGTGTCGGCTCGGGCGTCGGCTCGAGGGACGGATCGGGGGGCGGCTGCGGCAGCCCCTCTTCCTCCGGAAGGTAGTAGCGGGAGATCTCCGTCTGGAAATCTTCTCGCGACAGCCGCTCGACGAGCTTGCGGGCCCCTTCGTCCGGATCCGGTTCGGCGGCGATGCCCGCGGCCCAGGCCGCCGATCCCTTGTCCTGACGCGTGGAGCGGATTCGGAGCCCGACGAGGGTCCCGTCCTCGCACAGCACGACATTCAGCACGAGCCCGAGCCCGCTCGGCCCCCTCACGTTGAACGAGCCCCAGGTCGCGAAGTTCCCCAGGCTGTAAGCGATGAGCCGCCCCTTGTAGACCTCCATCCCCCTCGGGACGTGGGGACCGTGGCCGATCACGAGATCCGCGCCCGCGTCGATCACGGCTCGAGCGAACGCGAAGACGTTTCCGCGATTGGCCCCGAGAAACATCTCCGTCGCCCGGGTGACGTGGAGGGCCGCTTCTCCCTCCGCCCCCGCGTGCATGGAGACGAGGACGAGGCTGCACCCCTCCTTCTCTTTCAGCTCCTTCACTTTCCGCGCGACCGCCTCGGCATCCAGCGAAAAGCAACCCATGTGAGGAGCTGCGGCGACGAATCCCACTCTCACGCCGCTGGCCGTCGTCAGGACGGTCGAGGGCCGGTCCGGGCTGCCACCGTGCTCGATGCCGGCCTCGTCCAGGGCCTCCAGTGTGGCCGACCGGGCGGAGGGCCCCGCATCCAAGGCGTGGTTGTTCGCCACGCAGAGGACGTTGAATCCGGCGTCCCGGTAGATGGCCAGGCTCTCCGGGGGCATGAGAAAACGGTAGGAGTTCTTCCCGAGGGCCCGGACCGAGGAAGGGTCCGAGGAAATCGTCCCCTCGAGGTTGGCCGTTACGATATCCGCTCCTGACCAGAGGTCCCGGACCCGCTCGAAGACCCTTTGGCCGGAGTCCGGCGGCATGACTTCCAGTGTCGGGTAGACGGAACCGACCATCGTGTCGCCCACGCCGGCGATCGTCACCGTCCGCGTGCTCTCCGAGGTTTCCGCGGCGACTCCGGAGAGAGAGATTCCCAGGAGAACCGGCAGAACCCCGGCGAGCCTCATTCGATCTGTCCGGCCTCGAGAGAGGAAGTCGGCCCAGGACCGGTCTGACCCAGCGCCGACTCCGGCGTCCCGTCGGTCCCGTCGCGCGCCATCATCACCCTGCGGGCCGAGACCAGCCGTCGTGCGTAGAACGAACCGTCGAGACGGGCGATCTTCACGCCGCGCGTGCCCGAATCGCCTCGAGAACCCGCGTGAATGAACTGCCCTCCCCCGAGGTAGATCCCTACGTGCCCGATCCGTTTCCCGCCGATCCTGAAGAAGAGCAGGTCGCCAGGCTCGATCTCCCCCGGCGCCACCTGCTCCCCCTGGGTCGCCTGGGAACGCGAGGACCGATTCAGCTGGATACCGAAAGCCTGGAAGACGAAGCGGACGAAACCCGAGCAGTCGAAACCTGTGGGAGAGGCGCCACCGTACCGGTACGGGGTGCCGACGTATTCCTTCGCCTTGTCCAGGAGGGACGGGACGACCGCGAAAGGAGCGCGGGCGACCTCCTGGGCGAGGCAGGACGCCGAGCCCCAGAGGCAGATGACCACCGCCGCTCGTTTCAGGAATCGAATCGGCACGCTTCGCTCCCTCGCCGGCGGCATCCATCGACGTTCCGGTCGCTGATCCGCGCCCGGGGAGGATAACAAACGGAGATCGGAGCCGACAAAGGCCCACGCTCGCCGTGCGTTGCGAAACTCACCAGTCCCGAAAGGCATTCGACAGATCCCCGTTCTGGATGCCAACTCATTTCATTTCGATGCTTTGAATGAACAGGCGACACGTTTCGTGCGTTGAGGAGCTCATCAGGGTCCGGATGGCATGAACCCCCGGGTAGCTCGCATAAAGCACTTCCTGTGAACAACAGACAAGATCATGACGCAGTCTGTCAGCGACCTTGCGCTACCTCCGGGCGAACGGGGCCGAGACACATTGGAAGCGCCCCACAGGAGGTTCCAGATGGTCGCACTGCTCGTCATCCTCACCATCGTCCTTGCGCTCGCCATCGACAGCTTCGTCCTCGCCCGCCAGCGCCGGACGGCCAGCGTCGAAGCGCTTCAGCCGATCGTGGCGATGAAGCTGCCCCAGCCTCCCCAGGGCGTCTTCCTCGATACGGCCCACACCTGGCTCCGCATCGCCTCCGATTGCCGCCTCCGCGTCGGCATCGACGACTTCCTCGCAGAAGCCGTCGGCCAGGTCGACAGGGTCGAGGTCCCCGCCCAGGGAGCCACCATCGAGCGCGGCAGCCCCCTCTTCACCCTCACCGTCAAGGGCCGCAAGCTCGTCATCCCCTCTCCCGCCGGCGGCACCTTCATGTCGGTCAACGCCAAGACCCAGAGCGACCCCTCCGCCGTCGTCCGCGACCCCTACGGCGCCGTCTGGATCGCGTCCATCTGGACTCGCGACCACCACGCCGCCATCACTCCCCTGCGCATCGGCGCCTCCGCCACCCACTACCTCCGCGAAGAGCTGCACCGCCTCGCCGACTTCATGGTCCCCTCCGGCACGATGGCCCGCGTCCCCGTCATGGCCGACAGCGGCCTCCCCGGCAAAGGCTCGGCCGCCAGCCTCGACGACGCGGCCTGGGAGTCCTTCTCCCGCCAGTTCGTCAACGCCAGCGAAGAGACGACCCCGAACGCCTGAGCCTCCCCCCCTCCCCGTTTCAGGGCCCCGGCCGCCGCACGGCGTCCGGGGCTCTTCGGTTCTCGGGTCTCCACGGCGCAGTGGCCACGAGGAGGTCGGCCTGTCGTCACCAGCATCAGGTGACGATCGTCACGCAAACGTCGTTCCGACCTCCGGTCCGAGACAACTTCTCGATTTTGACGGATACCTCGACTATCCTCGCGGCAAACTGGAGAAAAACGAGGGAGGACTTATGCCCAAGAAGGACTGGATGACTGCTCTGCTCCTGTCGATCTTCCTCGGCGGGCTCGGGGTCGATCGCTTCTACCTCGGGTACACGGGACTCGGGATTCTGAAGCTCCTCACCTGCGCCGGCCTCGGGATCTGGGGACTCATCGACATCATCCTGATCGCTACCGGGAAGATGAAGGATGCCCAGGGGAACGAGCTGCTGAAGAAGTAGCGTGCTCCGGCAGGAGTTCCTCCGAAGGCTCCGGGGGCGGCGCGAACAGGCGCTCCTCGCCCTCGGAGCCTTCTCTCTCGTCCTTCTCGTTCTCGTCTTCGTCGACCCGCGGTCGGCCCGCATCGCTCCAATCTGCCCCCTCCACGCGACGACCGGGCTCCACTGCCCTGGCTGCGGGACCGGCAGAGCCCTTCATGCCCTCGTCCACGGGGACCTCCTGCTCGCGCTCCGGCTGAACGCCCTGACCGTCGCCGCGATTCCGGTCTTTCTCGCCCTGGCCCTTTGGGTGGCGATCCACCCGGAGCGGCGTCTTCCGGTTCCGCCCCTCTGGCTTCGTCTCCTGATCTACGCCGTGCTCTTCGTCTTCCTCGTCGGCCGCAACCTGCCGCTGGAGCCCTTCGCGAGCTGGGCCCCGCGGTAGCGCACCCTCCGAGCGTACCGTCCCCCCTTTCCGCTATCCTCCCCCGCTGGCGCTCGGCCCCTCCGGGCCCGCGCCCGGGGGGCTCATGACCGATATCGCACGCCTCGTCGACGCCGACTCGAGCGCTCCGCGCCTCGCCGTCACGACCTCGTCCGAAGCCCAGGAGCGCGCCTTCCTCCACCGCCTTCGGACCCGGGTGCTCGGCTCCTCCGCCACGATCCCCACTCCGACCGGCGAGAAGCCGCTCCGCTATTTCGACTTCATCGCTTCGGGCCGGTTCCACGCCGACGTCGAGGAGGAGCTCGCCGAGAAGGTGCTCCCTTTCATGGCGAACACCCACACCGAGAGCAACTTCACCGGCCGGCTGATGACGCACTTCTACGAGGCCGCCTTCGCGAAGATCGCGAGCTACGTCGGTGCGTCGAAGGAAGACGTCCTCATCCCGGTCGGGTCGGGGTCGACCGGCGCGATCAACCGGCTCATCTACGTCCTGGGCCTGCGCATCCCGGACCAGCTCGAGGAACGCCACGACCTGACGAAGCAGATCCCCGAGAACGCCCGTCCCGTCATCTTCCGGTCGATGATGGAGCACCACTCCAACGACATCGCCTGGCGCGAGACGATCGGCGACTCGGTCTACGTCGCCTTCGACGAGGCCGGGCGCATCTCGGTGGAGGACCTCGACGCGAAGCTCGAGCTTTGGAAGGGCCGTCCCGGGAAGATCGGGACCTTCAGCGCCGCCTCGAACGTCACCGGCATCCTGAACGACGTCCACGGCCTCGCCCGCGTCCTCCACCGTCACGGCGCGCTCGCCTTCTTCGACTTCGCCGCAGCAGGACCCTACGTCGACGTCGACATGAACCCCGCGAACGATCCCGACGCGCGGCTCGACGCGATCTTCTTCTCGGTCCACAAGTTCCTCGGCGGGCCGAGGACGCCCGGGCTTCTCGTCGCGCACAGGAAGCTCTTCACGAACCGCGTCCCGGCCGAGCCGGGAGGCGGCACCGTCCTCTACACGTCCCCCTGGGACCACCGGTACCTGTCTGCCGTCGAGTTCCGCGAGACGGGCGGCACGCCGCCAATCGTCCAGTCGATCCAGGCCGGCCTCGCGTTCGACCTGAAGGCGGCGGTGGGCGTGTCACGCACCGAGCGGATCGAGGGCGACTACCTCGCCCGCGCCCTCCGGGAGTGGCGCGGCCGCGACGACATCTTCATCCTCGGGAACCTCGAGACGAAGAGGCTCGCCGTCCTATCGGTCATCTTCCGCGACCTGCACCACAACCTCGCCGCGACCCTCCTGAACGACCTCTTCGGAATCCAGGTCCGGGCCGGCTGCATGTGCGCGGGGCCCTACGGACACCTCCTCCTCCACATCGACGAGGCTCACTCGGCCACGATCCGGCATCGGCTCGACGAAGGGCATATCGGCGAGAAGCCCGGCTGGGTGCGCATCAGCCTCTCGCCGACGGTGAGCGAGGAAGAATTTCAGACACTCCTCGAGGCCGTCGACCACGTCGCACGGAAGGGCCGCAGCTACGAGGCGGAGTACGACCTGAGCGACGCGACGGGTGAGTGGGTGCGGAAGACGCCGGCACGGGCCGGGGCCTGAATTCGCCCGAGAGGCCTACTTCCGCTTCTTCGCCTTCTTCTCGGACTTCTTCCCCGCCTTCGTCGCGACCTCCTCGGCCTCCTGGAGGACGTCCTCGATCCACGAGGTCCCCATCATCGTGTGCGGGAGACCGAGCGTCGTCAGACCGAGGAGCGCGACGCCCCGAACCTCGCCCGCCGTCGCGCCCGCTTCGAGCGCGCGCCGAGCGTGCGAGTGGGCCGCCCCCTCGAGGCGCGACCCGAGCGAGAGCGCCAGCTTGAGCAGCTCGGCTTCCTTCTCCGCGAACCCGGCCGCCTCTCGGCTCGCGAGCGAGAGCGCTTCGTAAGTCATGCCGCACTCCGGGTAAGCGTCTACGAACTTCCGGAACGGTCCGGGCGCTGTCTTCATGGAATCCTCCGAAGGGGGATTTTAGAGGCCTCCCGCCTCGCCGGCGCGCCGCCGGATCGAGGCGGGGCCCTACGGCCAGAGCTTCTCGCGCCCGTCGTGCCAGTCCCTCGTGACGTCGAGCCAGAACGCGAGCCCGGCGAAACGCCCGAACGGCTGATAGAGACGCACGACGCGGGCGTCCTTCACGGGCCGTCCCCGGAAGCGGAGCTCGGCGACCTTCTTCCGCGACCACGAGTCGAGCCCGAGGTGCCCGTGGTGGCCGAGGAGCCGGAGCAGCGTCTCCGCCGCGTACGGCCCGAAACCCTTCTCCGCGCGAATGAGCTCCATCACCTCCGCGTCGGAGCGTAAGGGGTCCTCCCACGTGGAGAGGTCGAGCGCGCCCGAGGCGACCCGCGCGGCGAAGGCGTGGAGGAACGGAGCACGGTAGCCGACCTTCAGCTCGTCGCGCAGCCGCCGCTCGGGAAGGGAGGCGAGAAACGACGCATCGGGAAACGCCCCTCCTCCCTCGAACGCCGTGATCATCCGCGTCACCATCGCCTTCGTCAGGCCCCACGAGCAGTTCGTCGTGCAGAGGACCTTGACCGCGTCCTCGAAGAGCGTCGGGGCGCGAAGGATCCGTCCGGCGATCCGGTCGGCCATCCAGCCGAACCCCTCGATGCGTCGGGCCGCGCAGAGGGCATGAAACGGAGCGAGGTCGGTCGAAAGGTCGAGGACGCGGGCCACGACGGGCCTCACGGCCGGCGCAGGCGCGGGCGAAGAGACGGCAACCCCGCCCCTGCGCGAAGCGAGGAGAACGGGCACCGGCGATCCGCCCTGGAGAAATACGAAGGAGAGGCGACGCTTCCCTTCGTCCCACGCGAACGGCGGCAGGTCGTACCAACCGTGGCTCCGGGCCACGAGGTCGAGGTCGAGGCCCGGGACCGTGAAGCGGGCGCCCGTCACCGGGCCCCGTCTGTCCCTTCGACTGGAGGGAGGTCCGTTCCCCCCGACGGCGGTGGGCTCCCGTCGCCGTGGACGGTGCAGCGTTCCGTCGGTTCCGTCCCCGCGAGGAACTGCTCGTTGACGGAGGTGGGGCAATCCTCGGTGACGAGCATCCCGGTCGTCGGGTCGACCGAAGCCGTGACGACACCCGGCACCTCGGGGAATGGCTCCTCGAAGAAGTGGGACGGCAGGCGCCGTGCGAAGTCGGAGCAATCGTTG
>CAVOJA010000139.1:0-31959 GCA_963696015.1 uncultured Holophagales bacterium
GGCGTGAAATCGTGTATTGTCTTTGACAATACACGATTTCACGCCTGGCACGGATTCCGGGGCCTCAGCTCCGTGGGCGACGCGCTCCGAGCTCTTTCAGGAGGCCTCCGAGCCGCCCAGCCTCGTCCTCTGGCGTTGGGCGGCCCCCGAACGACTCCGCCACGTACGCCGCCACGATCTCCCGCGAGATCCGACCCGCACCCAGTTCGTCGGCCGAGGCGAGCGTTTCCGACGGCGCGGAGGCGGACGTCAGGTCGGCGCCCATTCGCCGCAGGACCCGCTGGAGCTTCCTGTAGGCCGCCGAGGCGGGAGGAAGTCCCCGCGTCCCGAAACCGCCGCCGGCCCAGGTGAGCCGGCGGAGCAGGAGGAGGGCCGCCACCGTGGCCGCAACGCCGAGGAGGAGGAGGAGAGCGGGCCGTCGCCAGGAGCCGCCCGCGAACGCACGAATCGCCCGGATCACGCTTTTGCCGGTCTCGGACGCGGCCTCGAAGCCCTCGCGGATCGTCTGCGCGAGCGAAGCCTGGTCGGCCTGCGCGAATCCGAGGATGTAGCGGCCATAGAGAAACTCGAGGTTCTGGAAGAGCTGCCCGGCGCTCCGGAGGAGATTGACTTTCGTGATCCCCGGCCGCCCGGACGGAGGCGTCGGGTCGAAGGCGATCCACCCGTACGCCGGGCCGCACCAGGCCTCCACCCAGGCATGGGCATCCAGGCCGCGGACGAGGTAGTAGGTGCCGAAGGGGCCACGCTCGCCTCCGGCGAAACCGGTCACGAGGCGCGACGGGATGCCGTGCTCGCGCAGGACGAGAGCCATGGCCGTGGCGAAGGTCTCGCAGTGCCCCGATTTCCGCTGCGTCAGGAACTCCTCGACGGGGTTCGGTCCCCATCGAGCGGAATCGACGGAGTAGAAGAAGCGCGTCGTGAGGTGGTCCGCGATCCGGCTCGCGAAGAGGAACGGGCTCGCCGCGGGGTCGACACCCCCCGCGACGTTCCGGCCGAACGCGCGGAGCGTCTCCGATCCGATCGCATCGCGGGAAGGGTCGAGGTCGGCAGGCGGCACGAGGTCGACCGCTGGTTTCGGGCCGGAGAGGATCTCGACACGGAAGAGTCGCGGGGGGTCGAAAGTCAGGTGGATGTTGCCGGTGCCGTCCCTCACGAGCGGCACGACTCCGTAGCGTCGGATCAGCTCGGGCGAGGCCGCCCCCGAGATCGCCGTCGTCGGGTAGGGGAGGAACCGGACCCCGAGCGGCGCGATCTCGAAGGAGAGCCGGTGGAGGGGCTCGACGGTCTCGCTCCCGGGAGGGCGGAGCGACAGGCGAGCCCCCTCGCGCATGACGACGACTCGCCCGTGGCCATCGGGCCTCTTCCAGACTCCGCCGACGAACCGCGTGTGCGCCACGAGCCGGATCTTCAGGAACGGCGGGTCGTCGCTCACCGGCCCCTCTTCGACGGCGACGCGAAGGAACACCTTGTCGGTCTGCCGGAGCCGGCCGTAGAGGTTCGTGTCGACCGTGTCGGAGAACCCGGTGTCGGCGGTGTCCCCCCCGGGAAGGCCCTGGATGTAGGACGACTTCAGTCGCGGAAGGAGGACGAACAGGGGGACGGCGAGCACGAACGAGGCCGCCAGCGACGCCGCGACGGCTCGCCGCGAGGGGATCTCGCGCGCCCTCTCGTCGCACCACCACTCGTCGGGAGCGGCGGCCAGGTCCCGCCAGAGCGCCCACCGCGAGAAGAGAGGCCAGGCGACGGCCGCGTAGGCGGCGAGGAAGAGGAGGATCGCCGCGTGAGTCGACGTCGCCATCGACGCCACCAGGAGGAAGGCGGCAAGCGTGATGGTGACGGAGAAATCGCGTTCTCGCTTGATCGACGCGAGCTTCAGGACGGCGGTGAAGAGAAGGATGTGGAGGGCCGTCCGGAGGAGAGACCGGCCGCCGAAGCGGAATCCGAACCAGAAGAGGGCGAAGTAAGCCAGGCCCGCGAGGTTCAACCAGCGATCCGCAAGACACGGAGTCCTTCCCGCCCGGACGAACCCGAGGAGGACTCCGAGGGCGGCCAGGTAGACGAGGAGGGCGGCCGGCTGAAGGGAGTCGCCGAACGCGAGCGGGATCGGACCGAGCGCCAGGAGGGTCCCTGCCGCGAGGATGCGCTCGCGACGGAACGGCAGGAGGGCCGGGTCGGGCCGCGTCTTCGCCGCCTTCGCCATCATCCGTTCGCCGCCCGGACCCTGTAGAGCGCTACGCCCGGAGGGAGGACGAGCGGTAGAGACGCCTCCGTTCCCGCCTCGGCAAGCGCGAGCGCCGTGAGGACCGTCGACCGGTGGAGGGGCCCCATGGCTGGCGGGACGAACTGGTCTCCGCAGAGGAGGCCGACCCGCTCGCCGCGCGAAAGAAACCTCAGGGCGAGCCCGGCGGCCTCACGAACCGCCTCCTCGAACGCCGCGTCCCACTCCGCCCCCGCCCGGGCGGGCCGGGCCGTCTCGAGCTGGACGACGATCTCGCGCCCGAGCTCGGAGGCGCGCTCCTTGACGATCGGCCTCCCCTGCCGCGCAGTCTGCGGCCAGTGGATGTCGCGCGGGTCGTCTCCGGGGACGGCCTCCCGGAGCTTCAGGATTTCCGCGCCGCGCCCCTTCCGTCGGGGGTCGATCCCGTCATCCACCGCCTCCCGTGCCTCGGGGGGTGAAAAGGCGGCAGCCTTCGGCCTCGGGAAGACGATCCTCTCCTCGTTGACCGGGTGGAGGCGTCCCTTGCGAAAGAGGCCGATCGGATAGCCGCTGAAGAGGAGGACCGACTCCACCCTCTGCCGCCCGCGGCGGGGGAATACGAGGTCGACGCCCCGCTCCGCTTCTCCCCCCGCGACGAGGCGCGGGAAGAGGAGAGGCGCCGCCTTCCCGGAGACCTTCACCAGGAGAGCGCTCTTCTCCCGCAGGGTCCGGTTCTCCAGGCGGAGGCGGAATCGGACCGGCTCCCCTGCGAAGACCTCGGCGGGGCCCTGCAGAACGAGGTCGATCCCGTCGACGTTCCGCCGCGAGACGACTCCCGACACGAGGAGGATGCCCAGGAGGAGCGAGAGGAGGACGTAGAGGCCGTTGTTCCCCGTGTTCGTCGCGCCGATGGCGACGACGAGCGTCGTGAAGACGAAACCCAGGCCGAGGTTCGTGACCCGGACGAGGACCTTGTCGTCCCACGGGATCTTCAGCCGAAGCCTGAGGACCGACAGCTTCACGGTGCTTTCCCCTCGACTACGCCTCTGCCTCGAACATGCGTCCCCCGCGCGCCCCCGTCAGAGCGGGACGGCGACCTCGTCCAGGATCTTCTGCAGCGCCTCACGCTCGCGGCGACCGGCGCCCGTTCCCTCGTAGCGCCCGGTGGCGCTCGCGAGGATCCGGTGGGCGAGGACGGCCGGCGCGACCCTCTTCACGTCGTCGGGCGTCGCGAAGGGACGCCCCGCGACGAGGGCGTGCGCCTGGACCGCCCTGAAGAAGCCCTGCGCGCCGCGCGGAGAGACCCCGAGGACGAGGTCGCGGGTCGAACGGGTCCTCTGGACGAGCGCCATCAGGTAGTCGAGGAGCTTCTCTGCCACGGTCACACGCTCCACCGCCTCCTGTGCCCGCTTCAGCTCGTCGAGGGTCAGGACGGGCCGGACGGATGCGAGCGCCCGGTCGGCGCCCCCCGAGAGAAGGAGCCGCCGCTCCTCCTCGGCGACCGGGTAGCCGAGCGAGATCCGCATCAGGAACCGGTCGAGCTGCGACTCGGGGAGCGGGAAGGTTCCGAGGTACTCGATCGGGTTCTGGGTCGCCAGGACGAGGAAGGGCTCGGGCAGCGGGCGGGTCTCGCCGTCCACCGTCACGCTCCGCTCGTTCATCGCCTCCAGCAAGGCGGCCTGCGCCTTCGGCGTCGCGCGGTTGATCTCGTCGGCGACGAGGATCGGCGTGAAGACCGGCCCGGGATGGAAGTCGAACGCCTGCGTCAGCTGGTTGAAAATCGTCAAGCCGAGGATGTCCGAGGGGAGCGTATCGGGCGTGAACTGGAGGCGGTGGACGCCCAGGCCGAGCGCCTTTCCGAGCGCCATCGCGAGCGTCGTCTTCCCCACTCCCGGCACGTCCTCTATCAGGAGGTGTCCCCGCGAGAGGAGGCAGACGACGGCGTGCTCGACCGCGACGGCGGGCCCCCGGTAGACGGTCCGGACCGTGGAGACGAGGCGCGAAACGGCCGACAGCGCCCCGTCGGGGACCTGGGCGCTCACGTCCGCCCCTCAACGAGGCTCTTCTCGACGCTCGCGCGGAGGAGGTCCGAGGCACCCTTCCTCATCACGAGGAGACCGTCGGGAGAGTCGACGACGACGACGTCGGAGAGACCGAGGAGCCGGATGGGCCGGTCACCGGCCAGGACGAGGTTCCCCGACCCGCCCTCCTCGATGGCCGGACCCGAGAGGACGGAACGGCCGCCGGCCCCCCCGCGGAACTCGAGGACCGCCTCCCAGGAGCCGAGATCGCTCCAGCCGCACGCGGAGGGGACTGTCCTCACCGCGGCGGCCTTCTCCATGACCGCGTAGTCGATCGAGATCGACCGGCAGGCGCGGAACGCCGCGTCGAAGCGGGCGCTGTCGCCCGCGAGACGGGCCGCACGCGCCGCGCGCATGGAAGCGAGGACGTCGGGGCAGAGCCGCTCCATCTCGGAGAAGAGGAGCCGGACGGAGAAGGCGAAGATCCCGGCGTTCCAATAGTGGTTCCCGGAGACGGCGTAGCGCTCGGCGTCCGCCAGCGGCGGCTTCTCGACGAAGCGGACGACGTCGCGGACCCCGGGCGCCGTCTCCCGGCCCGCCTCGAGGTATCCGAAGCCGGTCTCGGGGCGCGACGGGGGGATTCCGAGCGTCAGGAAAGCGTCCCCGGCGCGGGCGCTCTCGACGGCCAGAGAGAGGGCTCGGTGGAACTCGTCGGCATCCTGGACCGCCTGGTCCGACGGCAGGACGACGAGGACGGCGTCGGGGTCCTCCTCGGAGACGGACAGGGCGGCCAGGGCGATCGCCGGCGCCGTGTTCCTCCGCTCGGGCTCGAGGACGAGGCGGCTGGCCGACAGGCCCGGGAACTCCCGCCCCAGGTGTGGAGCATGCGAGGCCCGCGCAGAGAAGAGGACGTCGTCCTCCCCCGCGACGCGGGCGGCCCGGTCGTACGTTTCCCGGAGGAGCGAGGCGTTCCCGGAGAGAGGGAGGAACGGCTTCGGGCGGTCGTCGGTGGAGAGGGGCCAGAGGCGGGTGCCGCTCCCGCCGGCGAGGATGAGTGCACGAACGGTCATCGTGGGGATTCTACGGAGCCGCGGTCGCTGCGGTTGGTGACGAAGCGCCCGAGGTCCTCCACTTCCGGCACGAGGTCGACGCCGAACCTCGCCCGCACCGCCTCCCGCATTCTCGCCATCAGCCCCCTCACGTCGGCCGCCGTCGCTCCCCCGGCATTCACGATGACGTTCGCGTGGCGCTCGGAGACCTCGGCGCCGCCCACGCGAAGACCCTTCACCCCGCACGCCTCGAGAAGCCGCCCGGCGTGATCTCCCGAAGGGTTCTTGAAGACCGACCCGGCGTTCGGCCCCGTCGGCAGCGCCTTCTTTCGCTTTTCCCTTACCTCGGCGAGGCGGGCGTCGATTTCGTCCCGTCCCGCCGGCCGGAGCCGGAGCGTCGCCGCCGCCACCACCTCATCCCCCTCGCAGAGCGCCGACCAGCGGTAGCCGTGCGGGATGGTCCCGGCCGGGACGACCCGGACCTCGCCGACCCGCGACACGAGAGTCACGTCCTCGAGAAGGTCGAAGATCTCGATCCCGTAGGCCCCCGCGTTGATCCGCACCGCCCCACCGACCGAAGAAGGGATGCCCGAGAGCCCTTCGGTTCCGGTAAGATCCGCGTTGCGGGCAGTGACCGCGAGCGACATCAGCGAAGCGCCCCCGCCGGCTCTCACGAGGGGCGCCTCGATCGAAACCGACGCGAGGTCGCCCGCGAGAACGAAGACGACCGCGTCGAGTCCCTCGTCGGGGACGAGGACGTTCGACCCCTTTCCGAGAGGAATCGCCGGCAGCTCCTCCGCCGCAGCCCATCGAAGAAGCGCGGCAAGCGCATCTATGCCCTCCACCTCGGCGAAGAACCGGGCGGGGCCGCCGATCCGCCACGTCGTCCGCGGAGCGAGGGGTTCCTCGGGCCGCAGCCGCAGGCGAAATCCCGTCAATGGCAGGGTGTCGATCACGACAGGAAGAACGCGGCGGCGCCCACCAGGATTCCGGCGAGCACTCCGGCGAGGAGGTCGTCGGCCATGACTCCCCACCCGCCCGGCAGCGACTGCACCCTGTCGACTGGCCCGGGCTTGAGGATGTCGAAGGCCCGAAACAGGCAAAAAGCGACGACGACGAGGCCCCACTTCACGAAATCCGCCGACCCCGCGGGAAGCACCGCATGAAGGCCGGCGAGGGCGATCGCCTGCCCTGCGATCTCGTCGACGACGATCTCGCCGGGATCCTCCCGTCCCCTCAGCGCCGCTACGCGCCCCGACACCGCGACTCCGACCACAGCCGAAACGGCCACGAGACCAACCACCCCAACCAGCCCAACCACCTGGAACAGCCCTTCTCCCAGAACAACCGCCAGAAGGCTCCCCCAGGTCCCGGGAGCCTTCGGCAGGAGACCCGAGCCGAGCCCGGTCGCCAGGAGGGTCGCCAGGGGCGCCCTCCGGAAGACCTCCCTCCACGGAACCTCTTGCGCCGCGGACAGCTCCGCGCTAGCGTCTTCCATGTCTCCCCTTCGATCGGGCCGCCGCGGCGCTCGATAGGACACTAATTGTCCGCGCGCCCGCCACCCGATTCCTATAATCCGCCGTCTTCACGCAGAAAGCGAGGATCCGCAATGCCTCCCATCGAGAAGGAAAAGCTCAAGGCCCTGGAGCAGGCGCTCCAGCAGATCGACCGCCAGTTCGGCAAGGGCGCCCTCGTCCGCCTCGGCGACAAGCCGCAGGAAGCGATCCAGGCGATCTCGACCGGCTCCATCAACCTCGACGCCGCCCTCGGCATCGGGGGCGTGCCGCGCGGCCGCGTGACCGAGATCTACGGCCCCGAGTCGTCGGGCAAGACGACCCTGACGCTCCACATCATCGCCGAGGCCCAGCGGCTCGGCGGCCTCGCCGCCTTTATCGACGCCGAGCACGCCCTCGACGCCGAGTACGCCAAGAAGCTCGGGGTCGACATCGAGAACCTGATGGTCTCCCAGCCCGACTCCGGCGAGCAGGCGCTCGAGATCGCCGAGGCGCTCGTCCGCTCCGCCGCCGTCGACATCATCGTCATCGACTCCGTCGCCGCCCTCGTCCCGAAGGCCGAGCTCGAGGGCGAGATGGGCGACGCCATGGTCGGCCTGCAGGCCCGCCTCATGTCGCAGGCGCTCCGCAAGCTCACCGCCGTCGTCTCCAAGTCGGGCACCTGCCTCATCTTCATCAACCAGATCCGCGAGAAGATCGGCGTCATGTTCGGCAACCCCGAGACGACGACGGGCGGCCGGGCCCTCAAGTTCTACTCCTCGGTCCGCCTCGACATCCGCCGGATCAACTCCATCAAGGACGGCGACGCCGTCGTCGGGAGCCGGACGAAGGTCAAGGTCGTCAAGAACAAGGTCGCCCCGCCGTTCAAGGTCGCCGAGTTCGACATCGGCTACGGCGAGGGGATCTCCAAGACGGGCGAGCTGATCGACCTCGGCGTCGAGCACAAGATCGTCGAGAAGAGCGGCGCCTGGTTCAGCTACGGCGACCTCAGGATCGGCCAGGGCCGTGAGAACACGAAAGCCTGGCTCCGCGACAACCCCGACGTCGCCCTCGAGATCGAGAACAAGATCCGCGAGAAGCTCGGCATCGGACCCGTCGAGCCCCCGTCGCCCGTGGTCGTCGCGGCGCCCGAAGGAAAGAAGAAGTAAACCCGGGAGTTCCCACTATCTATCGCGGGGCGGGCCTTCGGGCCCGCCCCGTTTTCTTTGGGAAGGGCAGCACCACTTCGACCGGGGGAGTGAAGAGACCGGCGGACCGAAAACACCGGAAGGACCACCAAGCTGGGCCGCTTCCGGCTCTCCCGATGCGTGACGCCCGTTCCGGACATGACCCACCCCGTCCGCGTATAACACCAGGTGATGCTGTCTCTCCTCTCTCTGGCGCTCAGCTCGGCGCTCGTCCCGACCCTTGCGGCACCTCAGGAGCAACCCTACCTGACCCCGTGGGTCATCGTCCGTCCAACCGCAGCCGCGCCGCCTGCCGCTGGTCCCGCCCCGGCCACACTCTCGGTGAATGCCCCCGGGCTCCTCGTCGAGATCCGTGCAGCCGAGGTCGGCGAACCCGCGACAGCAGCTAAGGTCCGCCAGCTCTTCGAGGAGACCCGCGGCGCGCGCCGGAGGACCGGCCTTCTCGTGGAGTTGCCGGACGTGAACGTCCCCGAGAACGCCCGCGAGGCCGAGGGCGTCACCGCCGACTCCCTCGTCCCGGGCCTCGGCGCCCTCCTCGGGGCGGCGCAGGGGGCCGACCTCTTCGTCCTCTCCCTCCCCGACCTCTCCGGGGAGATTCGCTCGCGCCGCTACCTCCTGATGAAGGCCGCGGCGATCGTGAGGTCCCGGAGCCCGTCAGCTCGGATCGCGGTCCTCTTCCACCAGCCGGCGGGCGGAGGTCTCTTTCCGCCCGGTGCGAAGGAGCTCCTCTCCGAGGAAGCGGCCGCGTTCGTCGACCTCCTGGGCCTCGACGTCGACGACGTGGCGACGACGCCCGAAGCCGTGCGCGAGGCCGCCGACGGCCTCTCGTTCGCACGCCCCCTCCTCGTCACCGCGCCGCAGGTTTCCGGCGCCGCTGCCCTCCTCGATCTCGCCGCACGCTTCTCGGGAGTCGATGCCCCGGTCGTCGCCGCCCCGCTGGCCGACCCCGCGGGGGTTCCCCTCCTCGACCGCCTCGGGGCCCTCCTTTCCGGTGACGTGAACCGCGACGGCCGGAGCGCGTCTGCCCGGACTCCCGATGGGAAGCCCCTGTCGGTCCTGAGGCTTGCCAAGGGAACCGATCTGGGCGGCGTGGTCCTGCTGACGGGCGCCGACGCCGCGGGCACCCCGGCACCAGGCCCCCTCGTTCTCGAGCTCGATTCCCCTTCCTACGCGACGGCGGAGGCCCTCGAGCTCGCAACCGGCCGCTCCCGCCGCTTCGACCTCCCGAAGAGCGGGACGCCCCGTCTCTCGCTCACGACCGCGAACGGCCCGCTCGCCGTCGTCCTGACGGCGAGGGAGAAGGCACCCTCCGAGGCGACGCGCGCCGCGACCGACGTCTCCGCCGTCCGCGGCCTCACCGTCGAGGAGATCCTCGCGAAGCACCAGGTCTGGAGGGCCGGACGCGACGCCCGCTGGACCCGCTTCACCGCGACGAACCGCACGTCTTACCGTGTCCGGCTCGAGGGCTTCCCCACGACCTTCGAGCTGACGTTCGAAGGGCCCTTCTTCTACGAGCGGGGCAAGGGTTTCGACTGGTCGTGGCAGACGATCTACTTCAACGGCGTGAGGTGGAAGGGAAAGAAGGCCCCCGAGCTGCCGCTCCTGCAGCCGGAGAAGGTCTCCGAGCTCCCGCTCACCCTCACCTTCAACGAAGCCTACCGCTACGTGCTGGACGCCGAGGGCGAGGCGGACGGCATCCCGTCATGGATCCTCGCCTTCGAGCCGAGCGAGGGGTACGAGGCAAAGGCGATCTACGCTGGCAAGGTCTACATCGGGAAGGCCGACTTCTCGCTCCGGCGCATCGTCACGAGGCAGCTGAACCTCACGGGCGAGGTGCAGTCGGTGGACGAGACGACCGACTTCTCGGAGGTCGCGGCGCCCGACGGTGGCCCGCCCCTCCTCCTGCCGGTCATGACTCGCGGGCAGTCGATCCTCCGCACCTTCTCGCGGACCACGACGCTCGAGCGGACGACCGACCTCCTCGAGGTCCGTCTCGACCCCGCCGACTACGAGAGTCGACGCGCCACGGCGCTCGCCAGCGACCAGGTCATGGTTCGCGACACAGACCGGGGCGTTCGCTACATCGAAAAGCAGAAGGACGGCGAGCGCATCGTCGTCGACGACGAGAAGACCTCGCGCCTCTTCGGCCTCGGCGGCGTCTTCTACGACGACTCGTTCGACTACCCGCTTCCGCTCCTCGGGCTCTATTACATCGACCTCGACGTCGCGAAGAAGCGAAAACAGATCCAGGGGTTCTTCGGCGGCCCGATCCTCGCAGGCTCGTACAGCGACCCGAACCTTTTCGGGACGAACCTCGACCTCGGCGTCGACGCCTTCGCGAACTTCATCCGGGGCGACGACGCCCTGTGGGCCGATGGCGAGAAGGTCGACGAGACGACCGTGAAATCCCGCTCGTTCGCGGCGAACCTGAACGTCGGCTACCCCATTTCGCGCCACCTGAAGGTGACCGCGATGCTCGGCAGCGTCTATCGCGACTACGCCTCCGGGGACGACACCGACCCGGCCTTCGCAATTCCATCCGACCATTTCGAAACGAGACTCGAGGGGCGCCTTGCCTGGGACCTCTCCGGCTGGAATGCCGTCGGGAAGTATTCGATGAACCTCCGGTCGAGGTGGGACCCCTGGGGCTACCCCGGGAATGCGGAGTGGGACGAGGGGAAGGACCGCTTCCAGCTCTTCTCGCTCGCCCTCGCGAAGACCTTCGACCTCCCGAAGTTCCAGCGGATCGACACAGGGGTTTCCTACGTCGGGACCTCGAACGCCGACCGCTTCTCGAAGGTCCAGTTCGGCTTCTTCGGCGGCACGTCGCTCCGGGGCTTCCGCTCCGGGAGCCTCCGCGCCGAGGAGGCCGTCACCGCCAAGCTCGCCTACGGTGTCGTCGTCGGTAAGCTCTTCCGGCTTCAGGCGCTCTACGACCACGCCGTCGTGAAGGACCCGGCCGCCGGCTACGACTGGGTGAACTTCGGCGGCGCCGGCGTCTCGGGTCAGTTCTCCGGCCCGTGGTCGACTCTCGTCCAGCTCGAGGCGGGCCTCCCGGTCGTCGGCAGGGACCGGGGCCAGACCGGCGTCGTGGTCTATCTCGTCTTCCTCAAGAGCTTCTGAGAACGACACGTAGAATCCGCTCGCGCATGAGAGCCCGACCCATCGCCCTCCTTCTGCCGGTCCTCCTCGCCTTGGGGAGCGTCGTGGCCGCGGGACCGGCGCGCTGGCCCGTTCCGGCCGCTGGGCTGATGGCAGCAGACGCCGCCGCCTCCGCGCCCCACGACTTCAAGCGGATGCTCGCGAAGAACCCCGGACGGCTGATGGAGGGCGTGAAGGCCGGCCTGGCCGCCTCGCCGAAGCGTGATGCCGCAGCCCGGCGGGCCGCGCTCGCCGCCGGGGCGCGTCGGATCGCGCAGGCCATCCGCGACCACCGTCCCTTCGCGGACGTCGCGTACGAGGTGGGAGGGCTCGTGGCCGAGGCTTCGCTCCTGTTCCCGCCGGCGGGCGCGCCTTCGGATGAGGCAACGCTCCTCGCCCTCGCCCGAAGCGGATCGAGCTTCCTCGGCTTCACGCCACGGCCGTTCGACGCTCCCGAGACGCTCGTCGCCGGCAGCATGCCGGATGGTTCGGCGCGCGAGGCGTACGACTCCGCGTTGACCCTCTCCGCACGGCTCCTCGCCTGGATCTGGAATTCCGCCGGTGGCGACGCGTCCGCCGCCGCCGCTCGCCCCGAGTCGAAAGGACCGTACCCCATCCGATGAGCACGAAACGCGCCCTTCTCTCCGTCTCCGACCGCACCGGCCTGATCGATCTCGCGAGTGCCCTCCTTCGCCACGACTTCGAGCTCGTCTCGACGGGCGGCACCGGGAAGCACCTTTCCGATGCAGGCCTCGCAGTGACTCAGGTCGCCGACGTGACCGGCTTCCCCGAGGTCTTCGACGGGCGCGTCAAGACGCTCCACCCGGCCCTCTTCGGCGGCGTCCTCTTCGACCGGTCGGTCCCGAAGCACGTCGAGCAGGCGGGCGAGAACGGCATCGGGCCGATCGACGTCGTCGTCGTGAATCTCTACCCGTTCGAGGAGACGGTCGCGAGCGCCTCCACGACCTTTGCTCAGGGGATCGAGAAGATCGACGTCGGCGGCCCCTCCCTCCTGCGCGCCGCCGCCAAGAACCACGCCCACGTCGCCGTCCTCTGCGACCCGGCCGACTACCCCGCGTTTGCCGCCGAGCTCGACGCCAACACGGGCGGCTCCACGCTCGGGACGCGGAAGAGGCTCGCTGGGAAGGTCTTCCGCCGGACGGCGGCCTACGACGCGGCGATCTCGGCGTGGCTCGCGGCCCGGACGGAGGGGGAGGCGTTCCCCGAGCGCCTCCCCCTCTCCTTCGAGCTCGGCGGGACGCTCCGCTACGGTGAGAATCCCCACCAGGCGGGGGCTTTCTACCGGGATCCGGCCGCTCCCATTTCGGCGCTCGCCCGGTTCGTCCTCCACCAGGGCAAGGAGCTCTCCTACACGAACCTCCTCGACGCCGACTCCGCCCTCTTCACCTCGCGCCTCCTTCCCCGTGGCGCCCTGACGATCGTCAAGCACCGGATCCCTTGCGGAATCGCTCGCGAAGAGAACGCCGCGCCGACATTCGAGGCGGCGTGGGCGTCCGATCCGGTCTCCGGTTTCGGCGGAGTCCTCGCATACACAGGGGTCCTCGACCGCGAGGCCGCCGAGGCGATGACGGCGAGGTTCCTCGAGGTCGTCGTCTGCGAGGGCGTGACCGACGAGGCGCGTGCCGTCTTCGCGAGGAAGCCGAACCTCCGCCTCCTCTCCGTCGCCCCCGATCCCGCCCCCCGAGCGCGGCGCGAGCTGCGCGGCATCGACGGAGGGCTCCTCGTCCAGGAGGCCGACGTCCTGCCGGGCGACGAGGCGACGTGGAGGGCCGTGACGAAACGCGTGCCGACCGACGAGGAAATGCGGGCGCTGCGCTTCCTCGAGCGGGCCGTCGCGGGCGTCATCTCGAACGCGATCGTGATCGGCGGCGAGACGGCGACGTTCGGGATCGGTGGCGGCCGGACGAGTCGCGTGGACGCGGCCGGCGACGCCGTCGGGAAGGCGGGCGAGCGGGCGAAGGGCGCCTGCGCGGCCTCCGACGCCTTCTTCCCGTTCCCCGACGGCCTCCTCCTCCTCGCTGACGCCGGCGTGACGGCCTGCGTCGAGCCTGGCGGGTCGGTAAAGGACGCCGAGGTCATCGCCGCCGCCGACGAGCGGGGGATGGCCCTCGTCTTCAGCGGCCGGCGCCACTTCAGGCACTGACGCAGCGGCACGAAATCCGCTTCCCCGAGAGAATGAGAAGGCCCTTCGCTCTTCCGTTCCTGGCCGCGGCGTTCGCCGCCGCGCTCGTCGCCGCGACGCCCCTCGCCCGGGCCCAGGCGCCCGACGCTCCGGCGCTCCTCCGGGCGATCGTGAGCGCCTACAAGGCCGGGCCCGCGTTCTCGATGACGTTCGTCCAGAGCTACGCCCCCGCCGGCTTCCCCGACGCGACCCCCGAAACCGGCACGTTGACGATCCAGGCTCCCGCCTCGCTCCGGTTCGACTACGACGGGCCGGAAGGGAAGGTCTACACGTTCGACGGCCGGGCGGCCCGGCAGTACGTCGCGGCGGACAAGCAGATCGTCCTGAAGACCCTCACTGCGGCCGAGAAGTCCCGACTTCCCCTTCTCTTCCTGCAGCCCGCCTCCGAAGTCCTCGACCGGTTCACGGCCGTGGCCACGGCGGCCGCGAACGGCCTCGTCGACCTCACGCTGATGCCCCGCGCGGAGGGAGACCTCAAGTCGGTCGCGGTCCTGGCGACCCCTTCCGGCGAGGTCCGGCGCCTCGTCGTCCTCGACGGCGAGGGGAACCGGACGACGTTCACCTTCACGAAACTGGCTCCGCGCGCAAAGCGCCCCCCGTCCGACTTCGTCCTGGTACCCCCGAAGGGGACCCGCGTCGTCGGAGAATGAGGGACGGAGGAGAGAAATGGCCGATCCCAGCTTCGACATCGTGTCCGAAGTCGCCATGCCCGAGGTCGTCAACGCCGTCGCCCAGGCCCAGAAGGAAGTCGCCCAGCGCTTCGACCTGAAGGGAACCGCCGCGGGCATCGAGCTGAAGGAAAAGGAGAACCAGATCGTCCTGACGGCGAACGACGACTTCGGACTCAAGGCGGTGAACGACGTCCTCCAGGGAAAGCTCATCAAGAGGAACGTCCACCTGAAGTCCCTCGTCTACGGCACGGTCGAGCCGGCGGCGAAGGGGACGGCCCGGCAGGTCGTCACGATCCAGCAGGGGATCGAAACCGAGAAGGCGAAGGAGATCGTCCGGGCCATCAAGGATGCCAAGCTCAAGGTCCAGGCGGCGATCCAGGGGGAGCAGGTGCGGGTTTCCGGAAAGAAGCGGGACGACCTGCAGGCCGTCATCGCCCTGCTGCGGGACGAGGACTTCGGCCTCCCCCTGCAGTTCTCGAACTACAGGAATTGAAGGTCCTTCCGCGCTCGAGGGAGCATCCCCGGCGACCCTCCGGGCGAAAGGCACGCAGGGACGGTAAGATCCGCCCCGCAAACGGATGAACTCGACCTCCCTCACGGACCGCCTTCTCCTCGCGAATCTCCCGGTTGAGGAGAGGGCCAACGGGCAGCGTCTCGTCCGCGCCCTCGCTCTCGTCGAGGAGAAGCTCAGGGGCGTCGAAGACGAGCTCGAGAGGCGGACGCGCTCAGACGTCCCGACGATCGCCCTCATCGGCGAATACCTCGTCGACGGCGGCGGAAAGCGGATCCGGCCCGCTCTCCTTCTCCTCGCCTCCCGGCTCCTCGGCTACGAGGGCGCCATCGACGTGAAATACGCGGCGGTCCTGGAGCTGATCCACACCGCGACTCTCGTCCACGACGACATCATCGACGGGGCCGACACGCGCCGGGGGCGCGTGAGCGTGAACCGGCGCTGGGGCAACGAGCTGACCGTCCTCTTCGGCGACTACCTCTACATGAAGGGGATGAAGGTCGCGCTCGAGGAAGGGGACGTCCGCGTCCTCGACCTCCTCGCCGACGTCACCCTCGCCATGACCGAGGGGGAAATCCTCGGAGCCGAGCGGCGAGGCTCGGTCGACCTGACGATCGGCGACTACCTCGAGGTCGTCCGGCGGAAGACGGCCCTACTCTTCGCCGCGGCCTGCCGGATTCCGGCCTTCCTCGTCCCAGGAGCCGACGGGCGCGCCGATACCCTGTGGGGCTTCGGCCTCGCCCTCGGGACCGCCTTCCAGCTCCAGGACGACCTCCTCGACTACACCGCGTCGGAGGAAGACCTCGGCAAGCCGGTCCTTTCCGACCTGCGCGAAGGGAAGCTGACCCTCCCCCTCATCCTGAGCATTCCCGAAGCCACCCCTGCCGAGCGGGCGGCGATCGAGACGGTCATGAGGGAACAGGCCTTCGTCTCGGTGCCCGTCTCCGCGATCCTCGAGATCGTCGATCGCCTCGGCGCGCTCGAGAAGGCGCGCAAGATGGTCGAGGAATACGCCGGCCGCGCGCGGGACCTCGCGCTGACGCTCCCTGAAGGCGATCCCCGCGACGCCCTTCTGCTCGCGGCCGAATACGCCGCGAACCGCCGGAAATAGGGCTCTCCGGACAATCTGACCTCCCGCATCGGGCGGAGACCTGCCCCCTGACTGTTCCATTCTCGACCGAATTCCATATGGCAAACGGTCGGTTACCGTCTAACCACGTGTGGTCATGCCTGTTTCTGCCCACGTCACACCGATACAAATAAGGCAAACAGCCTTCCGCGCCTAAAATTATCTGGCAGACCCCTTGATTTCGCTCCCGGAGTGCATTACCTTTGCTTTGCGATTCCACGCGAGGTAAAGGCCATGAGTTTTCAGCGACTTCTGAGGTCTCTCCGGCCGGCCACCGTTCGGACGAAGGCCGAGGTCACCCTCGACGACGAGATCGCCCTTTATCGCCGCCGAGCGGAGATGGCGCTCCGCGAGGAGCGCTGGAACGACGCCCTCGTCTTCCTGGCCAAGATCCTCCGGCTCAACCCCTACGACCTCGCCGCGCGGATGGCGGTCGCCCAGACCTTTCATCGCGGCCTCGAGGAGCCGACCAAGGCGATCCTGACTTATGAAAAGGTCATCGCCGCAGCGGGGTACGACGAGTCGAACCCCTACTGCGCTTCTGCTCGTGAGGGAATCCGTGAGCTCTCGACGTCGATGGAAGAACCCCCGTTCCAGCTCAACGAACTCGTGACCGGGGAGGCCGACCAGGAAGACAACGGCGGCCTTCCCCAGACCATCGCCCTGTAACGGGCTCCTTTTCGCCCCCGGTCCCGGATCCTCGAAGCGTCGTCGTCGGCTCCCCAGCCTCGGCCGGTGACGACGCTTTTCCCATTTCCGGAGGCGTCCTGCAGCCGGAGGCGAATCGAGGCGACGCCGGTCGGGTGCCTCACGACGGCCACCAGGAGGTGACGTCCCGCCGGGATCTGTTCCGGCAGCTCGAACCGGCGAGGCCCGCTCCCCGACCCTTTCCCAAGGACGCGTCCGTCGAGTGTCACCTCCCAGTCCCGGTCCCCCTCCGCTTCGAGGACGGGCCGCTGCATTGGGTCCGGCAGGTCGAGCTCCTTCGCAAAGGCGACCTCCGCCGGGAGCGCCTTCGCGGCGGCCGGCCAGAGACCGATCCAGCGCGCCGGGCGGAGCGGGTCAGTCGCCCAGCGCCAGGCTCCCTGCGCGGCGGCTCCGAACACCGCAAGGAGGACGAGAACCGTGGCCGCCCGGCCCCGGGGGCTCGAAAGGCCCCGCAGAGGGCTCACCCGGGTCGTATCCTCGCTCACCTCGCGGATGGTAACCGGCGCCTCCGACCGATGGGTTACCATTCGACGTGCCCCACCCTGAACGCGCGGTCGTCGTGATCCCTTCGCGGATGGGCGCCCAGCGCTTCCCAGGAAAGCCTCTCCATCCCATCGCCGGAGTGCCTCTCGTCGTGCGGGTCCTCCGCCGGGCCCTGATGTCGCGCCGGGCCAATGCCGTCCTCGTCGCCACGGACGACGAGAGGATCGCCTCTGCCGTGAGGGAAGCGGGCGGGACGGCGGTGATGACCGCCTCGAGCCTGCCGTCGGGAACCGACCGGGTCCGGGCCGCGGCGCAGGGGACGGACGCCACGATCGTCGTGAACGTCCAGGGGGACGAACCGCTGATGGACCCCGAGAACATCGACCGGGTCATCGAGTACCTCCTGGACCACCCCGAAGTCCCGCTGGCGACCGTGGCCCGGCCGATCGACGACCCCGACGTGATCGCCGACCCGAACGTCGTCAAGGTCGTGAGGGGCGACGACGGACGAGCGCTCTATTTCTCGAGGAGCCCGATCCCGTTCCGGCGGAACGCGGAGCCCGGGCTCCCCACCTGGAAGCACCTGGGGCTGTACGGCTATCGCCGGGCGGCCCTCGACGCATGGACGAGCCTCCCTCCCCATCCTCTCGAGCGGGCGGAGAGCCTCGAGCAGCTCCGCGCCCTGGCCGCGGGGCTCGTCATGGCCGTCCTCCCCGCCGTCGGCGACTCCATCGGGGTCGACACGCCGGCCGACGCGGAGACGGTGGAACGGATCCTGGAAATCGAAGCGGCGGCGGGCGGAGCCGCCCGGCCGGTCCTGGCGGGCGGCGAGGGGGGGGACGATGAGCACCAAGTACGTCTTCATCACGGGAGGGGTCGTTTCGGGCCTCGGGAAAGGGATCGCCGGAGCGTCGCTTGCGGCGCTCCTCGAGGCCCGAGGCTTCAAGGTAACCCTCCAGAAGCTCGATCCCTACCTCAACGTCGATCCGGGGACGATGTCGCCGTTCCAGCACGGCGAAGTCTTCGTCACCGACGACGGCGCCGAGACCGACCTCGACCTCGGACACTACGAGCGCTTCACCTCCGCCGTCACCGGCAAGGCGAACAGCATCACCGCCGGCAGGATCTACCAGACCGTCATCGAGAAGGAGCGGCGCGGCGACTACCTCGGCAAGACCGTCCAGGTCATTCCGCACGTCACGGACGAGATCAAGGACTGCATCCGCCGCGTCTCGGCCGACAACGACGTCGTCATCGTCGAGATCGGCGGGACCGTGGGCGACATCGAGTCGCTCCCCTTCCTCGAGGCGATCCGGCAGTTCCGCAAGGACGTCGGCCGCGGGAACGCGCTCAACATCCACGTCACGCTCGTCCCCTACATCGCCGCCTCCGACGAGCTGAAGACGAAGCCGACGCAGCACTCCGTCAAGGAGCTCCTCTCCATCGGCATCAAGCCCGACATCCTCCTCTGCCGGTCCGACCGCCCGATCCCGGAGGAGATGAAGAAGAAGATCGCCCTCTTCTGCAACGTCGACGAGCCGGCCGTCATCACGGCGCAGGACGTCTCGACGATCTACGAATGCCCGCTCGCGTTCGCCCGCGAAGGGCTCGACCAGATCGTCCTCGACTACCTCTCGCTCCCCCACTCCGAGCGCGACCTCAGCAAGTGGGACCAGATCGTCAACCGCTGGAAGAACCCCGCCGGCGAGGTGAAGATCGCCATCGTCGGCAAGTACGTGGCGCTCGGCGACTCGTACAAGTCGCTCAACGAGGCGCTCCACCACGGCGGCATCGCGAACAACGTCAAGGTACGCCTCGAGTACGTCGATTCGGAGGACCTCGAGACGACCGGCTATCCCGAGGCGCTCTCCCAGGCCGACGCCATCCTCGTCCCGGGCGGCTTCGGGCGCCGCGGCATCGAGGGGATGCTCCGAGCCATCCGCTTCGCCCGGGAAACGAAGGTCCCCTTCTTCGGCATCTGCCTCGGCATGCAGTGCGCCGTCATCGAGTTCGCGCGAAACGTCTGCGGGCTCTCGAACGCGAACTCCACGGAGTTCGACGCGAATGCGCCGCACAAGGTCATCTACAAGCTGCGAGACCTCATCGGCATCGAGGCGCTCGGCGGGACCATGCGCCTCGGCAAGTATCCCTGCGACCTGGTCGACGGCTCGACCGCCCGGCGCGCCTACGGCGAGCCGCTCATTCACGAGAGGCACCGGCACCGTTACGAGGTGAACCAGGAGTACCTGCCGGTCCTGCGCGAGGCGGGCCTGGCCGTCACCGGCCTCTCGCCCGATCGGAAGTTCGTCGAGATGGTCGAGCTTCCCGACCACCCCTGGTTCCTCGGCTGCCAGTTCCACCCCGAGTTCAAGTCGAAGCCGACAGCGGCGCACCCTCTCTTCAGGGATTTCGTCCGGGCCGCCCGCGCCCACCAGGCCGCGCGCAAGGAAGGCGTCGCCCAGAAGACGGCCTCGCTGGAGCCGCAGATCCCCGTTCCCGCGAACCTTCCCCCGCCCAACGGCCAGACGGCCTGACGGGACCAGCCGGTCCGCCGCTCCGGGCAGGCCCCTGTCCGGCGGCCGGACCCGGGGACGGTCTTTTCCTCCCTCCCGCGATCCGGCCGCGAGATAGAGTCGGGGCGCCCATGCAGCTCTTCCCGATCGACGACGCCGAGACGCTCTTCATCTCGCCGGCCATCGACGACTGGAGCCCGGTCCACGCCCACAGGATCGGCTGCGTCATCGACCTCGACGGCGAGGTCGACCACGGTGTCCCGAGCCTCCCGGGTCACATGCTCTACGTCTACTTCCCCATCTTCGACGAGGACCTTCCCGATCTCGCGCGGCTCGACGCCGTCTGCTCGCTCGGGACCCGCCTCCTCGAGAGCGGGCAGAAGGTCCTGTCCCACTGCGGCATGGGCTTCAACCGGTCGGCGCTCGTCGCGGGGGTCATCCTCGTCCAGCGCGGCCTCTCCGGCTCCGAGGCCGTCGCGCGGATCCGGAGAAGGCGCCCCGGAGCGCTCTTCAACGAGACCTTCGAAGCGTATCTCGAGAGCCTCCCCGCGGGTCGGAACCCTTCGTCGGCAGACCTCGCCCCATCGGGAGATCCCCAGCCCGTCGCGCCGACCGCCTGACCCCCGCCGAATGACTCAGTAACCGTGGACCCATCGCGAAGAGGCCGTCGGCGGCCTCCGCTTCCACTGGGTCGAGGCTGGAAAGGGTCCGCTCGTCCTCCTCCTCCACGGCTTCCCGGAACACTGGCTCGCGTGGCGGCACCAGATCCCTGCGCTCGCCGCGGCCGGGTCCCGGGTCGTCGCCCCCGACCTGCACCCCGACCTGCGCGGCTACAACCTCTCCGGAAAACCGGCGAGCATTTCCAGCTACCGGATGGAGCTCCTCGCCGGCGACGTCGCGAACCTCGTCCGGCACCTGGGCCACGAAAGGACGCACCTCGTCGGCCACGACTGGGGCGGCGCGATCGCCTGGTGCGTCCCGGCGCTCCAGCCCGGTCTCGTCGAGAGGCTCGCGCCCCTCAACGCGCCGCACCCGGTCCTCTTCCGGAAGAAGCTCGCGACCCTCGCGCAGGCGAAGCGCTCGTCCTACGTCTTCTTCTTCCAGCTCCCGTTCTTCCCCGAACGCTCGCTCCTGCGCCACCGTGCCGGCTTGCTGAAGGTGATGCTTCGCCGGGACCCGGTCACCCCCAGCGCGTTCTGGCCCTGATCTCCGCCTCGTCCGGATTCCCGACGCCAGTCACTGGCTTCCCGCCGACGCCGCGGAACGCGGGAACTTCGAGCTGATCGCCTTCCTTGGCTGAGGGCCGTCCCGGGGTCCGCCGGTTTCAGACGAGCTTGCGAGCGGCGGCGGCGACGGCCTCGGCAGTGAGGCCGAGCTTCTCGTAGACGGTCTGGAAGGGGGCGGAGGCTCCGAAGCGGTCGAGGCCGACGACGGTTCCGTCGAGGCCGACGATCCCGGTCCAGGAAAGGGTGGCGGCGGCTTCCACGGCGACCCGGGCCCGGCAGGAAAGCGGAAGGACCGATTCGCGCCACGCTTCGTCCTGCGAAAGGAAAAGCTCGAGCGAGGGCATCGAGACGACGCGAACCGGAATCCCTTCCGCCGCGAGGAGCTTCTGAGCGGCGAGGGCGAGGTGGAGCTCGGAGCCGGAGCCGATGAGGATTGCCTGGAACCCCTCGGCGTCGGAGACGACGTAGCCGCCGCGAAGGGCGGCCTCGGTCGGGGGGAGGATCGGAAGCGCCTGCCGTGTCAGGACGAGGGCCGTCGGTCCGTGAGCTCGTCCGAGGGCCACCCGCCAACCGGCGGCGGTCTCGTTTGCGTCGGCCGGGCGGTAGACGACGAGGTGGGGCGTCGCGCGGAGCGCGGCGAGCTGCTCCACGGGCTGGTGCGTCGGGCCGTCCTCGCCGAGCCCGATCGAGTCGTGCGTGAAGACGTAGACGACCGGCTGCTCCATGAGCGCCGCAAGGCGGATAGAGCCCTTCATGTAGTCGGAGAAGACGAGGAAGGTCCCGCCGAACGGCCGGACGCCGTGGAGCGCGAGGCCGTTCAGGATGGCCCCCATGCCGTGCTCGCGAATGCCGAAGCGGAGGTAAGAGCCGGCGAAGTCGCCTGGCTTCACGTCCACGGCGCTCTTCGCCCGGGTGTTGTTGGACGGCGTCAGGTCGGCCGAGCCGCCGGCGAGCGTCGGGATCGCCGGGACGAGCGCGTCGAGGACCGCGCCCGACGCCTGGCGGGTCGCGAGGGGCTTGTCCACAGGGAAGGCGGGGAGCTTCGCTTCCCAGCCCTCCGGCAGGCTCCCGGAAAGGAAGAGATCGAGCTGCGCCGCGAGCTCGGGAAGCTCGGCGCGGTAGGCCGAAAGTCGGGCGTTCCAGGCCCCCTCTTCGGCCGCGCCACGTCCGGCCGACTCGCCGAAGAAGACGCGGACCTCTTCGGGAACGAGGAACTGCGCGTCGGCCGGCCAGCCGAGCTTCTCCTTCGTGAGCCGGATCTCGTCGGCGCCGAGCGGCTCGCCGTGCGCCTTGCTCGTGTCCTGTCGGTTCGGGCTGCCGAAACCGATGTGGGTCCGGCAGGCGACGAGCGAGGGCTTCGCGCCTTCGGCTCTGGCCGCCGCGATCGCCGCTTCGACGGCGTCGGAATCGTGGCCGTCGACGCGCTGGACGTGCCAGCCGTAAGCGGCGAAGCGGGCCGGTACGTCCTCGGAGAAGGAGAGCGACGTCGGGCCGTCGATGGAGATGTGGTTGTCGTCGTAGAGGACGACGAGCTTCGACAGGCCGAGATGCCCCGCCAGCGCGCACGCCTCGTGCGAGACGCCTTCCATCAGGTCCCCGTCGCTCGCGATCGCGTACGTGAAGTGGTCGACGATCTCGTGCCCGGGGCGGTTGAACCGGGCCGCGAGCATCCGCTCGGCGAGCGCCAGGCCGACGGCCGACGAGACTCCCTGCCCGAGCGGTCCGGTCGTCATCTCGACGCCCGCCGTCAGGCCGTGCTCCGGGTGCCCCGGGGTCAGGCTCCCCCACTGGCGGAACGCCTTCAGCTCGTCGAGCGGGAGGTCGTAGCCGGAGAGGTGGAGGAGGCCGTAGAGGAGCATCGAACCGTGGCCGGCCGAGAGGACGAACCGGTCGCGGTCAAGCCAGGAGGGACTCTTCGGGCTGAATTTCAGGAACCGGGTGAAGAGGACGGTGGCGACGTCGGCCATCCCCATCGGCATCCCGGGGTGTCCGGAATTCGCCCTCTGGACGCCGTCCATCGCGAGCGTCCGGAGGGTATTTGCCGCGAGGCGGCGGAGGGCGTCTTCGGCCATGGTCTCCTCCTTCGAGTCGACGATGGTACATGGAGAGGCTGGTCGCCGGACCGCGTCCGCCGGCCAGCCGGGCCGTCCCCGGACCACCCCCGGAGCCGCGCCGAAGGGCTACGATCGGCAGGATGGCCGTCCACGCCTCGATCACCCCCTACCTCTCCGCCGGCGACCGCTGCCGCCCCGTCTTCTTCGCGGGGCCCTGCGTCATCGAATCGCGCGCCCACACCCTGAAGATGGCGAAGGCGCTCAAGGCCGTCTTCGAAGGGCTCGGCGTCGCCGACCGGCTCGTCTTCAAGGCGTCGTTCGACAAGGCGAACCGCTCGGCGGGCGATTCGTTCCGGGGCCCCGGTATCGAGAAGGGGCTCGACGTCCTCTCGACCGTGAAGGAGAAGCTCGACCTGCCCATCCTCACCGACATCCACGAGGTCGAGCAGTGCGAGGTGGCGGCCGAGGTCGCCGACGTCCTCCAGGTCCCCGCCTTTCTCTGCCGGCAGACGGACCTCATCGTCGCCGCGGCGAAGACGGGCCGCGCCGTGAACGTGAAGAAAGGGCAGTTCCTCGCTCCCGACGACTGCGCCCAGATCGTCGCCAAGTGCCGTGGCGCGGGGAGCTCGAATGTCCTTCTCACCGAGCGCGGAACGACGTTCGGCTACCACAACCTCGTCGTCGACTTCCGCGGCCTGCCGATGATGCGCGCTCTCGGCGCGCCGGTGATCTACGACGTGACCCACTCGCTCCAGCTCCCGGGAGGACTAGGAAAGGAGACCGGCGGGGCCCGGCAGTACGCCCCCGCTCTGGCCCGGGCCGCGGCGGCCGTCGGAGTCGACGGCTACTTCTTCGAGGTCCACGACGACCCGGCGAACGCGAAGTCCGACCGGGCGACGCAGCTGCCGCTCGCCGAGCTCGAGGGATTCCTCTCGCGGCTGCTGAGGTTCGACGCCCTTCGGCGCGAGACGGAGGGTTGAGTGTGAGGAACGGCTCCGCGGCTGCGCCCACCGGCCGGACGGCGCCTGCCGCCGTCGGACTGGCCGCTCTCGCCTTCGCCGCCTCGACATCCTTCGTCCCCGTCGCCTCCGCAGCGGAGGTCACGCTTCACGCCCTGACGCTCCCCGAGCGGACGACCGTCGTCGTCCCCTTCATCCGAACCGTTCGCGCCCCCGCCGCGGCGACTCTGGAGGGGGAGCTGAGAGTCGAGGGTGCGCGGACGCGGGTCGCCCTCTCGTGGAGGAAGATGAAGCCCGCCCTCCTATTCGGAGGCAACGTCACGTCGTACGTCGCCTGGGCCGTGACGAAAGACGCCGTCACCGAGAACCTCGGCGAGCTCTTCGTGAGAGGCGCCAGGGGCGAGGCGGTCCTCTCGACCAGCCGCAAGGACTTCGGTCTGATGGTCACCGCGGAGCCTTTCCCCCTGGCGACGCGCCCCTCAGACGTGATCGTCTTCACGGGCGGCGCCCCGAATCCCGGGAAAGCCCCCGGCGAGCTGATCGCCTTCGAGCGGTTCTCGGCAGACGCCAGGCCCGCCACCCCGTCCATCGCTTCTCTCGAGTGGACGAACGGGGAGCCGGTCGAGCTCGCGCAGGCGAGGGCGCTCGTCGAAATGGCCGAGAAGGAGACGTCCGGCGAGGCGGACCGGCGCCTCGCCCGCGAGGCACGCATCGCTCTCTCGCAGGCCGAGAGGTCCCCGCGCGGCGAAAGCCCGAAAGACGCTGCCGACCAGGCACGCCGGGCGACGGCACTCGCTTCGGAAGCGCTCCGCGAGGTGGCGATTCGGCGGGAAGCCGAAGAGGCGGCCCGCCTCGAGGCCGAACGGCGCGCCCGCGAGACGGCGATCCGGGTGGCGGCGGTCGACGAGGCGGACCGGCGCCGGCAAGCCGAAGCGGCCCTGGCCGAGATCGAGGATCTGAGGCAGAAGGCCGCGCTCGACCTCGAGCGGACCCGTCTCTCCGCCGCCGCGCTCGCCGCCTCCGGCGCCCAGCTCGAAGAGGAGCGTGGACGGCTCGTGGAGGAGCGCGTGGCTCTCCGTCGAGAACGGGACGCCCGTGCCGCGGGCCTCGCCGACGCCCTGGAGAAGGTCGCCCCGACCCTCGAGACCGCACGGGGCCTCGTCGCCACCCTCCCTGGCACCTCGTTCGACCCGGGGAAGGCGGCGCTCCGGGCCGCCGCTCGGGTCACCATCGGCAAGCTCGCCGGTATTCTGCTCATGGTCCCCGAGCACGACGTCCGGATCGAGGGATATACGGATTCGACCGGGAACGCCGCCGCGAACCGCAAGCTCTCCGCGGATCGCGCCCGAAATGTCGCGAACCTCCTCCGGGAGCAGGGGATCCCGGACGAGAGAATCGCTTTCGAGGGCTACGGCGCCGCAAACCCCGTCGCCCCGAATACGACGGCCGACGGACGTGCCTTGAACCGGAGGATCGAGATCATCGTCGCGAAGGGGACGATCGAGGCAGCGCCTGTGGAAGCCGAGGCGCCGGCGAGATAGCCGCGAAGTCTCAGCCCCGCCACCGGAGCCGCTCGGCCACTTTCTGTGCTCTCTCCGAGAGCGGACGCCTCTCGTCCTTCAGGTGGAGGAGGGCGAGGATCGGGTGGTGAAAGAGCATCCGGGGACCGGCATAGCGCATGACCTGCCGGACCCGTTCTCGCATCGCCGCCTCGTAGCAGTGGACGGGGCACTTCACGCAGGTCGGCTTCTCCTCGGCGAAGGGGCACTTCTCGAGGCGCCGCTCGGCGTAGGCGCGCAGCTCCTCGCACCCGGCGCAGAGCGCCTGCCCTCCCCCGTGAAGGTTCCGGCAGGCGAGCCGGATCATCACCTGGATCGTCTTCCACTCCCGGGCGACACGGCGCTCGGCCGAGGTCACCCGGCAGCCCCCGGTCCGGGCGCGAGCGACGGTTTCTCGCCGTGCGGCGGCGGGACCCTCACGGCCAGCGCCGAGAGGGCCGTCAGCGCCGCCACGGCGCCCAGGATGACGGCCAGCCTCCCCCACGGCCGCCCCGTTTCCATCCGCTGACCGGCGAAGAAGGCGAGCGTCCTGACCCACTCGAGAGCACCGAGGACGAGCCCGGCCTGAACGGTTCGGGCGCTCCACCGCCTTCGGGCGAGGAGGAGGAGGGGAATCGCGAGCGAGAGGGCAACGAGAGGCAGGCTTCGCGAGCGATAGAAGTGCGCCGCGAGGACCAGGGCTGCGAAGACGACCGGAAGGGCTCTCAGAGAGGTCTTCATCACCCGGGGAGAAGACCACGGCTCGCGGCCGGCAGGGATGACGTCGATCATGCGGGAGCCGAGAGGGCGCATCCTGGACCCGGCCATTCGCCCGGCCTTCGGGCCGGGACAGTTCCTTCAGCGGGCCCTCGACATCCGAATACTGCGTTCCCATACGTTTGCGTCTCGGGGTCGGGGTCGGGCCAGGAGAAGGCGAACAGCGTCGCCGCGAGGGGAAGCGACACCGTCGCCGGAACGAGGGTCGGGAGGGCTCCGAAGCCTGCGTCCCTGGCCCTTCGCGCGGTGAAGAAGACAGCCGCGGCGAGGCCGAGGGTCCCGACGATCCCCGCCACCTTCAGCCAGAGAGGGGTCGCTGAGGGTGAAAGGTACGAGACCCACGAAGAACCCGACCGGAGTCACGTCATCGACGTTGCGTCCTCCCTCGCGTCGATCGACGTCGAGCCGGTCGTCGTTCCCGGCCCACAACCAGTCCATCGCTTCGGCCACAGCGTCGTCGAGCCGCGCGACCGCCTCCCGCGCCTCGGCGAGAGGCAGGGAGCCGCGATCGCCGAAGAGGAGGCCGACGAGGGCGGCCTGCGGGGGCCTCAGGTCGGACGGGTCGGCACACAGAACGAGGTTCGCTGGCTCCGGCCGGTCGACGACGCCTCTCGGTCCGCGGAGACGGCGCCAGACCTCGCCAGCCGACGAAGCGAGGGGACCGCGGACACCGAAGGACGAACACGAAGTTCCCGGCGAAGCTCCACCAGGAGTTGTGTCCGACGAGGCCGTCGTCGAGCGTCTCGATCGGCCCCTCCCGGCCGGCGGCGGCGACGTTGAGGTCGTGGACGTATCGGCGGAGGGGGTTCCGGCCCGCTCTCTTCAGCGCCTCGCGCGTCTCGTGCCACCGCTCCGAGAGGCGCTCCCCGAGCGAGCTTGCAGGCATCGGTCGAGCCCAGGGCCGCGGCGCCCACACGGACGTCATCTCCCTCCAGGCCTTCCACCGAATCCGGTAGGTCCGCGTCGTCGGCGCCTCCCAGAGCGGCCCGTTCGAGGGACGAAGAGCCCAGGAGAGGGTCGTCCCGTCGAGGGTGTAGCGCTCCTGCTCCCAGAGGGTCCCTGCCTCGAGCTTCTTCTCACCGGCGGCCGGGTCGAGGAGGACGACCTCGAGGAGGTCGGGGAACGCCGGCTGCCGCGCGTCGAGCCGGCGCGTCGCGACGAAGGAGCTCTCCGACGCGACGAGGACGTGCGTCTCGGTCAGGACGACGGTCCCGTCGGCCTCGATGTCCGCGTCGACGCGAATGCTCGTCCAGCGCAGCTCGGCGTCAGGCGGCAGCGAAGCGAGCGTAGCGGCGAGGACCGCGGCCGGAAGGAAGCGATTGCGGAAGATGACGGAGGTTCGCAGGGGCGGACTCCGGCTCGCGAGCCGCCACCGGCCAAGGGAGAGACTTGCGATCCCGCCCCGCCGCCGCTCATGCCAGGTGCTTCGTCGCCTCCCGCCGGGAGAGGCCGGAGAGGCGGTCCGTGTTCGCCGCCACGTACCGGCGCACCTCGACCGGGTCCGTCCGCGCGTACTGCCGGAGCGCCCAGCCGACCGCCTTGCGAAGGAAGAACTCCTTCGACCCGAGCGACGGTTCGATGCAGGCGTGCAGGAGAGCGACGTCGGTCTCCCCTCTGAACCCGAGCTGGCAGAGGATCGCCGAACGCCTCTTCCACAGGTCGTCGGACCGCGCCCAGGCGAGCATCGCCCGGCGCAGCGCGCGCGGCTCCCTTCGCAGCAGCTCGCCGAGGAGGTGCGAGGCGACCGGGTCGACGACGTCCCACCAGGCCCCCTCGACGACCATCTCCTCCCAGACGGGGAGGGCGTCGAGATCGCGAAACCGCGCGAAGGCCGTCCATCGGGCGAGCTCCACCGAGGAGTACATCTCCTCACGGAAGGCTGCGCCCCGAAAGACCCCGAGGACCTCGCGGCGGAACGCTCCGGCCTCCCGGAGGTCGAGCGCGGCGAAGGCGCCCCGACAGATCGCACGGAGAGGCACCGCCCCGACGCCATGGAAGGGCATCGCCGATTTCATGTAGGCCTGCGCCCCGCGGGCGCGCTCCGGGTCGCCATGGGCCACGAGCTCCCGGCGGAGACCGAGGAGGAGGCGGGACGGGCGCGGCATGGCGCGATTCTGCCTCGCCTCTCACTCGGTCCGAGCACGGTGCACCGTTTCTTTCGTCGTCCCTTGACAACCTCGAATTCCGGCTCTACCGTATCGGTGTTGTGATACACCGAAGCGCCAGGAGAGCCCAATGACCCCCCGCGGCCTCCACGTCGACCCGCGCGACGCCGTCCCCATCTGGAAGCAGATCGAGGAAGGGACGCGGCGCCTCGTCGCCTCCGGCGCGCTGAAGCCGGGTGCGGCGGTCCCCTCCGTCCGCGACCTCGCCCGCGACCTGCAGGTGAACCCCGCGACCGTCGTCCGAGCCTACCAGCGCCTGGTGGACGCCGGGCTCCTCGCCGTGAAGCGCGGCGAGGGGACGTTCGTCGCCGACATGATCCCTGCCGTCCCGAAGGCCGAGCGAGGCCGTGCCCTGGCCGAAGGGGCGCTTCGCTACGCGAGCACCGCGGTCACGGTCGGAGCCTCGCGCGACGAGGCGACCCGTGCCCTCGACGCCGCGTTCTCGCGCCTCGCCCCCGCGAGGGAAGGAGAGAAGAAGTGACGGACGCTGCAGCCACGGCCCCGGCCGTGCGCGTCGACGGGCTCACCGTCCGCTACGGACGGACGACCGCCGTCGACGCGGTCTCCCTCGACGTCCCGAAGGGGTCCGTCTTCGCCCTCCTCGGCAGGAACGGATCCGGAAAGTCCTCGCTGGTTCGCTGCCTTCTCGGTCAGCAGAAGCCCGAATCCGGACGCCTGGAGCTCCTCGGCGAGGACCCGTGGCGGCATCGCACGAAGCTGATGGAACGGGTCGGCGTCGTTCCCGAGGAACCCGACGCGCCCCGCGAGATGACACCCCGGCAGCTCGGCGCCTTCTGCGCGCGGCTCTACCCGTCATGGGACGCGAAGGGCTACGACGCCCGCCTTGCCCGATTCGGCGTACCGCCGGCAACCGCCTTCGGCCGTCTCTCGAAGGGACAGAAAGGGCTCACGCAGCTCTCTCTCGCCCTTGCGGCCTCTCCCGAGCTCCTCCTCCTCGACGACCCGACTCTCGGCCTCGACCCGGTTGCCCGGCACGCTTTCTTCGACGAGATCGTCACCGAGCTGGCCGACCGCGGGACGACGGTCGTCCTGACGACGCACGACCTCGCCGGCGTCGAGCGGATCTCCGACCGCGTCGGCATCCTGAAGGACGGGAGGGTCCTGCTCTGCGAGGAGACGGAGACGCTGAAGGTGCGCTTCCGTTCCATCCGCTACCGGAGCGAGGTCACCGAGAGTCGGACGGAGTTCGGCAACGAGCTGGACGAGATGGATCCGCTTCGCGCGAAGGTGCGGGGCTGGGGGATCGAGGCCGTGGTCGCCGGATACAGCGACGAGCGCTTCGAGCGCTTCGCCGCGAAGGACGGCATCACGGACGCCGAGGCCTCGCCCCTCTCCCTCGAAGAGGTCTTCCTCGCCGTGGCCGGCGAGGAGAAGGGAGACGTCCGATGAAGCGCTTTGCCGTCGTCGCCCTCCGCGAGATGACCGGGAGGCGTTTCGTCCTCGGCGCGGCCGCCGCGGCCGCGGTCATCCCGTTCCTCGTCCCGCTCCTTCCCGGAGTCCCGGCCGACCAGGGGGCGACAGCCCGGTCGGTCACTGCCTTCGCCCTTTGCTGCATGCTCGGCACGGCCGGCGGCCTCCTGGTCGGCGCCTCGGTCGTCGGGCGCGAGCTTGCTGAGAAGAGGTTCTCCTTTTTCTTCTCGCGCCCTCTTGCGACGCCCGTCGTCTGGGCCGGGAAGCTCGCAGGCGGTCTCGGGCTCGTCCTCCTGGCCGAGCTCGTCGTCGCCGTCCCCGCCTCCCTTGCGAGCGGGAGTCTCCTGAGTCTGCCCGGAATGAGCCTCGACGACCGGGTCCTCTGGGCCATCTTCCTCCTGCCCGTTCCCCTGTTCCTCCTCGCCTGGGTCGGCTCTGTGGCGCTCCGCTCGCGCTCCCCCTGGCTCATCGCCGACCTCGTCCTCCTCATCGCGCTTCCGGCGGTCCTGTTCGTCGTCGGCCGGCGATTCCTGCGGTACGGCGGCTGGTTCGAGCCGGTTCCCGTGATCTCGACCGCAATCGGCGTTCTCGTCGCGGCGCTCCTTCTCGCGACGTTCGCGCAGGTCGTCGTCGGCCGGACCGACGCTCGGCGAGGCCACGGAGCTCAATCGCTCGTCCTCTGGGGAATCCTCCTGATGGCGGCCGCCGCGGGTACCCTCTGGGCCGAGCGGACGCTCGACCCCGGCGTTGGCCGGCTCGTCCGCGCATGGGCGCAGCCCTCGGGGTCGAACGGCGACTGGGCGTTCGTCCAGGGGTCGGCTCGGAAGGACGGAGCAGGGAACACCGCCTACCTCCTGAACCTGAGCACCGGCCGGAGCATTCTCCTTCCGCTCGGCTGGTCGGCGATCGTCTCGGCCGACGGATCGCGCGCCGCCTACGTCCACGTCTCCACGCTCTCGAAAGAGGACGGAGTCGAGCTGGAGGCGATCGAACTCGACACGGGAGAATCCGTCACGCTGGACCTCTCCGAGTGGCCGGACGGTGTGGACCTCGCGGCCGACGGCCGACGTCTCGCGGTGGTCTCCCGGGGAATGTGCAGTGTTCTCGAGCTTCCCTCGCTCCGCCTCCTCGCCTCGGCGCGAGCTCCGTCTTCCGCCTGGACCTACGTGCCGCGATTCGTCTCTCCGGTCATTGTGAGGCTGCACCCGATCCGAAGCTGGCGGCGAGGAGCCGACGGGTCGGGTCCAGCGGCGAGAGCCGTCGAGAGCCCGGAGGTGGCGGAGCTTCACGTGCAGACGAAGTCGGTGACGACGCTCGCGCGCTATCCGATCGCCTCCATCGCGATCCCTGCCCGCAAGGGGCAAGGGCTCGACCCGGGGCCGCTCTTCAGCCTCGTGCCCAGCCGCGACCTCTCCCGCGTCCTCGCCATCGGCGCCGGCACCGCGTACACCGTCCGGCTCCTCGAGGCCTCATCGGGCCGGGTCCTCGCATCGGTCGACGGTTCGGAGGAGCTGGGGCGGCCGACGGGGATCTTCCTGGCCGACGGCCGGGTCGTCCTCTCCGAGCCGATTCCGGAGGGCCGCCGCCTCGTCCTCCTCTCGCCCGACGGGACCCGCCTTTCCGAAATCACGCTGCCTGCGAACACGTCTTCGGTCGGTTTCGGCCCCGAGCCGGGCAAGGGGCAACTCTCGGTCGCCCTGGCCTCGGAGGAACGGACCGAGCTGAAGGTCTGGTACCTCGTGGACCTCCAGGCCGGCACGCTTCGGCCGCTCGCGGACGAGACCCCGCCGTTTCGCTACTGGTTCGACGGGCAGTCCTACCCTCCCCCCGGCAGCCCTGTGACGCGCCTCGCCCTCGACGCGGACACCCGGGTCGTCCTCTACGACCCGGCGACCGGCGCGCAAACGCCCCTCACACGCGGTTGGCCGGCCGGCAAGTAAGATCGGCTCCGTGACCACCCCCGCACGCCGCGAAGCCCGCCGCGTCCTCGAGATCGAGGCCGAGGCGATCCGCTCCCTCGCCGCCGCCCTCGACGACGGGTTCGACACGGCCGTCGCCCTGTTGCACGGGACGACGGGCCGCGTCGTCGTCACCGGCATCGGCAAGAGCGGGATCGTCGGCCAGAAGATTGCCGCCACGCTCGCCTCGACCGGGACGCCCTCCTTCTTCCTCCACCCGTCCGAGGCGTTCCACGGCGACCTCGGGATGATTCTCGCGGGGGACGTCGTCCTCGCGCTCTCGCACTCCGGAGAGAGCACCGAGATCGTCGCCCTCCTCCCGCACGTCCGCCGCCGCGGCGCCAAGCTCGTCGCCCTGACGGGGAAGCGCGATTCGACGCTCGGCCAGGAGGCCGACGCCGTCGTCGAGGCGGCCATCCACGAGGAGGCCTGCCCCTTGAACCTCGCCCCAACGGCCTCCACGGCGGCGCAGCTCGCGATGGGAGACGCTCTCGCCATGGCCCTCTCGGTCGAGAAGGGGTTTC
>CAVOJA010000140.1:0-17393 GCA_963696015.1 uncultured Holophagales bacterium
GAGGTGCTCCGGCTTGTAGTAGGTCTCCACGGTCCGGTCTCCTTCAAGGCGATTCTAGGGGCGGCGTCCCTCCGCGGAAGCAGTACGTCATCCGAGAGGGTCAGGCGTGCGCAATCGCCTGTCTCGCGACGACCCAGAGGATCCGGCTTCCCGCCCCAACGACCCCCCGCACGGTTCCAGAGATCTTGGAGATCCCGATCCGCCTTCGGTAGGACACGGCGACCTCGCCGACGGGAAGGCGTGCCCGCAGGGCCTTTGCCTGCATCTCGACGGTCCAGCCGTAACCGGTCTCCGTCATGCGCAGCGCCTCCAGGGCCTCACGCCTCACCGCGCGAAATGGCCCGAGGTCGGTGAAGGACGCCCCCCACCGGAGGCGTAGCAGGAAGCAGGCGAGCGCATTCCCCGACCTCTGGATTGGGGTCAGCGCGCCCTTCTCGGCCTGTCCGCGCACGCGCGAGCCGACGACGAGCTCAGCCGTCCCGGCGAGGATGGGGTCGACGAGGAGGGATACCTCGGTGAGGTCGTCGCTCGCGTCCCCGTCGCAGAAGACGATCACGTCGCAGTCGCGGGTCTCTTCGAGCCCGGCGAGGCAGGCATACCCGTAGCCCCGCCGGTCCTCGACGACCACGAGAGCGCCCGCGGCGCGAGCCTCCGTTGCGGTCCGGTCGCGGGAGCCGTTGTCGGCGACGACGATCCTGTCGACCCACGCAGGCACGGAGCGGACGACGCCGCCGATCGCCCGCTCTTCGTCGAGCGCCGGGATCACGAGGCCGACGCGCAGGCCGCCCTTCATGGCCCGACGGCCTCGGCGGAGTGAACGGCTCGCCGCCGTAGCCGTCGCAGGGCGGTCCACCCGAGCGCCGCCCAGATCGGCAGCCACTCGAACGGGACGACGAGTCGGTCGAAAAGAGCGCCGCGGCCCGCGTACTCGAACGCGAAGGAGAGGTCGTAGAGCGGGAGAACCGCCGTCAGGACGACGAGGACTCCGGGGGCGAGGGTGAGGAAGGGGAGAAGCCAGGCGAAGTACCAGGGGTAGGCCGTGGGCCCGAGGAGGAGGAGCGCCGCGGGAACGAACGAGGCGCGACGAAGGAGAGCGACGGGACTGCCCGGAACGGTGCGCGCGACGAAGAAGGCGAGGCCGGCGAGGGCGGCGGCGAGGACGAGGCGCGGCCCCGAGGAGCCGAAGACCGGCTCGAGAATCGCGGTCGCTATCGGGAAGACCGCGCTGTTCTTCATCCACGTCCCGGCATAAGCGACGACACCCGCGGCCGGGTCCGGCGCCCGCGCGGCCATCGGGAAGAGGATCGCCGCCGTCAGCGCTACGTAGAGCGCGGAGGCGGCCACGGCCCTGCGTGTGACCTTCAGGCCGGGCGCGAGGAGAACGGGCACGAGAAGAACGGGCCAGAGCTTCACGCCCGTCGCGAGGGCCAGGAACACGGCCGCTCCGAACGCTCGGCCGCGCAGGCGCAGGAGGAACGCCGCGAGCAGGAACGGGACGAGCAGGACGTCCATGTGCGCGGCGTTGAAGGTCTCCCGGACGAAGAGCGGGTTCCACCAATACACGAGGACCAGCCCGGCGGGAAGGGCCAGCTCCTTCAGCAATCGCAGCAGGAGGAGCGCGGAGGCGAGGTCGAAGAAGAGAAGGACCCCGCGGAGAGCCGCGAGGCTGAAGGGCCGGATCCGGTGCGCGAGGAGGAACGCCGCCTGAGCGACGGGCGGGTAGATCGTCGTCAGCGTCGGATGATTGACCTGGCCGAGGACGCCGCCCGAATCGAGCGACTCGACGAGAAGACGCCGCGGAACGGCGACGGTTCCGTCGAGGACGGCCGACGGCGGAAAGGCGTAGGGGCTCAGGCCGGATGCGGTGACGGCGCCGTCCCAGAGATACCGGTTGAAGTCGTCCTCGAGGACGGGAACCGACGGAAGGGCGAACGCCCTCAGGAGAAGCCCGGTCCCGAGAAGCAGGGCGGCGGGGCAGGCCGGCGTCCGACCCAGGGCCACGAGCCGCGCGGCGACGAGGTAGACGAGGCCGGCGACGATCTGGAGCGAGACGGCGAGGGCGATCGGGCCCGTTCCGGCTGGGCTCGCAGCTCCGAAGTGCGGCGCGACCAGGAGAAACGTCGCTCCCTGGAGGAGGACGAGAGACGCCGCGAGAGCCGGCCAAAGGGCGTCGGCGGGCCCTCCGGACGTCGATCGGCCGCCGTCGGTCAGCGCGAGAAGCTCCCCCGCGGCGCGGCCGCGGGCGGGCTTCGCTCCGGGATCGGCTTTCCCGCCAGCAGAGCCTCAATCGCCTCGAGGTCCACGGCGTGCTCGCGGGAGACGATCTCTCCCGAGGCGTCGAGGAGCAGGACGGTGGGGGTGCCGGAGACGCGGTAAGCCGTGAGAGCCTCCTGGTTCGTGTCGAAGACGATGTCGTAAGGGAGGGCGTTCTCCTTCGCGTATTCGCGGACGGTCTCGAGCGAGTCCCGGATTCCGATGTTGACGGCGACGATCCTCAGCGCGCTCTTCCTGAAGCGTTCGTGGGTCGCCTTGAAGGAGGGGATCAGCTGTCGGCAGGACGGGCACCAGGTCGCCCAGAAGATCAGCATCGACGGCTTTCCGGCGACGAGTTCGGAGAGCTGCGCCGTCTTCCCAGCGAGGGTCTGAACGGTGGCCGCGGGAGCTTTCGTGGCCGGCAGGGCCTTTCCCGCCGTTTCGGCGGCGCGCGACGGAGCCGGAACGGCGACGAGCGCTGTCGCGAGGAACACCGCACCGAGAGTCTGGAACGTCATTCGTCCTCCCTTGCCGGTTCAGATGCCGGGAGACCGGCCGGCGTTTCACCCGGTGTCGCGCCGCCGCGCGGGTCCAGCCGCACCACGTCGCTCGCGGCGAAGACTGGCCGCACGTCGAGTCCGAGGCCGCGCGAGGAGTTGAGCGCCGGGGGAACGCCGATGTCGGCGAGGTAGAGCTCGCCGACGAATTCCGGCGCCTCGCCACCGCGGAGCCCTTCCTTCGGCAGGGCGAGCGTCAGGGTTGCTGCCGCCCGGATCGTCGGGTCCCAGGCCCGGCCGGTCGTCGCGTCGAGCCCCGAGGGAAGGTCCAGCGACAGGATCGGCGCGCCGGACGCGTTGGCTCGGCGGATCATCTCGGCGGGATCCCCAGCCGGCGCGCCCTGGATGCCGTATCCGATGAGTCCGTCGACGATCAGGTCCCCGGGTCCGGACGGGGAGTCGCCGACGCGCCTCACGGGAATTCCCATCCGCCGAACGACGTCGAGCTGATGGCGGGCCACGTCCCGGTAGCTCTCGTCGCCCTTCGACATGATCACGCTCACGCGCGCGCCCCAACCGTGGAGCCGCCGCGCGCAGACGAGGGCGCCCCCGCCGTTCCCGCCCGTTCCCGCGAGGACCGTCACCTCGCGGCCGCGGGGGTCGCCGTCGAGGAAACGGGCTCGTGCCAGGTGCGCGAGGCAGCGGCCCGCGTTCTCCATCATCTGGATCAGGAGGACGTGCGCCTCCTCCACCATCAGGCGGTCGACGAGGACCATCTGCTCCGTCGTCAGCCAGGGGAGGGGGCCTGCGTAGAACGGGATGGCGGACAGGGGCGTCTCCTCCCGGTTGCTCACTTCGTCTCCTTCGTCTCCTGCCGGTCCACGACCTGCGTGTCGGGGTGGAACGTGTACCAGGCGAACCAGAACATCCGGTGCGCGACGAGCTCCTGGCGATCGCTGGCGCGGACCACCCGAACGGTGCCGTCCGCGAGGCGCGAGACCTCGAGGCGGGTCCCCCCGGCGTCGATGGAAACGGAGGCCCCGTCGCCGAGGCGGCGGTCCGTCACCGCGACGGAGCTCTTCTCGAACTCGATCCCCCAGACGACCTCCTTGCCGGGAAGCGCCCGCGACGTCCGGGTAACGGGGAACAGGATCTTCTCGGACGTGGCGTAGTCGCCGTAGGCGTTACGGGACGGACGAGCCTCTCCGGTGACGAGGACCGTCGTGCCCGGGTGGGCGGCCCGCCAGCGGGCCCACGTGGTGACGGAGACGGAGATGGACTCGAGCCGTTTTCCGCGCGACGGCCCCACGAAAGCCGTTCCCGTCACTTGCTGCCAGAGGCTCCGCGTGCGGCGGTCGTAGAAGGCGAGGTCGCTCTCCCGGAGGAGCCCCGAGACGCCCAGCTCCACGGGCGTGCCGTCGAGGACCCGCCGGAATGCGATCCCGGAGCCGCAGAGCGGGCACCAGGTCACCGCGATCGGCTCGCCCGCGACGACGTCGTTCACGATCTCGTGCCGGTCGAGGACCCAGACGGGGTAGGCGCGAGCCGCTCCCCCGCGCACGAGGCCCAGGACGAGGTCCTCGTCGTGGACCTCGGGCTTCTCCCCGGGCGCGGTGAAGCGGGGCGTGTCGATCGACGGGATGCAGTCCCGGCGGGGGCAGCCCTGCGTGAGCTCGGACAGCGGGACGTCCGAAGACGACTTCTCCGTGTACCCGAAGTCCTCCCGCAGAATGTCGTGCGGCCAGCGGCGTTCGGCGGATTCGGCCGCGCCGGCGGCGAGCGCGACCGCGAACGTCGCGGCGAGGAACGATGGCAGGCGGCTCGATCTCATCCACACCTCCGGTACGCCCTTTCGATGCCGGAGCATCCCGGCCGGTTTCGGCGGTGCGCCGGACGGGGGAGGTCGCCGGGATCGCGAAACCACCTTCCTGGCGGCGGCATCCGAAAAGGAAAGGAGAACCCACGTGTCCGAACGCATCCCCCTCCTCGATCCCCAAAACGCTCCGTCTCCCGTCAGCGAGACCTTCGCCGCCGTGAAGGCGAAGATCGGCATGGTGCCGAACCTCTACCGCGTGATGGGCCAGTCCCCCGCGGCCCTGAACGCCTACCTGTCCCTGGGCGCCGCGCTCGAGACGGCGAGCCTCGAGCTGCCCCTTCGCGAGAAGCTCGCGCTCGCCATCTCGCAGAAGAACGGCTGCGCCTACTGCCTTTCCGCCCACTCGGTCATCGCGAAGATGGCGGGTGTCTCGCCCGAAGGGATCCGGGACGCGCGCGCGGGCCTGGCGACGGACGGCCGCGAGGCCGCGGCGGTGGCGCTGGCCGCGAGCCTCGTCGAGAAGCGCGGCTGGATCGACGACGCCGAGCTCGCCGGCTATCGCGCCCAGGGCCTCACCGACGGCGAGATCGTCGAGGTGCTGGCCGTCGTCGCGCAGACGACGTTCTCGAACTACACGAACCACCTCGCGCACACGCCGATCGACTTCCCCCTCGCCGAGGACCTCCCGCAGAAATGAGGCAGAAGCGGGCCAGCCGGTCGAACAACGCGGCTGGCCCGCTCTTCTCCCGGATCGCGCCGTCGGCAGACCGTCGATTGAAGCGGTCGAAGGTCCACTTGACGACGAGCGTCATGGCGAGGAGCCTCTTCTCGTGAGGGTCAATCTCGTCGTCGCAGGCCTCGCGGGCGTCGGCCTGGCTCTCTTCCTCCTGGAGCGCTCTGTGCCGCTCCGCGCGTGGAAGAGCCGGCTCGCTGGCCGGCTCCTGGTCAACGCCGCGTTCTCGGCGCTCGCCCTAGCGGCCGTCGCCCTCTTCGTGCGCCCGGCGGTGGAGGCTTCCTTCGCCCGCCTCGCCGAGCGCCCTTTCGGCCTGGCGCACTGGATCCCTCTTCCCGCGCCCGCGCAGGGGGTCCTCGCGTTCCTGCTGATGGACCTCTCCTTCTACTACTGGCACGTCCTCAATCACCGGGTGCCGCTCTTCTGGCGCTTCCACAATGTCCACCACCTGGACCCGGACCTCGACGTCTCGACCGCGCTGAGGTTCCACTTCGGGGAGCTCGCCTTTTCGGCCGGGTTCCGGATCGCGCAGATCCTCGTGATCGGCGTCTCGCCGTGGGCCTATGCGGCCTACGAGGTCGTCTTTCAGGCCAACACGCTCTTCCAGCACGGCAACGTGCGCCTGCCGGTCCGCGTCGAGCGGGCCCTCAACAGGCTGCTGGTGACGCCGCGGATGCACGGGATCCATCACTCCCGGGTCCGCCGCGAGACGAACTCGAACTACGGGGTCGTCTTCCCGTGGTGGGATCGCCTGCACCGGACCCTCGGACTCGATGTTCCGCAGGCCGACGTCACCATCGGCGTGCCGGGCTACTCGAAGCCGGAGGACAACGGGCTGTGGAACGCCCTCTGTCATCCGTTCCGCAGGCAGCGGGATTACTGGAGCCTGCCCGACGGTAACGTCGTCGAGCGCGACGCCTCGTCCCGGACCGGCGGGCCGCACCGGCTCGCGGAGTGAACGGGGCGCCCGGACCGCCAACTCTCGCTGATGCAGGTCTTGCGAGACGAGCGTGACTGCCTGCAATGCCGAGGGGGGGGTGACGTTCTTCACGCGGCGCAGCACGAGAGCTTCGCCACGTCCTTGTCGAAGGTCTGCGCGGCCAGCTTGATGGCTTCCGCCGCCGTCAGATACGGGTGGAAGGCGGAGGCCAGGTCGCTCACAGGGATGCCGTGCCGGATCGCGAGGACGGGCTCCATGATCAGGTCCCCGGCCTCGGGAGCGAGGATGACGGCTCCGACGAGCCGATCCGTCCCGCGCTCCCGGAGCAGCTTGACGAAGCCGCGCGTATCGCGTGCGGCGAGGGCGCGAGGGACGTGGGTGAACGGGAGCTCTGCGACGTCGACCACGATCCCAAGGTCGCGGGCGCGCTTCTCGTTGAGCCCCACCGTAGCCACCTGCGGGTCGGTGAAGACCACGGCCGGGAGGGCCGAATAGTCCCTGAGGCGCTTCGTTTCGCCGAGGGCGTTCTCCGCCGCGAGACGACCTTCGTAGGCGGCCGTGTAGACGAACGCGGGCTCCCCGATGACGTCGCCCGCGGCGAAGACGCCGGCCGCCGTCGTCTCGAGCGTTTCGTCCACGAGGATCGTCCCGTCGGGGCGAAGGCGTGCCCCGATCGTCTCGAGGCCGAGGCTTTCGGTGTTCGCGCGGCGGCCGGTCGCGACGAGGATCGTTTCGGCGGAGAGCCGCAGGCGCTCGCCCCCGCGTTCGACCTCGACGACCCGGAGCGCGCCCTCGTGAGAAACGCGAACGACGTGTGAGCCCGTCAGGATCTCGAGCCCTTCCTCGACGAGGAGGCGCTCGAGCTCCTCGGTGACGTCGTCGTCCTCGGAGGGAAGGATGTGGGCGCTCCGCTGGACGACCGTGACCCGGGTGCCGAGCCGGGAAAAGGCCTGGGCCAGCTCGAGCGCGACGAAGCGCCCGCCGAGGACGATCATCGAGGCGGGCAGCCTGTCGAGAGCCAGAGCGTCCGTGCTCGTCAGGAAGCCGGCCTCGGAGAGCCCCGGCATCTCTGCGACGTGAGGGCGCATGCCGGTGGCGACGACGAAGCGTTTCGCGCGCAGCTCCATGCGGGCGACCGAGAGGCGTCCGGGCCCGGTGAAACGGGCGTCGCCCTCGAGGAGCGTCACGTTCGGCGTGCCGGCGAGGACCCGGGCGTACTTCCCTTCGCGGAGCTCTTCCACGAGGGCCTGCTTCTGGGCCATCAGGGCGCCGAAGTCGGCGACCCGCGCGCTCGTGACGACTCCGTCGAACCGTGGGGTATTCGCCCGGTGCACCGCCTCAGCGGCTCGGACGAGCGCTTTGGACGGGACGCACCCGACGCTGACACAGGTCCCGCCCAGCGTGCTTCGCTCGACCATCGCCACGCGGGCGCCGAGCTCCGAGGCCCGAAGGGCCGCGCCGAACGCCGCGCCGCCGGAGCCGACGATGACGAGGTCGAAGCTCTCCGCCCCGGGCGCGACCCGGAGGGGAGCGGGCCGAGGCTCGCAGCCGTCGCAGGTCGTTTCCTCTGTGGACGACGCTGGCGTTCCGAAGGTGCTCATCGCGTGCTCCTTCAGCCGAAGACGACCGGTACGAGGTGGGGGAACAGGAGGAAGGCGCCGACGAGAGCCGTCGCGACCCAGAGCATGACTCGCCCGAGTCGGTTCGTGCGCGGGGCCGGGCAGGCGCAGGCGACCCCGTCGGATGCGGGCGCGGCGAGCTTCGGGCGACGGTACGTGAAGGTGAACCCTGCGCCGAGCAGGGCGAAAGTCAGGACGATGAAGTACGGGCGATAGGGCTCGAACCTGATGAAGAGGCCTGCTCCCCCGAGCCCGAGGAGGGCGAAGATCAGGGGGCCCACGCAGCAGGCGCTCGCCAGGAAGGCCGAGAGAATCGATCCCGCGCCCGCCATGAGGCCGAGCCGGTTCGTGCTCTGCGGGTCCGGCATTTCGGCGGGAACCGGTGCCGGGCCTGGAGGAGGCGGAAGCGGAGAAGCGGGGGACTCGATCATGGCCGTTTGAAGGCGGCTCGGCCCAGCTCGATCGTCGTGCGATACGAGTCGACGTACGCGCGGCACGACGCGCACAGGGCGAGGTGGCTGAAGAACGACGCCCGTTCGAGAAGGCGCAGGCCGTGATCGAAATGGTGAACCAGGAGGTCGGAAGCTCCCCGGCACGTCAGCTTCGGTCCGAGGAGGCCGGTCAGGAGACTCGTCGCCCACCGGCGAGGCGCCTCGCCGCGGGCCATCAGGCCGCCTTCGCGTCCCCCGCGTCGGGCGGCGCGAACCGCCGGACGAGGATCTCGTCGAGGGACAGGAGACCCGCCCCGAACGCGGCGAGGTATCCGAACCCGAGGAGGTAGAGGAACTCGACGGCCCCGTACAGGTCCCCGGCGGTCGCGATGTCCTCGCGCTTCGCGGTCAGGAGCGCGACGACCATGGTGATCGCGAGAGGCACGGAGACGAACCTCGTGAAGAGCCCGCCGAGGATGAGGAGCCCGCCGACGAGCTCGACGCCCGCCACGAACGGCGCCTGGAGGTGCGGCGCTGGGATCCCGAGGCTCCCGAAGTAATCGATCACGTTCGCGAGGTTGTGGAGCTTGCCCCAGCCCGACTGCACGAAGACCCAGCCCAGGGCGAGCCGGGCCGCGGTCTGCGGCACCCACGAGAGGGCGTTCGCGGTTTTCAGGATGAAGGCGCGAATGGACAGCAGCTTGGAAAGCATCGAAGACTCCTCGACCTTCGGATGCCCGGCGAGGCGGCTTGGTTTCAAGGGGGAGCGGCTGCCGGCCGCTGAAACCGTTCGTCGCCAGAGGCATCGAATGAGCGTGACCCGGCGAGCTCCCAGGCTGGGGCCGTTCCGGAAGGGAGTCGTGAATGAGCTCAGGGAATCCGCCCCCCGGTCCCGGCGCCGAACAGATGCGTCTCGCCCAGTCACGCGAGCGCCGCGTCCACTGGAAGCGATGGGGTCCCTATCTCTCCGAGCGGCAGTGGGGCACCGTGCGCGAGGACTACAGCGCGAAGGGCACGGCGTGGGACTCGTTCCCGCACGAGCACGCGCGCTCGCGCGCCTACCGCTGGGGCGAGGACGGGCTGATGGGGATCTCCGACCGGCGCCAGACCCTCTGCTTCGCCCTTGCCCTCTGGAACGGGAAGGACCCGATCCTGAAAGAGCGCCTCTTCGGCCTGACCGGGAGCGAGGGGAACCACGGCGAGGACGTGAAGGAGCAGTACTACTACCTCGACTCCACGCCGACCCACTCGTTCATGCGCTTCCTCTACAAGTATCCGCAGCGGGCCTATCCCTACGCGGAGCTGCTCGAGGGGAACCGGGCCCGGACGCGGAACGAGACGGAGCTCGAGCTGATCGACACCGGCATCTTCGACGACGACAGGTACTGGGACGTCTTCGTCGAGTACGCCAAGGGGAGCTCGGAGGACCTCCTGATCCGCATCCGGGCCGTGAACCGCGGTCCGGAAGCCGCGACGCTCCACCTCCTCCCGACGCTCTGGTATCGGAACACGTGGAGCTGGGGCCTCGACGCGCGGAGGCCGCGAATCCGCGCCGTGGACGGGGACGGCAGGGCCGGCGGCGCCCTCGCCCTGGAAACCGAGCACTCGCTGTACGGCAAGCGGTGGCTTCTCGTGGACCCGGACGCTGAGCTCCTCTTCACCGAGAACGAGTCGAATGCCGAGCGGCTCTGGGGGGCGACGAACGATTCCCCGTTCGTGAAGGACGCCTTCCACGAGCGCGTCGTGGGGGGCCGGAGCGAGGCCGTCAACCCGGCTCGGACCGGTTCGAAGGCCGCCGCCTGGGCCGTCGGCACCGTGGAGCCCGGCGCGACGTGGGAGCTGCGCCTGCGCCTCACCGACCGGCTCCCGGAGGGCGAGGCCTTCGGCGCCGCGTTCGACGCGCTCTTCGAGACCCGCCGCCTGGAGGCCGATTCCTTCTACGCCGACCTCCAGCCCGAGGGTCTCTCTGACGACGCCCGGAACGTCCAGCGGCAGGCCTTCGCTGGGCTCCTCCTGTCGAAGCAGTACTACGGCTACGACGTCTCCCGCTGGCTGAAAGGGGACCCGGAGGGGCCTGAGCCGCCTCGGGAGCGCCTGACCGGACGGAACGCGGACTGGACCCACCTCTACAACGCCGACGTCATCTCCATGCCCGACACCTGGGAATACCCCTGGTACGCCGCGTGGGATCTCGCCTTCCACTGCATTCCTCTCGCTCTGGTCGACCCCGAGTTCGCCAAGGAGCAGCTCGTCCTCTTCCTGCGCGAGTGGTACATGCACCCGAACGGCCAGCTGCCGGCCTACGAGTGGGCGCTCGGCGACGTGAACCCGCCCGTCCACGCCTGGGCCGCCTGGCGCGTCTACAAGATCGACAAGAAGGCCACCGGGCGGGGAGACCGCCAGTTCCTGTCGCGCGTCTTCCACAAGCTCCTCATCAACTTCACGTGGTGGGTGAACCGCAAGGACGCGGACGGACGGAACGTCTTCCAGGGGGGCTTCCTCGGTCTCGACAACATCGGCGTCTTCGACCGCAGCGCAACGCTCCCGACGGGAGGACACCTCGAGCAGTCGGACGCGACGAGCTGGATGGCGGCGTACTGCCTCAACATGCTCGCCATCGCGCTCGAGCTGGCGCACGAGGACCCGGCCTACGAGGACGTCGCCTCGAAGTTCTTCGAGCACTTCGTCGCCATCTGCAAGGCGATGAACTCGATGGGTGAGGAGAGGATCGAGCTCTGGGACCGCTCGGACGGCTTCTTCTACGACGTCCTGCACCTTCCCGACGGGCGGCACTTCCCCCTGCGCGTCCGCTCGATGGTCGGCCTGATCCCGCTCTTCGCCGTCGAGACGCTCGACTCGGCCGACCTCGACCGTCTTCCCGGCTTCAAGCGCCGGATGCAGTGGTTCCTCGAAAACCGGCCGGAGCTGGCCGCCCACGTCGAGACGCGGACGACGGAGGGCGGCAGGACGCAGCACTTTCTCTCCGTCGTCAACCGCGACCGACTCCGTTCAGTCCTGCGGTACCTCCTCGACGAGAAGGAGTTCCTTTCGCCGCACGGAATCCGGGCCCTCTCCCGGGTCCACCGGAAAGAGCCGTACCTCCTCCACGTCGACGGGACCGAGCACCGCGTCGACTACGAGCCGGGGGAGTCCTCGACCGGGCTCTTCGGCGGCAACTCGAACTGGCGCGGACCCGTCTGGTTCCCGGTCAACTTCCTCATCATCGAGTCGCTCCAGAAGTTCCACTACTACCTGGGCGACTCCTTCCGCGTGGAGGCGCCCACGGGTTCCGGGAAGACGGCCCACCTCGGCGAGGTGGCGACGGAGCTGTCGCGCCGCCTGATCTCGATCTTTCTCCGGCACGCCGACGGACGTCGGCCCGCCTTCGGGCGCGCCGAGAAGCTCCAGCGGGACCCGAACTTTCGCGACCACCTCCTCTTCCACGAGTACTTCCACGGGGAGGACGGCAGCGGGCTCGGCGCGAGCCACCAGACCGGCTGGACCGCCCTCGTCGCCAAGCTGATCCAGCAGAGCGGAGCAGAACGATGAAAGCGATCGCCGTGTTCCCGGGCAAGCCGGGCTCGGTTCACCTGACCGAGCTGCCGGCCCCCACCCTCGACGAGGTCCCCGGCGGACGGGGCGTCCTCGTGAAGGTCCTGCGCGTGGGCGTGGACGGGACCGACAAGGAGATCAATGCCGGTGAATACGGAACCGCCCCTCCCGGTTCGGACGTCCTCGTCCTCGGGCACGAGGGCTTCGGGCGCGTCGTCGAGGTCGGACCGGGCGTCACCGAACTTTCCCCCGGTGACTTCGTCGTCGCGACGGTGAGGCGCCCCGGCACCTCGATCTACGACCGGATCGGGATGCCCGACATGACCACCGACGAGACCTATCTCGAGCGCGGCATCAGCCTTCGGCACGGTTTCCTCACGGAGCTCTACGTCGACGACGCCGACCACGTCGTCCGGGTCCCGGCGGCGCTGAAGGACGTGGGCGTACTCCTCGAGCCGACGACCGTCGTCGAGAAGGGAATCCACCAGGCCTTCGAGATTCAGCGGCGGATGAGGGTCTGGAGGCCGCGGCGCGCGGCCGTGATGGGGGCGGGGACAGTCGGCCTCCTGGCGGCGATGGCGCTGCGTTTGCGCGGGCTGGACGTGACGGTCTTCGCCCGTTCGTTCCCGCCCACCCTGAACTCCTCGCTCGTCGAGGCCCTCGGGGCGCACTACGTTTCGACGGCCCAGGCGCCGATCGCGGATGAGGTGAGCCGCTCGGCGCCGTTCGACTTCATCTTCGAGGCGACCGGCTCCTCGGCCGTCGTCTTCGAGAGCCTGGAAGCCCTTGGGAAGAACGGCGTCCTCGTCCTTTCGTCCGTCACAGGCGGCGGCAGGAAGCTGGAGGTCCCCGCCGACCGCATCAACCTCGGTTTCGTCCTCGGGAACAAGGTCATGGTCGGGACGGTGAACGCCAACCGGGAGCACTTCGAAATGGGCGTGCGCGACCTGGGCCAGACCGAGCTCCTCTTTCCCGGTTGGCTCGCGCGGCTTCTGACACACCCCGTCATGGGGCTAGAGAGCTTCCGCGAGCTGTTCGACACGCTCACGACGGCCCGGGGCGCGATCAAGGTCTACTGCGAGGTGGCGGACTGAGCGCGGCTCCTCTCCTCGAGGTCAGACCCGTTCCGGCGTGCTAGGCTTCCCCGTCGTGATCGCGGAAGCATGGAGAATTCCCTCCCCGGCGAATCCTGAGGGAGACCTCGTCCGTCGCCTCAAGACCGGGGACGAGGAGGCTTACGCCACACTGGTCCGTCTCTACGGGGGGAGGCTCCTGGCGGTGGCCCGTCGTTTCTTCTCCGGCACAGAGGACGCTCAGGACGCGGTGCAGGAGGCCTTCCTGTCGGCGTTCCAGGCGCTCGAGAGCTTCGAGGAGAACGCGCAGCTCTCCACCTGGCTCCACCGGATCGTCGTGAACGCGTGCCTGATGCGGCTCAGGTCGCGCAAGCGCAAGCCCGAGGAATCGATCGAGCCGCTCCTGCCGACGTTCGATGAGCTGGGCAACCGGACGGCCGCGGTTGCGCCGTGGCCCGACACCCACGGCGAGCTCGAGCGAAAGCAGGCCGCGGCTCGCGTGCGCGAGCTGATCCATCGTCTCCCAGAAAGCTACCGGACTGTCCTCCTCCTCCGGGACATCGAGGAGCTCGACACGGCTCAGACGGCCGAGGCGCTCGGCATCTCCGAGAACGCCGTCAAGATCCGGCTCCACCGGGCCCGGCAGGCCCTCCGGACCCTTCTCGACCCCGAGATGCGAAAGGGGCTCGCATGAGCGCGCCCCTCACCTGCCGGGAAGTCGTCGAGTTCCTCTGGCGCTACGAAGAGAACGAGCTGGCTCCGGCCGAGCGCGAGGCCTTCGACGCGCACCTCGCCGACTGCCCGTGCTGCGGGACCTACCTCGCGACCTACCGGGAGACCGTGGCCCTCGAGCACGAGGCGTTCGCCGACCTCGACGCCTGGGTGCCGGAGTCGGTCCCGGAAGAGCTCGTGAAGGGCATCCTCGCCGCGCGCAGGGCTAACGGCTGACCGTTCCCGCCGGAGGCGCCTCCAGGAGCAGGTGAAGGACGTTGTCGGCGAACGCGGGGTCCCGCGTGAGGCCGAGGTGGTCCGTGAAGAGGAAGGTGACGTTCGTCCACGGAACGGGCGTCCTCAGCCAGGGAGTCCACTCGCCGCCTTCCCGCTCGTCGGCGAGCGCGCTGGAGCGAAGGACCGTGCCGTCACCGGGTCCGTTCCGGATGACCTCGAACGACCCGTTCCGCCCGCGAACTGCTGCGACGGCGTTCGTGGCCTCCGCGTCGCCCGCGACGAGGTAGAGCCCGAGGTCGGCGGGGGCAGATACCGGGCGATCGAGCGCCGCGTGAAAGCGCCGCGCCCGCTCCAGGGACTTTCGCTGGTGGTCGAGGGCGATTCGCCGTCTGGTCTCGGGTCGGGCTTCGTCAGGAAGGAGCCAGCGCAGGATTTCGTCCTGGTCCGGAGCCGCGAGGCCCCACTTCTCCTTCTCCCACAGAGCGGGGTCGAGGGGGTCGACGGGTTTCGCTCCGGGGGCCGCGCTCTCCACGAGTGCCCCGTGCCGGCCCCGGGGTAGGAGCTCGTAGAGCGCCGGGAACGTCCCGACGACCGCCGGCGAATAGCTGGGCATGAAGAGGCCGAAGCTCCTCCCGCGAACGAGCTGGGCGAGCGCGTCGACGGCGCCGGAGCTCGGCGTCCCGACGAGGACCGCCCGATCGACGAGCGCCGTGCCCGCCCACGTCGGCTCCGGGAGCGTCCCGTCGGCGGGAAGGTCCTCCTTCCCGTACATCAGGTAGTAGCGCAGGAGGAGGCCGCCCATCGAGTGGGCGACGACGTCGAACTTGACGTCCCTGTCGACGCCGGACCGCCTCTTCGTCTCCGCCCGGACGTACGCGCGCTTCTCGAGGAGGAACTCGTGCAGCCGGGCCGCGTTCTCGACGTTGTTGCGCCGCCAGTCGTAGGCGAACTGGAAGCAGGTGTAGTGGTCGCTCCCGTAGTTGACCTCGCCGAGCACACCGAGGCTCTCGTCGTGGTAGCCCCCGGCGCCGAGGGTACCGAGGATCTGGAAGTAGGCCTTCAGCTCGAGGGGGAGCCCCAGCAGCCGGACCTTCATCCGGTCGAGGACGCCGTCCGGGACGACACCGTCCCTGAGAGCGCTCAGCGACGCCCCCTCGCGCATCGGCAGGGCCATCGTCCGGGCGCCCTCCGGCGTCCCCGGATCGGCGAAGTCCCCCCCGAAGGCCCCCCAGACCGTCGACCGCGTTTCGAGGTCCTTCAGCCGCGACCCGAGGATGCCCGGGATGACGACGATCGGGTTCCTCTCCGGGCCGTGGTACTGGGCCGAGCGGTTGTAGAGAGCGCCGAGGTCGGGCGGTTTCAGAGAGGTCGAGCAGCCGACGGCCGCGGTGGCCAGCAGCATTCCGAACGCGCGGAGCCACTCCGTTCGCCTTGTCCGGGCTCTCGCCGCTCCGGTCGTTGCCTCCATCGGTTCTCTCTTTTCTTGCGGGGGCCGGGCTCTGCCGGAATCATTTCGCCGGTCGGAGCTTCTGAACGGCCGCGCGGATCTCGTCGTCGGTAGGCCGCTTCTTGTAGTCCGTCTCGGTGAACCGCCAGACCTCCCGGCCGTCGCGGTCCACGAGGATGGTCGTCGGATGCGGAACGGGCGTCTTCGCACCGGAATTCCGGATCCCGTAGGCGTCCGTGACCTTCAGGTCCGGGTCGGAGAGGAATCGCGGCGTCAGGACGACGTCCTTCGACGAGCGCACCTTCTCGATCAGCCCCCTGGTCTTCTCAGGCGGGTCGGGCGAGATGGCGAGGACCGTGACCTCGGCGAGGGTGGTGGACTTCAGGCGCTGCAGCTGGAGCAACTGCTCCACGCAGTACGGTCACCAATACCCTCGGTAAAAGACGACGAGGACCGGGGAAGAGCCCTTGAAGCCCTCCAGGGTGACGGTCTTTCCGTCGAGGTCCCGGAGGGCGAACGGGGGAGGAGCCCCGGGAGCGGCTGCCGCCGCCGAAGGGGGGGCGGCGGCGAAGGAGAGTGAGATGAGAGTGGAAAGAACGAAGGAGCGCATGAAGGAATCCCCCTGTCGGTTTCGGTCGGCAGCTGTCCCGGGGCTTGATCGATACCCCGTTTGCGTCAGGGGTTCGATGCCGGGCCGGAGCCGGAGGTTTCAGGAGCCTTCGCGTCGTCCGCCCCAGTCTCGAGCTCGACGCCGAGACCCTCGGCGATCCGGTTGACGAACGCGAAGTAGGCGGTGACGGAGGCGACCCGGTGTATCTCGGCGTCCGAGAGCCCCGCCGTCCGGAGCGCCGCGACCGAGGCCGCCGTCACGTCGTGCGGGCGGTGCGTGAGGAGGAGGGCGTAGTCGAGGATCGCCCGAAGGCGAGACGGAACCACGGCCCCGTCCGGGTCCGCCGCGAGGCGGTCGGCGAGGTCGTTCTTCGACAAGGCACGGAGCGCCGCTCCGTGATGCGTTGTTCAGTAGTGACAGCCGTTGGCCGCGGAAACGGCCACGGCGATCGCCTCGCGTTCCAGGCGCGTGACACCCGACTTCCCGAACATCAGCGGGACGTAGAGCTTCAGGTGAGCAAGGCCGAGCTCTGGCTCGATGCCGTGGATGGCGAGGATGTTCGCCAGCCGGCCGCGGGCGCCCGCGACCTCGGCTCGGTAGGAGTCGGAGACTTCGTACGGGATGTGGGCCATCGGTCGAGCGTAGCAGGCAGGTGCACGGGCCCCGTACGGGCGTGTGGGCCGGATCGGAAACCTCGAGCCCGGCCGCGGCATCGAAGAGGTGGTATTCCATCGCCGGAGCGGTGGACGGACGATGCGTGAAGGAGGCCGTGTTGGCAGGTGACATGCAAGGGGATCCCGGGGGCTCCGAGCGTGCCGGGCCGATGAGCGGCTCCGGGAAGTGGGACGTGGCCGTCGTCGGGGGCGGACCGGCGGGGCTCACCGCGGCGATTCACCTCGCCTGGCACCGGCGGAGGGTCGTCGTCCTCGACCGGGCCACCGGGCCTCTCTTCTTCACCCTCGAGAAGCTCTGGAACGTGCCCGGGTTCCCGGGGGCCACGGGGGCCGAGATCCAGAAGCGCCTCAAGGCCCAGGCGGTCGAGCAGGGCGCGGTCGTCGAGCGCGCGAGCGTGGCGCGCGCTGGCGGGGCGCTCGAGAGCTTTCGCCTCGAGGCCGCGGACGGACGCTCGTGGGAGGCCCGGACCCTCCTCCTCGCGACGGGAGTGGCCCGCCTCCATCCGACGGTCGACGGGGACTTCCGTCCCTGCTTCGCATACGCGGGGAAGGGAAACCTCTACTACTGCCCGGACTGCGAGGCTCCGGAGGTCTTCGGGAAGGACGTCGTCGTGATCGCCGTCGGGACGGCCAACGGAGCGGCCGGCATGGCTCTCGGTCTGACGCGCTACGCCTCGCGGGTCCGCGTCCTGCTGCCGGAGGGGGCGGAGCCGAGGGACGAGCTCCGCCCGGCCCTGGCCGCGCGAAACGTCGAGATCGTGCGCGGGGCGATCGCCGGGCTCGAAGGCGAGCGCCGGGAG
>CAVOJA010000141.1:0-64705 GCA_963696015.1 uncultured Holophagales bacterium
TCGTACCGCTGGAAGTGCCTGGATGCGACCTTGCGCCACTTGCCCTTGCGGTAGGTCAGGATGTCGACGTCCTGCTGGAGCAGGGACTGGAACAGCGCGAGGCTGTACCCGCCACGATCGAGCACGAGCGTCAGCCGGCGCTCTCCCAGGAGAGGTCGAAGCTCGGCCAGAAGCGCCGGCAGCATCTTGACCATCCCGGCATTGGCCTCTGCCGTCACCACGAACACCGGATCCCCCGCCGCGTCGTTAGCCCAGTCGTCCGTCGTCGCCGGTAGGGAGAGCCGCATTCGCGTCACGTGCGCCTTCGGCAGCGTCTTCTCGCCGTGGTAGACGCGCACGTGACCGTCGACGTACAGGACACCCAGAGCTTGCCCCTGTTGCTCCACCCGGCGCTTGGCCATCGCCTGGATCATCTCGGTCGCTCGGCCTCGGGTACTGAGCCGTCGCAGCTCGCGCCGGACCGTCTCGACCTCGGGAGCCCGGTCCAGACCCAGAATGCGTCCGAGCTCGTGCGGACTGCGCTCTTTGAGCCCCTCTGGACGCTTGATGCGCAGCAGCGCCATCAGCAGCAACGTGACGAACGTCGTTCGCAGACCATAGAAGGCCGGATACAGGCGTCCGTACACCTGGCGCGCCACGTCGAGCACCCCGCTGGCCGCCAGGGCGGGCACGGCCAGCAGCACCCCCGCGCCGGCAACCCGCTCAGCGCTGCGGAACATCGGGACCGCGTCCTCGAGCAGTCCGACCTCGGCCATCATCCGATCCATGGCCCGATTTGCCGGGTCGGGATCGAACGACCACGAGAGCACCCGGGCGACCTCGCCGGCAGGCCCGTCGCCACCATCACTCCCCTTGGCCGGCGAGTCGGAGGCCTCGTCGCCGTCCTCGGCCTGCCCACCGCCGGTCCAGTCGGCGGCCCTTCCACAGGCATCCAGCACGGCGCTGAGCGCCGCAACGGCCGCCGATCCCTCTTCCGGCTCGGCAGCCATTTCCGCGGCCGCGTCCGTTGCGCTCTCTTCCTCGGCTTCGCAAGCCACCAGGTCGTCCAGCGTGAGCTCGGCCGCTGTCGTCTCTTCTCTGCTCGCCGCCGTCGAGTCCAATCCCAGCGCCACCTGGATCGTCGCGGCCGAAGCCCGCTTGCCGAGCCCTTCGGCTGCGAGGAGCTTGGCGACGCTCGGGGCCGAGATCCCCAGAACCCGCGCGATCTGCTTGTTGCTCAGAGACTTGCGATGCAATCCCGCAGCTCGCGCCTGAAGCCCTTGGGGCAGCCGCGACCGCCCCTTCTTCCACCCGCGCCCCTGGCCGAGTGCGCTCGGCCCGTCTTCTGCGTACCTTTGGAGGTTTCTCTGAACCGTCCGGGGCGTCACGCCGAACGCGCGAGCGATCTCCACCTGCGTGGCAAAGCCGGACTGCTCGATCAACACCATCGCGTACGCCGCGCCGAACTCGTCACCAACCTCGAATCCGAACACCGGAAGCCCACCGAGCACCACCAGGCGTTGCCCGTCCTGCGTGCGCAGGGGGCACCGCTCGCTGACCACGATCAGCCCTCGCGGGCCGCTCGCTATCAGGCCGAGAGCGGGGGGCAGGGGATCGGAAACAGGCATCGCCGGAGAGTCACATGCTTCCACTCGAAACACGACACTTATTCTTAATCGGCCGCCAGCCGCCGGAACAGCAAAGCCCCTCTATTTCAGCCGTCTCGCGGACCCTATGTCCGGAGTTCTGGCTTCATGCTCCCTCGGCGAGGTCTGCGAGTCGGTGCTCGCGATCGTGAGCGAGGAGGCGAAGCGGAAGGGCATCGCGCTGGCGTTCCACGGACCGGCCGCTCCGAGGAGGTTCGTCGGAGACGCCCGCCGGGTCCGCCAGGTCCTCGTGAATCTCCTTTCCAACGCCGTCAAGTTCACGCCGCCAGGCGGCTCCGTCGAGCTGAGGGCGTCGGGCGACGAGGCGGCCGGGGAGGTTCGCCTCGAGGTCCGCGACACGGGATTGGGGATCGCGCCCGAGGATCTCCCGAAGCTCTTCCAGCCCTTCACGCAGCTCGACACGAGGGTTGCCCGGGAGCACGCCGGCACCGGGCTCGGCCTCGCCCTCGTTCGAAGCCTCGCCGAGCTACACGGCGGGCGGACGGACGTCGAGAGCGAACCGGGCAAGGGAAGCCGGTTCCGGGTGGCCCTTCCGTGGCGACGGCCGGTTCCGCGCGGTTTCGGAGGCCCCGCATCGGCGCGCGAGGACGGGGAGCTGGAGGCGCACCGCGGGATCGCACTGCGCTCGCCATAGAAGGGGACCGGGAACGAATCCTCGCCGCGGGTACGGACGCCTACCTCTCCAAGCCCGCACCTCTTGCCATCCTCGGGAAGGAAATCGACCGCCTGCTGGCGGAGAGGCGGTCCTGAGAGCGGTCGAACGGTGAGGCGAAAGGGATGACGGCGTCGATGCGGGTTCCATTCCTGCTGCTGGTGGCTCTTTCGAGCGGCGCTTCCTCTGCTCCCCCGAGCCTCGAACACGTCCGGATGGAGATGGCGATCCCGTCGGCCGGCAACGTGAGAGGCCAGCTCGACGGGGTCGGTTTTGCCACCACTGCCGCGCAGATGAAGAAGGTCCTCGCCCTCTCCACGGCGCCTCGCGCGCCCGAACGGCTCGGCGAGGCGCCGCCGCCGGGCCTGGCCGGGGCGATTCGCCCGCACGACGACTATCTCTACGCAGGGCGCGTCTACCGCGGCGTTCTGCCTCTCGTGACCGCGAAGACCGTCGTCGTCGGCGGCGTCTTCCATCGTTTCCGGAAGTTCGACGCGAAGGACGTCCTCGTCTTCGACACGGACCGGGCGTGGCGGGCTCCCGACGGCGAGGTCCCTGTGTCGACCCTGCGAGAGGAGATCCTCGGGCGACTTCCGAAGGGAGACGCCGTCGCCGACGCGGCGATGCACGACTCCGAGCACTCGGTCGAGGCGCTCGTCTACTGGCTGAAGCACTTGCGAAAAGACGTCGAGGTCGTCCCCGTGATCGTTCCGTCGATGGGCTGGGAGCGGCTCTCCGAGCTGGGCGAGCGTCTCGGCGCGGCGATCGCGGCATGGGCGCAGGCGCGCGGCCTCGTCCTCGGCCGGGACCTGGCCGTCGTCGTCTCGGCCGACGCCGTCCACTACGGGTCCGATTTCCGGCACGTGCCGTTCGGGGACCGCGGCGTCGACGCCTAAACGAAGGCGACCGCACGGGACGTGTCGAGGCTCCGCGCCCTCGGCGGGCCGCTCGAGGCCGCGAAGGCCCGGGCGTTCCACGAGACGTGCGTGAACCCCGACAACCCCGCCGAAGACCGCGTCACTTGGTGCGGCCGCTACTCGACGCCCCTCGGCCTCGTGGCGCTCTCCCGGCTCGGCCGCGACCTCGGCGTGTCACTGGCGGCGGGGCCGCTCGCCTATGCCACGTCGGTCGGGACGCCCGAGCTCCCGATTCGCGGCGACGGCCTCGGCGCGACCGCCCCCGCGAACCTCTACCGCTTCCTCGGCTATCCCTCGCTGGCGATCGTCCGATCCGCGCCAGAATAGAAAATCAAGACCTGACCCCAAAAGTGACCCCAAAAGCCTCGGCCACGAGGTCCGTGAAATAGCGGACGGGAATCGCGAAGCAGGTCCGGAATCTCCGGTTGACCGGCTCCTGGCCGGCCTCGAGGTTGCGCAGGCAGCGGGGGCAGACGACGGCGATCACGTCGGCCCCGTGGTCGGCGGCGCTCCGCAGGATCCGGTGGTGGAGCGAGGTGGCGACCTCCTCGCTCGCTTCCGCGGCGCGGCCTCCGCAGCAGTGGGCCTCGAGGGGGAAGTCGACGACCTCGGCTCCGAGGGCCGAGAGAATCTCCCCGAGGCGGCTCGCCTGTCCGGGGTTCTCGAGGCCGGGCTCCGGGACCCCGCTCCGCGCCAGGAGGCAGCCGGTGTACGGCGCGACGCGAAGGTGCGCGAGGGGGGTCGTGACGCGCCGGCGGATCTCGTCGGGGCCGGCGTCCTCGTAGAGGACGTCGAGGAGGTGGCGGACGCGCACGGATCCGGGTTCGAGGGAGAGCCCCGTGACGGCGAGCTCCTCGGCCACCCTGTCGCGAAGGTCGGCGTGCGTCGCGAGAGAATTCCGTGCACGGGAGAGGTTCCGGAAGCAGGCGCTGCACGGCGTGACGACGGACGGCGGGACGGTGGCATCCTCCCGCGCCGCGAGCTGCCGGGCCGCCACAGCCAGAAGCCGCCCCACCCGGGTATAGGCCGGAATGGCGTTCATCGCACGGGCCTCCCGGCCGCAGCCGCCGGGCTCCTCAATCTCCTCGAGCGTCAGGCCGAGGGCCTTCGCGACCTCGAAGACAGCGTCCTCGCCCGCACCGCCGCCGGGCGGACGCGAGCATCCAGGGTCATAGCCGTATCGCACTTCGGGCGAGCACTCCTCCGTTGCCGATGATTCGCTTCGGGCACGCGTCGTTCCATGATCCGCCCGCATCATTTCGGCCCCTCGCCCGGGGGAGGGCCGAGCGGGACCGGGGTGCGTCGCGGGAGCCGGAAGCTATACTGCCAATTCGACTTCCCGGCAGAATGGAGATGATCGGCGGGGCACCGTTCTCGTCGGGCGACCTGGGAGGCGCACGTGGCGATTCTGGGCACGGGGGCGCTCCTCGGCCGGTACCGGCTGGAGGAGCGGATCGGGGCGGGCGGGATGGCGGAGGTCTGGCGTGCGCTCGACCTCGGCCTGGAGAGGCACGTCGCCGTGAAAGTGATGTCGCTCGACGTCGTGTCCACCGACGACTCGTTCGTGGCGCGCTTCCTGCGAGAGGCGAAGCTCTCCGCACGGCTCGAGCACCCGCACATCCTCCCCATCTACGACTTCGGGCAGGTGGACGAGCTCCTCTTTCTCGTCATGCCGCTCCTGCCAGGGGGGACGCTGCGGGACCGGGCGCGCGAAGGCGTTCCGGGGAGCCTCGCGATGGAGTGGCTCCGGGCGCTCGCCTCCGCCCTCGACTACGCGCACGGCGAGGGGATCATCCACCGCGACGTGAAGCCGGCCAACGTCCTCTTCGACAAGACGAAGCGCCTCTTTCTCGCCGACTTCGGCCTCGCACGGGAGGCGCGGAGCGAGAAGCTCACGGTGGCCGGGACGGTTCTCGGGACGCCGGTCTACATGTCGCCCGAGCAGGTGAAGGGCGACCAGGCCGGGCCGCGTTCAGACCAGTACGCCCTCGGCGTTCTCGCCTACTACCTCCTGACGGGGACACCGCCGTTCGAGGCGAACTCGGTCTTCGTCGTGATGGAGAAGACGCTGCGCGAGGAGCCGGGGCTCCCTTCCGCGCTCAACCCCGTCCTCCACCGCTCGGTCGACTACGTCCTCCTGAAGGTCCTCGAGAAGCGGCCCTCGGACAGGTTCGAATCCTGCGGCGCCTTCGTCGAGGCTCTCGAGCGCGCCTCGCGCCGCGGGACCGACCCGGGCGCACACACGCAGACCCGCGCGTAGGCGAACCCCCGATTCGCTCTCGGAGCGCTCGAGTGGAGGGGAGGCGACGGAGGTGCCGCGGGGAGGCCCGTGGCGGGCCACCCCGGTCCATGTCAGCTGCGGCCGTAGATGTATTCGGTCAGGTATTCGACCTTCTGGTGGTCGGCGTCGGCGCGGAAGGCGTTGAGGTCGCCGATCGAAAGAACACCGAGAAGGCCATGATCCCCGGCGACGGGAACGTGGCGGATCCGGTGCTCCCTCATGATCGCCTCGATCTCTTCGACCTCGCGGTCGGGCCGGACGACGATCACGTCGACCGTCATGACCTCCTTCACGGTGGTCGACGCGGCGTCCTTCCCCGGAGCCACGACGCGCCAGAGGACGTCACGCTCGGTGAAGACGCCCTTGAGGGCCTCGCCATCGGCGACGACGAGCGAGCCGATCCGGCGATCGTGCATGAGGCGGGCGGCGTCCATCACGGTGGCGTCCGGCGAGACGGTGATCACTCCGCCGGTCTTCTTCTGGGAGAGGAGGTCTCGCGCGGTCGGCATGGGGCTCTTCTATACGCTCCGGGGCCGGTGCGTCAACGCTGTGGCGCAGCGAAGGCCGCTTGCTATCCTGCCCGGCATGCCGGACGCCGCCCTCTGGGCTCTCGCCGTCCTCCTCGTCCTCGCCGGTATCGCGGGGGCGATTCTCCCGGCGATCCCGGGCGCCCCGCTCGTCTTCGGCGGCCTCCTCCTCGGAGCTTTCGTCGACGGCTTCACGAAGGTGGGGTGGTTCCCGCTGGTCGTGATCGGGCTCCTGATGGTCCTCACGTTCGTCGTCGACGTCGTGGCGACGGCGCTCGGAGCGAAGAAGGCCGGGGCGAGCCCGCTCGCCCTCGTGGGCGCCGGTGTCGGGACGGTCGTCGGCCTCTTCTTCGGCTTCGCCGGGGTCCTCGTCGGGCCCTTCGTCGGGGCGGCGCTCGGGGAGTACCTCGCCCGCAGGGACCTGAGGCAGGCGGGGCGGGCCGGCCTCGGGACCTGGCTCGGCATCGTGCTCGGCAGCGCGGCGAAGGTCGCGTTGATGCTCGCGATGGCCGGCGTCTTTGCCGTCGCGTGGCTCGTGTGAGCGGCCTCGTCTGGCCCGAGACGGGCGGAGCCCTCTTCGCCGGGCTGCCGGAAGGGGTCACGGCGGGTTTCACGACGCTCGCCCTCGTCCCGGACGACCTCGACGCGGACGCGGGAGCAAGGCGATTCGCAGGGCTTCTCGGCGTACCGGACGCTCCGGTCGCGCGGTTGAAGCAGATCCACGGGGCGGTGGTCGTCGAGCCGGGGAGCATTCCACCGGGCGCGGTCGCCGTCGCGGGCAGCGGGGACGCCCTCGTCACGACCGAGCGAGGTCTCGTCCTCGCGATCGCGACCGCCGACTGCGTTCCGGTCGTCCTCGTCGACGTCGAGGCGGAGGCGCTCGCGGTGGTCCATGCCGGCTGGCGTGGGACGTCCGCGCGAATCCTAGACGCGGCTCTCGACGCTCTCGTGGAGCGCGGGGCGCGCCCCGATCGCGTCATCGCGCTCTTCGGCCCGTCCATCTCGGGGTCCGCCTACGAGGTGGGACCCGAGGTGCTGGCGGCGCTCCACAGGAACCTGCCGGCCGCGGCGGTCGTCCCGGGCCGCGGAGACCGGAGCTGGCTCGACGTGGCGGCGTGCAACGAGGCGGCGCTCCTGGCGCGGGGCGTTCACGCGGAGAGGATCGTCCGGCCGCGGCTCTGCACGTTCCGGGAGAACGGCCGGTTCTCGTCCTTTCGGCGCGACGGAGCGAAGGCGGGGAGGATCTACACCGGCGCCGTGCTCGGAGAGTAGGCGCCAGCCCCCGCGCCGCCTCCCTGACGTCGCGCGACCCCTCGTGCGCGGCCGTTACCTCTTCCAGGTGCCGCTGCGAGGCGGGGCGGGCTTCTCCCGCACCACGGCGCAGCCTTTTCCCTCGGCCTTGGCGTCGTAGAGCGCGGCGTCGGCGGTAGCGAGGACGTCGGCAGGCTGGTGATGCCCCGCCACGAGCGCGACGCCGATGCTCACGCCAACCGGCGGACCGGCGTAGGCTCTGCTGGGCAGGGAGACGGCGGCCGCCCTCGCGCAGATCCTCTCGGCCGCGGTCCGGGCCTCCTCGGCGCCGGTCCCCTCGAGCAGGATGACGAACTCGTCCCCCCCGATCCGTCCGACGAGGTCACCGGGTCGGACCGCGTCGAGGAAGAGGCGCGCGAAGGTCCCCAGGAGCTCGTCCCCGGCAGCGTGCCCCACCCGGTCGTTGACCTCCTTGAAATTGTCGAGGTCGATCAGGAGGAGAGACGAGGGGAGTCCACGCTCGGCCCGGGCGACGAGCCGGGCGAGGTTCTCGTCCACGACGCGGCGGTTCGGAAGGTCGGTGAGGGGGTCGTGCCGCGCGAGGTGGACGATCGATTCCTCGTAGCGCTTGCGCTCGGTGACGTCCAGCTTGATCGCGACGAAGTGGGCGATTTCGCCCTTCCCGTCCCTCACGGGGGTGATGGTCAGGTCCTCCACGTAGGTCGAGCCGTCCTTGCGGCGGTTCGTCACCTCGCCCTGCCAGGTTCGGCCGGCGAGGATCGTCTTCCAGAGCTCCTCGAAGTACGCCCGGGGGTGGACGCCTGACGACTGGATGGCCGGGGACTTCCCGACGGCTTCTTCCCTCGAGAAGCCGGTCAGTGCGGTGAAGGCCGGGTTCACCCACTCGATCGTCCCGTCGCGGGCCGTGATGACGACCGAGTGCCTCACGCCGTCGAGGGCCAGCGACTGGAGCTCGATCTCGGTCAGGCCGGCCGCGTGGTCGAGGGAGAGCGACACCTGCTGCGTCAGGCGGCGCAAGAGGTCGACCGTCCTGGCGTCGAAGGCGTCGGGGCGGCGGGCGTGGACCGTCAGGGCGCCGAGGACGGTCCCCCGGGCGGCGAGGGGGAGGGCGATGGACGCGCCGATCTTCCGGCCCGCGTCGCGGTTCCTCCAGGCGATGCCGAAGGAAGAGTCCGGCTCGGCCTCGGCCCGCTGGACGAGTCCCGTCCGAATGGCGGACCCGGTGATTCCGCCGTCGGGGGACGGGACGTCCCAGCGGATCTCCTGGGCCTGGGCGCCGGGCGCGTTCGGCCCGGCGATGCCGCTCATCCGAACGCTGCCGTCGTTCTGACGCTGGCCGATGGAGACCAGGGCGAAACGGAAGATGCCGGCGACCCGTTCACAGATGAAAGAGTGGATCGCGCCGAGAGGCTCGCGCTGGAGGAGCCGGCTGTTCACCTCGGCCAGGAGCGCGAGGACCTCTTCGTTCTGCCGCTCGTCCGTCCGGTCGACGCCGACGGCCCAGGCGTCCCAGCCGTCGACCGGGTAGGTGATGGAGAGGCTCGACCAGGAGACGGTCTTCACCGATCCGTACTTCGTCATCAGCTCGATCTCGACGTTCCGGAAGCCCCGTCCCGCCTCCCTCCTCAGGTCGCTCATTCGCTCCCGCTGCAGGGGATCGGGGTAGAGCAGGTCGAACACGTTCGCATTCCCGATGGCCTCCTGCGCTGTGTAACCGGTGACCCTTTCGCATTCGCGGTTCCAGTAGACGAACAGCCCCTCCCTGTCCACGGCGCTCACGAGCGCGGGCAGCCCGGCGAGGACGTGCCGCAGCTCGGACAGCTCTGCCCAGAGCGTCTGGAGCTCGGGAACATGGTCGAAGCTGAGACCCTCGGGGAGCTTCATGGACCTCCGGGAGCGGGAACGTGTGGAGAGCGTACTCTGACGAGGACCCGGTGCGAAATGATGGGAATCGGGTGCCGCGGAGTCAAGCGCTGGTTTTTCGCAGTCGAGGCCGAACGTGGCCGGGCGGCACAGCGGCGACTCGGGGTGGTTCCCGTAGACTCCGGCGCGTGCCGAAGAGAGCTGACCTGAAGTCGATCCTGGTCCTCGGTTCGGGGCCGATCATCATCGGCCAGGCGTGCGAGTTCGACTACTCGGGGACCCAGGCCTGCCGCGTCCTGCGCCAGGAGGGGTACCGGATCGTCCTCGTCAACTCCAACCCGGCCACCATCATGACGGACCCCGAGTTCGCCGACGCGACCTACATCGAGCCTCTCGACGTCGCGACCGTCGAGCGGGTCATCGCGAAGGAACGTCCCGACGCCCTCCTCCCGACGGTCGGCGGGCAGACGGCCCTGAACCTCGCCGTGGCGCTCGACAAGTCGGGCGTCCTCGCCCGGTACGGCGTGGAGCTCCTCGGCGCCTCGGCGCACTCCGTCGAGCTGGGGGAGGACCGCCTCCTCTTCAAGGAGGCGATGCAGAGGGCGGGCGTCGACGTCCTGCGCTCCGGCATGGCCCGGACGGTCGACGAGGCCCGCGAGATCGCGCACCCGTTCGGCTTCCCGGTCATCGTCCGCCCCTCCTACACCCTCGGCGGCACCGGTGGAGGGATCGCCTACAACGCCGACGACTTCGAGGCGATCGTCAAGCGCGGCCTCCTCCTCTCGCCGGTCCACGAGGTCCTCGTGGAGGAGTCGGTCCTCGGCTGGAAGGAGTTCGAGCTGGAGCTGATGCGCGACGCGGCCGACACCTGCGTCGTCGTCTGCTCCATCGAGAACGTCGACCCGATGGGGGTCCACACGGGCGATTCGATCACCGTGGCGCCGCAGATGACGCTGACCGACGTCGAGTACCAGGCGATGCGTGACGACGCCAAGACGGTCATCCGGACGGTCGGCGTGGCGACGGGCGGCTCGAACATCCAGTTCGCCGTGAACCCGAAGACGGGCCGCCGGATCGTCATCGAGATGAACCCCCGCGTCTCGCGCTCGTCGGCCCTCGCCTCGAAGGCGACGGGATTCCCGATCGCGAAGATCGCCGCCCTTCTCGCCGTCGGCTACCGGCTCGACGAGCTCCCGAACGACATCACGAAGAAGACGCCCGCCTGCTTCGAGCCGTCGCTCGACTACGTCGTCGTCAAGATCCCCCGCTTCGCGTTCGAGAAGTTCCCCGGCGCCTCCGACGTCCTCGGCGTCCAGATGAAGTCGGTGGGCGAGGTCATGGCGCTCGGGCGGACCTTCGCCGAGGCGTTCGGCAAGGCGCTGCGGTCCCTCGAGACGGGGCGCGGCGGCTGGACCGCCCCGGGAACGCCGGCGATGCCCCGGGCCGAGGCGCTGCGCGTGCCGCGCCCCGACCGGATCTACGCCGTCCTCGACGCCCTCCGAACGGGGGCCACGGTCGAGTCCGTGAACGAGGTGACGGGCATCGACCCCTGGTTCCTCGATCGATTCGGGGAAGTCGTCGCACTCGAGGCGCAGATTACGGACGAAGGCAGGGCCGGGCGAGCCGGAGCGCTGCCTTCGCCGGCCCTCCTCCGCCGGGCCAAGCGAATGGGCTTCTCCGACGAGGACCTCGCCCGCCTGACCGGGACGTCGGTCCGCGAGGCGCGCGTCGCGCGTCTCGCCGCGAAGGTCGTCCCCGTCTTTTCCCGCGTCGACACCTGCGCCGCGGAGTTCGAGTCGACGACGCCCTACCTCTACTCCTGCTACGAAAGCGAATGCGAGGCGGCGCCGACGGGGAACCGCAAGGTCGTCGTCCTCGGCTCGGGGCCGAACCGGATCGGGCAGGGGCTCGAGTTCGACTACTGCTGCGTCCACGCGGCGAAGGCGATCTCGGAGGCCGGCTGCGAGTCGGTGATGGTGAACTGCAACCCCGAGACCGTCTCCACTGACTACGACACCTCGGACCGCCTCTACTTCGAGCCGCTCACGTTCGAGGACGTGATGGCGGTGATCGAGAAGGAGAAGCCGGTCGGGGTCCTCGTCCAGTTCGGGGGGCAGACGCCGCTCAAGCTCGCGCACCCGCTCCAGGAAGCGGGCGTGCGGATCCTCGGCACGTCCCCTGACGCCATCGACCGGGCCGAGGATCGCGAGCGCTTCGGCGAGCTGCTCGCCGAGACGGGCCTCGCCGCGCCGCCCTGGGCGACGGCCCGTGACGTCGAAGAGGGGATGGTCGAGGGGGTGAAGCTCGGCTTCCCCCTCCTCGTCCGGCCCAGCTACGTCCTCGGCGGCCGCGCGATGCGGATCGTCTACGACGAGAAGGCGCTGCGCGGCGTGCTCGGGGAGGCGCTCGAGGCGTTCCCCGGTCGGCCCGTCCTCCTCGACAGGTTCCTCGAGGACGCCTTCGAGCTGGACGTCGATGCGGTCGGCGACGGGAAGAACGTCGTCGTCGCCGGGGTCATGCAGCACATCGAGGAGGCCGGGATCCACTCGGGCGACTCGTACGCCGTCATGCCCCCCTACCGGCGCGTTCCGCGCGAGGCGCTCGGCGAAATCCGCGCGGCGACGCGGAAGCTCGGCGAGGCGCTCGGCGTCGTCGGGCTGATGAACGTCCAGTTCGCGATCCGAGAAGGGAAGCTCTACGTCCTCGAGGTGAACCCCCGTGCGTCCCGAACCGTTCCGTTCGTCGCGAAGGCGACGGGCGTCCCGCTCGCGCGCATCGCCGCGCGCCTGTGTCTCGGCGAGACGCTCGAGGAGGTGGGGCTGACGAAGGAGCCGCCCGTTCTCGGCGTTTCCATCAAGGCGCCCGTCTTCCCCTTCCGGCGCTTCGAAGGGGTCGACACAATCCTGGGCCCCGAGATGCGTTCGACGGGCGAGGTGATGGGGCGCGACCGGAGCTTCGGCCTGGCGTTCCTGAAGGCGGCGGCCGGGGCGGGGATCCGTCTGCCGGAGTCGGGCACGGTCTTCTGCTCGGTCCACGACGGCGACAAGGAGGCCCTCCTCCCGATCGCCCGCGAGCTCGCGAACCTCGGCTTCCGGATCTACGCGACCTCGGGCACGGCCGCGTTCCTCTCGGCCTCGGGGCTCGACGCGATGCCGGTCCTCAAGGTGAACGAGGGGCGCCCGAACGTCGTCGACCGGATGATCAACGGGGAGATCCAGCTCGTCGTGAACACTCCCCTCGGGAAGGACTCCTTCTTCGACGAGGTGGCGATCCGGAGGAACGCCCTGGAACGAGATATCCCGTGCCTGACGACCCTGACCGCCGCCTCGGCGGCCCTCGAGGCGATCCGGGCCCGGTCTGGAGGCCCAATCGCGGTCTCGGCGCTGCAGGAGGCGGAGCGGTAGTGGGCGAGCGCCTCGGGCGCTTCTTCGCGCCGGGCGCCCGTCCGGCTCGCTGGGTGCTCGGGGGGGGGCTGGCGGCGCTCGCCTTCGTGGCGATCGGCGTTCCGTGGCAGCGGGCCGGGGGCGCCCTCCTCGCTGCCTCCGCCCTCTTCCTCGTCGCCGCCCTCGCGAGACCGGACCTCGCCACTCTGTTCGCCGCGGTCGTCGTCGCCCTCCTGCCGGTCGCCGGAAACCTCCTGGACGGACCGTGGGTCGCGCCGGCCGAGCTGCTCCTGCTCCTCCTGGCGACCGCAGCGCTTCTCCGGCACGAGGGGATCCCCGCGTCCCCCCTGAAGCGCGCCCTCGTCATCTCCTCGGCGGCGATGGCGACGGGGGCCGTCGCGGCGACCCTCTCGGCCCTCGCTCCGGCGGAGATTCCGGCTGCCGTGCAGGAGCTCTCGCGGTCCCTCTTCTCCCCGGGGGGCGAACACGCCGCGCTTCCGCTGCGAGCGGCGCTCGTCCACGCCACCGGCCTCCTCGGCTTCCTTCTCTTTCGGCGGGTCTCGGCCCAGCGGGGAACCGGGACGCTCGTCCTCGTCGTCGTCGGGGGGCTGGCCCTCGTCGGCGCCTACGCCGTCCTCGAAGGCTCCACGGGTCTGAAGCTGTGGGGTGCCGCCCACTACGAGGCGCTCTCTTCGGGATTACGGGTCCCGGCGACCCTGCCCGACTACAACGCGACCGGTTCGGCGATGGCCCTCGGACTCTTTCCCGCGTTCGTTCTGGCGCGGAGGGCCCGGGGGGCGAGCCGGCTCGCCCTCGCCGGTGCCGTTGCCCTCCTCCTCGCAGGCCTCATTCTCTCCGGGTCGCGCGGGGCCTGGCTCGCGACGCTGGCGGCGGCGGGTGCGGCCCTGGCCGGGGTGCTCTGGTCCCGTCGCCGGGAATGGCGAACGGAAGGCCGACGTCTCGTCCTGGGTGCGGGCCTGGCGCTCGGGATCTCGGTCGTCGCGATCGCGGCCTGGCCGGGAGACGTGGGCCAGCTTCTCCGCCGGCGGGCGGCGACCCTCGTCGACCCGGGCGAGTCCCTTCACGCCGTCCAGGCGGGACGCATCGGCTTCTGGATGGCGGGCGCTCGAATGGTCGGATCGCACCCGGTCACGGGAGTGGGGCCGGGACGGGTCCCGGCGCGTTTCGACGAGTTCCGTGACCCGGACTTCCCGGTCCGGGTCGAGAACCTCCACAACTACTTCCTCCAGGCGATCGCCGAGAACGGCATTCCCGGCGGGCTCCTCGTCCTCTGGCCCTTCGTCCCCCTGATCCTCCTCGGCGGCCGGCTGCTCGCGACCGGAGCCGCGTTCTCGTCGCCCGAATCCGCGGTGGCCCCTGGTCTCCTCGCGTTCTCGCTGACGGGTTTCGCGTCCCATCCGTGGCTACTTCCCGAGATGCAGTTTCTCTTCTGGGGAGCGGCGGCCCTGCTCCCTGCCGGACACCCTCCGCCGGTCTTCGAAGGATCACCCGGTTCCGTTCGTCGCTTCCTCCCGTGGACCGTCCTGGCGGCGTGGGGGGGCACCTGCCTCCTGCTTTGCGCGGGCACGGAGAGAGGCCGGTTCGGCTACGCGGAGTGGGGCGCGCTCGAGGGGACGGAACGATATTTCTGGACGGGCCCGCGGGCCCTCGTCCCGGTCGCCGTGCCCGACGGGCGGTTCGTCAGCGTCCGCCTCCGGGGGATGTCCCCGGACATCCGGCGGAGCCCGCTGCTGGTGGCCGTGCAGCTGGACGGCGGACCCCTCCAGAAGGTCTCCCTCGCGGATCGGACGTGGCACGATGTCGTCGTGGAGCGCGGACCGTTCCGGCCGGGTGATGCAGTGGCGAGTGTCGGATCTCGAGGGCTCCTCGGGCTCGAGGCGAGCCGGAGCTTCTGCCCGGCCCGGGAGAAAGGCGGGGACCGCCGCCTCCTGGCCCTGCAGCTGGCCCGGCCCCACGTGGAGCCTGTGGCAGGGAAGACGCCGTGAACCGGCCTCACCCCCTCGCCGGAGTCGCCGCCTTCGCCGGCTGGATCGCCCTCTCCGTCTGCTGCTCCGTCTTCCTCCTACCGCCCCTCCCGCTCCTTCGCACCGTCGTCTGGGGCGTGTCCGCCCTGCTCTTCGCCGCGGCGGTTGCCGCACCCCTCCGGTCGCTGCCTCTGGCGGGACTCGCGCTGGCCGTTTCGGGCGTTTCGTCGCTCGCCTTCGGTCTCGGAAACCCCGCGGTCGTCGCACCGATTCCGCTTGCGGCGTACCTCGCGGGCGCTGCACTGCGTGCGATCTACGACATCGAGCGCCCTCCAGCCCTTCACGCCCTGACGCCTCTCTGGCGGGCCGTCGCGGCCACCTCCGCCCTGTCGGCCCTTTCGGCCTGGGTCGGTGCCCGGACGGCTTACCTCCTGCTGCGCGACGTCTCGCCTCCCCGGCTCGTCAATCGGCTCGGCCTCGACGCGGAGCAGGCCCTGGCGGGGACGGTCGCGGTGCTGGCGGCCCTCTTTCTGACCGCGGGTTTCCACGCGCTCGCGGTCCGCGCGGGGCGGAAGGTCCGCGGGGCGCGGCTGCTCGACATCAATCTCGTCACCGTCGCGCTCGTCGCAGGAGGGACCGCGATCCTCCAGAAGCTCGGCGTCGTCCCGCACCTGCGCGCGCCGCACTGGGAGTTGTGGGGCCGTGCACAGTCGACGTTCACCGACCCGTCGGCGGCCGGCGTCGCGGCGGCGCTCCTCCTCGCACCGTGCCTGGCGAGGGCAGCCTCGGGCCCGGTGGGCCTGCGGCTCGGGGCGGGAGCAGGGGTCGCGGGGCTCCTCGTCCTTCTCGCCGACGCGGGCTCGAGGGGCGGCTTCATCGGGGCGCTCGTGTCGGCTCTGGTCCTCGTCCTCTGGGCCGTGACGCGCGCGATCGCGGGGCAGAAGCCGGGCGTGCGTCGAAGGGTGGCTCTCTCGGCAGGAACGCTTTCGATCCTGGTCGCCCTCGCGTTCGGGGCGGCCCTCGCGTGGCCGACGGGAAATGGGAACCGGAGCGCCCTGCTCGCCAGGCTCTCGGAGACGTTCGGACGACGGGAAGCGCCCTCCCTCGCCGAGCCCGAGAGGCTCCTTCTCTACGAAGGAGCCTTCGCCCTCGCCAGAGAGCACCCGGTCACGGGCCGCGGTCTCGGCTCCTTCCGCGCCGAGTTTCCCGACGCGGCCCACGACCTCCTCGGAAAGACGGTGTCGTTCACCGATCACCCGCCGTCTCTCTACCTCGGCGTCCTCGCGGAAACCGGCTTCGCCGGGGCGTCCGTGTTCATCCTCTTCCTCGCAGGGCTCGTCCCGGCGCTCGGGGGAGCGCTCTCCTTCCGGGCCGAGAGGACCGAAGAGTCCCTCCGGGCAGCGGGAGCGGCGGCCGCTCTCGTCGGGATGCTCGTCATCTTCCTGTTCGGTTCCCACCTCGTCTACGCCGAGATCGGCGCCCTCGTCGGGCTCCTGACGGCACGCCTTCCGGCCCCTGCCGAAGGGCGCTCGGCCCGCGTCCTCGGGCACGTCCTGCCCGTCCTCGTCGCGGGGGCCTCGGTGCTCCTCCTGGGCGGAGCGCTCGCGCGGTGCGTCGAGACCTGGAGCGCCGACGCCGCCTTCGCCCACGGGCCGACCGCGGGGCTCTGGGCGGTCGAGCGGGAGCCGGACGGGCGGCCGTTTCGCTGGACGGCAGCATCGGCGGCCCTCCGGATCGACGCCCCCGCCGGGCGGCGCGCGCTCGTACGCCTGCCCGTCAGGAACGCCCGCCCCGACTCCGAGGGTGTGCTCGTCGCCGTTCTCTGGAACGACGTGAGCCGCGGTTCCGTCGAGCTGCCGCACGGGGGCTGGAAGGAGCTCCGTGTCGAAGTCGACGGCCCTGGCGTACTGCGACTCGTCCCGGAGCGGACGTTTCTTCCGGTCTCGCGGACCGACCCGCGCCGGCTCGGGGTCGAGGCCGGCCTCCCGGTCGTCGGCCCGTGACGGAGATCCGTTTCCATTCGCGCGACCCGAGGCGCAGACCCCGGGCCTGGAAGTTCGACGAACGGGCCGGACGGGTGGCCGCGGCCCTCCTCGTTCTCGCAGGGACTCTCGTGGCGATCGGGCTCTTCGGCGCACCCGACCTCGTTGCCTACGTGGTCCGGTCGGCCGAGCGCCTCGCGCTTCGCATAACGGCCAGTCGGGGGCTCCTTGCGTTCGATTCCGTCCGGCTTCGCTTCGAGCGCCTCGAGAGGCGCGTCGCGGCCGACGAGCTCTTCCTCGCCCGGGTGGCCACGGTGATCTCCCTCCCCCTTCCCGACGGGTTTCCCGAGGACCTTCTCACCATGGAGGAAGCAACGGCGACCGACCTCGAGCTGGAGGTCCATCGTCTGGCCCGCCGGCTTCGTGCAATGGAGACGATTCGGAGGAGGATCGCCTCCGACGGGACGCGCGACTCCGCCTACATTCCGTCGCGTTCTCCCATCGATCCCTCTTCCGTCGTTCCGCTCTCCGTCTTCGGCCCGCGCATCTCGCCCCTGACCCACCGCCCCGAGTTCTACGCGGGGCTCGCGCTCGCCGCGGTGGACGAGACGCCCGTCGTCGCTCCGGCCGGCGGACGCGTCGCCTTCTCGGGGCGGGTACCGGCCAGCGCGGGCGCTGCCTGGAGGACGTTCGGGATCGTCGTCGTCCTCGCGCACGACGAGCGGACGCGGACGTTCTTCGGCGACCTCGGAAGCGTCCGCGTGAAGCGCGGGCAGACGGTGCGGCGAGGCGAGGCGCTCGGCGCCGTGGGCACGAACCGGTTCTCGCCCACGCCCCAGCTCCACTACGGCGTCTGGAAGTACGACGGGAAGAGCTGGCGGCCCGTCGACCCGCGCCTCTACGTCCTCGACGCGGAGTGGATCACCGCCCGGGAGGTGAAGAGCCCGGTCGTTCCGCCGCGCGACGTCGAGCTCCCGGCGGCCTTCCGCTGACGCCGCGGCATCAGAGCCGCGTCAGAGCCGCGCGAGGAGGCCGAGAACCCGCAGGGCCTCCTCCGGTTCGTTCCCGAAGTGCGGCGAGAGCCGGAGGAAGCCGGCGCGCGCCGAGCAGGCGACTCCGTTCGACTCGAGGTGGCGCATGGCCCGGCGCGGGTCCGTGCCGGCCGGAGGGCGGGCGGAGAGGATGCCGGAACGGATCTCCTGGCCGTGGAGGACCGGCTCCCAGCCGAGGCGGGGGAGCCCCTCCTCGAGGACCGAGAGGACGGCGCGGATTTGCCGGCCGACCGCCTCGCTTCCGATCTCGAGGAGGAGGCCGATCGAGGCGTGGAGGGCGTAGACGCCGGGCATGGGCGGGGCGCCGATCTCGAACTTCGTCGCGTCCTCGACGTACTCGGGCCGCCCGGCGACGTCGTACTGCACCGGGTTCGTCCGCTTCAGGTTCAGCCAGCCCGACGGCGGTCGCAGCCGCGCGCGAAACGAGGGCACCGTGAAGAAGAGTCCGCACCCTTCGGGCCCGAGCATCCACTTGTGCCCGTCGGCCGAGAGGTAGTCGACGCCGAGCGCCGCCACGTCGACCGGGATCGCCCCGACGGCCTGGATCGCGTCGAGGCCGAAGGCGATCCCGCGCGAGCGGCAGAACGCCCCGACCTCGGCCGCCGGCGCGACGAACCCGGTGTGGTACGCGACGAGGGAGAGCGAGACGAGGCGGGTCCGCGCGTCGCAGGCGGCGAAGAGCTCCCCCGCCGTGAACGCCCCGTCCCGCGTCGGGATCCGTCGCACCTCGACGCCGAGCCGCGCGAGGTCGAGCCAGGGCGTCAGGTTCGCGGGGAACTCCGACTCCGTCGTGACGACGACGTCGCCCGGCCGCCAGTCGAGCCCCTGCGCGACGAGCGAGAGGCCGAACGTCGTGTTCGGCACGATCGCGATCGAAGACGCACCGCCCAGCTCCTCCGTCACGCCGAGGAGCCGTGCCCCGGCCTCGCGGAGCGCGGCGATCCGTGCCGACATCTCGGGAAACGCCAGCGGCCCGCGCGTCGACAGCACGTGCGCGTACTCGGCGAGCGCAGCCGCCGCGCGGGCCGGCAGGGGCGACACCGCCGCGTGGTTCATCTGGACCGACGTCAGGCGCGAGGGGAGCTCGCGGTCGAGAGATTCCTTCGAGAAGTCCATGTCAGAAACTCCTCTGCGCGGCGAGGAAGCCTTCGAGGTTCCGCCGCACCTCGTCCATCGAGTCGCCGCCCGTCTTCTCGAGGAGCGCGTCCGCGAGGACGAAGGCGAGCATCGCCTCGGCGATGACGCCGCAGGCCGGGACGGCCGTGACGTCGGAGCGCTCGTACTGCGCGCGGTGCGGCTCCTTCGTGTCGAGGTCCACCGAGGGCAGCCCCTCGCGCAGCGTGGAGATGGGCTTCTGGAAGACGACGACGAGGACGTCCTCGCCGTTCGTGATCCCCCCCTCGAGGCCGCCGGCACGGTTCTTCGTCCGGTGGAAGCCGCGCTCCTGGGAGAACACGATCGGGTCGTGGGCGAGCGAGCCGGGGGCGAAGGCGTTCGAGACGCCGGAGCCGATCGACACCGCCTTCACCGACGGAATCGAGAGCATCGCCTGGCCGATCGCGCCGTCCAGCTTGCGGTCCCACGAGACATGCGACCCGAGGCCGGGCGGCACGCCGCGCGCCGCCACGAGGATCGTCCCGCCGAGCGTGTCGCCCGCCTTCGCGGCGGCGTCGACGGCCTGCGTCATCTTCGGCTCCAGGCTCGCGTCGACCGCGCGGAACGGGGACGTCTCGTCGACGGACGAAAGGGTCGCAAACGACCAGCCCTCGCGCGGCTCCTCGCTCGCGACCGGCCCGACCGAAAGGACGCCGCTCTTCACCTCGATGCCGACCTCCGCGAGGAGCTGCCGGCAGACGGCCCCCGCCGCCACCCGCATCGCCGTCTCCCGTGCGCTCGCCCGCTCCAGGATGTCGCGCAGGTCGTGGCGACCGTACTTGAGGCCGCCCGGCAGGTCCGCGTGCCCGGGGCGCGGCGAGGAGAGCCGGCGCTTCTCCGCCGCCTCGGCGTCGACTTCGAGCGGGCCCATCACCTTGTCCCAGACGCCGTGGTCGAGGTTTGCCACCGTCATCGCGAGCGGCCCGCCGAGCGTTTCCCCGCCCCGAAGGCCGCCCGTGAACCGGACGCGGTCCTTCTCAATTTTCATCCGCCCGCCCCGGCCGTAGCCGTGCTGCCGGCGGGCGAGGTCGGCGTCGATCGCGGCGACGTCGAGGCGAAGGCCCGCCGGGAGCCCTTCGAGGATCGCCGTCAGGAGCGGCCCGTGCGATTCGCCGGCGGTCAGGAGGCGGAGGCGCGACATCGCTCGGAGTCTAGCGGAGGGATATCCTCGACTCGCCATGTCGACCGTCTCCCGGAAAGGTACCGCGACGTACGAGGACCTCCTCGCCCTCCCCCCGCACGTGACGGGACAGATCGTCGACGGCGAGCTCTTCGCATCGCCCCGCCCCGCGAATCCCCACGTGACGGCCTCCTCGACGCTCGGCATGGACATCGGGGGGGCCTTCCAGCGGGGGCGCGGCGGCCCGGGGGGCTGGTGGATCGTCGACGAGCCGGGAATCCACCTCGGCCGGAACGTCGTCGTTCCCGACCTCGCCGGCTGGCGGCGGAGCCGGCTCCCGGCGATCCACGCGGAGGCATTCTTCACCCTCGCGCCCGATTGGATCTGCGAGGTCCTGTCTCCATCGACGGCGAGCTTCGACCGGGTGAAGAAGATGCGCGTCTTCGCGGCGGAGGGGGTCGGGCACGCCTGGCTCGTCGACCCGGAGGCGCGGACTCTCGAGGTCTACCGCCTCGCCGAGGGGCGCTGGGTCCTCCTCTCGGCACACGAGGGCACGGAAACGGTCCGGGCCGAGCCGTTCGAGGAGCTCGAGATCGCCCTCGTGGACCTCTGGGTCGAGAGGGACGCGCCGCAGCCATAGCGCCGCGGTCAGCTCGCCGCCGGGCGGTCCATCCGTGCGAAGGCGTGCCCCGCCATCGCGAGCGCGTCCTCGTGCCTGCCCATGAAGACCGTCCCCGCCTCCTCCTCGCGGCGGAGATCGGCTTCTTCCTCCGTGTCGGTGCGCAGGACACCTTCGATCGCACATCCATTCGGCCACCGGTCCCACCGCGGAGAAGGCGACCGGGTCGAGGCCGATCGAGAGGATCGATCGGCGAGGATATGGCTGTGCCCCGTCGCGGGAGGCAGGACGAGGTCGTGGCCGGGGACCGCGAAGTTGAACTCGAACGGCCCGACCTGCGCGAGCGCCGCACAGACCGTCGGGGCGAAGCGGTTAGCGTCCGCCGAGGTGGTCTACGAGAGGTCGTCTCCAGTGAGTGCGCCTTAGGGCTCAGAGGCCAGCACTTTAAAGGTGCTTGGTAAACATCATTGCTTCTTCCGGAGCGCCAATATGCGGGCTGTCGAGACGTGAGTCGAGCTGGGCTGGTCGAGGCGCTCGACCCGCTTCTTCCTGGGCCGGGACGGAGCCTTTCGAAAGCGCCTCATGTTGACTGCGGCCGCAAGAGCCAGAAGCGCCAGGACGAACTCCGTCTGGGTGAGCTTGCGGAAGACCTTCCAGTGCTTGGCCGGGATGGCGATTTCCATCCCGCGCTCCGTACCCTCGAGCTCGCCAGCGAGAAAGTAGTTCGAGAGGTTCAGAATAGTGCCCGGCCCGTGAACAGCCTCCGGCGCCCCCTTGAGAACTGCCATCACGATGTAGCACACCAGAGCCACGCAGAACCCGAAGAGCGCCGCCTTCGGGTATCCGAGCGTGTCAATCTCCGACCGCAGGTGCATTGCCAGTTCGTGGAACGCCGTTTCGATCTTCCAGCGGTCCCGATACAGCGAGGCGATCTGCGCGGCGGCGATGTCGTCGGGCAGGTTCGTGAGGATGGCGATGTGGTCGTCCCCGTCCCGCGTCTCCTTCTCGACATGTACGAGGATCCGGCGGAGTACCTGCCGCTCTCCGCTCTCGTGAAGGACCTCGACTGTCTGCTCTGACACTGTCCCGGTGGGGCCCTTCCCCGCAGCCTTGCGCTCCGTGATGATCTTCGTCGGGAGGTTTCCATGCTGGCGGATGATGAAGAAACAGCCCTCCTTGGCGGCAATCCCCGCCAGGAAGCCGCGCGTGCAGAAGTTCCGGTCGGCGATCCAGACATCCCCTGCCGTGACGGTCGGCAGGACATCTTGTAGCAAGGCCCGCTCCTGGGTGTGCCCGTCCTCGCAAGGGAAGACATCGAGCGGGAGACGAAGGACGGGATCGAGAACGACCAACGACTTGCCCGGCAACGGTCCGGCCTTCAGGCCACGAAGCTCCTTGATCCTCTTCTGGCTGGTGGCCAGGCAGTTGCCGTCAAGCAGCTTGACGCGGTAGCCCGGCAGAAGGGGCTGCGGCTCGCCAGTCAGCCCCCGAATGGTCGAGGCAGCCTCTGAGGCTGCGAAACGCACGAGCGCGGCGGAGGTTTCCGGGTTGATATTCTTCAGCTTCTCGTACACCGCCACGAGGGATCCCCCCATCTGCTCCGGGGTGGCCTCGTAGGCGGCATGGACCGACTTGCGGCTTCCGATGACGACGTTCGCCGTCACGTGAACGAGGGTGGAGAAGAGGACCTGCCGGGTGTATTGGCCGTTGGCATTCGCCGCGAACCAACCGTCGAGGAGCTCAGGATTCAGGAAACGCTCGACCGTTCCCCGAGCTATGACGGAGACGGGGCTTCCCACAGCGAAGGCATCGAAAACGGCGGGCAGGCGAGCAGGGGTGGCTTGCGCTGGCATGGCGCCCTACTCTGGCGATTGAGCGTCGATTTGTCCAGTGTCTGCCTCCGAGAACACGGCACCACAGCAACCTCTGCGATGGGCCGGCGCCCATAAGTCACTGCCCGCTCAACCACTTCGCCTCGTGAGGGACACCTTTAAAGTGATGGGCTCAGAGGGACAGGCCGTCATCGGGCCAGAAGTGTTCTTGGGTCGTTCGTGACGTTGTCGATGACGGATGCGTAGGTAGCCACGAACCCGCCGCTGGAGGAAGTGGAGACGACGATTCTCCCCAAAGGCACGTCGGCCGTCACCCCGAGGTCACGGACGACGCGACTGACCTGAGTCATCCCCAGCGGCGGCAACGGATAGCGTTTGGAGCCGAGGTTCGCACCACTGGCGGCGAAGAGCGTGACGTCCACGTCGACCGGGACCTCCGAGGCGTTCGCGAGGATGAGGTTGGTGCGGAAGGATCCGGTCTCGCGGATTCCGTCGACGGTACGGGGAAGGCCGACCGAAACGAAGTCGCCGGGTCCGGCGGCGGGCACGCTCTGCCCGAACGAGCCGCCCGCTCCGGGAGTTGAGGTCTGGGCCGAGATCCCGAGGGAGAACGAGGAAGACGAGATCCGGATCGCCCCCCACCCCGCGCCGACGCCGAAGGCGGAAGCGAGAACGTCAGCGTGGACCACGCTCGAGCCCGGAGCGAGCGAGTAGGACTTCTCGGGACCGGGGCGGCCATCGGAGTTGTTGCCGAGGAACTTGAGGGTGTACGTCGCCTGGAGAGCCCCGCGGTTCGAGAGGACCACGTCGGTGGTGTAGAAGGACCCGCCGGCGCCGCCGAGGTGGGCCGTCGACGCGAGCATCCACGTGGCGGTCATGCCGACCTCATAGCCACGGGGTGCGTTTTCGAGGCTGTAGCCGAGAACCCCGAGGAAGAAGCGGGTCGCCCCCACGGGAGCGACATACGATTTCGGCTTTCCGTCGCTCGTCGTTCCGCTCCCCACGAAGAAAGCCTGCTGCAGGACGGGCCTGACGACGGACTGGTTTCGGGCCGCCGAGGACTTGAAGTCGAGGTTCGGGGGCTTCAAAGCCGGATCCGGAGCCGTTGGACCGAGGAAGACCCCGATCAGTCCGAACACCGGACCCGTGACTTCCGAGATTCCGAATTGCTCCCTGGTGTAGGAGTTCTGGGAGACGTCGCCGTCGCCGCCGGGCGCTGACAGCTGAAGGACCTGGCCGGGCGCCACGCCGCCGGGCACCTCGACGGGCGAGCTCATCGGGCTGGCGTCATCGCTGTAGGAGACTTCCTTCCCGGAAGGTTGGCCCGAAAGCGTGATGTTTGCGTTCCCAGGTACCCGAGGGAAGAGCGGCGCCGGGGACTCGCCGTCGCTGGTCCAGGCGGTCGCGCTGAAGGAGCCGGTGTACGAGCCGACGCTGGTCCCGAGCACGCCGAGGAGGAGACGTGTGGCACCCAGGGGAACGACGAAGCCTTTCGACGCACCTGAAGCGGACGTGCCTCGGCCGATGAAGAACGGCTGCTGGAGCATGGGCCAGAGCGACACTCGGTCCCGTCCCGCGCTCCGGAAGATCGCACTCGGCGGCAGCAGGTCCAGGCGCGGCGCCTCGGGGCCGAGGAAGACGCCCACGAGAGCGTAAGCCGGACCCCTGATCTCCGAAAGTCCGAACTGCTCACGGGTGTAGGCGTCGGCGGAGTCGCCTTCCGGGTCTCGTTGGCTCACGACGCCGGTCGCCGTAACGTGAACGACCTGACCGGGAATGACCGCAAACGGGACGAGGACCGGGGAATTCAAGGGACTGCTGTCGTTGCTGTAGCTGACCTCCATACCGTCTGGTTGTCCCGCCAGCGTGATATTGCTGGTCGCAGGGACCTCCACGACCGCCCTCGCACCCGATGCCAGGGTGGGCGAGTGCTCAAGAGTCCCCATCTCTGCCTCGAGAGGGAGGGCGACGAGAAGGAGCCCTGCCCCCAGGGTGATCCGAAGGGTGTTCAGAATCATGAAGAGTCTCCTTCCTCGTGGGGCGCGACCGGCAAGACTTGATGAAACGGAGGTCGTCGGGAAGTTGCGGCGGGCTCCCGCGCTCGCTACGAGTCCGGTGGGATGGGTGCAATCGGCGTGCCTGACGGGGACCATGAGGTCGTGCGCGAAGTGCCATCAGGGCCGGAAAGCGTGGTGCGGGCGATCATGGTCAGGGATGGCGGCCGTGCGGTCCGCATTCGGACCGGCAGTTGCTCGGTTCGGCGCAAAGCACCTGGAGCCCCGGCGCTTACCTGAGGGGGAACGCACCGCGACCGGAGCTGCCGTGACCGTGAGCGATGTGCTCGAGCGATGGGCGGTCGTCCCGGAAGAAGCCACGCACCCGGGTGAGAGCGGTTCCGCTGGCCCCAGCCCGCCCGGGGCCTGGCCTCTCCGCCACGCCCCCCGTAGCCATCACACAAGGACCCGAACACTTCGATCTACGAATGAAGCCGATGGACGTGTCCTCTCGCCAAGACGTCTCCGACACGCTCGACGTCACGTGCACTGCTCACACCCTCGTCGGCGCGGTCGGCGCGGTCGGCGCGCCAATGGCACCGGCAGGCGTCCATCGCGGCGTCCAGACGCCTCGACGTCTACGACCTTCGAGAATGATCCGGGCTAGGCGAAGCGACTCCGGGGCTGGGGGCCGAGCAGCCCGCGGCTCGACGGTAGACGCAGGCAGCCACGGAGGGAGTAGCCCTGACCGCGCAGACGGAATTCGCGCTCGGCGATCACGTGAAGCTCTCCGTTCCAGCCGCCGCCGCGGTCGGCGTCGGGGCCTGTGTAGTTCGCGTAGTTCGCCTCGGTGAACCGGACGAGACCGGCCTCGACGCTTTCGACGAAGACGACGTGGCCGAGAGTCCCGGCTCTCTCGAACACGGCGATCGATGGGCTGACGATGCTCCCATAGAGCTTCTCGTAGTTGCCGACGATCTCGAGCCAGCGCCCGGCGTCCCGGGGCTTCGTCGTGAATCTCGGAGCCACACCGAAGACCTCGACGGCTCGTCCGCACGCGTACCACGTGCACTGGCGCCACAGGCCGTCCCGCCAGAACTCGTTCTGGTAAGCCCAGGAGTCGACTCTCGGCGGAGCGGGCCAGGCGTAACCCTCGAGAGAACACGATTCCTTCATCACTCTCCCCCCATTCGGCCCTTCTTCTCCGACGGACGCTGCGCAAGGCGCCGTCGGCCCGCGAGACGTGACCGGCTCTTCCGGTCACTCCGACCCCACAGCCGCGTACAGGCCGCGGAGGGAGACCGGCGAAGAGACTTCCGGCCGACCACGACATCACGGGTCGCGCACGCATCGGAACCCGAAGTAGTCGAACCAGTAGCCGGGAAGGAACTTGAATCGCGCCGAGACGCGCAGGACGGCGGGATCGAGGTTTCTCCAGCCTCCGCCGCGTAGCACCCTGTACCTTCCCTTGGCCGGGCCCTTCGGGTCTACGAGGTCGGTCCCGGCGTAGTAGCCCGGGTCGTACCAATCGGCGCACCACTCCCAGACGTTTCCCGACATGTCATAGAGGCCGAAGCCGTTCGGGTCGAAGCTCTTCGCTGGACTCGACTCCTTGAAGACGTCCCTGCCCCCGGTCCCGCCGAAGCTCGCGTCACCCGGGCTTCTCTGGTTCCCCCACAGATACCGCCAGCCCTGTCGCCCGCCGCGCGCGGCGAATTCCCACTCGGCCTCTGTCGGGAGCCGACCGCCGGCCCACTCGCAGAAGGTCTTCGCCTGACGCCAGTTCACGTTCCCGACGGGATGGCTCGCCATTGTCCGGCTGTCGAAGGAGGACCTGTCCTTTGGCGGCTCGCAGACGGCTGCCTCGACGCAGACGCGGTACTGCGCAATCGTGGTTTCCGTCGCGGCCATCAGGAAGCCCCTCGAGATCCTGACCTCCCGTGCCGGCAACTCGTCGCTCCCACACTCTGCGTCTCCTTGGGTGCAGCCCATCGTGAAGGTCCCCTGAGGTATTTCCAGCCACTCCACGCCGGCCCGGCCGATCACCGCGGGTATGGCGGTCACCGGCGTGGGCCGCGGTGTCGCTGTTGGCGTTGTGGTCGGCAAGGGCTCCGGAGTTGGAGCAGCCGTCGGAGCGGGCGACGGTTGTACGACCGGCAGGCGCACCAAGCTCGTCGGGACTCCGACGAAGACAGGCTCGGGAGTCGGCGGAACCGTGGGCAGAACGGTCGGAGGGACCGTCGGAGAGACCGTTGGCGGCGCCGCGAGCCCGAGCCGGGCCGTCGGCACAGGCGAGGTCGACGGGGTGTCGGTCCGACCGGTGCGTGTGCGAACGAGCCACGCTCCGCCTCCGAGGAGCCCGCCCGTGAGGGCGAGGGTTGCCACTAACGCCATGGGAAGACCCCGTCGTGCCTCCCGGGATTCCAGGCGTCTCGATCCGAGGCCGGTAATGGACACCGGCGCTGCGGGAGAGGTGCGCGTTCCCGCCGCCGCCGGGATCGGGGACGGCAACGGAGTGGGGCCCGCCTGCGGGAAAAGCGCGGGCGTGGGAGTGAGTACAGGAAGGTCCGACAGGGTGACGCGCGACGTCCGGGGGACGAGTCGATCGGTCCAGACGTCCGGACTCGTTCCGCGCGCTACCCGGTCAGACCCGGCGATGGGTCTCGGCGAGACGAGGTCCGTGCCCGAGGGGGTCGTCCTGGGACCCGGTAGGAACTGCAGTGGTGCGACCACGGCCTCGGTCGCGCCGGGTGTCACGAAGGTGCCGTCCGACCCCCGGGATTCCCTGGGTGGCCCGGCGTCGGCTGCTAGGACGTTCGACAGGGTTGCCACGAACGCTCCGCAGGTCGGGTACCGGTCGACGGCGCGCTTCGCGAGGACGCGCGCGAAGACCGCGTCGACCTCGGGCGAAGCGTCGACCCAGAAGGTGGAAGGGGGAGGCGGCGCCTCCTCGATGGTCCTCCGGAGGAGCGTGAACGTCGGCCCTTCGAACGGGAACCTCCCCGTGAGCATCTGGTAGGCGAGGACGCCGAGGGCGTACTGGTCGGCCGCGGGCCCGACCGGATACGTCTCCGGCTGCGCGAGAGCCTGCTCGGGAGCCATGTAGGCGGGCGTGCCGACCGCGGCTCCGGTCTGCGTGAGGACGATGCTCTCCGCGAGGCTCTTCGCGATGCCGAAGTCCGTGAGGACCAGTCGTCCCTTCCTGTCCAGAAGGGCGTTCTGCGGCTTGACGTCGCGGTGGACCACCCCCTGCCCGTGGGCGTAGTCGAGCGCCGATGCCAGCTCTCCAAGCCATCGAAGGGCATCGTCCGCGGCCGGCGGTGGCGCGATCCGGTCCGCGAGGCTGCCTCCCGGAACGACAGGCATGACGAGATACGGTCGGTCGCCGTGCATCCCGAAGTCGTAGACGGTAAGGATGTGCGGGTGTTCGAGGTTCGCTGACCGGCGTGCTTCACGGAGGAAGCGCTGGATGAACTCGGCCTCCTCGCAGAGCGCGGGCAGGGCGATCTTGATGGCGACCAACCGGTGGAGGTCCGCATCGTCCGCCTCCCAGACCTCGGCGAATCCGCCCCTTCCGAGCCGGCGGGTGAGGGCGTAACGACCCACTCTTGACCCTGAATCGACGGGCGACGACACATCTCCCCAATCGCAAAGGCAAAGCCAATCCCGCTCCCGGCGCCAGCGCGAAGGAACACCGTCGGGCTTTCGTCCCGACCACTCCAGCCATCGACCCTGCTTTCGACGTGGGCACTGATCGCGCACGTCGTGCGCAGTTGCGCGCGGCGCGACAAGCACGAAGCCTTCGTGGAGGCCGTTCGATTGAACGCGGCTGTGGCACGTCGGGTGCAAAGGACATGGCGGCCGCCTGTTCAGGGCAACCGCGGTCCGAAGTCCTCAAACCAAGGAGTCGGTCGATGAAGAGAGTCCTCGCCACCGCAGCATTCCTCGCTCTGGCCGTCGGCGGCCCGGCAAACGCCCAGTTCTGGGACGCATTCAACCCCAAGGTGAACGTGACGTTGACACACCCCCCGGGCTACAGGGTCAAGCTCAGTCGGGCGGCCTTTGCCCAGGCGCAAGGGAGGTGCGCGGACCAGCTCCTCGACCCGCTCACGGCCCTCTTCGTCGACAGGGACGTCGAGGTCCTCGATCGTCAGCACCTCGACTCGATCCTGGCCGAGCACAAGTTCAGCCTCAGCGGGTACGTCGACTCGAGCCAGGCGGCCGAGCTGGGCCGCATGCTCGGCTCCGGTGTGCTGCTCTTCCTCAACGTCACGCGGTGTGAGACGAAGCAGGACCCGACCTACCGTGACGAGGATCGTGGGAAGAAAGGGAGAGTCCGCATCTACATCTCGACGACGAAGGCCGACCTGAAGGGCTCGCTCCAGGTCGTCGACCTCACGACCGGGAAGATCCTCAAGAAATACCAGTTCGCCGCATCCCCGTCCCGCAAGAACGAGGCGGAGGGGGGAAGGCCCGAATACCCGGACGAGAACGACGTCCTCGACGCCGCGATCGCAGATGTTGTGCACGATCAGATCGAGCGCCTCTTCTTCTCCTGGACCGAGAGGCAGGATCTCATCTACTACGACGACAAGCAGTGCGGAATGAAGCAGGCGTACCAGGCCCTCAAGGCGGGCGACGCAGCGGGGGCGCTGAAGGCGTCGATCGACAACGTCGAGGCCTGCAAGACGAATCCGGAGATCAAGCCGAAGCACCTCGGTCGCGCCTACTACAACCTCGGGATGTCCTATTTCGTCGCTGGCGAGTACGACAAGGCGCTCGAGAGCTTCCAGGAGACGGTGAAGCTGCATCCCGGGGACATCGTGTCGAACGCCATCGCCCAGTGCAACCGCGCGAAGCAGATGAACTCGGAACTCCAGCAGTACGAGGAGAGAGCGACCGTGGAGGCGGTCCGTGCGTCGCCGCCGGCGGCACCGCAGGCGGGCGCGGCAGCGAAGACCGGGAGCGGCAGCACGAGCACTACGGCCCAGAAGTCAGCCGCGTCCCCCGAGGAGCGGCTCCAGAAGCTCCAGCAGCTGTTCAAGAAGGGTCTGATCAGCAAGGCGGACTACGACGCCAAGAAGGCCGAGATCGTGAAGGAGATGTAGGGCGCCCGGTGAGCCGACGCCGGCAGCAAGGCGGCCGCGAGTGCGCCGGCCTCCTCGTTGCCTGGTTGACCACCGCGAGAAGAGAGGCTTGCGCCGTCGACGCTATCGGCTCGGGACCTTGGGCGGCCCTGGGAGAACGTCGCGGCAGCACGCCGGCCGGGAGACCGGACAGCTCTTCGTCGGCACCAGCGTGAAGAACGGGAGGCACGATCGTGAAGACGTACAAGATGGTCCAGATTCCGCCGAACCTCGCCGTCGCGGCGAAGTCGATGCTCGGATCCGCCCCCTCGACGGCGGAGATCGCTGCCCAGTACCTCGAGCGGGTCGTGAACGACATGGCCTCCAAGGGCTGGCTCTTCGAGAGGGTCGACGAAATCGGCGTCCACTCGTCGCCGGGCTGTCTGGCCGGGCTCCTGGGAGCGAAGGAGATGACGACCGTCTACTACGTCGTTACGTTCTCGCACGACGCCTGAGACACGCCCGAGGCCGTTGTCCTCACAGGGTGCGTGAGTCCGGCCATCCGGGCTCAATCGCGGGAGAGCGTTCCTCCACAGTCCTGGACCGTCCACTCGCACGGCAGAGAGGCGGAGGCTCCACTTCGTGCGTGTCTGCCGGGTTCTCCCAAACAGGTTCGTGGTTCCTTCGCTCTCGCACCACCTGACGGGACGTGGCCGGCGCCGCTCCAGGCGCGCGCAAGGCCGGTCCCACCAGGAACGCGCTGCTTGTCGCGCGAGCGCGTTCGTGGACCCACTCCTCGAGGCCCGCATACGGGTCGCGAGGCCGTTCCCGAGGAATCACTGGAGGTGACCTGCGAGGTGCGTGCTCGCCCCCGCCGTCGCGAGGATCAGCTCTGCGGTGTCGGGGAGTTCGTCCCGAGGATTCCGACACCGAGGTCGCCCGATCCGGGGGCCCCGGTTCGGAAGCCCGTGTCAGCCCCCGATCGCCAGCGCCTTCATCCTCGCCGCGAGGCCGTTCCGCGAGATCCTGAGGAGCCGCGCCGCCATCGACTTGTTCCCCTTGGCCGTCGCGAGTGCGAGCTCGATCGTCTCCTTCTCGACGGCGTTGCGCCGGGCCTCGAGGTCAAGATAACCGGGGACGGCCGGTGGAGGCGGGGAAGGCGGCTGGGGAGCGATGAGCGCTTCGCCGGGGGCGCCGATAACTGTCTCCTTCGCCTTCTCCTCCACCGCCCACTTCACCTGCGAGAAGTGATCGGCGAGGAGCGTGCCGCCGGAGGGACAGAGGAGGACGGCGCGGTGGACCGCGGTCTCCAGCTCGCGGACGTTGCCGGGCCAGTCGTGGGCGAGGAGGACGTCGAGGGCCGAGCGGCTGACGCCGCGGACGCGCTTGCCGTGGGTCTCGGAAGCGCGGGATGCGAACGCGAGGACGAGGGCGGGGAGGTCGTCGGCGCGGTCGCGGAGCGGCGGGACGTGGAACTGGAGCGCGGAGAGGCGATAGTAGAGGTCGGGGCGGAAGAGCCCCTGCTTCATCCGCTGGAGGAGGTCGCGGTTCGTGGCGGCGACGACCCGGACGTCGACGCGGCGAGCCGCCAGGGCGCCGAGAGGGAGGACCTCGCGCTCCTGGACGACGCGCAGGAGCTTGGCTTGGAGCGGCTCGGGGAGGTCGCCGATCTCGTCGAGGAGGAGCGTCCCGCCATGGGCCTGCAGGAACCGGCCGGGACGCGGCTCGACGCCCGTGGCCGCCCCTTTCTGGACTCCGAAGAGCTCGGCCTCGAGGAGGTCGTTCGGAATGGCTGCGCAGTTGACGGCGACGAATGGGCCGGTGGGATGCGGACCCGAATCGTGGATCGTCCGCGCGATCAGCTCCTTCCCCGTGCCGGTCTCGCCCGTGAGAAGGACGTCGAGGCCGCTTCCGACGGTGGCTTCGATGCTCGCGAGGAGGCCGGAGAAGGCCGCCGAAGTGCCGGTGACGAGGCCGTCGGGGAGGTGCAGAGGGGGCGGCACCGCGGGCGGCGAGGGCGCGTTGGCGGCGTCTCCCCTTTCGAGGAGGCGGCTGGCCAGGAACGCGAGGAGCTCCCGCTTCCAGGGCACGTCGGAGCCGGGCCGGACGGGGAGGAGGGCGACGAGAAGCGGCGAGCCAGTCGTGGACGACGCGCGGGCGACGATCGCGATCTGGTCGGGAGGCAGGTGGACGCAGGCCGGGCGGTGCACGGAGGCCCGGGGCCGGGCGACCGAAGAGATTGCCGCGAGAGTTCCGAGATCCGGCAGCGGCCCGTCCGACTCCAGGACCCCTGCCTCGACAGCGGCGGCATCGAGGGCGAAGATGGACTCGGCATCGAGAATCGCGCGCGCCTTCTGAAGCAGCCTGCGTCGGCGTGCCGGGGTTTCGAGGCCGGGCGCCTCCATCTCTCGAACGAGGCGAAGGGCGGAGGCCGGCGCGTCGAGCGGGCCGCTCAGCGTCGATACACTTCTGCTCGTCGGGAGGCTGGTCGATGCGTCCAGGCTGAATGCGAGGTCATCCGCTTCCGCGCCTTCCTCGACGTAGAGCGTGGCATCGCCAAGGCGAACAGATTCTCCTGGGAGAACGTTCGCGTGCGGCACGCGCTCACCGCCCGAGACCACGCCGTTCTTCGAACCGGCGTCGGTGATCCGGACGCCGCCCGGCTCGGCCGCGACTCGCGCGTGGAGGCGGGAGACTCCTGAGAACGGAACCACGAGGTCGGCCTTGGACGACGAGCCAAGGGTGACTTCCGCCTCGGGGAGCGGGAAGACGAGGGTCTCCCGGCGGCATCTCACGACGAGCCTCAGCATCGGTGACCTCGTTCCGCTGGAAGCAAACGTCGTTCCTCTCTCATCGCGTCCGCGCTCCGGGATCGGGCCGCCTCGCCTCCGCGCGGATCGACTCGAGGAGCGCTTCGGCCTCGCGAGCTTCGGTCCCGCCGAGGAGGCGGCCGACGCGCTCGGCGACGAGGTTGAGGTGGGTGCGCGTCCAGACCTCGGCGCGCAGGGCGTCCTTCGTTTCGCGGAAGGCCTCGCGGGCGACGGCGCGCGCCTCCTCGCGGCGACCGAGCCGGGCGAGGAGCTCCGCCTGCACCGAGAGGAGCGGCCCGCGGGCGCGGACGGCGTCCAGGAAGTACGTGCGAGCCTCCGCGAGGAGCGAGGTGGGGTCGGCCCCGCGCGCGAGTCGCATCTCGAAGGACCAGAGCTGGAGGAGGTCGTAAGCGCCGATCGTGAGAGGAGGAGGATCGATCGGAACGCCGCGCCGCCAGGCGAGGAAGGCGCGGTACCAGGGGACCCTCGCGGCCGACCCCATGTTCGGGTCGGCGGCCCAGCGCTCGGTCCAGCGAGCCGCCTCGTCGAGCCGTCCGAGCTCGGCGAACGCGAGGAGGAGGCCTTCCCGGGGATACGTGACGGACCGCCCGCTGTATTCGGGGCCGGCGCGCTCGAGCGCCCGGATGTACCAGGCGATGGCCTCCGGGATGCGGCCGGCCTTGTGCAGCTCCCTGCCGGCGTCGTCTGCGATCTCGAGCGCGTTCTCCGAGGTTCGGGCGAGATCCGCGAGGACGGCCTCGCCCTCTTCTCGGCGTCCGTGCAGGAGGAGCGTCATGCCTCGCCAGCGCCTCACGAGCTCGACGAGGATCGGGTCGCGGGCGGCCCGCGCGTCGCGCTCGGCGACGTCGAACGCCTCGACCGCCTCCTCGAGGACGCCGACGCGACCCATCCGCAGCCCTTCGCGGAGCCCCGCGTAGGCGGCCAGCCGGCTTCGCCTCAGGGCGGCGCAGTCGACGCCTGCGACGGAGGCGAGGAGCCCGCAGCCGGCGAGGTCGACGGACTCCTTCCGGTCGTTCCCGTAGGAGAGGACGAAGGTCCGATTGTCGACGGTCCTGAGCTCGCGCGAGTCCTCGGAGAAGTTGGCCCGCGGGAGAAGGACGTAGTCGATCAGGTTCTGGTCGCTGACGCCGGAGGTCTGCTCCGCCGAGAAGGTACCGAAATCGGAGGCCCTGGGAGGCGCGCCCGGCGGGTCGTTCGTCCAGAGACGCGCGAGGGCGAGAACGCGGTACCAGCCGAACGGGCTGTTGATTCCGAGGAGGGCCATCTCCTTTCGGCCGTCGCCGTCGAGGTCGACGGCGCTCACGAAGCGATGGTGGCCGCCACCGACGAAGGCCATCCGCGAGAGCCCGTCCGCCGGGTTCCACATGAGGACGAACGACGGCCCCCACATGTGGATGTAGCTGACGAAAACCTCGTCGAGACCGTCCCCGTTCGTGTCGGCGACCTCGGTGCTCGTGATGGAGAATCGCCGCTCGTGCTCGGGGAAGCCGGTCAGGCTGGGGGCGAGCTTCACGGTGCGGGCGACCCGGCCGGTCGCCGAATCGAGGCAGGAGAGGGTGTAGATCCGGGCCGGGTCCTTGTCGTACTGAGTCGGTCCGAGGATCGCGACGACTTCCTTCGGTCCGTCCCGGCGGAAGCGACCCACGGCGGCGCAGCGGGCCCCGTCGAGGTCGGGGCGCCTCCAGAGGACCCGCCCCGCGGCGTCGACGCCGCGCGCCCCGAACTCGCCGTCGGGGGCCACCGCCTCGAAGGTGCGCGTCGTGGCGAGGCGCCAGCCGGAAGCGGCGGTGACGATGACGAGGAGCGCCGCCCCGGCCGCGAGGAGCGGGCGCCGTCGTCGTGCCAGGACGCGCCTCCATCCGACGCTCCGGCGCCGCAGGTCGGCGAGGACCTCTTCCGCGCTGGCGTACCGGTCCTCCGGCCTCCGCTCGAGGAGGCGGCCGACGGCCTCCGCGAGCCACCGAGGGGCGTCCGGCCGCAGCCGCCTCACGTCGGGGGCCTTCTCGCGAAGCCGCGCGAGGACGGACCCGAAGGACGATTCGGCCTTCCACGGGAGCGTCCCCGTCAGCATCTCGAAGAGGAGGACGCCGAAGGAGTAGAGGTCGCTCTTGGGGTCCAGCTCCCGGCCGAGCGCCTGCTCGGGGGCCATGTAGTCGGCCGTGCCGAGGGCCGTCTCGGTCTCGGTGAGGCGCGTCTCCTCGCGATCGAGGCTCCGCGCGAGGCCGAAGTCGACGATGCGCACGTCGCCGGCGGGGCCGAGGAGGACGTTCCCCGGCTTGACGTCGCGGTGGACGATTCCCGCGGCGTGGAGCGCCACGAGACCCTCGAGGACCTCAGCCCCGATCCGCAGGACCTCCTCCACGGGCAGCGGCTCCTTCATCCGTTCGCGCAGCGAGGGGCCCGGGACGAGCTCCATCGTGAGGAACGGCCGGCCCGAGTCTTCGCCGAGGTCGTAGACGCGGACGAGGCGCGGGCTCGCGACCGAGCGAGCGACACGCACCTCCCGGCGAAGGCGGGCGAAGGACGGGGCGGAGAGACGGTCGGGGCGAAGGACCTTCAGCGCGACCACCGCCTGGAGCTCGTGGTCCCACGCCTCGAAGACGAGCCCGGAGCCGCCGTGACCCAACGGCTGGCGGAGCTCCCAGCGTCCGGCGAGGAGGTCGCCGGGAACGGGCGGGACGAGCGACGGCCACCGCCCGGCTCCGCTCCCCGACGTCTCCGTGCTATGGGACTCCATCTCTCCGCATTCGTCCCGGGCGGCATTCTCCGCCGCGTCGACGGTCCCGTCGAGTGAGCAGCGAGCGAACGGCCGCGCATCGAAAGGCGGCCCGGCCGGCGAGGCCTACGGGCCGGAGCCCTTCGGCAGCTTCACGCGGAACTCGTACAGGCCGTCCTTCCTCTTCTTCATATCCTCGAGCGCGGCCGCGCAGCCGCACTCCCTCTTCAGGTCCTCGAGGAGAGGAAGGGCGTCGACGGCGCTCGAGGCGATGCCGACGACGAGCGTGCCCCCCGTGACGGGCCTGCGCTCGAGGACGACGGCGCGGACGGGCGCGGGCGCGCCGGCCGGGGGCGTGCCGGCGGCGGGCGGTGCCGTGCCGGGCGGGGCGGGCGTCGGCGTCGCCTTCGGGCGCAGCGCGAGGACGCGGACCTCCTTCGTGTCCCCCTCCGCGACGACGATCGTCACGATCTTCGGCTCGAAGCCGGCCTTCTCGACGCGGAGGACGTACCGGCCCGCCGGCAGGTCCTCGAGGACGAGCCCCTGGCGCAGGACGTCGGTCGTCCCGACCGGGACGTCGCCGAGGAAGACCGCCAGCCCGGGGGGTGCGATGAGGCGAATGCTCGAGAAGCCCTTCGGCCGGGAGATGACGCCCCACTTCGGCAGGTCTTCCCCCGACCCGTCGGTGCGCGCCGACCGGGGGGCGACGGCCGTCGCCGCGATCGCCACCGCGAGGAGCGCTCCAAGCCGGGACGGGCCGCGAATGCCGGACGCCACGGGAGCATCGTAGCGACGGGAGGCCCCCGGCGCGAGCGGCTTCCGCTATCCTCCCCGGCTCCGGTCGCGCGACCGGAGCGGAGGCGCGCCCATGCACTGGAAGACGTTCGCGACGGTCTTCGTTACCGTCTTCGTGGCCGAGATCGGCGACAAGACGCAGCTCGCCACGCTCCTCTTCTCGGCCGACAGGCAGGTCAGCAAGTGGGCCGTCTTCGCCGGCTCCGCGCTCGCCCTCACGGCGGCCGCGGCGATCGGCGTCCTCCTCGGCTCGCAGCTGGAGCGGTTCGCCTCGCCGAGGCTGCTGAAGACGGTGGCGGGCGTCGGGTTCCTCGCCATCGGCGCCTGGACGCTCCTCTCGAAGTAAGGGCGATGGCCTGCGCCCGCCGCGACCGTGTCGCGGCGGGCGCAGAGGCCCGGCCTCCGGTACGATCCCCGCCGGGGCAGCTCCCCGCGGCGCACGCGGGCAGGGCGGCCCCGTCAAGGAGCCGCGAACCCCGCATGAGAAAACCCGCTGCCCTCCTCGCCCTCGCGACGTCCCTCGCCCTCGCCGCGCCCGACGCCCTCGCCTGCACGAACATCCTCGTGACGAAGGGGGCCTCGGCCGACGGCTCCACCATGATCACCTACGCCGCCGACAGCCACGAGCTCTACGGCGAGCTCTACTTCACGCCGGCCGGGATCCACCCGTTCGGCGCGATGCGCGAGATCGTCGAGTGGGACACCGGCAAGACGCTCGGCCGGATCCCGCAGGTGCCCGTCACGTACCAGGTCGTCGGGAACATCAACGAGCACCAGGTCTCGATCGGCGAGACGACGTTCGGCGGCCGCAAGGAGCTCGCCGGGCCGGCCGGGATCATCGACTACGGCTCGCTCATGTGGCTCGGCCTCGAGCGCGGGAAGACGGCGCGCGAGGCGATCGACGTCATGACGAAGCTCGTCGACGAGCTCGGCTACGCCTCGAGCGGCGAGTCGATCTCGATCGCCGACCCGAACGAGGCCTGGGTGCTCGAGATCATCGGCAAGGGAGAGAAGCAGAAGGGGGCCGTCTGGGTCGCCGTGAAGGTCCCGGACGGGATGATCTCGGCCCACGCGAACCAGCCCCGAATCCGGCAGTTCCCGCTGAACGACCCGAAGAACGTCCTCTTCTCGAAGGACGTCATCTCCTTCGCGCGCGAGAAGGGGTGGTTTGCGGGGAAGGACGAGGAGTTCTCGTTCGCCGACGCCTACGCGCCCCTCCGGGCGAGCACGCTCCGGAGCTGCGACGGGCGCGTCTGGAGCGTCTTCCGCCGCGCGGCGCCGTCGCTGAACCTCTCGTCCGACTGGATCCTCGCCGTCCCGGGGGCCAAGCCGATGCCCTGGGCGATCAAGCCGGACAGGAAGCTCTCGACGAAGGACGTCATGGAGCTGATGCGGGACCACTTCGAGGGGACCGAGCTCGACATGACGAAGGACATCGGCGCCGGGCCGTTCGTCCTCCCGTACCGCTGGCGCCCGATGGGCTTCAAGGTGGACGACGTCGACTACGTCCACGAGCGGGCGATCTCGACGCAGCAGACCGGCTACTCGTTCGTCGCGCAGCTCCGGTCGTCGCTCCCGAACCCGGTCGGCGGCGTCCTCTGGTTCGGCCTCGACGACACCTACTCCACCGTCTACACCCCGATGTACTGCGGCATCCGCGAGGTGCCGAAGAGCTTCGCCGTCGGGACGGCCGACTTCTCGGCCTTCTCGTGGGACTCGGCGTTCTGGGTCTTCAACTTCGTCTCGAACTTCGCCTACTCGCGCTACAGCGACATGATCCAGGACGTCCGCCGCGTCCAGGGCGAGCTCGAGGGGAGGTTCCTCGCCGAGCAGCCCGAGATCGAGAAGACGGCGCTGAGGCTCGCGGCCGATTCTCCCGCGGCGGCCCGCGACTACCTGACGAAGTACTCCGTCGCGGCGGGCGACGAAGTCGTCGCGCGGTGGAAGAAGCTCGGCGAGTTCCTCATGTGGAAGTACCTCGACGGGAACGTCCGTGACACGCAGGGGAACGTGACCCACCCGCGCTACCCCGACGAGTGGTACCGGCACATCGCGAAGGACGGAGGCGACCGGCTGAAGGCCCGGACCCTGCCCGACGAGCCGAAGCGGCCGGAGTAGGGACGCCGCGAAAGAGGCCGAAACCACGGGCCCGCCCGTTCGTACCAGAGTTCGCGTGACAGCCCGTGGTTCCCTCCTCCTCCTTGCCGGGCTGGCCGTCCTGGCCAGGCCGGCCCTTTGTCGGCCCTCACAGGCGGACGACCTGCGAGGGGCCGAGATCCGGGTTTCCCGCGCCGCGGGTCCCATCGCCGTCGACGGCGGTCTCGAAGACGCCGGGTGGAGCGGAGCGACCCGCGTCGAGACGTTCTACGAGACGAACCCGGGAGACAACCTCCCGCCGAAGGTGAGGACCGTCGCCCGGCTCGCCTACGACGAGGAGTTTCTCTACGCGGCCCTCGAGTGCGACGACCCGGAGCCGGCGAAGATCCGGGCCCCTTTCTCGCAGAGGGACGCCCTGGGCAGCGAGACGGACGACGGCGGGATCATCCTCGACACGCGGAACGATGGGCGGACGGCCATCCTCTTCCTCGCGAACCCGCGCGGCATCCAGTACGACGCCGTCACCGACGACGGCAACGAGGACTCCGCACCCGACTTCTTCTGGGACTCGGCCGGGAAGATCACGCCCTCCGGCTGGACGCTCGAGATCCGGATCCCCTTCTCCTCGTTGCGTTACGAGCGGAAAGACCCGCAGACGTGGGGAATCCTCGTCTACCGGAACCGCCCGAGGGACTTCCGCTACCAGATGTTCTCGGCGAGGCTGCCCCGCGGCCGGAACTGCTTCATCTGCTCCGAGAACGTCCTGACCGGGCTCGAGGGCCTGCCTGCCGGCGGGAACCTCGTGGCCGCCCCCTACGTCACCGCTTCGCAGGAGACGGTCCCGCGCGAGAACGGCGAAGGCCTCGTGGGGAAGCCGGCGGAGGTCGACGGAGGCCTCGACGTGAAGTGGACTCCCTCTGCGGGGGTCGCCCTCGACGGCACGCTCAACCCCGACTTCTCCCAGATCGAGTCGGACGTCGCGCAGATCGGGGTCAACGAGCGGTTCGCCCTCTTCTACCCCGAGAAGCGGCCGTTCTTCCTCGAGGGCGTCGATCTCCTCGCGACGCCCGTGTCAGCCGTCTACACGAGGTCGATCACCTCGCCCCGCTGGGGGCTACGCGGAACGGGAAAGCTCGGGAGCACGAGCTGGACGGCTCTCGTGGCCGAGGACCGCGGGGGCGGCAGCGTGATCCTGCCGGGGCCGAACGGCTCGGACGTCGCCGACCAGGACTTCTCCTCCCTCGACCTGGTGGGCCGCGTCCGCCACGACCTCGGCCGGTCCTTCGTCTCGTTCCTCGTCACCGACAAGGAGATCAGTGGAGGGGGCAACAACCGGGTCTTCGGTCCCGACCTCCGTTTCAGCCCGACCGAGGCGGACACGGTCACGGGTCAGCTCCTCTTCTCGCGGAGTGAGACGCCGGACCGCCCCGAGCTCGCGGCGGAGTGGACCGGGCAGACCCTGTCGGGCCACGGCGCCGACGTCTGGTGGGCGCACTCGACCGAGAAGGTCGACTGGGGCGTCGAGTACAAGGACTTCTCCGACGGGTTCCGGGCCGACCTCGGGTTCGTGCCGCAGGTCGGGTTTCGCGAGGGGTTCGTCGAAGGCGGCTACACGTTCCGTCCGGAAGGCTTCTTCTCGCGCGTGAGGCCTTACGTCTTCGGCGACTACATCACGGACTGCGAGGGAGACCTCCTCAGCCAGGTCGTTTCGGTCGGCGTCGGCTTCAGCAGCAGATTCAACGGTTCGGGCTACCTCAAGCTCCGGAGCGACAAGGTCCTCGCCGGGGACACGGCTCTCCCGCGAAAGTACCTTCAGTACAGCCTCAGCGCGGCCCCGGTCCGCTGGCTCGGCAGGGTGTCCCTCGAGGGGTCGATCGGAGAGGAGATCGACTTCGCCGGCGCGCGCCGGGGGCACGGCGGGCGGGCGGCGGCGAGCGCCATCGTCCGGCCCGGTGACCACCTCGAGCTCGACCTCCAGGGGGAGATCCAGTGGCTCGACGTGAAGCCCGAGGGCGAGCCCGAATCGAAGCGGCTCTTCACGGCGTTCGTCGAGCGGTTGAAGGCCACCTGGACCCTCACCGCGAGGAGCTACGTGCGCGTCATCGGCCAGTACGTGGAGACGCGCGCCAATCCCGAGCTCTACGCCGAGCCCGTCGAGGAGAGGTCGGGCTCGTTGTCGGCCTCGGCCCTCGTCGCCTACAGGCTGAACTGGCAGAGCGTCGTTTTCCTCGGCTACGGCGATGCGCGGACGCTTTCGGAGGAAGGGGGCCTCCCGCCGGAGAACCGGCAGCTCTTCCTGAAAGCCTCCTACGCCTTTCAGCGGTGATCGCCGAGGCTCTCCGGGCGTAGACTTTCGGCAGACGATCCCGATGTTCCGGATGGAGCCCGCAGCCTCGGGGGGCCGGGGAGGTCAGGATGCTCGCCAGCGAGAGACTCGCCAGGTGCCCGACGTGCAAGGGGACCGGCCTCGGGGGAGCCTGTGTGCGATGCAGCTCCAGCGGGCGGATGCGGTTCCAAGGCAACGAGGAGCTGTGGATCCTCTGCGGTTTCTGCCGGGGGACCGGCACCGTCGACTGTCCGCGCTGTCACCGCGAAGGGCGTATTCGCTACTTCTCTTTCCATTGTCCCCGCTGCGGCTTCGTCGGTCCCGAAGCCGAGGGGCACCTCGACGACCTCTACGCCGATCTCTGCCCCAAGTGCGGCGCCTACTGACGGGAACGGAAGGCTGGTCCCGTCAGGCCCGCGCGAGGACGGCGTCGCCGACGATGTGCGCCGCTTCGTCGATCGGGATCCGGTCGACGTTGATCACGAGGTTGTAGCGGAGCGGGTCGGTCACGTCGACCTGAAAGTAGCGCCGGATGAAGCGCCGGCGCGCCTTGTCTTCCGCCTCGACATAGGCCAGCGCCGCCTTCTTCGACAGGCCGCGAAGCTCGGCGATGTTCAGGACCCGGGTCTCGAGCGACGCCACGAGCCGAACGTGGAAGGCCTGCGGCAGGTGCGCCAGGATGACGTTCGCCCCGCGTCCGACGAGGACGACGTTTCCCATCTCCGCCAGCCTCAGGATCGTCTCGGTCGTCTCCTGGACGGGCCTCGACGAGGCCCGGTGAAGGCCGAGGAGCTCCTCGATGACGAAGGAGACGCCCGAGAGGTGGTCCTCGGGCGACCAGGAGGCGAGGCGCTCGGGAAGGGCCTCGTCCTCGAGGATCTTGTCGACGAGCTCCTTGTCGACGACGGCCCAGGGCCCGCGGCCCTTTGGCTGGGTCTTTTCAAGGTGACCGCAGAGCGCCTCTCCGAAGGCGTTTCCCCCGGCCCCGGTCTGCCGTGACACGGTGACGACGGGGCGCCGCCGGTCGCGCGCCTTCGGCGGTCCCTTGGGCGAGGCCCCGAGCATCGCGGCGACGAAAGCGAGGGTCTTCTCTTCGGACGAAACGAAGGACATGGCGCCCCCCCTTTCCGGCTCTCGAAGATCAGGATCTGGCTCGAAGTCTACGCCCCGGCGGGCGCCGCGCACCGCAGGGATCGTCTGGGGGGGGCCCATGGTCCCCGGTCCCGCAGAGTGCAGAGCGTCGACCAGACCCCTGGAGTCCCGGAGATGAGGAGCGGCTCATTTTTCGGTGCTTTTGCTGCGGCGCGGCGGATATGATCACAGACCGATTCGGGCCCTGTTTGCGACGCACCCGGAAGAAGGAGCAGAGGCGGATGAAGTACGAAGGACAGGCAGTTCAGACCTTTCCGCTGGACGGAGGCTTCGTCGAGCTGAAGTTCGACCTGAAGACGGATTCCGTCAACAAGTTCAACGCCCTGACGATGGCCGAGCTGAAGGAGGCCGTGGAAGGCCTCACGAAGGCACCCCCGAAAGGGCTTCTCGTGACGAGCGGCAAGGACGTCTTCATCGTCGGCGCCGACGTCACCGAGTTCCTCGGCCACTTCCGGCGGACCGAGGAAGAGCTGACGGCGTGGCTCTTCCAGGCCGACGCAGTCTTCAGCGCCATCGAGGACCTCCCCTGCCCGTCCGTCGTAGCGCTGAACGGCTTCTGCCTCGGCGGCGGCTTCGAGCTCGCGCTCTCGGCCCACTTCCGGGCCGCCTCGACGGCGGCCAGGGTGGGAGTCCCCGAGACCAAGCTCGGCATCTTCCCGGGCTGGGGCGGCACGGTCCGCCTCTCGCGGATGTGCGGGGCCGACAACGCCATCGAGTGGATCGCCACGGGGGAGCAGTACCCGGCCGAGGAGGGGCTCAAGATCGGCGCGATCGACGCGGTTTGCGCGCCGGACAAGCTCCGCGAGGTCGCCCTCCGGATGCTCCAGGACGCCGCGGACGGCAAGCTCGACTGGAAGAAGCGGGTCGACGAGAAGAAGGCGCCCCTCCCGCTCAACGAGATCGAGGCGGGGATGGTCTTCGAAGGGGCGAAGGCATTCGTCGGCGGCAAGGCCGGCCCGAACTACCCGTCTCCCGTCGCCGCGATCGAGGCGATGCAGAAGGGGGCCGGGCTGGGGCGCGACGAGGCGCTGAAGATCGAGGCCGCGACCTTCGCGAGGATCGCGAAGACGCCGACGGCCCACGGCCTCGTCTCGGTCTTCCTCGGCGACCAGCTCGTCAAGAAGTTCGGGAAGAAGGCGTCGAAGGGGGCGAAACCCGTGCAGCGGGCGGCCGTCCTCGGCGCCGGGATCATGGGAGGCGGCATCGCCTACCAGTCCGCGTCGAAGGGGACGCCGATCCTGATGAAGGACATCGCGCCGAAGGCGCTCGAGCTCGGGATGGGCGAGGCGGCCAAGCTCCTCGAGAAGCAGGTCGACCGCGGCAAGATGACCGCCGGAAAGATGGCCCAGGTCCTGGCCGGGATCACGCCGACCCTCTCCTTCGGCGACTTCGGCGCCGTCGACATCGTCGTCGAGGCGGTCGTCGAGAACGAGAAGGTGAAGAAGTCGGTCCTGGCCGAGCTCGAGGCGAGCGTGAAGCCGGGGACGATCCTGGCGTCGAACACCTCGACGATCTCGATCACCCGCCTCGCCGAGGCGCTGAAGGCCCCCGAGAACTTCTGCGGGATGCACTTCTTCAACCCGGTCCCGCGGATGCCGCTCGTCGAGGTCATCCGCGGAGCGAAGTCGAGCCCCGAGGCGATCGCCACGACGGTCGCGTGGGCGCAGGCGATGGGGAAGACCCCGATCGTCGTCGGCGATTGCGCCGGCTTCCTCGTCAACCGCGTCCTCTTTCCCTACTTCTCCGGCTTCGAGCTGCTCCTGAAGGACGGCGTCGACTACAAGCGCGTCGACAAGGTGATGGAGAAGTGGGGCTGGCCGATGGGCCCGGCCCTCCTCCTCGATGTCGTCGGGATCGACACCGGCGTCCACGCCGACGAGGTGATGGCCGCCTCCTTCCCCGACCGGATGTCGCACGAGGGAGAGAGCGCCATCGAGAAGATGTTCGCCGCCCAGCGCTTCGGCCAGAAGAACGGGAAGGGCTTCTACGTCTGGGAGCCGCAGAAGAAGGGCGGTCCGAAGAAGACGGTCGACTCGTTCACCGACGAGCTGCTGAAGGCCCACGCCACCGCGACGCCCGAGGTCTCCGACGCCCAGATCGTCGAGCGGATGTTGCTGCCGATGCTCCTCGAGTGCTCTCGCTGCCTCGAGGACGGCATCGTCGCCTCGCCGACCGAGGTCGACATCGCCCTCGTCTACGGCCTCGGCTTCCCGCCGTTCCGCGGCGGGATCTTCCGCTGGGCCGACGCCACCGGAGCCCCGGCGCTCCTTGCGGGCGCGGAGAAGAACGCGGCGCTCGGCGCCCTCTATGCCCCGACGCAGCAGCTGCGCGACCTTGCCGCCGCCGGCAAGGGCTTCCACGGAGAGTGATGAGATGAAAGACGTCGTCATCGTCGATGCCGTCCGCACCCCCATGGGCCGCTCGAAGGGCGGCATCTTCCGGAACGTCCGTGCCGAGAACCTTTCGGCCGACCTCGTCAACGCGCTCCTGGTGCGCAACCCCGCGGTGGATCCCGCCGAGGTCGACGACGTGATCTGGGGCTGCGTCCAGCAGACGCTCGAGCAGGCCTACAACGTGGCCCGCTTCATCCAGCTCATGACGCCGATCCCCAAGCAGGTGCCGGCGCAGACGATCAACCGCCTCTGCGGGTCGTCGATGACGGCCCTCCACTCGGCCGCCATGGCGATCATGGCGGGCTATGGCGACCTCTTCGTCGTCGGCGGCGTCGAGCACATGGGGCACGTCCCGATGACCCACGGGGTCGACTTCAACCCTGCGAACTCGAAGCGCAACGCGAAGGCCGCCGGCGCGATGGGCCTCACCGCCGAGTACCTCGGCCGCCTCCACGGCATCACCCGCGAGCAGCAGGACCAGTTCGCGTACCGCTCCCAGATGCGGGCGACCGAGGCGATGCGGTCCGGCGCCTTCGAGGCGGAGATCGTCCCCCTCGCCGGCCACGACGAGGACGGCGCGCTGAAGCTCTACGACTACGACGAGGTCGTCCGCCCCGAGACGACGCTCGAGGGGCTCGGCAAGCTCAAGCCCGCTTTCGACCCGAAGAGCGGAACGATCACCGCCGGCAACTCGTCGGCCATCTCGGACGGCGCCGCGGCGCTCCTCGTGATGTCGGCCGAGAAGGCCAGGGAGATCGGCGTGACGCCGATGGCGAAGATCCGGTCGATGTCGGCCGCCGGCTGCGACCCGTCGATCATGGGCTACGGGCCGGTGCCCGCCACGAAGAAGGCGTTCGCGCGGATCGGCATGAAGTCGGGCGACGTCGACCTCTGGGAGCTGAACGAGGCCTTCGCGGCGCAGTCGCTCCCGGTCATCAAGGACCTCGGGCTCCTCGACGTCGCGGACGAGAAGGTGAACCTCAATGGCGGGGCGATAGCGCTCGGCCACCCGCTCGGCTGCTCGGGCGCGCGCATCTGCGCGACGCTCCTCCACCTGATGAAGGCGAAGAACGCGACGACCGGCGTCGCCACGATGTGCATCGGGTTCGGCCAGGGCGTGGCGACGGTTTTCGAGAGGGTCTAGAAGGCACCGGACGGCGGCCCCCCGAAAGGAGGGGCCGCCTTTCCCTCACCCGGGCACCGCCCTGTCGCGATACGCTCCGGGCTGCAGGCGCCTGCAGAAAGAGGGAGAGGTAAAGCGTTCGCCATGCGGCTCGTCACGCGGGGAGACCTCGACGGACTCACCTGTTCGGTGCTCATCACCTCGGTCGAGCAGGTCGAATCGATCGAGCTCGTCCACCCCCAGGCGCTGACCGACGGGACGTTCGAGGTCCACGAGGGGGACGTCCTCGCGAACCTCCCGTACCACCCGCGCTGCGCGCTGTGGTTCGACCACCACGAGCTCGTCGAGGCCAACCCGAGGCCGGCGGAGGCGTTCCACGGACGGCACGGCTTCGCCCCATCCACCGCACGGCTCGTCCACGACTACTACGCCGAGAAGCGGGGCCCGAGAATCTTCGAGCGTTACGGCGAGCTCCTCGAAGGGACCGACCGCCTCGACTCCGCGAACCTGACCCGCCAGGACATCCTGAGCCCGCAGCGGGTCCTCCTCCTCGGGTTCACCATCGACTCGCGGACCGGGCTCGGGACGTTCCGCGACTACTTTCTCTTCCTCGGGATGGCCCTCCGGTCGATGCCGCTCGATGCGGTCCTGAAGACCCCTCAGGTCGTCGAGCGGGTGGAGCGGATGCGGGCCGAGGACGAGAAGTTCCGGGCGGCGCTCCTGGCCTGCTCCCGCGTCGAGGCGAACGTCGTCGTCACCGACTTCCGGGGGCTGCCGGAGATCCCGGTCGGAAACCGTTTTCTCGTCTACACGCTCTTCCCGGAGGCGACCGTCTCCGTCCGCCTGCAGTGGGGGCCGAGGCGCGAGGCCGTCATGGCCACCGTGGGGCACAACATCTTCGAGCGGTCGAGCTGGAGCGACATCGGGCACACGATGTCCCTGTTCGGCGGCGGCGGGCACCGCGGGGCAGGTTCCTGCCCTCTGCCGCCCGACGACGGAGACGCAGCGCTGAGGCGCCTTCTCGCCGAGCTGAAACGCCAGGGCTGACGGGCCGCCGCGCGCGGCCCGCCGTCCGTCAGAGCCAGCCTTTCCGCTTGAAGATCCAGTAGGGGGCGATCCCGGACAGGACCATCAGGGCGAGGGCGAAGGGGTAGCCCAGGGGCCAGGCCAGCTCCGGCAGGACGCGGAAGTTCATCCCGTAGATGCTCGCCACGAGCGTCGGCGGGAGGAAGACGACGGCAGCGATCGAGAAGATCTTGATGATCTTGTTCTGCTCGAGGTTGATGAACCCCATCGTCGCGTCCATCAGGAACTTGACCTTCTCGAAGACGAACCCGGAATGGCTCGTGAGCGATTCGATGTCGCGCAGCGCCCCCTTGATGGCGTTGGCCCTCGACGTCGCGCCGACGACGTAGCGCATGAGGAAGGAGAGGCTCCGGCGGAGGTCGAGGAGGACGAGACGCGTCTTTCCCTGGAGGTCCTCTTCGGCGGCGAGCTTCTCGAGGAGGTCCTCGAGGTCGCGAGCGCCCTCCGTGAGGACGGAGCGGCTCACTCGCTCGAGGCGGGCGTAGGCGGCTTCCAGGACGTCGGAGAGGACGTCGATCTCGGCCTCGATGATCCCGAGCGGGATGTCGATCGGCTCGCGAACCTCCTCCGGCTGGCTCTGCGCCCGGAGGCGGAAAAGGCGGAACGGAGAGAGCTTCTCGGGCCGCACGGTGAAGAGGCGTCCCCGGTGGAGGTTGAACCAGACGTCCACCGTCCGCGCCGGGCCCGGGTCGGTCACGACGAACGCCGTCAGGAGGTGGAGGCTCTCGGCCTCCTGGTAGCAGCGCGAGCTGGCTTCCAGCTCGCGCATCTCGGAGCGGGAGGGGATCTCGATGCCCCAAACTCGCTCGACCCAGACTTTCTCCTCGGGGTCCGGGTCGAGCAGGTCGACCCAGCCGACGGCGTCCCACTCCGGGCCGTTGGCCTCTCCCCCCGCCTCGAGGTGGAGCGCCCGGAGACCCCCTTCGACGAAGCCGTAGAGCCGGATCACGCCCTCTCCCCCCGGGCGAGGTCACGACGGAAGACCGGATTCCGGCACACGGATCGTCTCCGGTGCTTCAGTAGTCGCTCGTCATGATGAACAGGGGCTTGTTGTTGAAATTCTCGTAACGAGGCCGCAGGCGGTCGACGACGTAGTGCTTGTCGAGGTCGATCGTCTTCTTCCGGCTCGTGACGACGTCGACCGGGACGTTGTCGTACCGGCCGTTCCTCACGTTCACGAGCCGGCCGTAGGTCCCCTCGAGGATCAGGTCCATCGCGAGGTTGCCGAAGGCCATCGGGACGATCGAGTCGAGGGCGTCGGGGTCGCCGCAGCGGACGAGGTAGCCGAGGCGCTGGCTGATCGTGTTGATGCGTCGGCCTCCGGCGTGCTTCGGCGAGAGCTGCTTGAGCTTCTCGGCGACGAGGTCGCCGACTCCGCCCAGCTTCTTGTGCCCGTAGGCGTCCTTCTCCTGGTCGGAGAAGACCATCTCGTTCATCCCGGCGATCTTGGCCCCCTCCGAGACGAGGACCACGCTGTAGCGGCTGGGGTTCGAGTCCCGGTCGGCAATGAGAAGCTCGGCGAGCCGGTCGACGTCGAAGGCGTGCTCGGGGATGACGCAGCGGTTCGCGGCCCCCGCCATCGTCGGCAGGAGGGCCGTGAAACCGGCGTATCGCCCGAACACCTCGATGACGAGGAAGCGCTCGTGGCTCCCGGCCGAGGTCCGGAGCGCGTGGGTCAGCTCGATGGTCCGCGTGACACAGGTCGAGAAGCCGATGCAGTAGTCGGTCCCGGGGACGTCGTTGTCCATCGTCTTCGGGATGGCGATGACCTTGACCTTCTCCTTGTGGAGGCGGACGCCGTACGAAAGAGTGTCGTCGCCGCCGATCGGGACGAGGACGTCGATCCCGAGCTTCCCGATGTTGGCGAGGACCTCGGGAGTCAGGTCGTTCATCTCTTCGGTGTACCTGTCGCGGAGATGGTCCGGGACGTTCGCCTTCGGGACGTGGGAGGGTCGTGTCCGTGAGGTGTGGAGGAACGTCCCGCCGGTCCGACCCACCTTGTTGACGACCTCCTCGGACAGCTCGACGACGCAGTCGCCGTCGGGTCGGTCCCGGTCTCCGTCGAGCTCGATGAGCCCGGCCCAGCCGCGGCGGATCCCGAGGACCCGGTAGCCCTCCCGGAGCGCGCGGACGGTGAGGGCCCGGATCGCGGGATTGAGCCCGGGGACGTCCCCGCCTCCCGTCAGGATCGCGATGGTCCCGCGCTTTCTGTGAACGTTCGACATGGCCGTCTGCTCCTTCTACCGAGGCGGAATCATCGCACCGCCGGCGGCCGTCACGAAGCCGTCCGGAACGGGGCGAGCGCGGGGACGAGCTTTCCGAGGAACCTCCGCAGGGGCTTCTTCCGGTCGCGGTCGTCGAACGTGCTGTAGGCGACCGGCGTGCCGACGAGCGTGAGGACGAGCGCGAGGGTCTGCCCGCCGATGATGACGCTCGCGATCGCCCGGCGGATCGCCTCGTCGCGTTCGACCCGCTGGTTCCGGAGCTGGATCACGTCGTCGATCTGGAGGATGCCGGTCTTCTTCACGAAGCCGAAGAGCACGAGGATGCCGAGCGACGAGAAGATGTCGATCGACGGGTTCAGGACGACGATCGAGAGGAGCGCGAACGGCACGGTCAGCGGCAGCGCGAGGAGGATCGAGACCGGCTGGACCCAGCTCTCGACCTGCGCCGCGAGGATCGATCACTGCCATGAAGTCATTGCACTCGTTCGGTCAGTGAAGACGACGCAGGACTCCGCGACGCGGTTTCTGCGACAGCGGAGTGGGCTGCTAAGTAGCATCTTTAGAGTAACTTCCGTCCCAGGTCCGGGCTTGCCGCCGAAAGGACCGATCCCCACCCGTCAGAGCCAGTCGATGCCCTCCGGACCGCCTGGCCCCGGGTTGGAGTAGTCTTCTCCGTCACCCGAGAATGCCGTAACGCACTTTCATGAGGAGGAACACCATGACCCACGAGATTACCGCGACGCGCGTCGCCTTTGCAGGGATCCTCGCCGCCGCGCTCGCCCTCGGGGGCTGCGGGTGGAAGAAGGAAATCGAGCAGCTCAAGACCGACAACCAGAAGCTCTCGCAGGAGAAGCAGCAGCTCGAAGGGCAGCTGACCTCGGCCGGCGTCGAGAGCACCGAGATGCAGACGACGCTCGACGAGGTCGCCACGAGCCTCGAGGAGCTCCGCGCAAAGGAGCTCCAGATCGTCCGCAGCTCGATCGAGGTCGTCCAGGAAGGCAAGCCGCGCAGCACCCGGCGCGACGAGCTGAAGACCGAGATCGAGTCGATCCGCAAGGCGATCAAGGAGAACCTCGAGAAGCTCGCCAGGCTCGAGCAGGAGAAGAAGGACGCCCTCGCGAAGGCGAAGGCCTCCGGCAAGAAGGTCACCGAGCTCGAAGGGCAGGTCACCTCGATGGAGCGTCTCATCGGCGAGATGAAGAAGTCCCTCGAGGAGAAAGAGACGATGATCGGCGAGCTCGAGACGAAGGTCCTCGGGCTGACCCAGAAGGTCGAGGAGCAGACGGCGACGATCGCGGAGAAGGAAACGGTCATCGAGACCCAGACGAAGACGATCAACACGGCGCACGTCGCCATCGCCGGCCAGAAGGAGCTTCAGGCCGCAGGGGTCATCGAGAAGAAGGGCGCCTTCCTCGGCATGCGCGGCAGCTGGGTGCAGACCGGGAAGTTCGAAACCGACCTCTTCAAGGAGATCGACACCACGAAGGAGACGGAATTCGCCATCGCGGCTCCGATCAAGAAGGTCCAGGTGATCTCCTCGCATCCGCAGGGAAGCTACGAGCTCGTCGCGGCCGACGAGAAGAACTCGACCCTCAAGATCCTCGACGCCGCGAAGTTCTGGTCCGGCGAGAAGTTCCTCGTCGTCAAGTACAAGGACTGACGCACCGCCTTCACCAGGTGAGCACGGAAGGCCCGCCGGGGAAACCCGGCGGGCCTTTTCACGAGTCAGCGGGTCCGGAGAAAGGTCGCTCGATCTCCGTCGGCCGTGCGGATGAAGGCCAGGATGGCTTCTGGCGGCCTCCCATTTCTCGGCAGGACCGCTGCGAAGGTCCTTCAGGAGAAACCCAGCTTCACGGCGATCGCGCGCTGCCGACGGTCGAGCGTCTCGAAGGCGATCTCGTGTCCGTCCGGGGCGAGATAGAGGGCGCACGCGAGGTGCCAGGCGTCGGCGCCCTTCACGGACCCGGCCGCGAGCACTCTGTCGATCTCGAAGGAGAGCGCCCGGTCGGGGGTGATCCAGCTGAGGGCGGGCAGGACGGCGGCGGCATCGCCGGGGACACCTTCCCGGCAGAGGGCCGACTTCAGCTCTGCTTCGAGGAGGCCCGCCGCGAAGACCGATTCGTACGCCGCCAATCGGGCTGCCACCTTCGCCCAGCCCGACTCTCCGAGGGCGATCGCTACGAGGCACGAGGTGTCGATGAAAGCCGCGCGCGGAGTCTTTGCCAAGGCCTTCAGTCCCTCTCGGCGAGGAAACGCTTCAGCGCGCCGGACCGCTTCGCGAGAGGTCGAAGGGGTGCGCGGCCGGCCGTGCGTGGGAGAAGGGTTCCCGCTGCCGCCATCGAGTCCAGCCGGGCCGCCAGGCCGGGCGCGACGGGGTCGAGCGGACGGATCTCCGCAACCGGCTCGCCCCTGTAGGCGATGATGACGCTCTGCCCGGACCGCACCTGACGAAGAACCTCGCTGAACCGGGACTTCGCTTCGTAGGCCGTGTACGTCCGCGACATCGTGCCTCCAGCGCCCGCAGTTTAGACCCAGTAAACCAGTCGGACCAGTCGGTGTCAGGAACGAACAGGGTCCGATCCTGATTTTCCACTCGAGTGTCACGCGGCTGCCGAAACAGCCCGACAGGGACGGGCTGGTGCCACGTGGGACGATCGTCCTTCGAGGTGCCCATCCGCGAAGAAATGGTCCCGTCTGGACTGCTGGCTCGTCTCCTGGGCGGGCTCGCCTTCGCCTCCTGGGAGCTCGCCATCCCGACCCATCGCGTCGCCGTCCGTTCCGAGCTGGTGATGGCGGAGCGGGGCAGGGACGAACCTCTCCCGCGACCTCGAGGAGGACCTCGGGCAGGCCTGCGATCACGAATCGCTCGAACCGCCGCGGAACATGGCGGACCTGGAGAGCGACCTCCACCGCGCCGAGTGGCGGTACCACGAGAGCACGACGCGTGAGGAGGACGTCCGCGCTCTCGTCGGCGGCGCGCAGCGCGATCCAGGGTACCTTTGAGCCGTCTCGCGAACGAGCCGCAAGCTCCGGAATCCCGACGTCGAGAACCACGACCTGCCGATGGTGCTCCTCGTCCGCGAGGCGCTCCGCATCGAGGGCGGCGACAAGAAGCAGGCGGTCGGACTGCTCGACGAAGCGATCCGGATCCCGTACGCCTGGAACGGGTCGATCCCGCGCGAGGCTCTTCCCGGACCTCTCGTTCTCGACAGTTTCCTCCGTCCGGGCAACGAGGGAGACGGTGCCGACGAGAGCCGGCACTGGAACGTCTTCGCCGGGATCTGCCTCTACGAGTCACCCCGGGAAGCGCTGGACCTGGCGCTGAGGCGCGAGATGCAGGACCTCAGGGATGGCCACTCCTCCGAGGAGGCGATGCGCGAGCTCCTGCGAGACATGATTGCGAACCTGAACGGCATGTACCACGTCATGACGGTGAACCCCGGCCTGCACACGGCAAGCCGCCGGTGAGGGACCGTCCTGGCCCCGAAACGGCGGAGCCGCGAACGGTCGAGCGATCTCGGCCTGCACGACGAGAGCGGGCGGCTTTCGCCGCCCGCTCCGGTGAAGGACGCTGGTTTTCCGCGGTCCGTGGGCGTGTCAGCGGCCGCCGCCGTTTCCGGAACCGTTCCCGGTGCCGCCGCCCGCGGTGCTCCCCGGGCCCGTGCCGTCACAGGTCCCCGAGCCGCTGCCCGCTCCCGGGCCGTTCGGGCTCCCCTGGCCCGCGGCGGGTCCCCTGGGTCGCTGACCGGCCGCAGCCCCCAGACCGTCGCACGGGCCAGCGGGGATCCCATCGACGGGGAGGCCGGCCGCGTCATAGACGACGTGCCGTTCGGCCGGCGTCGAGATGATCCCGGCGTACTCCTCCGGGCTCAGGAACTGGGGCACGTAGGTCGCGCCGGAGGCGGTGAGGAGGGCGACGAAAGAGCGGAGATGGTTGCGCGAGCCCTTCGCGAGGTTCTGCATCACCGTGTCGACGTCGAGGTTGTCGGCGTCCGCGATCAGCTCTTCGACGTCCGCGAGGTCGAGGTCCTCGATCGTCGCCCCGACGACGAAGGCTTCGACGAGGCTGACGGACCCCTTCTCGACGAGGCTCACGTAGAGGGCCTGGAGCCGCGCATTCGCGAACACGCCGGGAGCCTTCCCGGCAGCCGGGTCGGCCAGCTCGTAGCGCGTCAGGAGGAAGGCCACGGCGTCCATGTGCTGCTGCTCGGCGGCGGCGATCGCCGTGAAAGCGCGCTGGCCCCATTTCGCCGCCAGCACCGTGTAGACGTCGCGGGCGAGCTTCTCTTCCTCGCGGGTGAAGAGCAGGCCTTCCTTCTCGACGTCGCTGAGAGGTTCGACGGGAAGGGTCGCCATGTAGGTGGAGAGGCCGTCGCACGGCGGGTCGGTCGGCTTGCCGGGGCCGGCGGCGGCGAGCGGCGCGGAGACGGCGAAGGAGGCGAGGAGGGCGAAGGTCGAAAGGGCGGAGGTTTTCATGGCTTTCTCCTTGCGGGCTCTTGGTTCCGCTCATTTCTCGTGCGTTTGGAGGGTCTCGATCGGATTGGAGAGGAGCGGTCCCGATCCTCTCGGGACCGCTCCGGGTGCGTTGCGGGGTTGGTTACGGCCGGGCGGTCAGCCGCGGCCGCCGCGCCCGCCGCCGGCGCGGCGCTGGCCCGAACCGGAGCTCCCGCCCTTCGTGCCGGAGCCTCCCCGGGGGCCGGCGCCGGTCCCGTCGCAGGTGCCGCTCCCGGAGCCCTTCCCGCTGGTCCTGCCGAAGCCGGTGCCGTCCTTCGGAGCGGGGGCGGGGGCGGTGCCGTCGCCGGGACCGTTCCCCTGGCCGGCGCCCTGGCCGGCCTGCGTGCCGGGGCCGGTCGCCGGTCCCTGCTGGGCGTCTGCGGGGAGGGCGAGCATTCCGGTCAGGAAGAGGGCACCCACGAGGAGGGTCGAGAGCTTCGTGGTGCTGTTCATCGTCGTGCTCCTTTTCGTCTCTGCCGGGTGGTCTCGTCGGCTCCCGGTTCGGACTCCTCCATTCCAAGAGCCGTGCCAGGTTCGTGCGAATGGCGTGGCAAACCGAAGAACCCGCATTCCCAGCGGGTCTGGGACGATCTCGAGGAGTGGGCGTGCGCCTGCGGAGACTGCAGGTTCTGCAGTGCGGGGTGAAAGGACGCAGTCCGGAGGGTCAGAGGGACTCGGAGTCGTCCCCGTCCGGGTCGCCCGCGCCCCACGCCTTCAGCTTGCGCGAGAGGGTCTTGCGCTCGATGCCGAGAATCCGCGCCGCCGCAGATCGGTTTCCTCCCGTGGCGGAGAGGACCGCGAGGATGTGTCGGCGCTCCACGTCGTCGAGGCTCGAGAGCGTATCGGCAGGTCCGGAGGGGGCGGGGGCCCGGGGTTCCGAAGCGGGGGGCTCTTCCGGCATCGTCCGCTTCGCGGCCCGCCCCGACGACGCGAGGAATCGCTCCGCGGCGGCGGCGTCGGAGAGCGCCCCTGTGTCGATCAGGAGCCGCCGCACGACCTGCTCCAGCTCGCGAACGTTGGCCGGGCCAGGCGTGCGCTGCGAAGGCGGCGAGGACGGCCGAGGAGGCGGGGGGCATTTCGTGAAACCCCATCTCCTTCACGGCCCCGGCGCGGAAGTGCTCGACGAGGAGCGGCAGGTCGGTGAGGCGGTCCCTCAGCGCCGGCAGGCGTATCTCGTAGCCGGCGAGGCGGAAGTAGAGGTCCTGGCGAAAGCTTCCGACGGCCGAGAGCGCGGCGAGGTCGCGGTGCGTCGCGACGACGACTCTCACGTCTACCGGCTCGGAGCGCTCCGCGCCGACCGGCCGCACCGTCTTCTCCTGGAGGAAGCGCAGAAGCTTCGTCTGGAAGGAGGGCGAGACGTCGCCGATCTCGTCGAGGAAGACGGTGCCGTGCTGCGCCTCGCGCAGCGCCCCGCGCCGGTCACGGTCGGCGCCGGTGAAGGCGCCGCGGACGTGCCCGAAGAGCTCGCTCTCCAGAAGCGTGTCGGGAATGGCTCCGCAGTGGACCGCGACGAACGGGCCGTCGGGGTGCGCGCCGAACTGGTGAAGGGCGCGGGCGACGAGCTCCTTGCCGGTGCCGGTCTCGCCGAGGACGAGGACCGTCACCGGCAGGCGCGCGACGCGGGCGACGGCGTTGTAGACCTCGACCATCGCCGGGTGCGAGCCGACGATGAGGCTTCGTGGCCCGTCTGGGTCTTCGGCCTCCCCTCCCGCCGCGGGCGGTGCGAGGGCGGCCGCGATCCGCCCGAGGAGGTGCGCGAGATCGAAGGGCTTGGCGACGTAGTCCGTCACGCCGAGGCGGGCGGCGATCGTCGCGGTCTCGACCGTTCCCCGCGCCGTCATCAGGACGATCTTCGGGGGCTTCGGTCCTTCCCTGAGGCGGGAGAGGAGCGAGAGGCCGTCCTCGCCGGGCATGTAGATGTCGGAGAGGACGAGGTCGACCGGCCGCTGCGTCAGCAGGGACATCGCCTCGGCGACGCTCGCGGCCCGGCGGACGGCGTACCCCGCCTTCTCGAGGGCGAGGGCGGCGGTTTCGCGGATGGCGGTGTCGTCGTCAACGACCAGGATCGTGGCCAGGGTCCGGCTCCTCCGTGCTGTGACCTTCGCGGAGGGCGGGGATGGCAACTTCGAAAACGCTTCCCGTCCCTTCGGCGCCCCTCACCGAGACGCGCCCGCGGTGCCAAGTTACCACCTCGTGAACGAGCGAGAGGCCGAGCCCGAGCCCTTCGGCGCCCCCGGCCCCGCTGCCGCGGATGAACCTCCCGAAGACCCGCTCCCGCTCGACCTCGGGAATCCCCGGCCCCTCGTCGGCCACGGTGAGGAGCGCGTCGCCTTCCCGGAGTGCGACGGCGATCCGGACCCGCGAGGAAGGCGGCGAGAACTTCAGCGCGTTGGAGACGAGGTTGTCCACGACGCGGGCGAGGAAGGCCTCGTCCCCGAGGACGAAGACACCATCGCCGGCCTCGACCGAGACGCGACCGGGCGCTCCCGCTCCGATTGCCGCGGCCCGACGCGCGGCGAGCGCGCCCAAATCGACGGGGCGGGCCGTCGCGTCGAAGCTCGCGAGGCGCATCTTCTCCACCGCGTTCAGCGCCTCGATCATTTCGCCGAGCCGCTCCGTCTCCTCGCCCACCATCCCGACGACGCGCGCGCGCTCCGCCGGAGAGAGGTCGAAACCGGAGAGGAGCTGCGTGAGGCCCCGGACGGCCGTGAGGGGAGTCTTCATCTCGTGGACCGCGACGCGTCTCGCCTCGAGCTCTTCGGCCCTCAGAGCGGCGCCGCGGGCCACCTCCCGCTCGCCGAGGCGCGCGGCGCGCGCTTCCACCGCGAGGAGCGCGAGGAGCGTGGCGCCGGTGAGCGTGGCGACCGGAAGCTCGACCCCCGCCGCCAGGAGCGGGATGCCGAGGCCGACCGGCAGGAGCGCGAGGCCGCCGAAGAAGAGGCGGCGGTGCCGGGGCCGGCTTCGTCCCGCCAGGAGCGCCAGCCCGGCCATCGCCGAGGCGAGAAGTCCGGAGGCGAACGGCGGGACGGATCTGAGAAGACCGCCCGCCAGGAGGCACGAGGCCGTGGCCGCGTGGACGAGGACGCCCGGCTCGGGCGTCCCCGGCGGGGAGCCGGGTGTGACGAACCGGTCGCCGAGCCCGGCCGCGGTCACGCCCAGGAAGACGACGCGGCCGCGGAGGGCGCCGGCGGCGCGCCCTGTCAGGAGATCGGCCGCGCCGACGACGGGAACGCCCGCCGGGCGATGACGGAAGTCGGGAACGAGGACGCGGCCCACCGGGACGGGCCGTCCCGGATCGGTCGCGAGAGACGCCGCGGCGACGGAGAGGGCGGGGAGAGAAACTCCGTTCTGCTGCTTCGTCGCGCTCAGCCGGCGCATCACGCCGTCGTGGTCGACGTCGAACGAGGTCTCTGCCAGCCGTCCGGCGCCGCGAAGGGACGGCGCCGGGAGGAGCCACCCCGCCTTCGCGTCGAGACCCGCGGCGAGGACCGACGGCATCGCCGCCAGGCTCGCGGCAAGGACGTCGTCCCTTTCGCCGGGCGCGACGAGGAGGAGATCGAGCGCGAGGACCCGGGCACCTGCCTCGCGCGCCGCCCCGGCGATCGCGGCGAGCCGGGCGCGGGGCCAGGGCCACGGTCCCTCCGTAGCGAGCGAGGCTTCGTCGATGGCGACGACCGCTACGTCCCTCACCGGGCGCGAAGGGAGCGCGCGGAGAAGGGTGTCCCTCACCGGCAGGTCGAGAGCCGCCGGGAGGCCCGTGGCGAGCGCGACGGAGACGACGAAGAAGGCCGCGACGATGACGGCGGTTTCGAATGCGACGGGACGGAGCGTATGGGCCGGGACCACGGTCACCCAGTATCCTCGCTTCAGACTCACGGTGCCCCGCCGGGGCGTCGAGCCACGCTGGCCCGCCGCTTGCGAAGGCCGCCGGGAAGGAGGCGCACATGAACAGGAAATCGGCGCTTCTCGGCGCGCTCCTCGCCGCGACGGGTCTCGGCCTCGCCCAGGTTCCGCCCGGGGACCGGCTCGCATACCGTTTCGAAGAGGTGAAGAGCAAGGTCGTGCGGTCGCCCGGCGGAGACGAGACACGGGACGTGCGCGTGGCGGCCGGCGACCCGGCGGAAGCGGGCGACGTCGTGAAGACAGGCTTCTTCGGCAGGACGGTCCTCGCCGTTCCCGATCGTGCCGCGCGGTTCGAGGTCTTCTCTTCCGCTCGTGTCCGGTTGGCCGGCGGCGAGCCGGGGGTCCTCCTCGTTCTCGAGAAGGGACGCATCAAGGCCGCCTTCGACGCGTTCACCGGGGCGTCCGAGGCGCGGCGCGTCGCGGCGCCCGGGGCCCTCCTGGTCGTCCGTGGAACGCGTTACGGCCTCGAGACCGGATCGGGGGGCGACAGCGTCCTGGCGGTCTTCGAAGGGACGGTCGAGGTCTTTCCCGCCGGTGGCGCGCCGAGCCTCCGCGTGGAACGCGACGAGTACTGCGCCTTCGGACCGAGAACCCCGCCGCGAAAGGACGAGATGGTCCGCGCGGGGATGAGCGAGAAGTCCTGGGGCTCGCGTGGTTCGGGGATGACGGACGGGAAGCCGGGAAAACCCGTCGAGGGTTCCCAGGGTCCTGCCAGTCCGGGTTCCCAGGGGCGTCCGGCCGGCTCCGGCGGGGGGCGCGGAGGGCACTGAGCGAGACGGGCGCCCCGGGGCCATGCTCGCCCGGGGCGCCGTCCCTTCTCGACCCGGCCCGGGTGATTACTACCCGGCGGGGTACTTCCATTGCGCCCTACCTCGGCAGCAGCGTCCGCGGGTCGTTCGTCTTCGCGTCGATGACGGAGGCGTAGGCGGCGAAGGCGCCTCCCGCCGTCGGCGTCGAGACGACGAGGCGCGCCCCCGAGACGTCTGCCGAGACCCCGAGCTCGCGGACGACGCGCGACACCTGCGTCATCCCGAGAGGGAGAAGCGGCCAGTGGCGGGAGCCGAGGACGTCGCCCGTCTCGGCGACGAGCGAAACGTCCACGTCGGCCGGCGCGTCGTTGCCATTCGCGAGGATCAGGTTCGTCCGGAACGAGCCGTCCTCGCGCACCGCCGGAATCGTCCGCGTCGTGCCGCTGCGGATCAGCTCCGTCTCGGAGGCGAGCGGCACGGACTGCCCGAACGTGCCGCCGCCGCCAGCTGTCCAGGTCTGGCTCGTGGCGACGAGCGAAGGGCTCGCGGAGCGGAGCTGCACTGCGCCCCACGCATCGCCGTAGCCGAAGAGCGAGCCGAGGACGTCGGCGTACGTCACGGAGCGCCCGGCAGCGAGGAGGAACGAGCGATCGGTGCCGCTGCGACCGTCGGCGTCGTGGCCGAGGAACCGCACGAAGAGCCTCGCTTCCGTGACGCCGGTGTTGGCGACCGTCAGGTCGGTCGTGTAGAAGGCGCCCCCTTCGCCACCGATGCGCGCGCTGGATGGAAGGAGCCACTCGTTGCAGGACGGCCCCGGCCCGCTTTCGCACGGGTCGGTGGGGAAACCCGTCGGCTGCCAGCCGAGCTGCACGACCTCGAAGTCCCCGACCGTCAGGCTCGCGAACGCGGGGTTCAGGGCGTCGTTGTCCCAGCGGGTGTCGTACGTCCCCTGGACGTACATGTCCGAGCCGTTGTCGGCGAGGATCAGGCCGTAGCTCTTCATCGCCTGGAAGATCCGCTGGAGAGGTACGGGAACGCCCGACAGGTCGCGCGACGCTTTCAGTCGCAGCCGGGTCCCCATCGGCGGGGCGCCGTTCGTGTTTCCGGCCCGGTGGGAAGCGGGGTAGACGTACCCGTTCGTCGCCCGCACCGTGAAGCGGAGGGCGTGCCGGATCGGCCCGCTCCCGAACGCCTCGTCGTAGCGGATGAGGCCGGGCAGCACCGCGAGACCCGCAGCGTCGGCGCTCGTCCAGCCGTCGGGGCGGCGCAGGTTCGAGTCGAGCGGGAAGACGGCGCCCGAGCCCGCGCGCCAGGTGCACGAGGGCGAGCCCTGCGGCTCGCAGCGGGTGTTCCACGTCTCGAAGAGAAGGCGGTTGTCACGGTCGACGATCAGGAGGTGCTTGTCGCCGCCCGCGCCGGAGTTCCCCGCGTACCCCCCTTCCAGCCACTTCGCCTGCGTCTTCACCTCGACGGGGATCGGGTAGCCCGCGGGCCGGCCCGGGGCGCCGTCGTCGCTCTCGTCGGCGTAGTCGAAGGCGACCGGCTCGAGCGGCTGCGAGCCGGGGACGACGAGGTAGGGCATGCCGTAGATGTCGGGGCCCGACTCCGAAGCGTCGCCGCCGAAGTCGGGGTGAAGCCCCTTGCCCGCGCCGATGAAGGCGAGAATCGCCGCCTCGTTCGCGTCCCTCGGCGCCGCGCTCACGTCTGCGTTCCACCAGTTGTCGGCCGGGAAGAGGGGGAGGGGCTCGGGCAGCGCTCCGTTCCGCACCGGCTGGCCCTGGGCACCGAGGGCTCCGAGGAGCAGCGGGACGATCAGGGTGGCACGGGCGACGGTCGAGGCGAGGCCGGGGACCGGGGGTCGGCCATTCGTTCTCATGGGGCCTCCGGTAGGGAGTGTCGGGAGGCAACGCGGGGGGCCTGCGAAGGACCGACAAAGGCGAGCCCGCCTCCGTAGAATCCCCACGTAATGACGAAGACCCTGCTCTCCCTCGCCGTCGTCGCCCTGTTCGCGCTCCCCGCTTCCGCCCGGCCCGGACCCGGCGCCACCCCCGTCCCGCAGGAGAAGCCGACCGTCGCTCCTGTTCCGGCCGGGTCCGGCGCCCGCCACGGAATGGGTGCCCCGGCCCCGGCGATGCCGCCCTCCCAACCCGGGCCGGGTGTCGCGGCCGCCCCCGCGCCGACGAAGTCCTCGACACCACCGGTCTACGACGAGAACGCCGACGCGAAGACCGACGTCGTCGTCGCCGTGGCAAAGGCGAAGAAGGAGAAGAAGAGGGTCCTCGTGACCCTCGGTGCCAACTGGTGCGGCTGGTGCCGCGCCCTCGACAGCACCTTCACGAAGGACGAGAAGGTCGCGGCGGCGATCGCGAAGTCGTACGTCCCCCTCAAGGTCGACGTGGGACGGATGAACAGGAACCTCGACCTCACCGCCTCCTGGGGCGCGGACGTGAAGAAGGGCGTTCCGCTCCTCGTCGTCCTCGACGGAAAGGGCAAGGTCGTGAAGGTCCAGGACACGGCCGCCCTCGAGGCGGGGAAGGGGCACGACCCGGAGAAAGTCCTCGCTTTCCTGGCGGCGAACGTCGGGCGCTGAGGGGCGCCGCTCCTGCGATCATCGGGCGTGCTCCTTGCCTCGAAGGTCGCCGCCGCGCTCGTCCTCCCGCTGAACCTCTCGATCCTCCTCGGCCTCGTCGCGCTCGTGATGGCGCGGCGGCGCCGGGGAGGTCTCGCCGCCGGATTCGGGCTTCTCGCGCTCGCGATCCTCGTCACGGCGTCTCTTCCGGTGGTGAGCGACGCCCTCGTTCACTCGCTCGAGCGCGAGTTCCCGCCGGCCGATCCGGACGCCGCTCCAGCGGCCGGGGCCATCGTCGTCCTGGGCGGGACCCTCGCGCCGGGGGTCCCGCCGAGGCGCGGCCCCGAGCTCGTCGAATCCTCGGACCGGATCCTCCACGCCGCACGCCTTTTCCGAGCTGGGAAGGCACCGCTCGTCGTCCCGAGCGGCGGGAGGCGGCCGTGGTCCGTCGCGGCGCGGAGCGAGGCGGCCGAGATCGCGGACCTCCTCGTCGAGTGGGGCGTCCCACGCGAGGCGATCGTCGAGGAAGGGAAGGCCCGGACGACCTCCGAGAACGCGGTCGAGCTGGTGAAGCTCCTCCGTGACCGTGGCGTCCGGCGGGTCCTTCTCGTCACGTCGTCGCTCCACATGAGGCGGGCACTCGCCTCGTTCCGGGCCGAGGGGCTCGAGGCGATCCCGTCGCCCTGCGACGCCCTCGTCGTGAGCCCGAAGTCGAGGGAAGCCCTCGACTGGGTCCCGCGTCCCGGTGCGCTCGAGCAGACGCACGTCGCCCTCTGGGAGGTCCTCGGTCTCGCGTTCTACCGGCTCACCGGGAGGGCGTGAGGGGCGCATACACTCGATCCGCTTCTGCTCGGAGCGTCATATACTCATCCTATGAGTACGCGTCTCCAGGTCGTTCTGGACGAGTCCGAGCTCAAGGAGATCCGGCGGGTAGCCCGTCGCCGCGGGATGACGGTCTCCGAATGGGTGCGGAGCGCCCTCCGCGAGGGCCGTAAGGTGGAACCGGGAACGGGTGCGCGGACGAAGCTGGACGTGGTCAGGGCCGCATCCGAGCACGCCTTCCCGGTCGCGGACATCGAGCGGATGCTCGAGGAGATCGAGTCGGGCTACCGGGGGCCCGCGTGATCTTCGTCGACTCGAACGTCCCCATGTACCTCGTCGGGGTCGCCCATCCGCTCAAGGCGGTGGCGCGGGCGCGCCTCGAAGAGGCGATCTCGGGCGGCGAGCGCCTCGTCACGAGCGCGGAGGTACTGCAGGAGATTCTCCACCGTTACGTCGCGATCGAGCGGCGCGAGGCGATTCGGCCCGCTCTCGACGCCATTATCGGGGTCGTCGACGAGGTCTATCCGGTCGAGCGGGCGGACGTCGAGAAGGCCGTGGAGGTCCTGGCGGGGCGACTGCGGATGTCGGCCCGCGACGCCCTCCACGTCGCCGTCATGGCGCGCCGTCAGGTGAAGCGGATACTGAGCTTCGACGGCGGGTTCGACGGCGTGCCCGGGATCGAGCGAATCTCCTGACCGTCCGTCGGGCGACTTCAGCCACCTCGCGAGCCAGCCGAGCACCTCGCCGTACCAGTGCTTCGCGTTCGTCCCCTTCAGGACCCAGTGGTTCTCGTCGGGATAGGCGACGAGGCGCGCCGGGACCCCCTTGGCCGTCAGGACGCCGTAGAGCTCGAGGCCCTGCGTGATCGGTACGCGGAAGTCCTTCTCTCCGTGGACGACGAGCATCGGCGTCTTCAGGCGCGCCGCGTGGCGGTTCGGGGTCCACCGCTCGACGTTCTCGAGGGCCGTGAACGGGTACCCGCCGTACGAGTGCTGCCGGCCGTAGGCCACGTCGGACCCGAACTGGCCGAGGAGGCTGTAGATGCCCGCGTGGCTCACGAGCGCCGCGAACCGGTCGGTCTGGCCCGCGATCCAGTTCACGAGGTAGCCGCCGTACGAGCCGCCCGTCGCCGCCATGCGCTTCTCGTCCACCGACCCTTCGGCGATCAGGAAGTCCGTCGCCGCCATCACGTCCTGGAACGGCTTGTCGCCCGGGCGCGCCGAGGATCGACTCGACGAACGCCTGCCCGAAGCTGGACGAGCCGTGGAAGTTCACCATTGCCACGACGTAACCCGGCGCGGCGAACGCGTGGGCGTTCCAGCGCGGGTGGAACTCGTCGCCCGACGTCCCGATGGGGCCTCCGTGGATGACGTGAACCAGCGGGTATTTCTTCTCCTTCTCGAAGCCCGGCGGGGTGATCACGAACATCTGGACCTCGTCGCCGCCCGCCCCCTTGAAGACGACCTCGCGCTCCTCGCCGAAGGCGATCCCGGCCATCAGCGCGTCGTTCCACGTCGTGAGGCTGCGGAACGCGGTGCCGTCGAGCTTCACCGTCGCCAGCTCCGCCGGGCGACGAAAGCTCGTCTGCCCGAAGACGAGGTCCATGGCCCGGCGCTTTCAAGGTGACCGTTTCCTTTGTGGCCGGCGGCCGCAACCCGCATGGTGAGTGGCTTTCCGCGTCTGGGAAGAACTGAAGCTGCCCGTCACGAAGGCCGGAAAGCCAATGGCAAGCGCCTGTTCTTACGGTAAGTCACCCGTTTACAATACTTTACCACCTTGAAAGGGCTGGTCCAGAGATCCTGACATAGGGCCTGCTCGGCATGGCCGTTTTCTGCTCTCAGGCTGCCGCTTTCCGGACGGAGAAATCCACTCTCAGGTGGGTCCCCGGGGTGCGCGCTCTGCGTTTGGTCATCTCGGCACAGAGGCCCTCGAGCACGGCGGTCCGATGGGGCGAGCTCAACGGCGCGTAGATGACCTGGAGCGTATCTGTGCTGACGCGTCGGTCACCCGCGTTGTAGAAGGTCGTCTGTACCAGGGTTCGTCCTTCGTCGTCTGATCGGCGATAGAGGCGTTCGACGAGGTGAAACAGCTCGGTTTCGGCCTGGTAAGCCACCATCTTCAGCACGCTCGTCAGGTGCTTCTTCTCTGGCGCGAGCTTGACGACCCGATCGGTCGTGTCACCTACGGGGACCCGCTTGGCGACCTTCTTGCGCTTGGCCTCCAGCTTCGCCACGAGCTGCTCGGCTTTCTTGATCTCCTTGCCGAGCCCTCCGTTGGCGATCTTGAAGCCCCGCATACTCGGACGGGCGCGCTCCTGGTTGCCCGCCGCTGCGCGCCCGTCGTCGGCTTGCAGCTTCGGTGACGGTGGCGCCGAAATGCCTGGTCGGTCGGTGGCTCCGAATTCAGGAGGTCCCGCAGAGGGCGTGCAACCGAGAGGGAACGGCAGCGAAAAGAAGAAGATGGACGGCGGTGGACCGTGTCCGGGGGAGCCCGTCGCATTCGGGGCCAGGACCGCCACAGGCCATTCTGGGCGGGTGTGGTTCTCATACTGGTCACGCCAAAGCCCGGACCGCCTGGCGCAGCGGACGTAGTGTGAGTTCGACCGCTGGTCCCCACCTGTCACTGAGGGCCAGTGCTCGCAACTGGACGATGTGCTGGCCCGTCTCTTCCTTCCATCGAGAGCCGCAGCGCTTGAGGCGCACCTCAAAGAGGCTCTTGCAGGTCGCTTCGACGTTGCCGCTGCCCAGCGCCAGCCCGAGCCGTCGAGCTTGCGCGTAGTTCATCCGATCGGCATCCTGGCTATGGGTCCTAAGATAGGTGATCGCTGCGTGGACGGGTCGCTCCTCACCAACCAGGGTCTCGTCCTTGCCCGCCGCAAGCAGCTCCTCGAGGATCTCCGTCGCGGCCTTCTCCCGGTTGAGGAGGTTCAGCTTCCAGCGACGTAGTCTTGCTTCCGCGGCTTCCTCCCCGTCGAGGACCCGAGCGGCCGCTGCCAGCTTCTCGGTGAGATGGTACAGGTCCACCAGGCGGTAGATCTGCCCGTCGAACCGCTCCGCGGTGAACCCGGCTTCAAGCAGGTTCCACATCTCGGGGGCACCGTCGCAGATCAGCTCGAGCTTCAGACCCGGCCTCTTGCTCACCAGGGTCGCCACGTCGCAGACCAGCCGGTCCCGCATCCCGGTCACGTCCCCCTTGGGCATGCTCCCGTAGCGGATCGTGTGGAGCGTTTCGCCCTTCTCGTCCTGCAAGCCCAGAGTCCCGCAGTAGGCCATCCGGAAGTTCCTCTCGACCGGCTTCTTCGGCGCCCCCTTCTTCGGGCGGCCCACGGGCCGGGGCAGGGGCTCTTCCATCGGCACGCTCACCCGGTCCAGGGAGACGCTGATCGACCGCGCTTCCTCCGGGATCTCGTAGGCGTCGATCAAGGCATCCTCGATATCCTGGTGGTCTGCCACAGCCAGCGCCCCGACCACGTGCGCGACTCGCTCGAAGCTCGAACGGCTGTACGGCAGGCGGCCGATCTCCCCGGCCCCAGCTTCTGCTTCCCGAGAGGTTACCTGCTGGACTCCGTGAGCCATCGCCCGGGCCGTCCGCGGAAGCCATCCGTCGCCGACCACCCCGGCCCGCAGACTCACTGCGTCCACCACCCGTGCCCCAGGCTGCCCCCGCGCTGCCCCGATTGGCGGTAGAGAGACCGCTCCACCGACACCGACCCAGCCAGCGTGTGGTACCGCGCCTCACACCGCCCCACGCGCGTGTACCGCAGACCCCCGATTACGACCGCCGGGACGTCTATGTCGAGCGCCTCGAGAATCGCCTTGTGGGCAGCACGCTCGATCCCGCCCGTCTGGTCCGAGATCTCCCCCTCCACCTTCGCGTAATCGACCGCCTTCCCTCCTCCTGTGCGGCCGAGCGTCGCCCGCATCTCGGCCAGGGCCGCTGCCATGGCCTCCCCGACCCCCCTGAGTTCCTCCGGCACCTCGATCACCAGCTTGACCATATGACCGCCTCCCGTCAGGGCCTGTTCCCTCAGGCTCTTCTACCAAATCGGAAGGCTTATGTCCAGAATGGGAGCCAGACC
>CAVOJA010000142.1:0-39945 GCA_963696015.1 uncultured Holophagales bacterium
CCACGTATTGCTCAGGGCGCGCCAGGCGGGTTCTTGCCGCGGTCCTTCTCCCACTTGACGTTCGGGCGCTTGCGAAGGACCTCGGCTTCGACGAACGGGCGGATGTTGAGCCGCACGCCGTCGTTCAGGTCGGGCTCCCAGCCGATCGGCTGCTCCTCCTTCGGCTTCCAGCGGACGAAGATGTCGTACGGGTCCTCGCCTTCGAGGATCGCCTCGAGCCGCTCCTGGAGGTCGACCGCCGCCGCGAGCCGGGTCTCCGCCGTCGCCTCGTCCCGCTTCACGGCCTGCCGCAGCTGCTGGATCCAGCCGCCGAGAGTCGTGAACGTCAGCTTCTCGAGGAGCTTGTGGTCGAGCTCGTGGTAGTTGACGAGGGCGTGGAAACCGTCCTTCTTCCGGCCGTCCCAGACGTGCCAGATGAAAGGCCGATTGTGGAAGAGCTTGCAATGCTGCTCGAAGAACCCGTCGCGCAGCCACTCGTCGAGGCTCTTCCCCGCGAACCCGGCCGCGGCAAGGAGCTCGCCCTCCGTCGTCCCCTTCCACTTCTTCCCGTACGCAGCAGCGAGAAGCGCCCGGAGCCGGTCCGCCGCCGGCTGCTCGCCGCCGACGGGCGGAATGCAGACGATGCCGTCGCGGTCGCAGAGAGCATCGCAGCCGTCCTTCTCCTGGTCCGGCCAGCGGTAGCCGAGGAGACGGGCGACGGCTACGTGGAGGGGGGCCGTGGACGGAGTGATCGTGCCCTTGAAAATCCATTGGGTCGGGTCTTCGGAGTAGGCGGCCGGGAGGCCGTGGGGGTACTGCTCCTTACCGAGCCGACGCCACCTGGCAGCGTCGAATCCGACCTTCGTAAGCGTCCCAGCGGTCACCTTCAAGGCGCTGTCGATCTCTCGTATTCCCTTCCGATACTCGTCAGACATGAGAAACGCGAATACTGCCGGCCCATCGCTCTGAGACGTCGGGACGATCGGTCCGACGTTGTCGTCAAACACCTCGCCGTCGTACAAGAAGGGGGTCAGTTGACTCATCTTGCTGACAGCGAGACCCGCGCGACCCCAGAGGGCCTCTCCCCTAATCCAGCACCCTGGCTGGCGCCGCATCTCAGGGTCATCGACTGGAACCGCGAGGACGTGCTCTCGGCCGCTCCACGGGTCTCCCTCCTTTGGCGAATCAAGCCATCGTGCGCTGGCCTCGGCTACATTCTTGAACTCCCAGAAGCACCGAATGAAGCGTGGCGAGTCGCCGGTGACGCTCCCCTTCCCGAACTCCGCTACCTCGCTCAGCTGCAGGAGCCGTCTGTCCTGGAGGCTGCCCTCTATCCCTCCCGGCGTGACTCGTGAATCAGGACTCGTCAGATCAGCCGTCTGTAGAGACTGCACGACATTCGAATTTCGAACTCGTTCGGCTTTCTCGTCGGCGATGCGATGCTCACCGAGGTTGATCTTCGCGACCTTGGAATCTGCGCGGGGCGGCGACGCAGAGAGCGCCACAAGGCAGGTATTCGCTGCCCAGAAGTTCATGTCACGAAACGCGGACGGCCCAAGATAGGCGACGAGAATCCACCTCCGAGATCGAAGGAGAGTGCCCCTCAGCGCGGAGTAACTCGTCAGAAACAGCCAGTTGTGCGGTGTCACGACCACTACAGAGCCCATTTGCCCGCAGAGTCCCAGTGTACGCATCAGGAATACGGTCGAGAGATCGGCCTTCGCGTCGGCGAACCTCGACTCGCAGAATCCACGAAGAACCGCGTCCTGCTTCCCCCGCGCCAGGTACGGCACATTCGTCGCCACCAGCGCATACCGCCCCGCGAGAATCTCCGCCGCCGCCGCGATCCCCCGCGCCGCGACTCCCAGCTCCCTCGCCTCCTCGTCCTTCTTCTCCCCCGCCAGCGCCTTGGCCAGCAGCGGCTGCAGCTCCCCCCACCTAGCCTCAAACAGCCCGCCCTCTTCCCGCGTCGGGTCGATGAGGCTGCCGAGCGTCGGGGCATCCTTGAAAAGCTCGTAGAGGCGCTCCAACCCGTTCCGCAGCTTCTCGTCGCCGCCCGCGAGCCGGAGCCAATCTTCCTTCTTCGCCCGCGGCGCGATACCGCAACAGGCGACGTGAACACCGTCGGCAGGAAGCTCCCGATACCCGCCCGCCAGCTTCCACGCCTGGAGCGCCACCGCGAACGCCGCGATCTGCGTGCAGCGGGGGTCGATCTCGAGGCCGAAGAGGTTGTCGCGGAGGACGGCGTCGACCGCCTCGCCCGCGCCGAGCCCCTCTTCTTTCATCCGGAAAGCGACGAGGATCTTCAGCATCTCAATGAGGAAGTGCCCCGAGCCGCAGCACGGGTCGAGGCACTTCAGCTCTGCCGCCCGCTTCGGCCACTCGTCGAACGTCCCGGCGGCGGGCGTGCCGTCGTCGTTCCGCCTCAGGAACTCCATCTCGATCGGGGGCGCGCCGCCGTGCCGGCCCACCCACCAGGCCCCGAGGGTGTTGTGGAGGAGGAACTTCACCATGTACGGCTCGGTGAAGAGCTGCGTCACGGCGGGAAGCTCGTCCGCCCCGATCTTCACCTCGGACTTGTTGACGGCGTCCTTCCGCTCCTCCTGCCAGAACTGGTAGACCCAGCCGAGGCCGTCGTCTGCCGTGAACACTTCCGTCGGGAGGCCGGCGAGGAGGGCTTCGAGCTTCGTCCGGTGCTCGGCCGCGAGGTCGAGGGCGAGGACGGGGTCGTCGGGGCGGAAGAGGGCGGGGAGCATCCGCGCGGCCCAACGGGCGGCCAGCTCCCACGGCTCGATCCTCGCTCCATCCGCGCTCTCCTCGTTCGCGAACGCGCGCACCTCGTCGAGGGTGACGGCGACGCCGTCGGGGTGGAGGAGGAGGTCGTTCTCGGCGAGGAACCGGGCGAAAAGCATCCGGTGCCAGTGCTCGTAGCCGCATTCGGCGAAGAGGTGGTCGAGCTTCTGCCGGTTGTCGCGGCCGAGCGCGTCGCCGAGCTGGCGGCCGCGGGCGCGGAGAGCGACCCGGAGCTTTCGCTTCTCGACCGAAAGGGCCCCGGCCGGCTCGGCGGCGTCGACGGCGAGAGCGCGGAGGGCCTGCCCGGCCCCTTTCTCGGCGACCCGCCGGGCCTCGAGGACGACGGAACGGAGACGGTTGCGAAGGTCGGGATGGAGACTGGGCATGCTCACTCCGTTCCGGATCGGACTTGGGAGGGCCGGTGCGAACCGGGGCGCGCCCCGGGGTGAGGTGGTCAGCCGTCGTTCGGGTTCCGTCCCCTCGCGAGGGAACGAATCCGATCCGCCAGGCCGGGCAGCTCGGCCGAGACGACCTGCCAGACGATGTCGAGGTTCACGCCCGCGTCGTCGTGAATGAGGCGGTCCTCATTCCGGCCATGCTCTTCCACGGCACGTCCGGGCTCTCGGCGCGAAGCGCCTCGGAGACGTGGCGGCAGGCCTCCCCGATGACCTCGAGGTTGCGAAGGACCGAGTCCTGCGTCTTCAGGTCGGCGCAGAAGTCCTCGTAACGCTGACCCGCGACGTAGACCCCGACCCTGCGAATCGCCTCCTCGATGTCGCCGAGGAGCTGCCCGTCGGTCCGCTCAGACATAGACGATGCGCTGCGCGATGTCGTCGCGCAGGCGCCCCTCTCTCATGCTCGTGAGGCCGGCGGGAGTCAGGACGTCGGCCTTGCGGTCGAGGAGCTTCTCCAGGTGCTCGGCGAGGTCGACGAAGCGGAGGCCGAGAGGCCGCTCGAGCTCGACGACGAGGTCGACGTCGCTCGCCTCGGTCGGGGTCCCGTAGGCGAAGGAGCCGAAGAGCCCGATCCTCCGGACTCCGTACTCCTCCCGAAGGCGAGTGCGTTCGGCCGCCAGACGCCGCAGGACATCCTCCTTCGTCAGCATTCGTCGCTTCTCCACGGCAAGTATAGGAGTCCCATCCGCTCCACTCATACGATGACGGGGCCGGTCGCGAGCTTCTCCTTCAGGAGCCGCCGGGCCTCCTCGAGCCACTTCTCGACCTCGGCTTCGTCGTGGAGGGTGGCCTTCGGCAGTGAGACGTGAACGGCCTTCGGCGCGATGCGCCGCGCGGCCTCGGCGCGGGCCTCCGCGAAGCGGGACGGCAGGGCGTGGAGCCGCTCGGTCCAGCCGGCGAGGGAGGCTGTATCGAGGGAAGCGAGCAGCTCCTCGGGGGTGCCCGCCTTCGGCGCGGGCAGCTCGATGACGCCGCAGGAGGCGAGGATCGCGGTGCGGTCGACCGGAGAGAGCTTCTGCCAGGACGTGTCGGCCTCGAGCGTCTTCGTCTCGCTCTCGAACCGCTCTCGCCAGGCGGTGTACCGAGCCTTCAGCTCGACGCGGAGGGCGTCGACGAGCCGGGCCGAGAGGGGCGGGACGGGATCGGGCGTGTCGAGGAGGCGGCGGCCGCTCCGGATCGCTTCGACCTGGGGCTCGACCTCGACCTCGACCGGGAGGGGCGCGGCGTGCGCGAGGAGGCACTCGAGGGCTTCCCACGCCGGCTGGCGGCGGGCAATCTCGTCGCCGCGCTCCTTCCACGTCTTCGCGAGAGCGGCGAGATCGGCCTTCGCCTCGAAGAGGGCGATCAGCTGCTCGTTGCCGGAGAGGGCCGCGAGCCCTTCGACCTTCGTGAGCAACGGGCTTTCGGGGAGGGGCGGCTCGCCGCCAGCGGCCTCGGCGCGCCTGCGCAGCTCGGAGAGGAACGCGGCCGCCGCGGCGGCCTCCTCTCCCGGCTTCGCCGAGAGGCCGACGCCCTGGAAGAGGCCGCGGAGGGCCACCTTCTGCTGGGGCGACACGACGGCCTGCTCGAGCCGGAACTCGGCGGGGCCGATCTTCGTCCGGTCGAGGTTCACGCCCATCGCCTGCCCCTGGAGCGTGGCGCGAAGCCGCTCACCGGCGAGGAGGGCGAAGAGGCCGCCGTCGATCGTGTCCTGCGGCCAGCCGTACGGCGCGTCGCCGAACTGCTTGCGCAGGTCGCTCCCCTTCCGGCCGGAGCCGATCGCCGCGAGGAGCGCGGCCGTGACGGGATGGGCCTCGACCGTCCCCTTGTACCCGACGGCCTCGAGGGCGTCGGGGCTTCCGCCCTTCGCCTTCGTGAAGACCTGCTCCCACTTCGGGTCGTCGCCCTCGCCGAAGCGCGGGTAGAGGCGGGCGAGGGCCGACTCGACGGCCTCCGTCACGGTCTCGGCGAGGTCGTTGCTCTCGAGCGGGGCCGGGGCGCCGGCGAGGTAGACGCGGGCGTCGTCGACGATCTCGGCGACGAGGCCGTCGACTTCCTGCCGGCGCGCGTCGAAGGTCCCCTCCATTCCCCGGCGGGCCTCGCGCCCCTCGTCGGTCGTCGGCATCCCCCGGGCGTGAAGCGTCTCCTCCGCCGCCTTGCAGGCGGCGAGGGCCTTCTTCAGCTCCTCGCTCCGCTTCTTCGGGACGAAGACGACGACGAGCGGGGCGCCGGTGCCGAGGGCGTGGACGTCGGCGACGACGCCCTTCTCGTCCTCGTTCCAGCCGTCGCGGACCCAGACCGGGATGCCGCCCTTCGTCCCCGAGGGCTTGTCCGGCCCGAACGAGAGCTCGGCAACGCGGCGGACCTTCGACTTCCCCTGGCTGACGGCGATGCCGCCGAGGAGGTCCTTCAGCGCCCCCTCGAGCCCGTCGCGGCGGAGGCCGGCCATCTTCGGCTCGTCGGCCTGGACGCGGCCGAGGGCCTCGCGGTAGGCGGCGTCCCAGGCGCTCCCCTCCTTCGTCTGGAGGCGGTACTCGTCGTCCACCTTCATCAGGTGGCCCGCCTTCACGAGGGCCTCGAGGACCTTCGGAACCCGGCGGCGCAGGTCGTTGCCGCCGGCCGTCAGGTCCTCGACGAGGAGGTTCGCGAGGGTGTCGGAGTCGGCGCGGACGCCGTCGTCGATCCCCTTTTCGCGCGGGAGGCGGCCGATGAGGAAGACGAGCGACGCGAGGCGCGACGCGAGGGAGCCTTCCGGGGTCTTGTCGTCGAGCTTCTCGATCCGCTCGTGGATCTCGCGGAGGAGGACGCCCGTCTGGATGAGCTCCGTCGCCCGGCGGGTGTAGACGAAGTCGGCCGGGACGACCGTGCCGAGGGGGGCCTCCGCCGTCTGCTGGACCGCCTCGTGGACGACCCGGAGCTGCGTGCGGAGCTGCCCCGACGTGCCGGCCCGGTCGACGGCGCGGAGGACCTTCTCCCAGAAGCGGCGCCTCACGGGGAGGAGCGGGTAGTCGACGACGCGGGTCTCCTCGTCCTCGGGCCGGGGGCCGATCTTCGTCTCGGTGAGGTGCCGCGAGACCTCCCCGCTGCAGCGGTCGAGGAGCTTCTCGACGGCGTCGGCCTTGTCGGGCTTCTTGGCGAGGACGATCTTTCGGATGACCGTCTCGACGTCGGCGTCGGAGAGCTCGATCTTCACCGGGAAGCGGTCCTGGATCTTCTGGAGGACGGGCGTCCCCGAGAGGGCCGTCTGGCCGGTCGCGACGAGGAGAACCCGCGCGCCGAACCGTTTCGCGAGGCACTCGGCGAGGTTGTTCACCTGGGAGCTGCGGGCGGGGTCCTCGCCGATCCACTGCTGGACCTCGTCGAGGACGAGGAGCGTGAGCGGGAGCTTGCCGTCCACGTCGAGCGCCTCGTGGACGGCGTGGATCAGGTCGTCTTCGCTGATCTCGTCCTTGCTCGGGAACTCCTCCTTCAGGAGGAACCGGGCCTTCGCCTCGCTCTCGGCGAAGTTCGGGTCGACCTTCAGGAGGGCCTTGGCGAGGACGGGCGAGACGGTGAGGTTCCGCAGCTCCTTCTCGAGCTCCTTCCCCGCCTTCTCGACCTCCTTCTTCACCTTGTCGTACCAGCCGTGCTTCTTAAGGTAGAGGACGAAGCGGCCGTGGGCCCAGCTCTCCGGGAGGCCGGCCGAGCGGAAGACGACGCCGAGGAGGGCGAGCCGGATGCTGCCGCCGGCGCCGGACCCGAGCGTGCCGCCCGCGGCATGGAGGCCGCCGAGGCGCTTGCCCTGGACGGCGAGCTCCTTGAGCGAGGCTTTCAGGTCGTTCGGCAGGTGCGCGAGGCCGCGGGCGCGCGCGCCGCCGGGAAGCTCCTGGTCGACCCAGAGGGCGCGAAGCATCTTGACGAGGTGCGACTTGCCGCTGCCGAAGAAGCCGCTCACCCAGACGGGCTTCTGCTCCTCCTTGCCGAGGGCGCCGAGGTAGCCGTCGAGGATCCGCTGCAGGCCCCGGGCGTACTGCTTCTCGCAGACGAAGGTTTCGAGCTCCCAGCGGAGCGTCTTCAGCTCCTCGGCGGTGGAGTCGTCTCCGACCTTTGCGACGCCACTGTTGACGAGGCGGAGCTCGAGGGGGTCCTTCTGGAAAACCTCGCGGTTCTTCATCGTCATGACGCGAAAGCTCCTTCGCTGGCGAGGATGGGGACGGCCCGGTAGCTCCAGCCGTCGCGGGCGTCGAGGAAGCGATAGTTGCCGTTCTCGTACTCGCCCGGGAAGAAGACGACGAGACGGCCCCGGATGGAGGGCTCGAGGGCGCCGACGAGCTCGGAAACCCGGACGAAGCCGAAGAGGGAGGAGACGCCCGTGAGGGCGACGACGTCGGCCTCGCCCGCCTTCTCGAGACGAGGCGAGACGAGGGCGACGAGCCATTCGCGGAAGTCGATGAGCTTGTCGCGATCGAGCGAGTCGGGGTCCTCGAAGTAGCTGTCGCGGTACTCCTCGGCCGCCATCCAGGCGGCGAAGGAGTCGGTCAGGTCGAGGGAGGCCCAGCCGTGCCCGGCCTTCTTCGCCGCCCCCTCGAACTCGGGGAGGTGGAGCCGGAGGCGGCGCTCGTCCGCCTTGTCGTAGACGCAGAACCAGACCTTCTCGCCGCCCGAGAGGCCGCCGGCCCAGGGGGTGGCGACGTGGGAGGCCCACGCCTTCACGAGGGCTTCAATGCGGTTCATGAAGGAGCGCCTCCTCTTCGGGGGTCAGCCACCCGGGGAACTGGACGTCGATGACGGGGCCGGCCTGCTTGAGCGAGAGGAGGCCCGCCGCGGAGGCTTCCTCGGCCAGGGTCAGGATCTCCTCGGGGCGGCGGTCGAGGAGCGAGGCCCAGAACGTCGTGAAGAGCGCCGGGCCGCGGACGCCGCAGAGGTAGCCGAGGAAGAGGGCGTAGGCCACGGCTTCGCGGGTGACGCGGGGGCGGGAGCGGAGTTTCTTCGCCCGGCCCGTGAAGTGGCCCGCCTGCGTCCAGGTGGAGCTGGTGCTCTGCGCCACGGAGCGGATCGTCTTCGGGCTGAAGCGGCCGTGGGCGACCGTCGCGATGACCTGCTCGACGTCGCCGCGGGCGATCGTCGCCCCCTCCTTCGCCTTGAGGACGTTCGGGGCCGTGAGGCGGAGGAGCGGGTCCCGGGCGGATGCGCAGAGGAGGGCGAGCACGGGTCGGCCGAGGCCGGCCTGCGGCCAGAGGCGGCGGAGGCTGCGGAAGAGGGGTATGCGAGGCGTGAAGCCGTAGAGCGCCGTCAGGTGCTTCAGGGTCGAGCGGCGCGTCACGAGGCTCCGCTTCCCGAGGACGTTGTCGTCGATCGCAGCGCGGGCGTAATCGTCCGGCGATCCGTCGGGCGGCACGGCGGCGAAAAGGGCATTCAGCTCGGCGAGCATCATCGTCCGGGCGGTGTGGACGCTCGTGTCGCCGTTCTTGAATCCCAGGGCCTCCGGCAGGTCGTCAGCGGTCACGGGAGCTTCTCCGCACGCAGGTCGCCTCCGCCCCTTCAGCTAGCACCGGGACCCGGTCAGATGGCGTCCGAGAGGGACCGGCGGAGGGGAGTGTACGGGACGGAGGAGCAGGCGAAGGGCTGCGCTCGGGGGCGGGCGGCGCCGGCCCGGAGCGTGTCCTTCGGGGACATCCTGATCGCCGTCGGGCACTGCCCTTCGATTCCACGCGCTCGCGTCCGGCGTCTCCCTCGCCGACGAGCTCCTCGCGAGGAACCGGGCGCTCCTCAACCGCGTGTCGCAGGTATTCCTGCTGGCGATGGGAGCGTGGTTCCTGTGGACCGGGCTCGCCGGGAGCTGACCTGCCTTCGGCGACGGCGCTCCATCCGTACCTTCCCGGGACGGATTGGCCATTCGCTCAAAGGGGTCTCCACTTCGCTCAGGTTCCCAACTGCCGAACCATCGAGGCGCGCAGGGCGGTCCATCGAGGCCACTCCGCTGGGGGTGGCGTCCAGTGCGCCCCCTGGGGACCTCTCTTGGGTGCTGAGAGCCAACAGGGCGGCCGCTCGACCCCTCCGGATGGGCCTGCGAGCGCCCTTTGGCAACCTGAGCGAGATGGAGACCCACTTTCGCTCATTGATAGAATTTCCGAAGAAGGGAGGTCCACGATGAAGTCGAAACCCTTCGCGCTCGTTCTCACGGCGATCGTCCTTCTCGTCCTGACCACCGCCTGCGGCAAGCCGGCCGAGACGCCTCGGCCCGCGGCGGAGGCTCCCCCGGCGGCCGCCGAGCCCGCGCCCGTCGCGCCCGCGGAGGCGGCCGCTGCTCCCGCCGCCGACGCGATCCCCGACGCGCTCCCCGCAGACCTGACGACCGCTCCCGCCCTGAACGAATTCGCGGTGAAGCTCTACATGAAGAACGTGCCGCCGAACGTCTTCTCCACCCCGGTCTTCTCGGAGCAGGAGAAGGCGAAGGCCCGCAAGGCGCTCCCGCTCGTCGTCGAGGCGTACGACAAGGCGATCGGGCTCTACGACAAGAACGAGAGCTTCTTCTACGGCCGCGCGCAGGCGCTCCACACGATGTTCACCGACACGAAGGACGCCTCCCTGAAGGTGCGGGCCCTCGCCGACCTCGACAAGGCGCTCGCGATCAACGCGAACCACAGCCCGTCGAAGGCCCTCAAGGAGCAGCTGTCGAAGTAGGTCCGGGCTGCCGCCGGGCCACGCGGGCCTGGAGCAGCAGGAACGTCAGCGTCGTCACGACGCCCGCGAGGAGGACGAAGAGCTCGATCCCGGGCCCCTTCCGGCCCGGGGTCGAGAAGAGCAGGGCGACGACGAGAGGCGCGACGAACTGGTTCGCGAAGAGCCCGGCGAAGACGAGGCGGTTCGTCCAGCCGGCGGCGAGGAACTGCCAGAGGAAGAGCCGGGGGTTGGAGATGACCGCGCTGACCGCGTAGAGCCCCAGGAACCCCATCTCGAGGGGCGAGATCCCGATCCGCGGATCCGCGTGGACGCTCAGGTAGGTCGGGTTGCCGAGGAGGTAGCCGAGGAGGCTCACCCCTCCCGGGACGAGCGCGAGGTGGATCAGCAGGTCGTCCAGGAGGAACGCGGACTGCGGCGTGTCCCTGAGGGCGATCACGAGGTCGTAAGAGCAGAAGAGCACGAGCCCGAGGGACGTCATCGTCGAGGTCAGGACGATGCCCGGGAAGGCCGCCCAGAGCTCGGGCGGCATCATCGCGAGCATGACGATCGACGACACGTTGCCGCCGAGGATGAGGCCGGTCATGGCGAGGCTGAGCGCAATGGGCCAGGTCTCGAGGTGGAGGCGCGCTTGCCGGACCAGGACCATGAGGAGGAGGGAGAAGGCGGTGAAGACGGACATGACCGGCGCCGCCGGCGTGTAGAGGAGGGGACGCCCGACGGCCCAGGCCAGCAGGACCGCGGCGGCCGCGACCGCGACCACGGCGTCGACGGCGGTCGTCAGCCGTCGCTCGCGGGCGCCGATCGGCACGCGGTCGCCGGGAACGTCACCCTGAAGCACTTCTCGTCCTCCTCGCGCCGCCGTCGTTCCCGGCCCGTCAGCCCGCGACCCCGGCGATCTCCTCCGCCGTCAGGCCCAGCTCGTGGAGGACGCGCGACGTGTCGGCCCCGAGGGCCGGCGCGGGCGCGTGCGGCCGGCGGAGGCCCGGGACGCCGAGGAACGCGACCGGGGTCGCCATGACCCCTCCCCCGGGCAGGGACGTCCGTTCCATGCGCGAGGCGAGCTCCCCCGCCGCCGCGGTGAGGTCGTTCACGGGCGTGAGGGGGATGCCGAGCGCGTCGGCGAGGTCGAGCCAGTCGGCGCGGGGGCGAGAGCCGAAGACGGCGGAGAGGCGCGACGCGGCATCGGCCCCTGCCTCCCCGGTGTCGAGGCCGTCGCCGGCGTGCTCGGTGATCCCCGCCATCTCGCAGAGGGCGGCCCAGAACTTCGGCTCGATCGCCCCGAGAGCGACGCGGGCGCCGTCCGCGCACCGGTACGTGCGGTAGCCGGGGCTCTTCCCCGCGAGGATCCCGTCCTGGACGCCGCCGCCCCCCGCCCCGAGCTCCGCGAACGACCAGGCGAGGAACGGGAGCGGACCGGTGACGAGCGGCTGGTCGACGTGGATGCCCCGACCCGTGCGGTGCCGCAGGAGGAGCGCCGCGAGCGTGGACGAGACCGCGAGGAGGCCCGCGCCGACGTCGGCCACCTGGACCCGCGGCAGGTCTCCGGCCGGCAGCTCGGAGAGGAAGCCCGTGACCGCCGTGAAGTTCAGGTCGTGCCCAATCCGGCCCGCGTCGGGCCCCTCCGAGCCGAAGCTCGTGAGGGAGACCACGACGAGCCCCGGGTTCAGGGCCGAGAGACGGTCGTAGCCGAGGTCCCACCTCTCGAGCGTCCCGGGGCGGAAGCTCTCGAGGAGGACGTCGGCGTGCCGCGCCATCTTCCGGAGCACGGCCGCGCCCGCCGGCGACTTCAGGTCGAGCGTCACCGACTCGACGCCGCGGAAGAAGGCCAGGAAACCGACCCCGGTACCGCCCACCAGGGGCGGCGTGACCCGCATCGGGTCGCCCGAGTGCGGGTCCTCCACCTTGATGACGCGCGCCCCGAGGTCGACGAGCGTCCGGACGACGACCGCTCCCGGCAGCATCCGGGACGCGTCGAGGACGATCGTGCCGGAGAGGGGGAGCGGCGCGTTCACGGCGCGATCTTCCGGAAGAGCTTCCCGAACCGGGTCATCGCTCCGATGTTCGAGACCTTGACCTTCCCGAGGAGGAACGCGGTCTCGGCCGACTGCTGCCCGCTTTCGATCGCGAGGTAGGTCTTCTCCGTCGTCGTCACGACGCAGTCTGCGGCCCCCTCGTGCCCTTCGCGCGTCCGGCAGAAGCCGTCCTCGACGACGACCGTCCAGTCGGAGCGGGCGACGTCTTTGAAGAGGAAGTGGATCCGGGCGTTCCACCCGGCCGCCCGGTCGGCGCGAAACCGGACGGGGAGGGTCTCGAAGAGCTCGACGACGTTCGTCGGCACGGGGAGCTTCATCCCCAGGGAGGGCATGACGCCGGGGAGGGTCACCGGCTCGTAGGCGCTCTGGCGCGCAAGGGCGGGAGGCGGCGGAAGGAACGACGGCTCGGTCGCCTCGAGGGAGGGGGCCGGGACCTCGGAGGCAGCTTCCTCCTCTCCGGCCCGGGGCTCGGAGAGCGCGGGGGGCTCAGTGTGTTCGGGGGCCTCGGGGGGCTCGGGGGCCTCGACAGACTCCGGAGGCGCCACCGGCTCGGGCAGCTCGGCGAAGACGGAGTCGAGCGTCTCGACGACGTCGGCCTCAAAGAGGTCCGGGACGAGCGTCGCGGCGCGGAACGGATCGGCGGACTCTCCTTCCGAGGCTGCCGCCGATTCGGCAGCGGCCGGTTCCGCCGCCGCGGGGGACGCGGCAGCAGCGGAGCAGGGCGCCGGAGCGGCCGCCCGGTGCGGCACGGCCTCTCCGGGCTCGCGCTTCGGAAACGCGACCCCGTCGATCGCCACCTTCGCGATGACCTCTCTCATGATCTCGCTCGTCCCGGCGACGATCGTCCCGAAGCGGGCGTCGCGGAAGAAGCGCTCGATCGGGTACTCCTCCACCGTCCCGAAACCTCCGAAGAACTGGAGGCACTCGTCGGCGGTCTTCTTCGAGAGCTCCGTGGCGAGGAGCTTGGCCATGCACGCCTCGGCGACGGGGTTCTCGCCCTTCTCGTGGAGCCAGGCGGCGTGGTAGACGAGCTGCGCCGCGGCCTCGACCTCGGCGTAGAGGTCCGCGAGCCGGTGCCGGATCGCCTGGAACTTCCCGATCGGCCTGCCGAAGGCCTCGCGCGAAAGGACGTACTTCCGCGTCTCCTCGAGCGCGAGGCGGGCGCTCCCGACGGACGTCGCCGCCGTGACGAGCCGCTCGAGGACGAACGTCTCCATGATCAGGTAGAAGCCCTCGTTCTCCTCGCCGACGAGGCTGCCGAGCGGAACGCGGACGTTCTCGAACGTCAGCTCGCCCGTGTCGGACGAGTGCCAGCCCATCTTGCGGAGCTTGCCGCGCGAGAAGCCCGGCGCATCGGCCTCGACGACGACGAGGCTGATTCCACCCGCGCCGGCGTCCTTGTCCGTCTTGCACGCGACGACGACGAAATCCCCCTCCACGCCGTTCGTGATCCAGGTCTTTGCGCCGTCGATCACCCAGGAATCCCCGTCACGGCGCGCCGTCGTCCGGATCGCGGCGACATCCGAGCCGGTGTCGGGCTCGGAGATGGCGATAGCCCCCACCTTCGTCCCGGCGATCGACGGCGCGAGCCAGCGCCGTTGCTGCTCCGGCGTGCCGTGGAGGTGGATCGCTCCCGTCGCGATGAACTGCTGCACCGAGACCGCCGCGACGAAGCCGCCCATGCGCGAGCGCGGCAGCTCCTCGAGAAAGGCGAGCGCGTGGAAGATCGAGGCCCCCGTTCCACCCAGCTCCTCGGGGAAGAGAATCCCGAGGAGACCCAGATCTCCCATCCGGCGGAAGGCCTCGCGCGGAATCCGGCGTGCCTCTTCCCATTCGTAGGCGTAGGGCGCAATCTCGCTCTCGAGGAACTGGCGAACCGTCCGGCGGAAGCTCTCATGCTCCTCTCCGAAGTAGATCGACGTCATGCGCACCCTCGGGATGGAATAATCGGGTTGGCCCCGAACCAAAGAGATTACGCCTGTGCCCGAAACCCTGCCTCCCACCGAAGCCGTCGTCGCCGAGGGTCCCGGATTCGGGACCCTCGAAACGGTCTTCGAGGCGTTGGGGCGGGCGCTGATCGTTTTGGATGCCGACTTCCGGGTCATCCGGGCGTGCCACACCCTGGACGACCTCGCTTGGCCGGGCGCCGCCGCCTCGGCCATCGGGCGCCCGATCGAGGAGCTCGTCGGCGCCCGTCTCTTCGGCCCCTCCGACACCCTCCGTGAGTCGCTCGAGCAGGGCCTCCGCGAGGAGGGGCGCCGGGCGATCCTCCGTTGCGGCGAGGGCAGCGCCCGGCTCGTCTCGCTGACGGCGGCCGTCCTCCCGAACGAGGTCTCGAATCACTGCGACCCGAGGGCCCGCTTCATCGTCGTCATCCGGCCCGCCGAGACCGACAACGGCCTCGTCCAGTCGATGCTCTCCTCGCACGGGCTCGTCGCCCGGTCGCCCGTCATGCTCCGGATCGTCCACCTCGTCGAGTCGCTCGCCCGGAGCGAGGCGACGGTCCTCGTGACGGGCGAGAGCGGAACCGGCAAGGAGCTGATCGCCCGTGCCCTCCACGCCAACTCCCCGCGCTGCACCGGCCCTTTCGTCGCGGTGAACTGCGGGGCGCTCCCGGGAGAGCTCCTCGAAAGCGAGCTCTTCGGCCACGTGCGTGGCGCGTTCACCGGCGCCGTGAGGGACCGGATGGGGCGCTTCGACATGGCGAAGGGGGGGACGATCTTCCTGGACGAGGTGGGCGACCTGCCGCTCCACCTTCAGGTCAAGCTCCTCCGGGTCCTCCAGGAGCGGCGCTTCGAGCGGGTCGGCGAGAGCGCGCCTCGCCCGATGGACGCTCGCGTCATCGCCGCCACGAACGTCGATCTCGTCGAAGCGATCCGGGCCGGCCGCTTCCGCGACGACCTCTACTACCGCCTCCGGGTCGTCCCGATCCACGTACCGCCGCTCCGGGATCGTGTCGAGGACATCCCGCTCATCGCGCAGCACCTCCTCGCCCACATCGGGGGGCGCGAAGGGCGCGCGCTCCTGCTCTCGCCCGACACCCTCGCCGCCATGGCCCGTCACCGCTGGCCCGGCAACGTCCGCGAGCTGGGGAACGCCCTCGAATACGCCGTCGCGACCTGCACCGGCCAGACGATCCAGATTGAGAACCTCCCGTTGGAGCTGCGCGAGGGCGCCGAGGCGCCGGATCTCGCCGCGCCCGTGGCCGCCGCAACCGTCGGCGACGCCCTGTCCGACAGACTCGTCGAGGACCCGGCGGAACGCGCCCGGATCGTCCAGGTCCTCGAGTCGGCCCGCTGGAACCGGGGACGGGCTGCCGAAACGCTCGGCATGAGCCGGAGCACGCTGTGGCGGCGGATGAAGGAGCTCGGGATCGAATGAGCTCGCGCCGCGACTTCCTCTCCGGCGCCTGGGCCGCGGCGGGCGCTGGCGCAGCCGTGGCCGGTGCTGCCGTTCTGGGGAGGGCGCTTTCGGGCTCGCCCGAAGAGGCGCGCACCGTGGAGCTTCCGGAGGCGCTGATGAAGAAGGCCGAGAAGGACGGCGGCCTCGTTCACGACGGGCTCCTCGTCCGTGGCCCGGCGACGGCCCCGGTCGTCCTCGACCTCACCTGCACCCACCTGCGCTGTCGGGTCGCGCCGGTCGAGGGGGGTGGCTTCTCGTGCCCGTGCCACGGGAGCCGCTACGACGCCGAGGGCCGCCCCGTGAGCGGACCCGCGCCGAAGGCTCTCGCACGGCCGCGCCTGATTCGGGCGGGCTCGGGCTTCACGGCGCGGCTTTCGTGATCCTCGGCCGCCTCACCTACGGACTCCTCCTCGTCGCGGTCCTGTCCGGAATGGCCCTCGCCCCGTTCTGGTCGGCGGCGCGCCCCCTGGAGAGCCTCGAGACCCTGAACGGCGCCACGCCCTGGGGCTTCTGGTTGCGCGGCGTCCACGCCCTGTCGAGCTGGGGATTCCTCATCGGAACGCTCGCCCACCTCGTCGAGGTCCTCTGGAAGAAGACCGACGGCCGCCTCTCCCCCGGCGTCTGGTGGCGCTCCGTCGCCCTCCTCCCCGTCGCGATCCTCGCGCTCCTCGGCGGCTTCCTGATGCGTGGCGACGCCGAGGCGCAGGCGGCCCTCACCGTCTGGCGCGAGGTCTCGGCCTCGATTCCCTTCGCCGGCCGCGCGCTCGCGACGCTCCTGCTCGGAGTCCCCGGCTCGGACCTGGCCCCGGTCGCCCTCCACCACGCCGGCACCTTCACCCTCCTCGCCTGGCTCCTCACCGCTGACCACGGCAGGGCCCTCGCACCCGACCTCCGCTCCACGGTCCTCGCGGCGCTCGGAAGCTTCGCCGCGGCGGGTTTGCTCCCCGTCTCCCTCGGCCCCGCCATCGCCCCGGCGGGCGCGCTCCTCCTTGGACCGTGGTACCTCCTCGGCCTCCAGGGGGCTCTCCTCCACCTCCCCGTCGCTGCGGGCTGGCTCCTCCCTCTACTTCTCCTCGCCGTCGTCGGCCTCGTCCCGCACGTCGACGGGCGGTGGCGCACGACGCTCCTCGCCGTCGCCGCCGCCTGGAGCGCGGGGTACCTCGCGTTCACGGTCCGGCTCCTCCTCGCCGCGCGCTGATGTTCCGGACGCGGTCGCTCGTCGCTCTCATCCTCCTCGCCCTCGCCGGGCTCCTCGCCGCACTCGGCCGCGAAGGGCAGCGGGAGGCGGGGCTCGGCCGCGGGCCCGGCCGCGCGGGCGGAAAGGTCGAGCGCTGCGTCACGTGTCACGTGCGGCCCGAGGAGGACCCGGGCGGCGCCCACGCGCGCGCCGCCGTCGGCTGCTCGTCCTGCCACCTCGGCAACGCGCTGGCCTTCGACGAGAAGCGTGCGCATGCCGGAATGGAGCCCGAGCCGGGCGCGCTCCGCACGGTCTCTCGCACCTGCGGCCGCGCCGGCTGCCACGTCCGCGAGGCCCGGCGCGTGTCGACGTCGCTGATGGCACGCGCGAGCGGCATCGTCTCCGTGAACCGGTGGGTCTTCGGCGAGATCCCCGAGTCGCGCGGCACGGCGTCGATGGTCGAGACCCTCGCGAAGTCCGACCCCTCCCCCGCCGAACGGCACCTCGGCAAGCTCTGCGCCGGCTGCCACCTCCACACCCTTCGAGGGAACCGCGACGACGCCATCCACGGAAACGGCAGCGGCTGCTCCTCCTGCCACGTCGCACGCAGGCTCCCCGGCGCCGTCCCGCGCCCGCACCCCGCCGTCGACGCGCGCGTCACCGACGACCGCTGCCTCGGCTGCCACAGCCGGAGCGGGCGGATCTCCCTCACCTACGAGGGCCTCTACGAGGTGGAGAAGGACCAGGCCGGCGCCTGCGGCGACACCGCCGCCACGCTGCACGACGGCCGCCCCGCCTGCCGCGCCGGGGCCGACGTCCACCGCCTCGCGGGCCTCTCCTGCGTCGACTGTCACCTCCACACCGACCTGATGGGCGACGGCCGCACGTGGGAACACTCCGAGGAGCAGGTCGAGATCACCTGCGAGGCGTGCCACGGTCCTGTTCGCGGAGGCCGTGAAGGAACAGAGACGACGTGGAGCGAGGTGACCGACCCGATCTCGCGCGACCTCCTCCGGCAGCGCGGCGATACGCGCCCGCCGGACGAGCGTGTCCGCCTCGGCCGCCGCGGCACGCCCGTCTGGAACCTCCGCCCCTCGGGCTCCGGCTGGATCACGCTGCGCAAGGGGCAGGGCGTGGCCCTCGCGACGAAGCAGACGCCGATCGACGCCAACCATGGACTTCCCGGTCACGAGCGGCTGACGTGCAGCTCCTGCCACGCGGCCTGGGCCCCCACCTGCTCCACCTGCCACACGCGTTTCGGGACCGACGGAAAGCAGTGGGACTTCGCGAAGGCCGCCGAGACGCCGGGCCGCTGGATCGAGACCTCGGACGGCTACGCCGCCCGGCCGCCCGCCCTCGCCGTCCACGCCGACGACCGCGTGGCCCCCGCGATGCCCGGGATGGTCCTGGACCTCGACGCGACGGAAGCCGGAGGCCCGAAGATCTCCCGGCGCCTCTACTCCTCGTTCGACCCGCACTCCACCGGCAAGAAGGCCCGCACCTGCGAGAGCTGCCACCTCTCGGCGTGGGCGCTCGGCCTCGGCACGGGGACGCTCGACCTGACGGGACCGGAGCCGGCGTTCACACCCGCGACGCCCGCAGCCGAAGACCGGCGCATGGCCTCGGACGCCTGGACGCACCTCGACGCCGAGCACCCCGGCGTCGGCACGCGCGTCGGCTTGCGCTCGCTCGACGCCCGCGAGCTCCGCCGGACGCTCGCCGTCGGCGCCTGTCTCTCCTGTCACGAGGTCGCGGGCGATCCCGTCTGGAAGGACTTCGGCGCGTCGAAGGCGCGGCTCGCGCGGGGCGGGACGAGGTGCGCGTTCCGGGCGAAGGGCTGAGCGTCCGGCCCGAACGCACGTCTGAAGAGGTGGGTGGGAACCGACCGGAATTCGGCGCATCCTCCGCCTAGCCTGGATTTCCACAGCGCGGAGTTCCCCTAATCTGGCGAGGGTTCGGGGGGGGCCGACGTCCACGGGCAGTCGTGGGCTCACGCTCGTCGACCCTGCGTCCACCCAGCCTGTCATCAGCGCTCGCGCGCACGCATAGACCTCGCTCTTCGGGGTTGGACAAGCGCTTCCGCGCTCCGTCGCCTCCCGTACCCTTAGTGCGAATGGTGCCGCGATAAGCATATTGATGTGGTCCGTAGTGCCGATGCGACGGTTCGTGGCGTTGTCCACACCGAAAGCGGGAAGGTGCTGAATATAGATTCCATGAGGTCGGGAGCGCATCTATGGGCCGCGAGTGACCCCACGTGTTCGTCACGCTTGACACGGTGGAACGTAGATAGCGCCATGTGAGTATGCCGATCGGAGCACCAAAAACACTAAGCTCTCTCCGAAAGTTCTTTCTCGATCCCCAGGTCCCCAGACACCGACAGTACGAGGCCTTGCGCGCCTTCATCGTCGACGGACGCCCGTCCGCTCAGGTCGCCCGGGACTTCGGCTACACCCCAGGCTCCTTCCAGGTTCTGTGCCATCGCTTCCGCCGCGAGGTCGATCCCGTCTTTTTCTCGTCCCCTCGCCCTGGCCCGCGTTCGCAGCCCAAGAAGTCCGCCGCCCGTGACGTGGCCGTCGCTCTTCGGAAATCCAATCACTCCGTCTATGAGATCAGCGAGCACCTCAAGGCGCACAAGCTTCCTCTCAGCCCGACCGCCGTGCGGGAGCTTCTTCGGGAGGAGGGGTTCGCCGCGCTTCCCAGGCGCCTGGACGAGGAGCGCCCCGACCGCCCTCGGCCCACCGTCGAGTCGGTCGCCGACGTGCGGGCCTTCTCGCTCGCTCGGCGCTCCTTCGAAACATCCTGCGGCGGTCTCTTCCTCTTCCTGCCAGATCTCGTCCGCCTGGACCTGGACGCGATGGCTCTCAAGGCAGGCTTGCCAGGCTCGGACATGATCCCCTCCCCTCACGCCGTTCGCTCCGCCCTCGCCCTGAAGCTCTGGTCTCTCGAGCGGAGCAGTCACGTGATGGCGCTCGTCGCCGACGAGGGGCTCGCGCTGTTCGCCGGCCTCAACGCCATCCCGAAGAAGAGCTACCTTTCCGAGTACTCCTCCCGGACCACACGTATCCACACGACGAAGCTCCTGGCGGCGTTCCAGGAGCGAGTACACGGGGACGTCCTGTTCCCCGGCCGGTCGTTTAATCTCGACGTCCATTCGGTTCCATTCCATGGCGACGATCCCCTCGTCCAGCGCCACTCCGTGGCCATGCGCAGTCGCCGCCAGAAGAGCGTCCTGACGTTCCTGGCCCAGGACGCCGACGGTCAGGCCTTCTGCTACTCCAACGCCGACCTGCGCAAGGGAGAGGAGGCCGACGAGATCTTCGCGTTCATCTCGTTCTGGAAGAGGACTCGCGGCGAGTGGCCCACGCATCTCGTCTTCGACTCCCGCCTGACCACCTACGCCAACCTGGCTCGCCTGGACAAGATGGGCATCTCCTTCATCACCCTGCGCCGCCGATCCCCCAAGCTCCTGCGGGAAATCGCCCTGCTCCCGCGTTCGGCCTGGCGTACGGTCGAGCTGGACGTCCCGACCCGCAAGTACAAGACCCCCAGCGTCTACGAGCAGAAAGTCGAGCTCAACGGCCGCGAGTTCCGCCAGATGTTCATCGAGGATCTCGGCCACGACGAGGCGACCATTCTGCTGACCAACGAATCTCGCTCGGCGGCGAAGGTCATCACCCGGTACGCGCAGCGAATGCTGATCGAGAACGCGTTGTCGGACGCGGTGCGCTTCTTCCACATGAACGCGCTCAGTTCCTCGGTCGGCCTCAAGGTCGACTTCGACATGGCGCTTCTCGTCGTCGCCAGCGGCCTCTATCGGCTCCTGGCCCAGAAGATGAGGGGCTACGGCGACGCCCAGGCCCGACAGATCTTCAGGGACTTGATCGATATGCCCGCCACCGTGGCGATCAGCGACGACAAAGTCCTCGTCCGGTTCCACCGCCGCGCCCACCTACCCATCGTCCTGGCATCCGGCCTTCTCGATAACCCCGTCGCCGTGCCTTGGTGGGGCGGTCGCCCTCTGCGGTTCACAGCCTGAGGCCGACCCGGAAAGACCCTTCTGGCTTAGCACCGATTTTCGCGAAGCCTGATTCGCGCGAAAACAACCCATCGAGGGCAGGCTAAAGTCGCTGGCAGAGCGGGTTGGCGAACGGCCCGACCCAGCGGATCTTATTTCGAGTGGCGGTAACTATTCCTGACATGGGACATTAAGTCCGCGTCACGGCTTCGACGGGCTGGTTGATCGCAGCGCTTGATGTCGCGCCAAAGGCGCATGATCAGCTGATTTCATGCATGTTCCGTGGTTCGCGGGCCAGTGTGGCGCCTTTCTTGGGCGTGATTTCAAGATCTTAGATTCTGACAGGCAATACGCCATATGGTATAAGGATTCATGCCTGACGCTTCTGACTTCCTCCACCCCAAGACCGAGTGGCAGCGGCGCTACGAGGCCCTCCGTGCCTCTTTCGTGGAACGCCTGCCCGCTCAAGCCGTCGGCGCTCGGTTCGGCTACTCCACGGGCTACGTACACCTCCTGCGCCACCTCTACCGCAAGGGCAAGGTCGACTTCTCCGAGCTCCCGCAGCAGGGGCGCCGCTATCGGGTCCCCGCTCCCGTCCGCAAGAAAATCTGCTCCTGGCGCCGCGAGCGCCTTTCCGCCGGCGAGATCGCCCAGCTCCTCTGCGAGGAGGGGTCCGAGATCAGCGTTCGCACCGTCGAGAGGGTCCTGGCAGAGGAGGGATTCCCGAAGCTGCCCCGTCGCCTCGGCCTGAAGGTCTCCTTGACCGTCAAGGGCGCCTCCGTGCCCGAGGCATCTCGGGCCATCGCCTTGGCTGACCTGGACGGTCAACGGTTCGAGTCCGCTGCGGCCGGTGTCTTCCTGTTCGCACCGTTCCTGTCGCAGCTCGGGATCCTGGACGTCGCCCGGGAGGCAGGGCTTCCGGGTAGCCAGGTCATCCCCGCCAGCTGCAACCTGCTCTCGTTCCTGGCTCTCAAGCTCCTCGGCACGGAGCGCTACGCCCACGTGGGGGACCACTCCTTCGACCCCGGCCTCGGCCTGTTCGCCGGGCTGAACGTCCTGCCGAAGGTCACGGCCTTCTCGAGCTACTCCTACAGCCTGGATCCGGTTCACATCCAGAAACTGCAAGCGGCCTTCGTGAGACGGGCCGCCAAGCTCGGCCTCTACGAGGGCCGCGTCGTCAACCTCGACTTCCACACCGTCCCGCACTACGGCGATGAGTCCGTGCTCGAGAAGCACTGGGCCGGCGCTCGCGGAAAGGTCATGAAGGGCGCCTTGACCCTCTTCGCGCAGGACGCCGACTCCAAGCTTCTCCTCTACACCGCCGCCGACATCCAGCGATCCGAGGCCGATGACCAGGTGACCGAGTTCCTCTCGTTCTGGCGCCGCGTCCGTCGGGGGGTGGCCCCTACCTTCGTGTTCGACTCCCGCTTCACGAGCTACCCCAAGCTCTCCGAATGTGGTGCTCTGGGTTTTTCGGACACGGAGGCAAGTTAAAGGCAGAGGGCTTCGACGAAAGGAGCCGATATGCCCACGCGGAAGACCTACGGCGGCGCGTTCAAGGCGCGGGTCGCACTTGAGATGCTCAAGGGCCAGCGGACGGCCAACGAGATAGGAGCGGCCAACGGCATCCATCCGGTCCAGGCTGCGCAGTGGAAGAAGCAGGCGGCGCAGGCTCTTCCCGAGGTGCTCGAGGATCGGCGTCACCGCGAGGCCCACCGTCTCGAAGCCGAGCGTGACGAGCTGTTCGCCGAGATCGGGCGGCTTCGGATGCAGCTGGAGTGGCTCAAAAAAAAGTCCGGTATTACCCCCGTGGGGAGCGCCTGACATGGCTGGACGAGCCGCTGTTCGACCTCTCCCTGCGGACCGAGTGCGAGCTCGCCGGGATCTCCAGGTCGAGCCTCTACTACCTGGCGCGCCCGGAGACTGCCGAGAACCTCGCGCTGATGCGGCTCTTGGACGAGCAGTACACGGCAACGCCTTTCTACGGTGTGAGGAAGATGACCGAGGTCCTGCGAGAAAGGGGCTTTCTCGTAAACGCCAAGCGTGTCCGCAGACTCCTGCGCGCCCTCGGGCTTCATGCCATCCATCAGCGCCCGAACCTGCGCCGGCCCGCACCGGGACATCGGATCTACCCCTACCTGCGCCGCGGCGTCGTCGTGAATCGGCCGGACCAGGTCTGGAGCTCGGACATCACCTACATCCGCGTCCGCAGCGGCTTCGTCTACCTCGTGGCCGTCATCGACTGGTTCAGCCGCTACGTGCTGGCCTGGGAGATCTCCACGAGCCTGGACACCGAATTCTGCGTCGCGGCCTTGACCTGGGCCTTGCGCGGCGGCAAACCGGAGATCTTCAACACGGATCAGGGCTCCCAGTTCACCAGCAGCGATTTCACCGGGCCGCTTCTGGCCGCGGGTATCAACATCAGCATGGATGGCCGTGGCCGCGCGCTGGACAACGTCTTCGTCGAGAGGCTCTGGCGCAGCGTCAAGTACGAGGACGTCTTCCTCAAGGACTACGCCTCGGCTGCCGAGGCCCGCGCTGGCATCGGGCGCTACCTGACCTTCTACAACACCGCGCGTATTCATCAGGTCCTCGGCTACCGCACGCCGGCTTCCGTCTACCTCGGTTCGTGATCTCTCATCCAGACCGCAGGGGACTCTGTCCAGGGCTCCGTCATAGTGGGAGGGAAGGGCTCTGAGAGGATGGGGTTAGGGGTCTGGCTGAACAGACGAGACAGAATTCGGTATACCTCTCGCCGTGGACCTGGGAGCCGCTGACGGTTCGGAGTTTCTTCGATCAGTGACGGTTCGCCCGTGCGGGCGACAGGAACTGCGGAGGTTCCGGGAGCTACTTGGAGAGCACCACTACCTGGGCTACCGGGGTGTTGTCGGGGAGTCGGTGGCTCATGTCGCCGAGGCGGGGGGCAGGGGTTGGCGCTGCTTCTGTGGGCGGCGGCGGCGTTCAAGTGCGCGGCACGGGACACGTGGATCGGGTGGCATCCGGCGGTGCAGTGGCAGAGGCTGCATCTCGTGGCCAACAACGTGCGGTTTCTGGTGCTGCCGGGGGGGGCGGTGCCGAACCTGGCGTCCCGCGTGCTTGGGCTTTCAGTGCGACGGCTTTCGAGGGACTGGCAGCTGACCTGGGGCCATCCGATCCTGGCGGTGGAGACCTTCGTCGACCCAGCCCGGTACAGGGGGAGCTGCTATCGAGGGGCAGGGTGGGACGAGGTTGGGTTGACCCGAGGCTTTGCTCGATGTTCCGGGGGTTGGAAGCGACACGGTCATCCGAAGCTGATCTTCGTACGGGATGTGAGTCGTGGTGCACGCCGGCTGTTGAGCGACCCGGTCCCGTCACAACGTCTCGGGCAGGGGGTCGCGAAGATGAAGTTGGTCGACAATGAGCTGGCGTCGCTGCAGCAGGTCTTGCGCCAGAGACCCGATCCACGCAAGCGGCGAGGGATCCGGCACAGCAAAGCGAGCCTGCTGGCGATCAGCGTCGCGGCGGTGGTGTCCGGGGCTCGGTCGCTGGAGGCGATCGCGCAATGGGCGAGGGAGTGCACCCAGCGCGAGAAGGGCCGGCTCTTCTTCCGATGGGATTCTCGGACGAGACGTTACGAGGCTCCGAGCGAGCCGACGCTCCGCCGGTTTCTTCAGAGCGTGGACGCCGAGACCGTGGACAAGCACGTCTCGGGATGGCTTGCGGGCCTAAGGCGGGATCGAGACGAACCGATCGCCATCGACGGCAAGGCGCTGCGCGGAGCACGCCGTGAGGATGGCACGGTTGTCCAGCTCCTCTCCGCGGTCTTGCACTCCTCGGGGATCACCATCGGGCAGAAGGAGATCGCTCGGATGTTAGCGCTCACTTGAAAGCGCGGAAATCTGGACAGGAGCCGAGGGGCTCCGTCGGCTTCGCGACTGGCCAGTGAGGGCCCAGAAGGGGTCGTACCAGGTGCCCGGGCGCCCACAGGCTACGCACAGGAAGCTCTCGGGTGGCTTCGCCGAGCCATGGAGGCGGGTCTGCCCGTTGCCCCGTCCCAGCTCCCACCAGCGACCGCGTGCGACGGCGTTTGAGGCCGGGTGATGCGTCACGCGGAGCCGCTCCCGGTAGGCGCGCTGCCGGACTCGATGCCGAAGGCGGCCAGCCAGACTCGTCTGATATCGCCGCCCGGCGGCGCGTTGCACGTGACGACGATGATCCTGTCGGCAGAGGTCGCCACAGAAGCCATGCCCGCGGTGACAGTCTTCGCAGATCCCGAACAGCCGCCTGCATCGTTCGTTGGCGCAGACAAGAATCCTGAGCACGCCGTGAGGCAGGGATCGATCTCGAACCATGTGTCGACCTTAGCCCGTCGCCGCTCCGCGGCGGCGGGGATGATGCTGACTACCCTTCGATCGGCTCCTGTTCAGATTCCCGCGCCTTCTGGTGATCGGGGACAGCTCGGAAGAGCAACGAGATTCCGGCCGCTGCGGAACGACTGCGGCCGCTCGACCTCGAGGGCCGCTGTGTGACCGCCGACGCCCTACACACCCAGATTCCGCTGGCCCGGTTCCTCGTTGAGGAGAAGAAGGCGGCCTGCTGCTTCACGGTCAAGGGCAACCAACCCTCGCTCGAGACCGACCTCAGCCATCTGTTCGACCAGATGGCTCCCCCCCTCATCACGAGACGATCGAGAAGGCCCACGGCAGGATCGAGATTCGCCGCATCTGGACGTCAACGGACCTGAATGGGTACCTGGATTTCCCCGGGTGCCGGCAGGTCGCCCGGATCGAACGGATCACGACGATGCTCAAAAGCGGCAGGGCCCGACGGGAGCGAGTCCACATCATCACCAGCCTCGACGCGCAGAGGGCTGATCCCGCAGCGCTCCTGGCCATCGTCCGCGGTCACTGGTCGATCGAGAACCGAAGCCACTGGATTCGCGACGTAACCTTCGACGAGGATCGCAGCCAGGTCCGCACCAAGACCGGGCCGCGCGCAATGGCCACGCTCCGAAACATCGCCGTGGCCGTCGCCCGCAAGCTCGAGTTCCCCTCCGTCCCGGCCGCGATTCGCACCTTCGCTCGCCGAACGGCTCTGGTCCTCGACGTCCTGGGCCTCTGAACCCTCTTCGAGCGCCCTCCTGCTGCCCGCCAAGGTGCCACATGGAGAAGGTCGGCCAGCAAGCCGCCTGGAGGCAGAACTGTCCCACGGCCCCGTTCCTCTACCCGTTCCCTGCCTCGCGCCCGCCTTCCCCGCCCGCTCCGGCCTTGAACTTCCCCCTTCCGCAGCTGCCACACCCCGGGCACTCATCCCTACGCTCGCTCACCCCCCCCCCCCCCCCCGACTTTGACGGGGACCTGGGACTCTGTCCCCCTCACCCCCTGGGATTTACCGCCTTCGGGCCAATCCCAAGGAGGCCGTCAAGAAGAAACGGGATCCTCCTGGATCCCGCTCCTCCTCGGTCTTGGCCCCGGGATGGGCGCTCGGGTCGCGTCCCCGCGTTGCCCTATCCTCCCTCCCGGCAACCGCCATTTTCTCACCCCTCATCTCGCCACGTCGGCATTCCGTCGAATCGGCCGACCTTGACAGTCAGCGAACCTCGCCGCACCTTGATCGGGTTTACTTATACCCCTGCCTTTTCTGGTCCGAAGGTTGGGGAGCACCTCACTCGGCAACGCTCCGGACTCCTGATACGCTTTCCCCGGACTCCGTCCGACGATGTTCTTCGGGACGATTCGCCGCTTGCCGGCTCATAACGGCCTCCCGATTTCGATCAGGAGGTTACCGCTCGGGCGGGGTCCATTCTTCATGCCTCGTCGGTCTGAGGCGGAGCCTCGTTAGCCTTCACAGCACGTGAGCAGCGATGAGGGGCCCGGGACGCCGCGACTGATCCGGGTGTGGGGGGTCGGAGACTGCGTCCTTTTCGTCGTCGGGTCGATGGTCGGGACCGGGATCTACCTCTCGGCCGGCAACGTCATCCGGAAGATCCCTCACCCGTCCTGGATCCTCCTCGTCTGGCTCGTGGGAGGGCTGCACGCGCTTGCCGCCGGGCTGACCTACGCGGAGCTCGGAGTGCGTCGGCCGGGCGCGGGAGGACCCTACGACTACCTCCGCGAGACCTTTGGCGCCCTGACCGCGTGGCTGTTCACCTGGGCCTTCTCGTTCGTCATCATGACCGGCGCTCTCGCCGCCCTCTCGACCGGCCTGGCCGAGTACGTCGGCGCCTTCTTCCCCGCGCTCGGGACGAGGGCCGCCGCGTTCTCCTTCGGGCCGCTCCACGTCTCCCAGGGTCAGCTCGTCGCCATCGCCCTCTGCTTCGCGGCGACGACCTGGAACATGCTCGGCATCCGCGAGGGAGGGACGCTCAACAACGTCCTGACGGTCCTCAAGATCGGCCTCCTCCTCGCCTTCGTCGGCGCCGGGCTCGCCGCGCCCGCCGCGAAGTTCCCACTGGCGGGCGGCTTTACGGCCCCGTTCTCCCTTCCGCTCCTCGTCTCGGCGGGGGCGGCCCTGGCGGGAGTCCTCTGGGCGTACGACGGCTGGGTGAACCTCTCGGCGCTCGGCGCCGAGGTGAAGAACCCGAAGCGCGACATCCCGGGCGGCCTGTGGGGAGGCGTCCTCCTCGTCGCCGGCCTCTACCTCGCCGCCAACGTCGTCTACCTCGCGGCGGCACCGGTGGCGGCGCTCGGAGCCTCACCCCGGGCGGCCGAGACGGCGATGCACGCCCTCTTCGGCGCGGGCGCCGCCCGCTGGCTCGACGTCGCGATCCTCGTCTCGATCGCGGGCTCGCTCGTCGCGAACATCATTCCCGGGCCGCGGGTGACGTACGCGGCCGCTCTCGACGGCCGCCTGCCCGTCGCGTTCGGGCGGCTCCACCCGCGCCACGCGACCCCGGCCTTCGGGCTGATGGTCCAGGCGCTCCTCTCCGCCGCCCTCACGCTGTCGGGTTCGTTCGACGAGCTGGTGGCCACCGTCGCGGCCTTCGGCACGTTCTTCTACGCGCTCGGCGGCGCCGCGATATTCGTCTACCGGCGCCGCGAGCCGGACGCTGCCTGGAAGATGCCGGGCTACCCGTGGGTCCCGGCCCTCTTCGTCGGCTCGTCGGCCGTTTTCGCAATCGCAATCGCCATCGACGCCCCGAAGGACGCGCTCCGCGGGGCCGTCGTCCTGGCGGTCGGAGTCGGCGTCTACCTCTGGGAGAGCCGTCCACGAATGCGGAGGAACTCCTCCTGAGGGGCCGCGCGCCGATCTAGACTCGGTGCTTGGTGCGACCCCGGCTTCGCCTGCTCGACGACGCCCTCGGCGACCGCATCTTCGACGAGACCCGCTCGGTCCTCGCGACGCTCGGGATGAAGCTGCACGACCCGGAGGGGCTCGATCTCCTCGTCTCCCACGGCGCCACGGTCGACGAGGGAGGAGAGAGGGTCCGAATCCCGGGGAGCCTCGTCGACCAGGCTCTCGGGACGGCGCCGCGCGGTTTCGCCCTCTACGACGTCCTCGGAAACCCAACCCATGACCTCTCGGGCGAGAACGTCCATTTCACGCCCGGCTCGGCGGCCATCCGGATCCTCGACCCCGCCACGCCGAGCCTCCGCCCGCCCGTCACCGCCGACTACGCCCGGTTCGCCCGGCTCGTCGCGGGCCTCCCGCACCTCGCGGCCCAGAGCACCGCGTTCGTCCCGTCGGACGTCCCGGTGGCGGTTTCCGACAGCTATCGGCTGTTCCTCGGTCTCCTCGAGTGCGAGAAGCCCGTCGTCACCGGCGCCTTCTCTGCCGAGGCCTTCCAGGTGATGCTCGACCTGCTGCTCGCCGTCCGTGGCACGCGGGAGGCGCTCAGGGAGAAGCCCCTCGCCGTCTTCACGTGCTGCCCCACGTCGCCCCTGGCCTGGAGCGAGGCCACCGGCCGGAACCTCCTCGAGTGCGCGCGGACCGGCGTCCCCGTCGAGATCGTGGCGGTGCCGCTCGCCGGCTTCCTCTCCCCGGTGACGTTGACCGGGACGCTCGTCCAGGGAGTCGCCGAGAACCTGAGCGGCGTCGTACTCCACCAGCTCGCCGCGCCGGGAGCGCCGCTCCTCTGGGGCACATCCGCCGCCGTCTTCGACATCCGCTCGGAAGCAGCGGCGACGGGAGCGGTCGAGACGGCGATGCTGACGTGCGCGATGGGGGAGATCGGCAAGCGGCTGGGGCTGCCGACGCAGGGCTACGCGGGCGTCTCCGACGCCAAGGAGCTCGACGCGCAGGCGGGCCTCGAGACGTCTTCCGGAGCGCTCCTGGCTGCGCTGTCCGGAATCAACAGCATCTCGGGCCCCGGCCTCCTCGATCTCGACAACGGCTTCAGCCTCGAGAAGCTCGTCGTCGACCACGAGGTCTGCGGGATGGCCCTGCGCCTCGCAGGCGGAATCGAGCCGCGCGACGACTTCCCCGCCCTTCCGCTTCTCGGCGAGCTGCTGTCGGAGAAACACCTCCTCATCGCCCGGCACACGCGCCGGCACCTCAGGAAGGAGATCACTTTCCCGGGGCCTGTGATCGACCGGTCGAGCGAGGCGAGATGGCGCGCGGACGGCGGTGAGACGCTGCTCGGGCGAGCGGCGCGCGAGGTGGAGCGGCTCGTCGCCGCGTGGACCCCCTCGCGCCTGCCCGAGACCGCGAAGCGGGACCTCGTCGGGGTGATGGAGTCGGCCGCGCGGCACGCGGGGCTCGACACGCTTCCCGCGCGGGAGGGCGCGTGAGAAGGGTCTTCCCCATCGACGCCGCCGCCCTCCTCCCGGCGAGGCGCCGGGTCCTCCTGCGAACGGGAGTCCCCGCGGAGCGGGCGCCGTCGGAACGGATCCTCGCGCTCGCCGAGAGAGCGGCCGCCCTCTTCGTCCACGGGGCGAACCCGGTCGGCGTCCTCGAGGAGGTCTCCCTCGACGAGCTCCTCGCCGTTCACCGGGACGGGAGGCCGCCGGGCGATTCGTCCGTCCTCGAGCGGGTCGCGCCTCTCGGAGAGCGCCTCGTCCTCTTCGCCGCGACCGTCGGCGAGCCCGTCTGTGCGCGGATTCGCCAGCTCTTCGAAGAGGGAGACGCGCCGCTGGGGCTCTTCCTCGACGCCGTGGCTTCGGAGGCGACCGCAGCGCTCGCGGAGGAGCTCGGGGAAGCGGTGCTGGGCGAGCGGCCCGATCCGGGTCTCGCCGTCCTCGCCTACAGCCCTGGTTACTGCGGCTGGCCCGTGAGTGGGCAGAGGGCTCTCTTCGCCCGCCTCGAGCCGCGCGAGGCCGGAATCACGCTCGGCGAAGGCGCGCTCATGGCGCCGATCAAGTCGGTCTCCGGGGTCCTGGTCGTGGCGCCCCCGCGGGCTCACCGCTTTCGGCCCGATTTCGACTTCTGCGACGTCTGCACGGAGCGGACCTGTCTCGAGCGCATGGCGTGCCTGCGCGCGCCGGCCGGGTTTCCCGCTGCGGAAGGAGACGCGTCGTGGACCTCCTGAAGGAGCTGGCGGAGAGCCTTCGGCTCGGAGAGGACGACGCCGTCCGCACCGGAACCCAGGCCGCGCTCGCCGCGAACCTCCCGCCCGACGACATCCTCCGGAACGGCCTCCTGGCCGGGATGGCAATCGTCGGCGAGGAGTTCGGCCGGCGCGAGATCTTCCTTCCCGACGTCCTCCTGGCGGCTCGCGCGATGCACGCCGGGATGGAGATCCTCCGGCCGCACCTGGCCCGGGACGGAGCGCCCCAGGCCGGTCGCGTCGTCCTCGGGACGGTTCAGGGGGACCTCCATGACATCGGGAAGAACCTCGTCGGGATCCTGCTCCGCGGGGCCGGCTACGAGGTGATCGACCTCGGCACCGACGTCCCTGCCACACGCTTTCTCGAGGCCGCCGAGTCGAGTGGCGCGCGCGTCATCGGCCTCTCGGCCCTCCTGACGACGACGATGCCGCGGATGGCGGAGGTCGCGTCGCTCGTTCGCGAGCGAGGCCTCGGCAGGCAGGTGAAGGTGATCGTCGGGGGCGCGCCGGTGACGCAGTGCTTCGCGGACGAGATCGGGGCCGACGGCTGGGGGTTCGACGCCGAGAGCGCCGTCCGCCGCGTGAAGGCCCTCGTCGGGAACGCGTGAGCGTGGGGCCCTTCCTCGAAAGGCTCCGGAGCGGCCCGGCCGTCCTCGGCGACGGGGCGTGGGGAACGATGCTCTTCGAGAGGGGCCTTGCGACGGGGGACGCCCCGGAGCGGGTCTGCCTCGAGCGCCCGGAGCTCCTCACGGAGATCGCCGGGCTCTACCTCGAGGCCGGGGCCGAGGTCGTCACGACGAACACCTTCGGCGCCAACCCCGAGCGGCTCGGCCTCCACGGCCTCGCCGACAGGCTGGAGGAGATCTGCAGCGCCGCCGTCGCGGCCGTGAGGCGAGCGGTGAGGGAGCGCGCGTGGGTGTCGGGCTCCATCGGCCCGACGGGAAAACTCCTTGCCCCGCTCGGCAACCTCGATCCGGCTACGGCCGCCACGGGCTTCGCGCGGCAGGCCGCCTCCCTCGCCACGGCCGGCGCTGACCTCCTCTGCGTCGAGACGATGACGGACGTCGCCGAGGCGGAGCTCGCCGTCCGCGCGGTGCGGTCGGCGGCCCCGGGTCTCCCCGTCGTCGCCACGATGTCGTTCGAGGCGACGCGGCGCGGCTATTTCACCGTCATGGGCGTCTCCCCGAAGCAGGCCGCTGTCCGGCTCGCGGCCGCTGGCGCCGACGTCGTAGGGGCCAACTGCGGCGACGGGGCCACGATGGCCGGGATCGCGCGCGAGTTCCGGACGCTCAGCACGTTGCCCGTCGCCGCCCGCCCCAACGCCGGCCTCCCCACGCTCGCGTCCGGCGCGCTCGTCTATCCGGAGACGCCGGAAGCGATGGCGGCGCGCGTCCCGGAGCTGCTCGAGGCAGGTGCCACCCTCTTCGGAGGTTGCTGCGGAACAACGCCTGCGCACGTCCGCGCGCTCCGGGAAGCGCTCGACGCGTGGACGTCGTCCGTACGGGGGCCGACCCGTTCTTAGAGGAACGGCCTGACGTTCGTTCGCTCACGGGTCGGCTTCTGCCTCGTCAACGCCTGGACAGACGCCGCGAGCGGAGGAAATCGGTACCCAAAAGGTACTCAAGGAATGGGTCGTGTCGCAACAGCGGCGGCCCACGGATCAGGACCAGATTGGTGCTCGAAACGACAGTTGCATTGCAGCATTAGCGGCCCATATTCACGGTAGAGAGAAGTAAGGCCCGTCCGTGCTTCCGGACGATCACGAGTCGGACGCGGCGGTGGGCGTCTGTGGCGCAGGTATCCACGGGAAGGTGGGGTCGTGACACAGCGCTTGGAGAGGTCGGATGCTGTCGCTCGGTGAAGTCACTCGCCGCATGGCCGGACCGGCACCGCCGGCTGTCGACCCCGTGGCCTACTCCGTCCTGCGGGCGGTGTGGCGGACCTATCCTCTGGCCGCCAGCGAATGGACGGCGGTGATCCCTGCGGACCAGCCGACCGACGAGCGCTGGTCGGGACTGCGGGACGGCACCCCTCTGCTGGACGAGACCATGGTCCGATGGGACGCCCCGCCGCTTCGGCGGCAGTACCGCCGGTTGCTCCGGGTGTTCCGCTCCCCATCACTTTCCCCTCTGGATGGCATTGGAGACCTGCAGCGTCTCCTGGCCCGGCATGACGGCGAGCCGATCGAGTGGGCGCGCCTCTTTCTCGAGGCCGGGGCCGGCGATCCCCGGCCCGAGCTGGTGATCGGCGGCTACGTTCTCCAGCCGTTCCTCTACGTCTTCGCCCGCCGCGTCCTTCCGCGCCTGAAGGGGATGGAGTGGCGAAGGAACCGCTGCCCGGTCTGCGGGGGGAGCCCCTACCACGGCTACCTCGACCCCGAATCCCGGCGAAAGGTGCTGATCTGCGGGAAATGCCTCTGCCCCTGGACCGCGCCCCGGCTGCAGTGCCCTTTCTGCGACAACACCGTGCAGGGGCACCTCGGCTACTGGTATCAGGACCAGGCTCCCCGCCAGCGGATCGACTACTGCGTAGCGTGCCGGTCCGTCCTCCCGATCACCCTCGAGTCGGAATCGACCCATCCGTTCCCTCTCCATGACCACCTCGCCTCGCTGCCTCTTCAGGTCGCCGTCGAAAGGAGCTCTCATGTCGATCAGCCGTCGTGACGTCCTCAGGACCATCGGGACCACCACGGCCGTGGGCACGCTCGGCCTTCCCGGCGTGGCCAGCGCTGTGCCTCTGCCCGACCGGGTCAAGACCGGGAAGGAGACCACCACCATCTGCCCCTACTGCGGCGTCGGTTGCGGGCTGATCGTCACCGTCAACGGCGACAAGGTGGTCAACACCGAGGGCGATCCCGATCACCCCATCAATCGGGGTGCGCTCTGCTCCAAGGGTGCCGCGCTGAGCCGGATCTTCGAGAACCCCCATCGCCTGACCCGGGTCCTCTATCGGGCGCCGGGGGCCGTGCAGTTCGTCCCCAAGCCGTGGAGCTGGGCGGTCCGGGAGATCGCCCGGCGCGTAAAGTCCACTCGGGACGCCACTTTCCAGGCGAAGGACGGCGACACGGTAGTCAACCGCACGACCGGTATGGCCTGCTTCGGCGGAGCCTCCCTCGACAACGAGGAGGCTTACCTCCTGGGCAAGTTCATGCGATCCCTGGGATTAACCAACATCGAGCACCAGGCCCGGATATGACACTCGGCCACTGTCGCCGGTCTGGCGGCATCGTTCGGCCGGGGGGCCATGACCAATCACTGGACCGACATCGCCAATGCCGACGTCGTGATGATCGCCGGGGCCAACCCGGCCTCCAACCACCCCGTGGCCTTCAAGCACATCCTGGAGGCGAGGAGGCGCGGGGCGAAGATCATCACGATAGACCCGCGCTACACCCGCAGCGCAAACCGCTCGGACCTCTACTGCAAGCTGCGTCCGGGTACGGACATCGCGTTCGTCAACGGGATGATCCGGTATGCCATCAGGAACGGGAAGTACCACGAGGAGTACGTGAAGTGGGCGACGAACGCCCCGTTCCTCCTGAACCCCGACTTCAAGCTGACCGATGGCGTCTTCTCCGGCTTCGACGCCGGGAAGAAGATCTATGACCAGGCGTCCTGGGCGTACCAGAAAGACGAAGCCGGCCTGATCAAGTCCGATCCGACCCTGCAGGACCCCCGCTGCGTCTTCCAGGTTCTCAAGGCCCACGTGGAACGGTACACGCCGGAGGCCGTGGCCGCGACCTGCGGGTGCGACAAGAAGGATTTCCTGGCCGTGGCCGAGGCGTTCTGCGAGACGGGCCGCCCCGACAAGTCCGGCACGCTGCTCTACGCCATGGGCCTGACCCAGCACACCGTAGGGTCGCAGAACGTGAGGGTGTGGGCCATCCTGCAGACCCTCCTTGGCAACATGGGCGTGGCCGGCGGCGGCATCAACGCCATGCGCGGCGAATCCAACGTCCAGGGTTCCACGGACTTCGGCCTGCTCTACCATATCCTGCCGGGCTACCTGCAGACTCCCGTCGCCGCCGACCGGACCCTGGCCGACTACCTCAAGCGCTGCACCCCGACCACGAAGGACCCCACCAGCGCGAACTGGTGGCAGAACTATCCCAAGTACATCGTCTCCCACCTGAAGGCGATGTACGGCGCCGAGGCGACCCGGGAAAACGACTTCCACTTCGACTGGTTGCCCCGGCGGAGCGGCAACCAGTCTCACATGGCCATCTTCGAGGACATGGGCAAGGGGCGGATCAAGGGGGCCTTCTTCTTCGGACAGAACCCGGCCGTGGGAGGCCCCGACGCCAACCGGGAGACCCAGGCGCTGACGAACCTGGAGTGGATGGTCGCCGTGGACCTCTGGGAGACGGAGACGGCCAACTTCTGGCGCCACCCGTACGGAGGACGCCCCGCGGACGTCAAGACCGAGGTCTTCCTGCTGCCGGCCTCCGCTTCCTTCGAGAAGGAAGGGTCGATCTCGAATTCCGGACGCTGGGTCCAGTGGCGGCACAAGGCCGTCAAGCCGCTCGGCATGGCCCGGTCCGACCTCTGGATCCTGGACCAGCTGGCTCGGGAGATCCGGCGCGTCTACAGGGCCGAGGGAGGCGCGTTCCCCGATCCCGTCGTGAACCTGGCGTGGGACTACGAGGGAGGCGAGGAGGGGATCGACGTCCACAAGGTCGCCCGCGAGATCAACGGCTACGACGGGACGACGAAGAAGCAGGTCCCCGGCTTCGCAGCGCTCAAGGACGACGGATCCACCGTCTGCGGGAACTGGCTCTACGCCGGCAGCTACACCGAGGCGGGCAACATGATGGCCCGGCGGGACCCGACCGACGCGGCCAACAAGATCGGCCTCTACCCCAAATGGGCGTGGTGCTGGCCGGTCAACCGGCGAATCATCTACAACCGCGCCTCCTGCGACCCGGACGGCGTCCCCTGGAATCCCGCGAAATGGGTGGTCAAGTGGGACCCCGCGGCCAACGAGGGGAAAGGTGGCTGGCTGGGCGACGTTCCCGACGGCCCCTGGCCTCCGCGGGACAAGCGCCCCTTCATCATGCGACCCGAAGGAGTCGCCTGTCTCTTCGCCACCGGCGGGATGGTGGACGGCCCCCTGCCCGAGCACTACGAGCCGATGGAGAGCCCCGTGCGGAACAGGGTCTCCAGAACCCAGACCAATCCGGTGGCGGCCATCTTCCAGACCCCGGAGCAGAACGACGGGAACTTCGAGGAGTACCTGAAGAAGTACCCCGTCATTGGCACGACCCACCGGCTGTCGGAGCACTGGCAGGCCGGCCAGATGACCCGAAACATCAGCCTCCTGAACGAGCTGATGCCGTCCATGTTCGTCATGATGTCCCCCGAGCTCGCAAAGCGGCTCGCCGTGAAGAACGGGGACCCGGTCGTGGTCACGACGTCTCGTGGCGACATCGAGGCCCGGGCTCACGTCACGGCGCGCATCCGGGCCTTCAACGTCGACGAGAAGATGGTGGAAGTCATCACCCTGCCTTGGCACTTCGGCTTCATCGGTGAAAGCACCGGCGCGCTGGCCAACCGTCTGACCGGGCACTGGGGCGACGCCAACACCTCCATCCCGGAATACAAGGTCTTCCTCTGCGACGTGAAGAAGGGAGAGGTGGCCTGATGTTGAAGTCGCCCGCCCTACTCTTCGACCCGACGCTCTGCACGGGCTGCCGGGGCTGCCAGGTGGCCTGCAAGCAGTGGAACGGCCTGGAAGGGGAGAGCTCCGGCTGGTTCGAGGGGCCCTCCTATACGAATCCGAAGTGGATCTCGGCCAACACCTGGCTCCTCCTGCAGATGCACGAGGAGACGATCCAGGACGGCAAGCTGGTCTGGTGCTTCTCGCAGCGCCGCTGCCACCACTGCAAGGACGCGCGCTGCGTGGAGCTCTGCCCGGCGGAGCCGAAAGCGGCCAGCCGCGACGAGCACGGAATCGTCACCATCGATCCCGAGCTCTGCATCGGTTGCGGGACCTGCGTCGAAAACTGTCCCTTCGGGGCCCCCAAACTCTCCGAGGAGTACGAGATCGCCCGGAAATGCACCATGTGCATCGACCGGCAGAAGGTCGGCCTGAAACCGGCCTGCGCCACCACCTGCCCGACCGGGGCGACCCTGTTTGGGGAACGCGAGGAGCTGGTGAAGATCGGCCTGGAGCGGATCAAGAGATTCAAGAAGGGGGCCCTCTACGGCCTCAAGGAAGGGGGCGGCAGCGCCGTTCTTTACGTTCTTCCCTTCGGACGGGAGTACGAAGGCTTCCCGGAGAAGCCCGAGGCCCACGGCAGCAAGGTCGCGTCCGTGCGACCCAGGAAGAAGACCACCGTGCGCGTCATCCCTGAAGTCGGCGCCGTCGCGCTCGGCTCGATCGCCATGTGCCTGACCCGGCTGGCGGATCGGAAGGAAGGGGTCCGCCGCGAGGAAAAAGAGAGAGAGAAAGAGAGGGAGAAGTAGCGACAGGCCTGGTCGTAGACCGGCTTCCTCCCCGCCTGACCCGACGGGAGCGAACGATGCAACTGGCTGTCTGCAGCCGAGAGTCGATTGCGAGCACCGAGGCGGCGTTGCAGCCGGGAGGGAACCTGGCGGCGAGCGCGACTCTTCCTCGCAACAGGCGGCGGATGCCGGGCTGGCTCGTGATCGGGGCCACGGGACGCAACTCGGGGAAGTCGGATCTCGCCTGCGCGGTCATCGCAAGGCTCCACCGGGCGCATCCGATCGTCGGCGTGAAGGTCACGACGATCGTCGGCGACGAGAGAGCCTGTCCGCGCGGGGGCGAAGGGTGCGGGGCCTGCAGCGGGCTCGAAGGAGAGTTCGAGATCCAGGAGGAGAGCGGGAGCCAGCCGGGGAAGGACACGACCCGGATGCTCGAGGCCGGCGCGCGGCGCGCCTTCTGGGTCCGGTGCCGGAGCGGCGGCCTCCGAGCCGCCCTCACCGCCCTCTCGCCGCGCCTCGGCCACGGAACGCTGGTCGTCGCCGAGTCGAACAGCCTCGTCGGGGAGGCGAAGCCGGACCTGTTCCTCATGGTGAGCCCTGCCGGCGTGATCGCCGTCAAGCCGACGGCCCTTGCGGTGCTGCCGTTCGCCCAGCGGGTGGTCGTCTCTGCAGACCGCGCTTTCGACCTGGACCTCAGGCACCTCGGGGTGGTCGACGGGGAATGGCACCTGGCCGAGGCCTCGGCGGTCATCCTCGCCGGCGGCGCGAGCTCCCGAATGGGCCAGGACAAGAGCCTCATGCTCGTCGATGGAAAGCCTCTCATCCAGAGGGTCTGGGAACAGCTCTCCGGCAGGTTCGGCGACATCCTGATCAGCACGAACGAGAGGAAGAAGTACGCGTTCCTCGAGGCCCGATGCGTTCCAGATCTCGTACCGGGCAGCGGCCCGCTCATGGGGATCCGCACGGCCGTAGAGGCCGCCCGGCACGACCGCATCTTCGTGACCGCGTGCGACATCCCGGTCATGGACGACGACACCGTGGAGAAGATGCTCGTCCTGGCCGAGGATTTCGACTGTGTCGTTCCGAGGTCCCGGGTCGGTCACGAACCGCTCTTCGCGGTCTATCGCAAGAGCGCGATTCCGGCGATGTGCGACGTCCTGGACTCGGGAGAGCGCCGGATCAGCGCGGTCTTCCCAAGGGTCCGCACGCATGCCTTCGATCTCGGGCCCGCAGAGTGGTATCGAAATCTGAACACGAGGGAAGACCTGGCCGCGTACCTCGATTCTCGGGCCGGGAACCATCTGACCGGGCGCGAGCTCGGATGACCGATTGGCCCGTCGTGGGCGGAGGGACCAGGGTCCCATCCACGGACACACCATTGGGGGCTCCTGTGCGGAATTTGTGGGACGCAATTCTGGGGTTGTACGCCGCTGATGGCCCACGGCCTGTCTCTGGAGACCTGAAGGGGCGTCGCTCGTGACCAGTCTGGCCAGGGCGTTCGGGATGGCACCGGGCAAAGGGCCGATGAGGCAATGGAAATGTGGAAATCGCCTTCTGGCGCTCACTGGGCGGACGAGTCTCGGCGGGCGATTCCCACATTCCCACAGCCCTGCTACCAGACAGTCTTCTTGAGGGAAGAGAACCGTCGGGGATACCGACCGCCGGGTTCTCGTTCTACGGGCCGCGCCGCAAGCGAGTCGTGCTCGGCACGTCCCGACACTTCTCGGCGCTTCTCCAGCTCCTCCCTGGGCCTTGAACAGAGCACCTCGAGCTCCTTCCAGCGATGATCCGAGTTGCGAAACAAGGAGACCCCGCACGGAGGAGCCGAGATGCGACTGAAGACTATCCTGAATCGAATCGACCCACTCGAGGGCTTCGTCTTCGACGAGATACGCTTGCTGGGCCGACCCGGCGACCTCCGGATCGAGATCGACGTCCGCCCTCGGGAACGCTGTAAACCCGTCTGCTCCGGCTGCGGCGTCCGCGGCGGCTGCTACGACACTCTCCCCACCCGCCGCCTCCAGTACGTTCCCCTCTGGGGCATCGCCGTCTTCTTCCTCTACGCCATGCGACGCGTCTGCTGTCCCAGGTGCGGGGTCAAGGTCGAGTCCGTTCCTTTCGTCGAGGGTAAGAAGCACGTGTCCCGCACCTTCGAGCGGTTCCTCGCCGCCTGGGCCAAGACCTTGAGCTGGAAGCAGACCGCGACTCTCTTCCGCACGAACTGGCGCACCGTCTTCCGCGCCGTCCAGTCCGCGGTGACCTGGGGGCGCGCCCACCTCGTCGTCGGAGACGTGGGCGTCATCGGCATCGACGAACTCTCGTGCGGTCGGGGCCAGAAGTACCTCACCGTGGTCTACCAGCTCGACGCCGGCGCTCGTCGCCTCCTGTGGGTCGGGCGGGATCGCACGAAAGCCACCATCGGCGGATTCTTCGACTGGCTCGGGCCCACCGCTTCGAAGGGTATTCGTGCCGTCTGCTCCGATCTCTGGAAGCCCTTCCTGACGGTCGTGGCCAAGCGCGCCAGTGCTGCCATTCACGTCCTCGACCCCTTCCACATCGCGATGAAGCTCAGCGAGGCCACCGACAAGGTCCGCCGACAGGAAGTCCATCGGCTGCGCGCCAAGGGCCAGGAGCCGATCCTCAAAGACAGTCGTTGGTGCTTGCTGCGCCGTCCGAAGAACCGCACGAAGAAGGACAAGATCAAGTTGCAGGATCTCCTCCAGTACAACCTGCGGTCGGTGCGCTGCTTGCTCCTCCGTTGGCAGTTCGACGCCTTCTGGAAGTACCGCTCGGCGACCTGGGCCGCCCGGTTTCTCGACGACTGGTGCCGCACCGTCAACCGCTCCAAGATCGAGCCCCTCAAGAAGGTCGTGCGCACCCTTCAAAACCACCGGAGCTACCTCTTGGCGTGGATTCGACTCAAGGCGGCGGGAGGCATTCCGACCGGCGCCGTTGAGGGGTTCAACAACAAGGCCCGCGTCATGACCCGCCGGGCCAGCGCTTTCAAGGTCGTAACTTACACACCTGACGTCTGTTAGCTGTCTGCTGTGCTCGAAGCGCACCTGGGTAGACTCGGGATCATCGCGTCGGGAAGGGGTGGACGACGCACCCGGCGACTGGACAAAAGGGCCTCGATTCCGGAAGATCGGCTGGGTCTGCGTACCCGGAATCGAGGTTCCGATGGAACGAAGGTTCAGCGAGATATTCGAGTACTGCCGCGCCAAGGCTCCGATGCCGCTGATCGCGAGACTGGTCATGGAGCGGATCCTGACGGCAGAGAAGGTCGACGCGTGGTTCGAGGCGAGCCGGAACCGTCAGTACAAGCGGGAGCTTCTCTTCTCGACGGTGTTCGAGCTGATGAACCTGGTGGCGGTGAAGGTCTTTACCACCACCCATGCCGCCTACCAGGCCGACAAGGAGGCGATAGCGGTCTCGGTGACCTCCCTCTACAACAAGATCAACGCGGTGGATCCCAGGACGTCCAGGGCGGTGGTGCGGGAGGCCGCCATCGAGCTCGGCAAGACGGTTCTGGCTTTGAAGGGC
>CAVOJA010000143.1:0-49975 GCA_963696015.1 uncultured Holophagales bacterium
GTTCGCGCCGGGATGCGTGGCGGTGTGGATCTCCTTGAGCTTCTTGATGGCCACGTGCGTGTAGATCGTCGTGGCGTGGAGCGTGGCGTGGCCGAGCATCTCCTGGATGAAGCGGATGTCGGCGCCGTTCTCGAGCATCAGCGTCGCCATCGTGTGCCGGAAGAGGTGGCAGGAGCCGGGCTTCGTGATGCCGGCCTTCTTGAAGTAGTCGCGGACCATCTGCGTGAGCGTGTCGGGCCAGAAGGGCTTGCCGGTGACGGTGAGGAAGAGCGTCCCGTCGTCGGGCGAGGTGGCGAGCTGGCGCCTGACGTCGAGAAGGTAGCGGTGGATCCACGCCAGAGCCCGCGAGCCGATCGGGATCACGCGCTCCTTGCGTCCCTTGCCGTGGCGCACGCGCAGGATGCCGGCCGTCGTCTCGATGTCGGAGATCAGGACGCGCGAGAGCTCCTTCCGTCTCATCCCCGTCGAGTAGAGCGTCTCCAGGATCGCCCGGTCCCTCAGGCCGTAGGGGGCTTGGAGATCCGGCTGAGAGAGGACCAGCTCGACCTCGGCGAGGGTGAGGATCTCGGGAGGCCTCCGGGGCGGGACCCTCGGCAGCTCCAGCTCCGAGGCGGGGTTGGCGAGGATGTAGCCGTGCCTGGTGAGCCAGCGGAAGAAGCCCTTGAGGGCCGAGAGCTTCTCGACCTGGGTCCTGAGGGTCAGCGGCTCCTCGCTCGAGACCTCGTGCCGGCCCGGCTGCGCCCTGGCGGGGGCCTTCGTCTCCTTGCGGTAGTAGAAGAGGAAGCGCTGATAGCTCTCGAGCACCGGCCTCGTCACGTCGCGGGCCTTCGTCACGCCGCGCTCCTGAGCCCAGATGATGAAAGCGGCGAGAGTCATCTGGCTGTTGTCCACGTGGGCCTCCGAAAGCCCGCGCGTCCTCATCGCCTCGACCCACAGAAGGCGCAGCGCCGGCATCCCCTCGGGGTCCGAGGGGGCGAGGAAGAGCCAGTCCTTCTTCTGGCCTCTGCGGGGCATCAGAAGCCCCGGACGGGCCGGCGGACGAGGAGCTGGCGATGCGAGCGGACGCCGCCCCCGTCGCCTCCTGGCGGCGCGGTGACGGGCATCGGCGGGAAGCGGAGCAGGTCGACGGTCAGGCGCGGGAGGTGGCCGTTGCCGCTCGCGGCGCCCGGCCTGTGCGTACGCAGGGCCTGTGCGTGCGATTTCGGCGCGCCTTCCAGATGTGATGTTTCGCCATTTTCCGCCGACATCGGCCCGCAAGCCGCTCGAGCAGCGGAGTTGATCACTCCGGAAGCGGCCCGGAAGCTGGCCGGAAGCGGCCCGGAAGCACCCCGGAAGGTGGGCTCGAAAGTCCGGAAGGTCTCGATCGTAGGCGCAGGCGGCAGCGGCTCGAGCGAGGCCGGAAGGGTCGGGACGGGGAGGCCGCGCTCCCTGGCGATGGCCTCGACGTCGGCCAGGCCGATGACGAAGCGCTCGCCCTCTTTCCCCTTGCCGTCGTAGAGCAGCTCGTAGACGAAGCCCTGCCCGTTGCGGCCGCGGTGGGCGAGCAGGTACTCCATCTCCTGAAGGCGCGAGAGGTGGACGGCGACCTGCGACGGGCTCCAGTTCGTGAAGAGCTGCACGTCGCGGCGCGAGAAACGGAAGTCCGTGCGTGCGATGCCGTACCCGGCACAGGTCTCGGTGACCATCTCGTCGAGCAGCGTCACGAAGCGCCGCGTCTGCGGCCCCAGCTCGTCGAGCGTGCGGCCGAGGACCTCGGCGGCCAGGCGGTTGGCCAGCGCGACGTCGTCGAGCGTCGCCTCGATGTACTCCTTCGTCCTGCCGCCGCGCGTGTCACTCCTGATCGGACGCTGAAGCTGATGCAGCAGCGTGACCGCTTCGATGAGCCCCAGGTACTTCGTGTGGTCGCGCCGGGTGCGCGTGCGGTCGTCGAGGAAGGTCAGCTCTCGGACGTAGGGGTTGACGACGGGGAGAGGCCGCAGGAGCCGTTGGAAGGCGTGGTGGCGCCTGTAGACCTCTTCCCGCTCGTCGTTCGCCCAGAGCCCTTCGAGCGTCTGCGCCTCGCGCTGGAGCTGGTGGATCGCCCGCGTCTGCTCGCGCCCCTCGTCGACCGTGAGGACGATGGCGCGATTGAGTAGCTCGTCCTCGATGTCGATGGAGGTCGACGCCAGGAAGATCATGACCGGCCCCTCGACGCGGTACTCCTTCGTGACGAGGCGCCCCGTGCCGGGGTCCTTGCCGGTGGAGGCGATCGTGATCTCGCCCTCGCTCTGCAGGAGCTTGAGCGCGTAGGCGGCGCGGCTCGCGCCTTCCTCTTCGACGATGGCGAGGACCTTGTGCTTGAAGTCCTTCCCCTCGAAGTAGAAGAGGGCGTGCCCCGAGAGGGCCGAGTACTTCTCGCGCGACTCCTTCGGGATGAAGCGGAGGATGGCGTCCATCAGCACCGTCTTCCCCGCGGCGCTCGAGCTGCGGACGATGATCGCGAGCGGCCGGTAGGAGAGGCGCGAGACGCCGCCGAGATAGCCCATGAGCTTGTTCGTCTTCTCACCGACGACGCCCGAGCGGTCGAAGTCGGCGAGGATCCGCTCGACGAGCTGGGGCGCCGAGCCGTAGTCCAGGCCCTCGGCACGCTCCTCGTCGCTCATCGCCGGCGACATCGCCTTCGGCTCGAGCGCCTCTTCGATGGCCCGCCGCTGAAGCTCTTCGAGCCTTCTGCAGGACGCGGCCGAGGTCCCACTTGACGGTTTCGACCTTCACGCCCATCTCCTGAGCGGCCTGCTTCTCGAAGCGCGAGCGCGCCAGCGCCGAGACGAAGTCGAAGCGGTCCAGAAACCAGCCCTGGATCGGCGAGGGGGGCGCGAAGAAGTCGCCGTCGCGCTGGGCGTGGACCCTCACCTGGAGCGTGCCGCTCCGAAGCGCCTTCCTGAGGCCCTGGACGTTGTAGCTGCGGTCCTCGAAGCGGAAGAGGGCCTCGTCGTCGCCGCTCAGCTCCCCAGCGCCGCTCGCCGAGGCCGCCGGTGCTCCGAGACCGGCCGCGCCTGCAATTCCTTCTTTAGCGGCCTCTCCGGGCTCGGGGTCCGGGGTTGAAGGAGGCTCCGGACCCGGAGCCGACTTAGCCGCTACGGCCGGGCTTTCGACAGCCGCCGCCTCGTCCGCTCCGCCGCGCGGCGGCGGAGGGGGCTCGGGGGATGTCGCGCCAGCGACTCCCCCGATCGGGGCAGCCCCGCTCCCCATCCACTCGGCCGTCCTGATGAAGTGCCCGAGCGTCTTGTCGGCCGGCACCATCCTGAGCGCCACCTCGTTGGCATCCATCCCCTTCGGAAACTGGACGCGGTAGCACTCGATCCCTTTCGCCATCAGCTTCTCGGCCGTCTTCCTCGCCCCACGGTCTCCCGCCTCGTCACGGTCGTAGGCGATGAAGCACCGCGCGATGGCGTTTCCGACGAAGGCGCGGAGCAGCTCCTCGGTGAAGCCTTCGACGCCGTATGACGTCGTCACGTTTCGAAAACCCCACCGGAAGAAGGTCAGCGCGTCGATCGGGGCCTCGCAGAGGATCATCTCCTCCGATTCCCGAAAGGCGACGAGGTTGAGGACGCCTCGGTGAGGGCCGGGGAGGTAGAGGTGGCGCGGCGCGTCGGCCGGAAGGCGCGTCTCGATCCTCCGGCCGTACATGCCGGCGACATTTCCGGCCTCGTCGAAGAAGGGGATCGTCACGCAGCCGACGAAGTGCTCCCGGGCCGTGGGGCGGTAGATGCCGATCCTCTGGAGCGTCGTTCTGATCGACGAGCCCGCCTTGCGGTTGGCCAGCGGAAGCCTCAGCCCGAGGGTGCGGTCGGAGAAGCCGAGCTGGAAGCGCTCGATGACCTCGGCCGCGTCGATGCCGCGTTTGCCGAGGAAGGCCAGGGCGTCGGCACTCTGCTCGAGCCGCTCGTGGTAGTAGCTCACGACGCCGCGGGCGATCTCCTCCTCGGAGGCCCCGGGGTCGAATGGTGCGGGCAGCTTGGGGACCGTGGAGCGCTTCGAAGGGCCGACGAGCGACCGTCCTTCCATCGGGAAGAACTCGGTGAGGAGGATCTCGACGGCCGCGCGGAAGCTGACGCCTTCGGTCTTCATCACCCAGTCGATCACCGAGCCGGCGGCGCCGCAGGCGAAGCAGTGGAAGAGGTTCGTGGAGGGCGTGACGACGAGGTTGGGGGTCTTGCCGTCCTCGTGGAATACGCACAGGCCGAGGAGGTTCTCGCCGTGGGCCTTCAGCTCCACGCCCGCGCGCTCGGCGAGCGTCCTCACCGAGACCTCGGCCTTGATCCTCTCGATCAGCTCGTCGGGGATTAGGGGCATCGGGTCGCCTCCTGACTCCCCTCGCAGCTCGAAAAGAGGGCTATCCGGCGGGGTCGTCAAGAGCCATGTTTGACTATCTAGATTAAGCTTGTAAACAGAAAGCCTTATTTGGCATTATGCCCAGCGGGCCGCGATTAGGACGGCCCTGGATCGGGCCCCCTCAGGAGAATCCAGACGCATGAGGGGAAAGATGGGAAAGGCTCCTGGCAAAGGAAGGCCTACAGGCGGAGAGAAGTTGAAGGACTTTGGCCCGAGGCTCCGTACGTTCCGCCAGAAACGCGGCTTGACCCAGCAGGACCTCGCGCAGGCGGTCGATACCACGGTGATGCTGATCAGCCGCTACGAGCGTGGGATGCACCTCCCGGCCGCGGACAAGGTGGTGGCCCTCGCTCACGTCCTTCACGTCACCACGGACGCTCTCCTGCGCGGCGATCGAAAGGGCGAGGAGCCTGTCCCCTTCGAAAACGTTCGCCTGTTCGAGCGGATGAAGGTCCTCGACCGCCTTCCACGGCCCGAGCAGAACACCGTGCTCGACGTGATCGACGCCGTCATCGCGCGGCACGAGGTCAAGGGCGTCGCCGAGCGCCACAGCGCCGCCTCGTAACGTCGCAGCTCGGGCACCCTGCCCGGCCGCCTACCCGCTCGATCGCCGCCCGCTGGTATTCAGAAGCCGACGCCTCAGCTTCACGGCTTCCTCGGTCACGCCGACCTTCCGCGCCACCTCCCGATCCGGAAGTCTTCCGAGAAGGGCCGTTTCCGCCTCCGTCCAGCGGTGCTTGGGGCTGAAGGCCCGAATGCCGAGGTCGCGCCTCTTCCAGCCGACCGCTGAGGGGAAGAGGCCCATGTCGCGCGCGATCGCGGCATCGGGCTCGCGCCCGAGGCGGGCGAGCATCTGCGGCGTCCATCGCCGGTTGCGGCTGTCCGGCGTCGGGATCCCGAGCTCGGCCCTGAGCTTCGCCGCGGTTCCCTTGCGGATGCCGTAGCGCACGCGGATCTCGGGGTTCGGCAGACGCAGGATCTCCTGAAGCTCCGCGGTGCGCGCGATCGGCCGGGACCGATAGCGGTACGGCTCGATCCCGAGCTCCTCGCGCTTGCGGCTGACGCTGTCTTTCACGATCCCGAATCGCCGGGCGATGTCGACGTCCGGCAGCTCGCCCAGAAGCGCCAGCATCTTCGCCGTCCACCGGATCCGCCGTTGAGGAGGCTGGTAGCTGGCGATCCCCAGCTCGCGGCGCTTGGAGAAGACGGAGCTGGCGTGAATGCCGAGCTGCCTGGCGACGTCCCGGTCCGAGGCTTTTCCGAGCAGACGAAGCGCTTGCCGCGTCCACTCATATCCCCTCGTGCCCGGAGGCGACACCGGCTCCTGCCACGGCGCGATTCCGAGTGACCGCCTCTTCATGAAGACGCTGCCGTGGTGGACCCCCAGCTCGGCCGCTACGGCCCGGTCCGAGGCCGTGCCGAGCACGCTGATCATCGGGGAGGTCCACTCCACGGGGGCACGCCGTCGGGCGAAAGCAGGGATCCCTCGCCGCTGCCGCTCTTTCGCGACGGACTGATACGACACGCCCGCCTGCCGCGCGAGCGCCTGATCCGATCTGACGCCAAGAAGCGCGACAAGGCGCGGCGGCCACCGAAAGCGATTCGGGGAGACGGCCGCACGCTCGATCTGGCCCTTCCGACCCGGAGCCGGCACGCTCTTCTGATCCCTGAATCTCCTCATGCGATCGGATGATCGCCCCGCGCGCGCTCGACCTCAACGCGAAGACGGCGCCCGCAGAGCACGAAAGGGCACCCGCGGGCGGCTCCGGCGGAAGGCCCGGTGGAGCCGGACGCTCCGCAAGGGCCGCGCCGGGCGGGTCCCTCCCGGCCTCCCGCCCGTCACGCCCCTTGCGTCCCGACCCGGCCGCGTCACTGCGGCCGAGGGCGGCCTCCGTGTCCCGGCGCTTCGCGCCGCCGCGTCCGGGCCGGGCCGCTTCCGCCGAAGTGCACTTCGGCGGACCGGGATCAACGATGTCCCTCGCCGCGTCAGCCGCGAGGGGGCGGGCCTCCCGCCTCCGGGGCCGGCGCAGCCGGCCCTGCGGTCGAACAAGTTGCGACCGTCACCGCCCGCGGGTGTAGGGAGCGCGCGGCCTACGGAAGCTCAGCTTCCGCTTCACGGCCGCGCGTGCGGCTGTAGGCCCGGCACGAGGGCCGCGCCGAGGAGCAGCCCTCACGCCGGGCACGTCTTCAAAGGCGGCGCCATGGCGCGGCGTTGAAAGCCCTGGCAGTGCGGCTGCTCGAGTCCGCAGCCTCCCGCCAGGGCGATCGACGGCGAGGACGACGCGAAGGAGACCGACGAGAGAAGCGGCTAGAAAGAAAAGAGCGGCAGCCGAGAAGCCGGATCGAGGCATAACTCCATCAGCGGCAGAGGCTTCCCCTTTTCATTCCTCGGTGGCGGCCTCAGGCCGGTGTGTTACTAAAGGAAGAAAGCAGCTCGGGCTTTGCGTCGTCGTCGAGATCCCGCGGCGACATCGTCGACGCGGAGACCGCAAGGGCTCCGCGATATCAGAGACGACGCGCTCCGGCCCGCAGGCGGTCAAGGACGCGCGAAGCGCGAGGCTCGTAGAGCCGCTCCTTGACCGGCCAGGACCGGGGCGCACGGGACCCCGAGTGGCCTTCGGGACGGACCTCGTCAAGGGCCTTCGGCCGCTTCGCGGCGAGCTGCGCTCGCCCTTGACGAGGCCCGCCCCTTCGGCCCCATCCCTGCTACGAGGAGATGCAGCGGCATCTCCTCGGTGAGGAGCAGCTCTCGACGACGAAAGCGACGTCGCCGAGAAGGTGGCAGAAATCGTTAGCCCACGCGGCCTCGGTGGCAGACGTTGTCTGCCTGCGAGCCCTTCAATGCAGAAGACGTACGGCGGGAAGGGACGCGAGGCTTCGTTCTTTAGCCGCTCCCGGGCGGCCTCCGGCCGCGCTGGCGCGAGGGCGCTCGGGGCGCGGTGCTCGAGCACTGCGGCGAAGCAAGGCGCGCAGAGGTCCGCGCCCCGTCATCGCGCCCGCAGTGCCAGCGCTTCAGCGCCGCGTCGGCGTCGCCGACGCCTCCGCTGAAGAACGGCCTGGCGCGGCTCTCGCCCGCGACCGTCGCCGGGCCGAGGAGCGCAGCTCGCGAGCACCAGAGGCGCGTGCGGCGGTGCGTTCGCGAGAGCCGTGTCCAGGCCCTTCAGCGACCGCGCGGCGCGCGCACCGCACGACCACGGCGGTGTCCGTCCAACTTGTTGGACGGCAGGGTGTCGCTGGAGCGAGCGTCAGCGAGTGGAGGCGATACCCCGGAGGAGCGTGGGGCCTGCGCGTAGCGAAGCGGAGCGCCTCATTGACAGCCGGCGCGGTCCCAAACCGCGGCTTTGGGCCGCGGGGCGCTGCATCGGCGCGCGCCGGAGGGAGGTCCGAGGAGGGGCCCCCGGCGCGCGCCGTGCTCGCGCCCGGACCTTCCTCGCCCCGCGCGACGAAGCCGCCGGGGGCGCCCTTTCGGGCTTTCCCCCGGCGGCCTCCGGTTTGATTCGTGCTCTACGGGGCGATCGAAGACTGATCGCTATTGTGGAAAAGCGAGACCTGACCCTGAGCCGTCTTCGGTTACTTCGGGATCCGGCTTGGCACTCGCTCCTTAGCCGCTAGAGCCCTTTTCACAAGACGTCCGTTAGCGACCTCCCAGAGACTGATCTGCCGATGCCCAGTTACTGCGTCCTCTACGGAGTGCAGCAACTGTGCTGGCAGTCCTGCACTCGCCTCGATCACTCGCACCAAGCCAACACGCTCCGTTTCGACTGCAGGCGCCTGTCCTGGGCGCATCTCAAACACGTATCCCTCGCCGTGCCAGACTTCCACGAACCTCCTGTCGCGGTCGACGAAGAGATGAAAACCCTCATACCGAACGCCGGTTCCGAAGCCGTCAAGGGTGGTCAGAAGTAGGTTCCAGGAATCGCCGACGAGACGCACCAGTTGGACCGAAAGGACCTCCTCCGTCTCAGCTGCGCTCTTGAACCGCCCTTCTCCATCGAACACGAGGAGACTACCCCCGAGATTCCGAGACACGATGATGACTGTCAGTTTCGAATCGAGAGAAAGCGTTTGGTACCAATTCAGCCCGGCCGTATCAATTCCCATGGACGGCAGCGGTTTGGCATCTCTCAGGGCCGCAGCGGCTTTCTCAATATCTTTGACGCTACCGAGCTCCTTCTGAGGTGCGCCGTCAGAGGGGATCGCACTCGCGAGCAGGACGAGCAGCGCGACTAGGTGTTTCATCGTCCTCTCTCGTTGTAGAAGCGGAAGGAAGGGCATGGGGGATAGGGAACTCTCGTGAAACAGGGCCCCGTTCTGCCTTCGCACTGCCGACGCTCGAAGTAGTTCCAACCAGCGACATGCCTACGACCGCGTTGGTATGGCCGACTTCCGTAGAAGCGGGCCTTGGGATCGGGCGGAAAGCCGTCCTGGAGGTTCGCGAAGAGGGCCGGGAGCCCTGGGAGAGGCGCACTGCAGTTCGTGCAGGATCGGTAGGTGGAATTTCCGTAGCCGGAGAACGCGCCCGGCTTCGACACGACGTCACATATCGAAGCCATAGGGTCGTCCTGCTTCGCGTCTGAGAGTCGATTGAGGATGACGCTCGCCACAGCCCTCTGGCAAGGCCGCGATGTGCCGCCGGCCTCGGCGAGCAGCGTGCAGAAGAAGCAGGTCGCCTCGTCGACAACCGAGGAAGGGGTCGTTCCGTCTTCGTCCGTCAGCAAGACGGGGTTGCCGAGAGCGTATCCAAAGAGGTTCAGTCCGCCCTGTAGTCCGATGGGATCTGGCTGAGAGTACCGTCCCCACCTCTGGACATACGTCCTGTGCCAGTTGTCTGTGAGGGCGGCGATGCGTCCGAGGGAAGTCGCGTCGCCGCCGGGGAGGTCGGCGGAGAGCTTGGACTCCCACTGACCGGGGAACCGGAATCCGGGACCCGGGATCGTGTTCGTGCGGGGCGCGAGGCTCTTGCCGAAGGGTTCGTACTCGGGCCGCCAAACGAGGGCGCCGGTGGAGTCCGTCATGCCGATGGGCCGGCCGAGGTGGTCACCATGGAGAAACGTGAGCCTCTCAAACCGATTCATCTTGCTCGTCCCGCGGGCCACGAGTGCGACCGGCTCGCCCTCGAGCCAGACATGGACCTGGTCGACTGACAAAACGAATACGGGCTGGGACTCGCGGAGGAAGAGCAAGCTGCCGTCTGGACCGTGGAAGGCGACTTCCAGCTGCATCGGCGGGCTCACCAACCCGCAGGGGACATAGTAGGCCAAGGTCCTTAGGTTGCGCGCGTCGTGCCTGAAGTTGCCGACGGCTCGCCGCGGGGAGCAGCCGAGGACGGCCGGCCCGGTGACCTTCGTCAGGCGTCCGAGGGCATCGTACTCGTGGAGGAAGCTCCCGTCGTCGGTGCTCAGGTCGCCGGTGCTGAGGGACGCCAACTGGGCCGCCGAGCCGCCAGGAGGCGTGACCGAGGTGAGGACGCCGTTGCTGTGCGTGGCCCCGTCATTGCCGTAGCCGAAGATGGTTGTGTCGACGCCCGAGCGCGTCTCTGTGAGGCGATTCCCGTTAGGATCGTAGGTCCAGGAGAGACTCTGCTGGGCCCAGGAGGCCCCGTACGGGCCGCTGCTCGACCACAGGAAATACCGGTCCGGGTCGTACCCGAACGCCCGGTCGAAGACCGTGCCGGAGCCGGGTGTCGTGTCGCGTAGGTGAAGGAGGTTGCCCTCCTTGTCCCAGCCGACGGGCGGGACGGCGCCGTCGTCGTAGGCGAGAGATAGCCGGGTCACGCCACCGGAGACCGTGGCCTGGGAAAGCCGGCGGTAGCGGGTGTCGTAGAGCCGTGTTTCCGTGGCTCCGCCCGAAGTGACGAATCCGGTCATCGGCCCGAAGGGCTTGTGCGTGATCGAGGAGAGGATCGGCGTGGAAGCGCCGGTCTTGGAGATCCAGGTCATAGACGTCGCACGCCCTGCGGCGTCCCTGATGCTCTGAATCCTGTCCGTGGAGGGGTACGTGATCTCGATCTCCTTACCGGCCGCATCGTAGCGGTAGGCCAGGACGCCGGTCTCGTCGGCGGTCGGGCCGACGGTGCTCTGACCCACCACGAGCCCGCAGCGGTCATAGGCGAAGGTCGTCGTGCCGGACTCGTCCACGACCGTGCAGGGCCGGCCCTGGCCGAAGGTGTGTCCTGAGACGGGATCGGGACTGCAGCCCGTGTCGTAGGTGTGCACTATCGAGAGGGTGGGGCTGCCGGAGGCGTTCGTGACGGTGAGGAGACGACCGGCGGCATCCCAGGTCCGGGTCGTACCGCGAGCACCGTTGGACTCGGTCGCGAGGTTGCCCGCTGCGTCGTAGCCATAGTTCGTGACGTCGCCGTAACCGCCTCCCGAGAGAGCGGTGGTCTTGCGTCGCATCTGACCGAAGTCGTCGAAGACGTACCGGGTTTCCGCGCCGTTCGGGTCGGTCACCTTTGTGAGGCTATCCCGGGCGTCGTAGTCGTATAACGTGAGGTCGTTCGCTGGAGAGGCGTGACGCGTGACGGTCGCCAGGCGATTCCTCTCATCGTACGTGTAGTCGAGATTATCCGAGGTGTGAAGCGAGTCCTGCACGTGCGTCAGGCTACCCACGCAATCATAGGTGTAGACCGTCATCGCGTTGTCGGCCGGATATGTCTGCCGCTTCACGCGGCATAGCCCATCGTAGGCGCGGTCGACGGCGTAGGTCTCGGTCGTCGACGTGCCGTCGAAGTATCCGTAGCGTTCGGATGCGACGTTACCGCGATCGTCATACCCGTACGTGATCCGGTCGCCCGGCCCTCCCGACGTCGTCGTTAACGTGCGGGTGAGGAGCCGATCCGTCCCGTCCTCGTAGACGAGATCGGTGCGGGTCGTCACCGTCCCACCGGCGGGCTGGACCTGCGTGGACGAAACACGTCCCCGCGTGTCGTAACCCGTTGTCGTCACGATGTCCGACTCGGCAGCTGTCGTCGCTTTCAGCGTCTGGATGAGGAGCCGGCCTCGAGCGTCGAACGTCCGTTCAGAGACGACGTCCGCATTGGATGCCCCTGCGCGGAGCTTCCGGGTTTCTCGAGTCACGCCACCGAAGGCGTGATAGGTGTCGAGGGTGGTCTCGGTCAGGTCGGGCTCGACGCGTCGGCTCAGGCGATACCGCCGAGCCAGGATCGGCTCCGACGGGCCGTAGTACTCCATGGTCGTGACGTCCGTGACGTCCGTACGCGGGCCGTCGACGCTCAGTATCCTGCCCGTCGCATCGAAAGTCGTTTTGGTGCTACGGGCTGTCGGCGTCGAATCGGTCGAAGCGATGTACCCCGACACCGACTCGGTCAGCTCGAGATCGGCCGTTCCATCGAAGGAACGGGTCGTGACCACGAAATAGCCCGGCTTGACACCCGAGGGCTCGTGCTTCTCCTTCACGAAGTCCCGTACGGTCGTTGGCCACACCGCCGGGAGCGGGTCAACGCCCGGAACGGCGGGGATGTAGGTCGTCGTCCGGGCTATCGACGTTCCCTGCGCCTCCACGAACCCGATCACGTTGCCGTCGTCGTCGTACGTCCAAGCCGTGACGTGGCCGTTGCCGTCCGTACGGGTGTGGCGGCGGCCCGTCGTCGGCTCGAACGTGGAGATCGAGTTCTCGGCTCCACACTCGGGGCAGGACCCGGAGATTTGCGTGATCCGGTTCACGCCCGCGATCGCCTCGACCGTGTAGGTCGTGTCCGCTGTGCTCGTGCCGTCGATGTAGCGGCTCACGACGACCGTCGGACCGGTCTCCACGAAGGTGGCCCGCTCCTTTCCAGAGGCATAGGTGGTCGCGCCGATCCAGGTCGACGAAACTCCGCCCGCGGCGTTCCAGGCGTAGCCCCGAACGACGAAGCCACCCGCGTCGGTGATCGAGGTCAGCCGTCCGGTCGTTCCGTCATAGCCGTACGTCCGCCAGGGGCTCGTCGCGGGGCACGTCTGGTCGGCGGTGCAGATGGTCGAGAGGCGGCTGGTGCCGTCGTATCCGAGCTGAGTGACTCCCGTGGCGGCATCGGTGACGCTCGTGAGACGGCCGGAGGAGTAGCCGAGCAGGATCTGCCGGCCCGTCGTGGCTCCACCGAGGAGCTCCTCGACGACTGTCGGGCGGGAAGACGAGCTCGTGTTCCCCTGAGCTCCATTACCCCAACGGTCGGTCGTCCGCTTCCAGAAGCCGCCCGAGGCGACGAAAGTCCGGGTCGAGCCGTCGGGCTGCGAGAGGACGTAGTCGCTCCCGATGAGCGCCACTGTCCCTTCCACTTCGCCGGGGCTCGACGCCGTGTATCCCGGCCCGTCGCCGCCGGTGAAGTAACGCCGGAAGCCCACCGCGTCCGTCCAGACCAGGCGGCCGGGGTAATCGGAGATGAGCGTCTCGCCGTAGCTGAAGAACCAACCGGGGCTGATTCCGGTGGAGGACGAGGTCAGGTCGTTGCCGTTGTAGAAGAGCTGCGGCGAGAGAGGGCCGGAGACCGGACTCTCTCCGAACGCTGGAGCGCCGTTATGCCCGACGGAGACGTCTCCGGGGCCCTTCGCTCCGCCGACGGGACCCTGCGCTGGGCTCGCGTTCGGACAGGTCGGGCAGTTCTGAGGACTGGGGGTCGGAGGAGGCAGTGTGCCGCAGGACGTGATGGTGTAGGTCTGGAGAGTGGGGTACTCAACACCGCTGCACCAGCGCGCGGCCCTGATGGTAAGGACCTGGGGTGTCTCGGGTGTCGCTGAGCAGCCTATGGTGGGCTTCCAACGGCCGTGCTCGAACCGTCGGGCTCGACCACGACTCCCCATCGATGCTAAGGAGCGTGTTGTGATAGTAGAGGTTCGGCCACGTCGCGGGCGGATCCCATGTCTGGCAGTAGTTATTCGGAAAATCGTACTCGACGTCGAGCTGAATGTCGCCCGTACCAGCCGCGGAATGCGTGATCGCCAGGATCTGTGGATCCATGCTATCCGGGGCCGGCGGGAATTGGCACCACTGACTCGAAGAGGGGCAGCTCCTCCCCTGGAAGCTGTTGTAGCAGTTGCCGTAGGGGTCCGTCGCGCTGCAGGAGCTTCGCGAGCTCCGTTCCGCGACCTTAATCTGAAGGTCATGTGTGACGTTGTTGCCCTGACAGTTCTGAGTCCACGTGGCACAGGGGTACTGCGAATACGGTGGCATCGGTTGGACGCCGAGGAGCGTCGACGCCGGTAGGACCAGCACCAGCAGCGTCGAGAGAAGCGCATGTCGAAGGTCGAGGCCGAAGCGCGCGGTCCGATCAGAACGAAGGAAGCGACTCATCACGGAATTGGCTCCTTTCAGTGGGCGAACCTGTCATCCCTGTCGAAGATGCCGGACAGGGAGACTAAAGGCCCTGCGTGTGGACGGTGTGGAGAGGAAGTGTATTCGGTGTCGTGCGCGAAACCTCCGCATACGCCAATGGAAATTGAGAGAGTGGCTCAATGCTGGTCGGCAGGGGACCAACGCAACGACGGGTTTCGTCTGAAGTGACCGGAAGCTGCCAATCCCACGGTCAACCGCGACCCTGAGAGCCCGTTGTGATGACCGAGCGAACCACGACGGGTCGATCGACCTCAACGGCTAAGCTGCGCGAGGAGGCCGTTTTTCCAACAGGTCGATGCGAGAAATCGGCACCATGGCCAATCTGCGATCGCGTCTCGTGCCGACGACTCCGTGGCGAAGAGACGGGTGGCCGCGAGCGACCATCTGTAGTGCCGCGGGCGCTGCGTGGAGTACTTGATTAGAAGAGGCGCGAGGCCTATACCCGTGGTGGTAGTGCCGCGCCCATAGAGCGTGGGACGCAGAACGGACCCCGATCCCCTGCGCGGGATAGCCCCCGTCCGGAGCCGGGCGCGTCCCCCGCGCCTCCGGCCGTCCGTCAGAGCGGCCGCGAAAGGGTGAACGCTCCCCGGAGCTGGCCCGCGGCGAATCCGACCGCCTGGTCCTCGGGATAGAGCTCCTTCACCTTCGCGGCGATCTCGGGCTTCAGCGAGGCGCCGTGGCAATTGAGGCAGGGAGAGGTCGTGCCGATCGCTTTCATGTAACGGAAGGTCTGCCGGCCCTCCTTTTCGACCACCTCGAAAGCCTCGACAGCGGGAAGGTCCTCGCCGGACGCGAGACGCTTCTTGAACTCCTCGAGCTTCGCCGTCTCCCAGGCGTCCGGCGCGTTCTGCGGATTTCGCACCTTCAGGGCCGTCCGGGCGATCTTCCAGGGGGTTCCCGTCCCGGTGGCCGCCGCGATCTGGGGAGCCTTCACGCGGCAGACGTCGACCGCCTTCACGGGGCCTCCGCTCTTCATGGCGGCGAGAAGCTCCCCCTGGAGCGAGAGCATCAGGTTGCCGGCGAGGCCGCGTGCCTGCGAAGCGAGAACCTCTGGGGCGGGGGGCTCTGCCGCAATGAGGGGGAGAGCAAGGAGGGCGGCGAGAGCGAGTCGCGAGGTTTTCATGATTTCCTCCGAGGAAGGAAGGGTAACGCCTCAGCGTCCGGACCGGGTCGTTCCGCGGCGCGGGGGCGCGCTCCAGGGGTCCTCCGGCCAGGGGTGCTTCGGGTACCGGCCACGCAGCTCCCGTCTCACCGCGGGATAGGTCGTCGACCAGAAGCTCGCGAGGTCCGATGTGACCTGGACGGGCCGGCCGGCGGGGGAGAGAAGGTGCAGGAGGACACCGACGCGCCCGGCCGCGACCCGAGGTGTCGCAGCGAGACCGAAGAGCTCCTGGAGCTTCACCGCGAGGACGGGAGGACCGTCGGCGCCGTACCGGAGGGGGAGGTCGCGGCCCGTAGGCACAGGGAGAGACTCGGGCGCGTGCTCGTCGAGGAGGCGCAGGGCGCGCGAGCCGAGAAGGGCCTTCAGGAGCGGCTCGAGCGGTGTCTCGCGAAGCTGGGCGAGCCGGCGGCGGCCGGCGACCAGATCGGGAAGGAGCTCGACGAGCGCCTCGTCGTCGAGGGGCGGCAGGTCGAGCTCGGGCATCGCGCGCCGGAGAAAGGCGACGCGCGCGCGGAGGTGCTCGACGCTTGGGCCCGGCTCGAGAGCGTGGGAAAGATCGGCTCTGGCAGCCTCGAGAAGGAGGCGCGCCGTCTCCCCGTCGAGCGGCGCGGGAATCTCTTTTTCCTCCAGGACGAGGTCGTCGTAGACGACGCGCTGCCTTGCGACAACGCGCTCGGAAGCGGCGTCCCACGACCTCATGGCATCCGTCCGCACGCGTTCGCCGGGGAGCGCGTCGAGCCATTCGCGCTCCACGGTGCTCGCGACGCGGATCCGGTCGGGACCCGAGGGCGCGGCCGAGGTCTCGATCACCGCGACGAGCTCGGCGGAACGCACCGTGCAGCGGGAGTCGAAGACGAGAGGCGTTCCTCCCGCGAGGATCGCCTCGGCCGCTCCCGGACGCCGCCGCCGGGCGATCCGGTCGGGGTAGGCGGCGAGGACGAGGCGAAGGAGGTCCGCCTCGGAGGCGCGGCACGGGCGCGTCGCGGGCGGGAACCGCCGCAGGAGGAGGCCACGAAGGCGCAGGACCGCGAGGGCGGAGCCCGGATCGAGGCCCAGCGTCGAGAGCCGTGAGCGGGAGAGCCCGGACCGCTCCGCCTCGTCCAGAAGGTCGAGGCGAAGGAGGAGGTCGGACGCGTGATCGACATCCGGGGTTCCCCCGCCGAACACGCGGCTCGCGGCGAGGACGTCTCTTTCCTCGACGAGTGCCGCGAGGGTCGCCGCCTCGCGCAGGAACCCCCGCTCGGCTCCCGCGAGGACGAGCGCCGCCAGGCGCGGGTGGACGGGCAGCGCGGCCATTCTCGTGCCACGGGGCGTCGGGCGGAAGGAGTCCTCCTCGACGGCGCCGAGGCGTCGCAGCAGCCGAAGCGCGAGCGTCGTCGATGCCGCGGGCGGCCGCTCGAACCAGTCGAAGAGCGCCGGGTCGCGGGCCGTCCAGAGAAGGACGTCGAGGAGGGGCGAGGCGAGGTCGGTCCGGAAGAGCTCGGGCTCCTCGAAGGGGCGCAGGCCGCGTTCCTCGTGGCAGGAGTAGAGGCGCAGCGCCAGGCCCGGGCCGAGGCGGCCGGCGCGGCCGGCGCGCTGCTCTGCGCTCGCCCTCGGAATGCGGCCCAGGACGAGCCGGTCGAGGCCGGAGCGCGGGTCGAAGCGGAGGGTGCGCGCCAGGCCCGAGTCGATGACCGTGGAGACGCCCTCGATCGTGAGCGACGTCTCTGCGACGTTCGTCGCGAGGATCACCCTGGGGCGGCCGGCCGAGGCAGGTGCGAGCGCGGCGTCCTGCGCGGGGCCAGGAAGGTCGCCGTGGAGGACGCGGACGTCGAGGGGCTCGCCCATCGACTCCACGGCCTCTCGCGCCCGGCGGATCTCGAAGGCGCCCGGGAGGAAGACGAGGGTGTCTCCTGGGGGACCTTCCGCGAGACCGGTCCTCACGGCCGAGGCGACGCGGGCCTCGAGAGGCCTCGAGTCGGCGTGATCCGAGTGCCGGACCTCGACGGGAAACGGGCGCCCGGGGACGCTCATGACCGGTGCCGGGCCCCGCGCATCCGCCAGGAACGCGGCGACGGGGGCCGGATCGAGCGTGGCGGACGCAACGAGGAGCAGGACGTCCTCGCGGAGAGTCGCGCGGACTTCGCGGAGCATCCCGAGGGCGAGGTCCACGTGGCGGCTCCGCTCGTGGAACTCGTCGAGCATCACCCCTGCCAGCCCTCGAAGGGAGGGGTCTTCGAGCAGGCGGCGAGTCAGGATCCCTTCGGTCACGACGAGAATGCGAGTCCGGCTCGAGCGGACGGTTTCGTCGCGGATCTGGTACCCGGCGCGCTCGCCCACCGGTTCTCCCAGCTCCGAGGCGATCCTCCGCGCCGCGGCGCGCGCGGCGACCCGTCGCGGCTGCAGGACCCAGAGCGCGCCGGACCCGAGGGCTCCCGAGGCCAGAAGTGCCGGCGGCACTCTCGTCGTCTTGCCCGCGCCCGGGGGAGCGACGAGGACGAGCGTGCCCCGACTCCGGAGGGCGGCAACGATCTCGGGGAGAAACGGATCGATCGGGAGCGTCGTCTGCACAGGGACGACGAGGATACGGGGGCGCCGGGCCCCTCTGCCGCCGGGGCCGCCCGGCGGCTGTTCTCGCAACGCCGGAATTGGCGGGCCGGGGCCGGCCGCCGATGCGCGCCCAGGTCGCATTTCAAAAGGGGTTCCAGAAGGACGAAAGCCCTTCGCCGGTGCTAAGATCACCCGTCGATGACCCGCCGGTTTGCGGCTCCGCTTTCCCGGTTTTCTGGCGCGAAGCGGAGGCGTTTCCAGGGTCCTTCCGGAGAGACCGCGAACCCGAAAACCTGCAATCCCCGCAACTCGTCCAACACCCACGAGAGGAGATTCGTCAGCCCATGAAGAGTCCGTTCAACCCCTTCGAGATGGCCCAGGCCCAGTTCGACAAGGCCGCCGACGTCCTCGGCCTCGACACGGCGACCCGCGAGCTTCTGCGGTTTCCGCTCCGCGAATACCACATCGCGATCCCCGTCCGGATGGACGACGGGGCCGTGAAGGTCTTCCGGGGCTTCCGCATCCAGCACAGCGACGCCCGCGGCCCCTGCAAGGGTGGCATCCGCTTCCACCCGCACGAGACGGCCGACACGGTCCGCGCCCTCGCGATGTGGATGACGTGGAAGTGCGCCGTCGTCGACATCCCTCTCGGCGGCGGCAAGGGCGGCGTCATCTGCGACCCGCACCACCTGAGCGCCCGCGAGCAGGAAGGGATCTGCCGCGGCTGGATCCGGCAGGTCGCCAAGAACGTCGGCCCGGTGAACGACGTCCCGGCGCCCGACGTCATGACGACGCCGCAGCACATGCTCTGGATGCTCGACGAGTTCGAGGTGATCAACGGCGGCAAGTACCCCGGCTTCATCACGGGCAAGCCGGTCGGATCGGGCGGCTCGCTCGGCCGGACCGAGGCGACCGGCTACGGCGTCGTCTACACGATCCGCGAAGCCCTCAAGCTGATGGGCATCGCGCTCGAGACGACGAAAGCGTCGGTCCAGGGCTTCGGAAACGTCTCGCAATACGCCATCCGGCTCTTCCAGCAGCTCGGCGGCAAGGTGGTCTGCGTCTCCTCGTGGGACCAGGGCGACCAGACGTCCTACTCCTTCCGCAAGCTCGCGGGCGTCGACGTCGACGAGCTCCTCTCCATCACCGACCGCTTCGGCGGCATCGACAAGTCGAAGGTCACCGGCCTCGGCTACGAGGTCCTCCCCGGAGGCGCGTGGATCGAGCAGGACGTCGAGATCCTCATCCCGGCCGCCCTCGAGAACCAGATCACGGGCGAGACGGTCCTGAAGATCAAGCCGAGCGTGAAGATCATCGCCGAGGGAGCCAACGGGCCGACGACGCCCGAGGCCGACAAGGTGATCCAGGAGCGCGGCATCTACGTCATCCCCGACTTCCTCGCCAACGCCGGCGGCGTCACTTGCAGCTACTTCGAGCAGGTGCAGTGCAACATGAACTTCTTCTGGGAGAAGGACGAGGTCCTCCAGAAGCTCGACACGAAGATGACCTCCGCCTTCCACGCCGTCGCCGAGCTCGCGAAGAAGCGCGACCTCTACATGCGCGACGCGGCCTACGTCATCGCGGTCTCCCGCGTGGCCAAGGCCTGCAAGGACCGCGGCTGGGCCTGACCGTTCCCCGTTCCGGGGGAGCCCCGCGGGGGGCTCCCCCGGTTCCCCGGGAGGGACGTCGCTCAGTCCGGAGCGGATCCGCCAGGCGGGCACGAGCAGCCGAAACGGAACCGGTGTATGACGCTCCCGCGCCGTCGGCGGCGTGACGGGAGGACTCGATGAGCGGAGCCGGCAAGTCGATGCTCGACGCCCTGCAGGAGAGGGCCAAGGAGCTCCACTGCCTTTACCGGATCCACGAGATCTGCGGGCGCATCGAGGCGCCGCTGGACGAGGTCTTCCGCGAGGCCGTGTCGATCATCCCGATCGGTTGGGAGCACCCGGCGGACGCGTACGTGAGGCTGGTGGTCGGGGCGTCCGTCTACGAGACCCCGGACGGCGAGCCGACGCCCTGGCTCCTCGCGGCCCCGATCCGTGTCCGTGGCGAGGTCGTCGGGAGCCTCGAGGTCTACTACCGGCAGGTCTTCCCGCCCGCGGACGAGGGACCCTTCATCAAGGAGGAGCGCCGTCTGATCGACACGATCGCCGAGCTCCTCGGGCAGCTCCTCCTCCGGCGACATCTCGATTCTTCGCTCCGCCGGGTCGACGGGACCGGCCTCCCGGCTCCTGCCGACGCGGGGGACTGGTGGGTCATTACCGACTTCCTTCGCCAGATCGATCGTCCCGGCTACGTGAAGATCGCCCGACGAATGCTCAACTATCTCTGCTGGAGCGGCGTCGAGGAGGCGCAGCGCCTCCTTCCGCGATTCACCGGGAGCTGGAGCGGCCCGGCGGGGCCGGAAGAACCGAGCGACGAGAACCGCCCGATGGCCCGGCGCAGCATGGACACGCTGCTGAAGGTCGCCGAGGAAGTCTTCGAGATCGCCTCGCGGCACATGGCCCCGGCGGAGATCCGCTCGAGCATTCAGAAGTGGATCAAGGACAGCCGCTCGGGCTTCCTGGCCGAGGCGCTGGAGAACCAGGGGACCTCGCTCACCGACCTCGCCCAGGCGCTGACACGCTTTCAGCACGCCGCGCTCAACGATCGGGAGCTCTCGCGGTCGATCCAGGTCGACCTCAGGGCCGCCCTCACGCGGCGCTTCCTGACCGACCAGCTCCAGTTCGTCGGCGTCGCCAAGAACTACATCGAGGTCTCCGACTTCCAGGAGCTGACCCGCCGGATCATCTGTCCCAACGGGAGCCACGGGAAGGTGGGAGGGAAGAGCAGCGGCCTCTTCCTCGCGGTCCAGATCGTGAGGAAGTCGGAGGAATACGCCGAGGCGCTCAGGGACATCCGGATCCCGAAGACCTGGTACGTCACGTCCGACGGCGTCATCAACTTCATCGAGTACAACCACCTCGAGGACCTCTACGACCGCAAGTACCTCGAGATCGACCAGGTGAGGCGGGAGTACCCGCACATCATCCAGGTCTTCAAGAACAGCCAGTTCTCGCCCGAGATCATCAAGGGGCTTTCCCTCGCCCTCGACGACTTCGACGAGAGGCCGATCATCGTGAGGAGCTCGAGCCTCCTCGAGGACCGGGCCGGGGCCTCCTTCTCCGGGAAGTACAAGAGCCTCTTCCTCGCCAACCAGGGGACGAAGAAGGAACGTCTGGCCGCGTTGATGGACGCCATCGCCGAGGTCTACGCCTCGATCTTCGGCCCCGACCCGATCGAGTACCGGGCCGAGCGAGGCCTCCTCGACGTCCACGAGGAGATGGGGATCCTGATCCAGGAGGTCGTCGGCTCGCGCGTCGGGCGGTACTTCCTGCCGACCTTTGCCGGCGTCGCTTTCTCGAACAACGAATTTCGCTGGTCGCCTCGGATCCGGAGGGAAGACGGCCTCGTCCGGCTCGTCCCTGGGCTCGGGACACGCGCCGTCGATCGGATCAGCGATGATTACCCGGTCCTCATCGCGCCCGGACAGCCGGGCCTCCGCGTGAACGTGACGGCCGACGAGGTCGTCCGCTACGCACCCCGCCGCGCCGACGTCATCAACCTCGAGACGAGGCGGTTCGAGACGGTCGAGATGGAAACGCTCCTTCGCGAGGCGGGAAGCAGCCTCCCCGGCGTCGAGAACATGGTCTCCGTCTTCGAGGACGGAAGCATCCACCGCCCCATGATGGTCGACTACGAGGCGCAGGCGAAGGACCTCGTCGTCACCTTCGAAGGGCTCGTCGCCAGTACGCCGTTCGTGACACGGATCCGCGCGCTCCTTCGGCTCCTGCAGGAGAAGCTCAACGGCCCGGTCGACCTCGAGTTCGCCTCGGACGGGAAGGACCTCTACCTCCTCCAGTGCCGGCCGCAGAGCTTCGCGGATGACAGCCAGGCGGCGGCGATCCCCCGCGACCTCCCTCCCGAGAACATCCTCTTCTCCGCGAACCGGTTCGTCTCGAACGGAAGGGTCCCTCCGATCACGCACGTGGTCTACATCGACCCCGAGGGATATGCGTCCCTCGGCGATCTCGAGTCGCTGCGCCGCGTGGGGCGGGCCGTAGGCCGGCTGAACAAGGTCCTTCCCCGGAACCAGTTCATCCTGATCGGCCCCGGCCGGTGGGGGAGCCGCGGCGACATCAAGCTCGGGGTCCCGGTGACCTACTCCGACATCAACAACTCGTCGGTCCTGATCGAGGTGGCGCGGAGGAAGGGAAACTACGTCCCGGACCTCTCCTTCGGGACCCACTTCTTCCAGGACCTCGTCGAGGCGAGCATCCGTTACCTCCCTCTCTTCCCGGACGACCCCGGGGTCGCCTTCAACGAGCGCTTCTTCCTCGAGTCGCCGAACATCCTGGGGACGGTCGCCCCGGAGTTCGCCGATCTCTCGCGGACGGTTCGGGTCATCGACGTGCCGGCGTCGACCGGCGGTCTCGTCCTGAGGGTCCTGATGAACGCCGACCTCGACAAGGCCGTCGGCCTGCTCGCCGCCCCCGGCTCGGTCGAAGAGGGACAGTTGGACGTGCGGGGGAGCGCCCAGGGCTGGGCGTCCCCGTCGGCCCCGAACGAACAGCACCGGTGGCGGATCCAGGTGGCAGAGAGGATTGCCGCCGAGGCCGACGTCGACAGGTTCGGGCTGAAGGGAATGTGGCTCGTCGGCTCCTCGAAGGACGGTACGGCCGGTCCCGCGAGTGACCTCGACCTCGTCCTCCACACCGATGACGATCCGGTGAAGCGCGAAGCGCTCGCGACCTGGCTGGACGGCTGGAGCCTCTGTCTCGCCGAGATGAACACCCTCCGGACGGGCGTGAAGGCGAAGGGCCTCCTCGACGTCCACTTCCTTTCGGACTCCGACTTTTCCCGCGGCACCAGCTGGGCCGTGAAGGTGAAGGCCGTGAAGGACCCGGCGCGGGCGCTGCCGCTTCCGAGGGCGAAGAAGAGCGCGCTTGCCTCGGAAGTGGGCCGCGACGCGTAGGAGTGCCGGATGCGTTCTCCCGTCTGGCTCACGACGAGAGGTCTCGACGAGCTCTCGAAGCGGGCGAGCGCAGCACCCCGGCGACGCCTCAACCGGAACCTCCACGAGATGGACGACCCCGTCCATCGTCTCCTGAACGCCATAGAGCCGGGTAGCTGGGTCCGCCCGCACCGCCACCTCGACCCGCCCCGCAGCGAAACGGTCCTCGTGGTGAAGGGAGCGCTCGGCGTCGTCCTCTTCGACGAGGACGGGGCCGTGAGAGAGACCGTGACGCTCGAGGCGGGAGGAGAGGTCTTCGGCGTCGACCTGGACGCGGGCGTCTGGCACGGACTCGTGGCGCTCGCGCCGGGGACGGTCTTCTTCGAGACGAAGCCGGGGCCGTACGTGGCGCCGGCCCCTGCAGACCGGGCCCCGTGGGCGCCCGGCGAAGGGGAACTCGGTGCTGAGGCCGCCGAGGAGGCGGTGCGGGGGCTCTTCCGGCTCGCGCGAACCTGAAGGGACCGAACGGGTGCGAGGGCCTCTCTTGCCGGCCCCGGACCGGCGCGGGGGCGTCAGCGGCAGCCCCTACCGACCCGACCGCTGTCCAAAACAGAACGGGGGGCCTGAGGCCCCCCGTTCGTTGAAATGCGGTGAACGGAATTAGTAGGTCAGTCGCGCGCCCAGCCGGATCTGCCAGCGCGAGCGAAGACTGTTGGTGGAGTACGGCCGGCCCTCGTCGAGCGCGCCGGAGCTGACGGTGTAGATCGGCTTGCCCGAGGCGGCGTCCATGCCCGAGTAGCTCAGCGGGACGTAGGTCTGGTTGAACACGTAACGCAGGATCCCGGAGTTGCTGTCGATCAGGTTGACGAGGTTCAGGACGTCGAAGGTGATCTGCGCCTTGACGGCCGTGATGGGGACCTCGAAGTCGTAGTGGAAGTCGAGGGTGTGGGTCCAGGGGGCGTCGAGCGCGTTACGCTCGGCGACGCGGCCACGGTACTCGTCGAGGCCCGACCTGGAGAGGAACTCGTTCCACTGCGCCTCGGTCGGGGCGCCGGTGCCTCTCCACACGACGTCGTTGTAGCTGGCGGGCACGTAGAGAAGGTCGTTGTTGGTGGCGCCGTCCCCGTTCACGCTGGTGCCGCTGCTGCCCATGAGCATCGAGTAGGGCTGGCCCGACTGGGCGTTGAAGACGAGCCCGATGTTGTGGCTCACCGGGCCCGTGCGGAAGGTCTGGGACGCGACGGCCGTGATGCGGTGCGGGATCTCGTAGAAGGAACGGGTGAGCTGTTCCTTGTAGATGTCGCCGTCAGTGGTCTGGAACTGCCAGTTCGAGTACGCGACGCTCGAGGTGGCCTCGAAGGCGGCCTTGGCATTCATGTAGGCGTACGAGCCGCTCAGGTACAGCCCGAAGGGGAAGTTCTTCTGGAGCTGCAGGGAGATGTTCTGCTGCTCGCCTCGCGACGTGTTCGTGAGGTAGGTGACGTTGGAGAACGCAGTATTCTTGTTCGCGTAGACGGGGGCGCCCCAGAAGGTCTTGGCGCCGGTCTCGACCTTGTTGATGTTCTGGTAGAAGACGTCCTGCAGGGTCTTCGTGAACATTCCCTCGACGGTCGCCCGGACGCCGTAGGGAAGCTCGCGGTCGTAGGCGAGGGTCGACCGGAGAATCATGGGGAACTTGAAGTCGGAGTCGATCGTGTCGACCGAAACGGCGCCCGTCCCGGGGGGGAAGTTGATCGGCGGGTTGTACGGATCGGGGTTGAACGGGACGTTGCTGGCGCTCAGGTCGATCCTCTCGATGCCCGTGCCGCCGTAGGCGTTGGAGATCCAGACGTACGGCGTGCGGCCCGCGAAGACGCCGACGCCGCCGCGGACCTGGTCCTTGCCCGAAGCGGTCGGGATCCAGTTGAAGCCGACGCGGGGGGAGATCATCAGCTGGCTGGTCGGGATATCGGTGGTGTTGATCCCGAAGGCCGTGTCGACGGCCGGGTTGTAGGTCGGCTCGTCGGTGAGGCGCGGGACGTCGAGCCGCAGGCCGATGTTCAGCGAGAGGGTGTTGCTGACCCTCCACTGGTCGCCCGCGTAGAGGCCCCACTGCTGGGCCGCGAACTCGGTCGGCCGGCTCGGGTCGGACCCGGTCGCGTACTTGACCTGGTAGCGGTCCGCGGTCCCGGCCTCGAAGGCGTCCACGCTGCGGAAGAAGTACGTTCCGGTCACGTCCTGGATGAAGACGTTCGCGAATTTGAAGAACTCGTTGTGGGTCCCGAGCGTGATCGTGTGGTCACCCTTGAGAAGTGTGAAGTCGTCGGTGACCTCGAGGATGTCCTGGTCGAGCCCGTTCGCGCCGGAGGAGCGCTCGGTCCCGGCGAGGAGGCTATACGTGTTGTTCCCCGTGCAGAACGTGTTGGGGTTGTTGCAGATGTAGACCGAAGGGAACGCCACGGGCACGTCGCGGCTGTCCCGGACCGTCTGATAGCCGATCCGTCCGACGTTGAACGAGGAAGCGCCGAAGACGCTGTTGACCTGGAGCACGGTCGAGTTCGTCTTGGAAGCGATGGCGTACCCGGCCGTCTCGAAGCCGTAGACGCTCGAGGTGCGCGCCGGCGTCACGTCGCGCGACGCGTCGACGAAGTTGTGGCGCAGCGTGATGTTGTTGCTCTCGTTGAGGTTGAAGTCGAGCTTCCCGACGAGAAGGTCGCTGTCCGTGTCGCCGTTGTAGTCGCTCAGGCCTCCCGGGTCGTACCCATACTTGCTGATCAGGATGTCGCGGAACCTGGCGGCCTGGGCCGGGTTGTTGAAGTTGTTCACGCCCGTGCCGTCGGCCGCGCCGCCCGTCGGCTCCGAGCGCCGGTTCATCTCACCGCTCAGGAAGAAGAAGAGCTTGTCCTTGAGGATCGGCCCCCCGACGCGGGCGCTGAACGTGTCCGAGTCGAACGAGGCGACGGGCCGGTCGAACGCGTCGCCGTAGGCGTTCGGGACCTTGTCACCGACGTAGCTTTCATTTCGCGTCGAGCCGTAGACAGAGGCGGACCAGGTGTTCGAGCCGCTCCGGGTGATCGCGTTGATGGCGCCGCCGGTGAAGCCGCTCTGCTTGATGTCGTAAGGGGACACGACGACCTGGAGCTCCTGGACGGCGTCGAGGGAGATCGGCTGCGTGTACGTCTGGCTGCCCGGCGTGCCATAGGTGCCGAGGCCGAAGAGGTCGTTGTTGACGGCGCCGTCGATCTGGATCGTGTTGTACCGGTTGTTCTTCCCCGAGACGGACATGCTGGATCCCGCTTCGTCGTTCAGGGAGACGTTGACGTACGGGTTCGTCCGGGCGAAGTCCTGGAACTGCCGGCTGATGGTCGGCAGGGTCTTGAGCGCGCTCTCGGAGACCGCCATCCCGGAGCCCATCCGGTCGGGGCTGATGAGGGGTGCGCTCTCGGCCGTGACGACGACGCTCTCGGTCACCGACTCGAGCTCGAGCGCGAAGTTCAGCTGCCGGCTTTCGCCGAGGGCGACGTTGATGTCCTTCTGGGTCGACGCCCGGAAACCGCTGATCTGAGCGGTGACCGTGTACGGGCCGCCGACGCGGACGTTCAGGATGTTGTAGCGGCCGTTCGCGGAGGTCACGGCGGTGTACCGAGTGCCCGTCGGGACGTGAAGGGCCTCGACGGCGACGCCGGGCAGCATGCTCTGGTCGGTCTTCATGCTGACGGAGCCCACGAGGCGACCCGTGGTCTCCTGCGCCACGGCCACCGTGGCGGTGCCAAGGGCGCACGCGACCATCACAACGATGGCCAGCACCCTACGTACGTTCATGCGGCTGGAATTTGCCATGCGGCTCTGCCTCCTCCTGTTTCTCGTGAGAAAGGTCTCATCCATCAGCGAACTTTATCTGAAGAGGATGAGTGGGGAACGAAAAGGAACGAACAATTGAAAAAAATGGCACACCCCTGGGGCCTTTTTTTCCTGGCCCCGTCGAGACGATCTGTAATTTTATCGGAGAAGGGGGGGAGGCGTCAACGCCGGAAGGCTCCGGTAGCGGGCGTTGCGACGGCGGCGCACCGTCGGTCCCGTCCTTTTCGATCTATCCTCGGCCGGCAAGGAGAGTTTCATGACGACAGTCGATGCGCTCACGCCTACCGTTCCTCCGCTCTCCGTCCTGACCGAGTCGGAGCGGGAGATCGCCGAGAGCGTCCACCAGTTCGCCGCCGAGACCATCGGCCCGCGCTCGCACGCGATGGACGAGGCCAACAAGATGGACCCGGGGCTCGTCCGGCAGTTCTTCGAGCTCGACCTGATGGGGATCGAGATTCCCGAGGAATACGGCGGGCTGGGGCAGACGTTCGGCACGTCCATCGCCGTCATCGAGGCGCTCGCCCGCGTCGACGCGGCCTGCGCCGTCGTCGTCGACGTCCAGAATACTCTCGTGAACAACGCGATCCTCCGCTGGGCCTCACCGGGGCTGAAGAAGAAGTACCTCCCGCAGCTCGCGAAGTCGAAGGTCGGCTCCTACGCCCTCTCCGAGGCCGAGTCGGGCTCCGACGCCTTCGCGCTGAAGACGCGCGCCGAGAAGAAGGGGGACCGTTGGGTCCTCAACGGCGGGAAGCTCTGGATCACGAACGGCCTCGAGGCCGAGCTCTTCCTCGTCTTCGCGAACGTCGACTTCTCCAAGGGATACAGGGGAATCACCGCTTTCCTCGTCGAGTCGGGCTGGAAGGGCTTCACGAAGGGGAAGAAGGAGGACAAGCTCGGAATTCGCGCCTCCTCCACGCTCGCTCTCGCCTTCGAGGATCTCGAGGTTCCAGAGGAGAACGTCGTCGGCAAGGTGGGCGAGGGGTACAAGACCGCCATCGAGACGCTGAACGAAGGGCGGATAGGGATCGGTGCTCAGATGATCGGGATCGCGCGCGCCGCTCTCGACTACTCGGCGAAATACGTCCAGACGCGGGTCCAGTTCGGCAAGCCGATCGCCGAGCACCAGGCCATCCAGCACGAGCTGGCCCGGATGGACATGGAGCTCGAGTGCGCCCGACTCGCCGTCTACAACGCGGCGCGCCTGAAGGAAGCGGGCCTGCCGTTCGCGCGCGAGGGGGCCATTGCGAAGCTGAAGTCCTCCGAGGTCGCCGAGTACTGCACGTCGAAGGGGCTCGAGCTCCTCGGGGGCTACGGCTACGTCAAGGACTACCCCCTCGAGAAGATGTACCGAGACGCCAAGATCGGGAAGATCTACGAGGGGACGTCGTACATGCAGCTCAACACCATAGCCAAGGACGTCCTGAAGCGGACGGCCTGATCGTCTGATCATTGCTGCATCGCGGCGTCCGGAGGCGCCGCGGTGCATGGGCGATCCTCCCCGGCGAGAGGTAGCATCTCTCCTCGCCGCGAAGGAGGAACCCGATGATCACTGCCGATCCCGGCCGGCGCCGTTCCGTGCTCGACGAGGTCCAGGGAATACTGGCGCGCGAGGCGCCGCCCGAGGACCGAGACCTCCTGCTGTCGCTCGCTCCGGTCGTCTACGCGGACATGCCCGACGCGATGGCCCTCGGGCTCTCGCCCGACGCGGTCGCGGCCAGGATCCGGGAGTACTTTCGGTTCGTCGTTCGCACCATGCCGCCCGCGCACCAGCTCTACAGGGGCCTTCCCGGGATTCACGTGGTCGTACGGGGCCTGACGGAGGCGGAGGCCCAGACGACGGGGAGCACGCACGGCGGCCAGTACGAGATCTCGGTCATCGAGACCCACACGCCGGACGCTCCTTTCATCTTCGAGAGCCTGAAGAATTTCTTCATGAGGGAAGGCCTTCGGGTCTTCTCGGCCATCCACTCCATCTTCAGCGTGAGGCGGCAGTGGGAGAGGATCAGCTCGATCGGCGGTCCGGGCGAGGACGGGAGCAAGGAGCTCCTCTGCCACTTCCGCGTCGAGAGGATCGAGCAGAAAGACCGGATGCGGCGGATCGAGCACCAGATCCACTCGCTCCTGCGCAGCGTCTTTCTGGCCGTCGAGGACTTCGGGGAGATGACCCGGTACTTCCGCGAGCAGAAGGTGCGCCTCCGGGATCGCCGGGGAACGCCCGGCGGCGAGGCCGCCGCCCGGGAGTTCCTCGACTGGCTCGTCGACGAAAACTACGTCCTGATGGGGGTCCTGAGATTCCGGCGCGGCCCGGACGGCTTCGAGCCGGACTACGACACCGCCCTCGGAACCATGCGGGAGCCCGCGATCCTCGACGTCGTCTTCCCGGGCGTCATGGACGAGGAGCAGAAGCACCTCGCGATCCAGGACCACGACGACCGGATCGTCGAGATCGACTTCCGCAACAACGCGAGCGCCATCCACCACCTCGAGCCGGTCGACGACATCGTCGTGAGAGAGTGGGGCGCAGACGGCCGTCTCGAGGCCGCGACCCTCCTCCTCGGCCGGCTCGCCAAGAGCGCGTTCACCGCGAAGGCCGAGTCGATTCCGCTCCTGAGGGAGAAGCTCGCCTGGCTGCTCGGAAACTGTGGTGAGGCGAAGAACTCGCACGTCTACCGCGCGACCCGGGCCTTCTTCAACCATTTCCCGAAACGCGAGCTGTTCTATTCCGACGCCGCGTCGCTCAAGGAGATCATCGACCAGCTGATCCACATCTCGAGCGACGACGAGATCGTCGTCTCGGTCCGCCAGGGCCCGGGGTACGGCGCGGTGAGGATCGGGTTCTCCCAGGGACGCTGGTCGTCGAAGACGGCCGGCGACCTCAGGGAGGCGCTCGCTCGGCAGTTCGGCCCGGTCTCGTTCAGTTCCGCGGCCGACTGCGGCGCCACCACCCTCGTCGTCCACTACTTCGACGCCGGCAGCCTCGAGCACCCCCTGGAGGCGGATCGGATCCGGGACCTCACGGCGGGCGTCATCTCCACCTGGGAGGACCAGGTTGCGGGCGCGCTCGAGAAGGCGTTCGGAGCGCTCGAGGGACGAAGGCTCCACGAGCGCTACGTCCGCCAGGAGAGCCGCAGCGGACTCTACCGCGAGCTGACGCCCCCTGCCGAGGTCCCGGACGACGTGCGGCTCTTCGAGGTGCTCGAGGGGCGGCTGGAGATGGGGATCGTTCCCGACTCCGACGAAAAGGTCCTCCTGAAGGTCATCTCTCCGCGGCCTGCGGGCCTCACCGAGACCCTCCGGACGATCAAGAACCTCGGGCCCACGGTGGTCGAGGAGATGCGGATTCCACTGCTCCTGCCCGACGGAAAACGTGCGTGGATGGAGCGGCTCGGCATCGAGGCGGCCCCGGCGATGATCTCGGAGATCCACAGGCAGCCGGAGCGGCTCCGCGACGCCCTCCGGGCGATCTACGAGGAACGAGCGACGGACGACCCGCTCAACGCGCTGGTCCTCCTGGAAGGCCTCGGCTGGCGCGAGGTGGAGGTGCTCCGGACGCTCCGAAACCACCTTCTCCAGGTCCGGCCCAGCTACAACGTCGAGACGGTCACGACGGTCCTCGTTCGCAACAGTCGTGTGGCGGGCGCCCTCTGGCGGCTCTTCGACGCCCGGTTCGACCCGCTGCGAGAGGGGGACCGCGTGGACGCGGTCGCGAAGGCGGAGGCGGTCGTCGAGAAAGCCTTCGCAGCCGTCGGGAGCCTCTTCGACGACGAGATCCTGAGGGGCGTCGAGAACCTGGTGCGGGCCGCCGTGAGGACCAACTACTACCAGCGGCCCGAGCGGCCCGTCCTCGCGATCAAGGTCGACTGCGCGAAGGTCGACGGGATGGTCTCCCCGCGGCCCATCTTCGAGATCTACGTCCACTCGCGGCTCCTCGAGGGGATCCACCTGCGGGGCGGGAAGGTCGCGCGGGGGGGCATCCGCTGGAGCGACCGCCACGACGACTTCCGGACGGAGGTGCTGGGCCTGATGAAGACCCAGATGGTCAAGAACTCGGTCATCGTCCCCGTCGGCTCGAAGGGGGGCTTCGTCCTGAAGGGCGACGTGCCCCCGCGGCCGGCGCTCGACGCATACCTGATCGACAGGTACCGCGAATTCGTCTCTGGCCTCCTCGACGTGACCGACAACCTGGTGGACGGAACCGTCCTCCATCCCCCGGAGGTCGTGAGGCACGACGGGCCCGACCCGTACCTCGTCGTCGCCGCCGACAAGGGGACGGCGCACCTCTCGGACACGGCCAACCGCGTGTCGACGCAGTACGGCTTCTGGCTGGGCGACGCCTTCGCGTCGGGGGGGAGCAACGGATACGACCACAAGAGGGAGGGCATCACGGCGCGCGGGGCGTGGGAGTGCGTGAGACACCACTTCGGGAACCTCGGGCTCGACGTGCAGTCCGAGCCCTTCACGATGGCCGGCATCGGGGACATGTCGGGCGACGTCTTCGGGAACGGCGTGCTCCTGAGCCGCACGGCGCGGCTCGTGGCCGTGTTCAACCACGTGCACATCTTCCTGGACCCGAATCCCGACCCCCAGGCGAGCTTCGCCGAGCGCGAGCGGCTGTTCCGCCTGCCGCGCTCGACCTGGCGGGACTACAGGCCGGAGCTGATCAGCGCCGGCGGAGGGATCTTCGACCGCGCGGCGAAGTCGATTCCCCTGAGTCCCGAGGTGCGTGGCATTCTGGACCTCTCCCAGGAGGCCGCGAGCGGCGAGGAGGTGGTCCGCGCGATCCTCCGCGCCCCGGTCGACCTCCTTTACAACGGCGGCATCGGCACGTACGTGAGGGCCTCCTCCGAGGAGGATTCAGAGGTCGGGGACCGGGCCAACGACCGGGTTCGCGTCAGCGCGAACGAGGTGAGGGCCCGGGTCCTGGCCGAGGGGGGAAATCTCGGGCTGACGCAGCGGGGCCGGATCGAGCTCTGGACGAAGGGCGTCCTGCTGAACACCGACGCGGTGGACAACTCCGGCGGCGTCGACATGTCGGACCACGAGGTCAACATCAAGATCCTCCTGGACCTCCTGGTGCGCCGCGGCGTCGTTCCGAACCGGGCGGACCGCAACCGGATCCTCGCGGAGATGACGGACGAGGTCTCCCGCCTCGTCCTGGCCGACAACGCGAGCCAGGCGCGGGCTCTTACGCTCGACGGGCTGCGCAGCGCTCGGCACTACGAAGAATTCACCGGGCTCGTCGAGGAGCTCGTCGGAAGCGGGGTCATGAGGCGCCGCGACGACGCCGTCCCTTCGAAGGACGAGCTTCTGGCGAGCCCCGCGCGCGACCGTGGCCTGCCACGCCCCCTTCTCTGCGTGATGCTCGGGCACGTCAAGAACTGGGCCTCCGCTCGTCTCGTCGCCTCCTCGTTGCCCGACAGCGAGGTCGCCGCGCCGTTCCTGCCGGCCTACTTCCCGACGCCGATGCGCCGGGCGTACGCCGAGCACCTCGGCCTCCATCCGCTGCGCCGGGAGATCATCGCGACGGCCGTCGTCAACCACGTCGTCAACGAGGGGGGCGTCTCGCTGCTCCACCGGCTGATGGCGGCGAGCGGGCGGGAGATCGGCGAGGTCGTGCACGCGCACCTCGTCGTCGAGCGCGGGGCGGGGGCGGAAGAGGTCCGGCGGCGGATCGATGGCGCCGGACTGAGCGTCGCGGATCGCCACCTGAAGCTCGTCGAGGTTTCCGACAGCCTGGAGGAAGCGACACGAGGTGCCCTCGCCGGCCAGACCCAGGACCTCGAGAAGGCACTCAACGCCATCAGGGAGGCCCTCGACCCGACCCGTTGAGGCCGAGTCACCTGCCGATCCGCCTCGGGCCGGTCCGGGTTCGCGAAGGGAGCACTGGCCGGCCCGAGGCGGGGCGGTGCACGTTCTCCGGCCGCGCGCCCGGGCGCACGGGGGAGTAGAATCCCACGGGGCAGCTCCCTCCTCACGAGCGAGCCCGAGCGGGGCAAGATGGTGGCGATTCCGCTGGACCATCGCGTACTTCGCCTGACCTTCCCGGGGGGGACCACGGGCTCCCACGAAGCCCGGTTGCGGTCCCCGGCAGGTCGGCTCGAGCTGCACCCACCGCGGTGCCCCTTCCCGGAACAGGTCCACAGCAGCGCCCGCGAAAGCCGCGGGCGCTGCTGTTTTCCGAAGCGTCCGGCGGTGGCCGGCGGCCCGATCGCGACCTTCGAGGAGGAGACCAGATGACCGACATCACGGCGATCGTCGAGAAACGCCGGGGCCAGCGCGGCGAGCTGCTCGCCATCCTTCAGGACATCCAGGCGAAGTACTCGTACCTCCCGGAGGACGCGCTGCGCGACGTCGCCCAGAGGACCGGCCGCTCTCTCGTCGACGTCTACGGGGTGGCGACCTTCTACCACGCGTTCAGCCTGAGGCCCCGCGGGAAGCACCTCGTCACCTGCTGCATGGGGACGGCCTGCCACGTCCGGGGCGCTCCGAAGGTCGCCGAGGAGCTGGAGCGGCAGCTGAGGGTCCCGGCGGGCGAGACGACGCCCGACCGGGAGTTCACGCTCGAGACGCAGAACTGCCTCGGCGGCTGCGCCCTCGGCCCGATCGTCGTCGTCGACGGGCACTACTTCTCGAGCGTCGGGACGCCGGCCGTCCGCGGCATCCTCGAGAAGACGCGGGAGGGGCTCGACAAGGTCGACCTCGCGAGCGACGAGCGCGCCTTCCCGGTCGAGGTCGCGTGCGGGCGGTGCAACCACAGCCTCATGAACGCGCACGACCTCATCGACGGGCAGCCGTCCATCTGGGTCACGGCCTCGTTCGCCGACAAGCACGGCTGGCTCCGGCTCTCCTCCGTCTACGGCTCGTTCGAGGTGGAGTCGCAGCACGAGGTTCCGGTCGACACCGTCGTCGACTTCTTCTGCCCGCACTGCAGCGCCGAGCTCTCCGGCGCCAGCCCCTGCGTGGCGTGCGGCGCCTCGATGGTTCCGATGATCGTCCGCGGGGGCGGCGTCGTGCAGATCTGCTCGAGGCGCGGGTGCCACAACCACATGCTCGACCTCGAGGGGACGAGCGCCTTCGGCGAGTGGAGATGAGGCGATGAGGAAACCCGCATCCGTCGAAGAGTTCGGAGCGCTCCGGCAGCGGATCCTTGCCGACCGGGATTCCCGCCCAGCCCGGCCGACCCTCGTCCTCTCCGCAGGGATCTGCGGGCAGGCGAGCGGCGCCAACGACCTGATGAGGGTCATCAAGAGGCACCTCCTCGCCCGCAATTTGACGGACCGGATCGGGCTGCGCGTCACCGGCTGCCAGGGCTTCTGCCAGATGGACCCGTCGATCGTCGTCGAGCCCGGGAACCACCTCTACCCGAAGCTGAAGATGGAGCACGTCCCGCGGATCATCGAGGCGACCCTCGGCGGCTTCGTGGCGGAGGAGCTGATCTACCGCGAGCCGCGCGAAGGGAAGATGTACCTCGGGCTGGGGGAGATCCCCTTCTTCAAGAAGCAGACGCGGACCCTCCTGGCGGGGAACCAGAAGATCGACCCGATCCGGATCCACGACTACCTCGAGCAGTACGGCTACTCCGCGTTCGAGAAGGTCCTCCTCGCGGGCGACCCGTCGCGGGTCGTGGAGGAAGTGAAGGCCTCGGGCCTCCGCGGGCGCGGGGGGGCCGGGTTCCCGACGGGCCTCAAGTGGGAGCGGGCGCGCGCCTCGGGCGACGGCCACGGGGTGAAGTATATGGTCTGCAACTGCGACGAGGGGGACCCCGGGGCCTACATGGACCGCAGCCTCCTCGAGGGGAACCCGCACGCCATTATCGAGGGGATGCTCATCGCCGCCTACGCCATCGGCGCGAGCCGCGGGATCCTCTACGTGAGGAGCGAGTACCCGCTCGCCATCAAGCACGCCGTCATCGCCCTCGGCCAGGCGCGGGGCCTGGGCCTCCTCGGGAAGGACATCCTCGGCACCGGCTTCGAGCTCGACATCGAGATCGTCAGGGGCGCCGGCGCCTTCGTCTGCGGAGAGGAGACGGCGCTCATCCGCTCCGTGATGGGATTCGCCGGCGAGCCGCGGCAGCGTCCGCCGTACCCGATCCAGAAGGGGATCGAGGGGCGCCCGACATGCATCAACAACGTCGAGACGCTCGCGAACATCCCGGTCATCGTCCGGACGGGGGCCTCCGCGTTCGCGAAGGTGGGGCTGCCGGGCAACACCGGCACGAAGATCTTCTCGGTCGTCGGGAAGATCCGGAACACCGGGCTCGTCGAGGTTCCGCTCGGCACCACGATCCGCGAGGTCGTCCACGACATCGGCGGCGGCGCGCCGGGGAAGGGACGGGTCAAGGCGGTCCAGACGGGCGGCCCGTCGGGCGGCTGTATCCCCGCGAGCCTCTTCGACCTCCCCATCGACTACGACAGCCTCGCGCAGGCCGGCTCGATCATGGGCTCGGGCGGGATGATCGTGATGGACGACCACACCTGCATGGTCGACGTCGCGAAGTACTTCATGAAGTTCCTGAAGGACGAGTCGTGCGGGAAGTGCTTCACCTGCCGCAAGGGGACGCAGAGGATGTGGGAGATCCTGGACGACGTGACGCAGGGACGCGCCACGCTCGACCAGCTCGACCTCCTCGAGGAGCTCGCCGAGGTCGTCAAGGACACGTCGATGTGCGGGCTCGGCCAGAGCGCGCCGAACCCGGTCCTCTCCACCCTGCGCTACTTCCGCGACGAGTACGAGGCGCACGTCGTCCAGAAGAGGTGCCCTGCCTACGTCTGCGACGCGCTCGTCGGGGCGCCGTGCCAGACCGCCTGCCCCCTCGGCACGGAGGCGTGGCGGTACGTCGCCCACATCGCACGCGGAGAGAACGACCTCGCCTACCAGGCGATCCGCGAGGCGAACCCGTTCCCATCGGTCTGCGCGAGGGTCTGCAACCACCCGTGCGAGGAGCAGTGCCGGGCCGGCACGACGGGCGGGGAGGCCGTCGCGATCCGAGCGCTCAAGCGCTACGTCACCGAACACGCGGACCCGCTCTCGTTCCGGCCGAAGAGGAGTCCCACCGCGCCGCCGAACGCCCCTCCCGTCGCCGTCGTCGGCTGCGGCCCGGCCGGCCTCACGGCGGCGCACTACCTCTCGCTGCGCGGCTACAAGGTCACCGCGTTCGACACCGAGGCGGAGCCGGGCGGGATGCTCTTCTCGGCGATCCCGTCGTACCGGCTCCCGCACGACGTCGTGCGAAGGGAGATCGCCTCGATCCTCGACGAGAACGTCACGGTGAAGTGCGGCACGATGCTCGGTCGCGACGTTACCCTCGACGGCCTCTTCAAGGAGGGGTACGGGGCGGTCTTCCTCGCCCTCGGCGCGCACAAGAGCCTGCGCCTCGGGCTTCCCGGCGAGGAGAGCGCGGGGGTCCTCCCGTCCATCCAGTTCCTCAAGGCGTGGAACGTCCGCGGCGAGAGCCTCGCCCGGGGGGGCGTCGTCGTCGTCGGCGGGGGCAACTCGGCGATCGACGCCGCCCGCGTCGCGATGCGCCAGGAGGGCGTGGAGAGGGTCACCCTCCTCTACCGGCGGACGCGCGAGGAGATGCCGGCGTTCGAGGAGGAGGTCGAGGCCGCCGTCCAGGAGGGCGTCACGCTCGTGCCCCTCGCCTCGCCGGTGAGGATCCTGACGGAGGGCGGGCGCGTCACCGGGGTCGAGTGCATCCAGAACGCCCTCGGTGAGCGCGACGCCAGCGGGCGGCCGCGGCCCGTCCCGATCGCCGGGAGCGAGTTCACGGTCCCGCTCGAGACCCTGATCGTCGCGATTTCCGAGGGGTCCGACACCGACTGCGTCGCCGTGGCGGGCGCGAGCCGGATCACCACGACGCCGACGGGCACGGTGAAGGCCGACCGTGAGACGCTCGCGACGAACCGGCCGGGGGTCTTCGCCGGGGGCGACGTCGTCACCGGCCCGAACACGGTCGTCGACGCCATCGCGGCGGGGAAGCGCGCCGCCGTGATGATCGACCGCTACCTCCGCTCCGAGCCGCTGTCGGTGGCCGCGGCCCCGCGCCTCCCGGAGGTCTACGTCGCTCCGCCCGAGGCCCGGGAAGGGGAGGAGGTCCCGAAGGGGCGCGTCGAGGCACCCCGCCTTCCCGTCTCCCAGCGCGCGCGCAGCTTCGCGGAGGTCGAGGTCGCGATGTCGGGCGAGGACGCCTCCCGCGAGGCGAGGCGCTGCCTGCGCTGCGACCTGACGTTCACCCGGGAACTGAAGGAGAAGGAAGAAGTGCCCGAGCTCGCGATGGCGGGAGGCGCGTCATGACCCACATCACCGTCAACGGGATCCCGCTCGAGGTGGAGAACGGCACGACGCTCCTCGATGCGGCGCAGTTCCTCGGCTTCCCCATTCCGACCCTCTGTCACATGGAGGGCCTCTCGCCCTACGGCGCCTGCCGTCTCTGCGTCGTCGAGGTCGGCGAGGGGCCGAAGGCCAAGCTCGTCTCGTCCTGCACCTACGTGGCCGAGGAGGGGCAGAAGGTCCGCACCTCCTCGGCGCGCGTCGTCCGGGCGCGGAAGATGGTCATCGAGCTCCTCCTCGCGACCTGCCCGCAGTCGAAGACGATCCAGGACCTCGCCTCGGCGCACGACGTGCGGCAGCAGCGCTTCCGCCAGGAGCACGAGGACTGCATCCTCTGCGGCCGCTGCGTGAGGATGTGCGAGGAGCAGATGGTCGCGAAGGCGATCGGCTTCGCCGGCCGCGGCGAATCGCGGCGCGTCGGCACCCCCTTCGACCGGCGCTCGGAGGTGTGCCGGACCTGCGGCGGCTGCATGTACGTCTGCCCGGCGTGCGAGCTCCGCTGCACCTACACGGACATGGTCGGGGGAGACGCTGGCGCGTCGTCCCCCGGGCCCCCTCAGGCCGGCAAGGCGATCTGCGGCGGCTGCGCGAACCTCGCGCCGCCCTGCATCGAGAAGGAAGAGTTCGACGACCTGATGTGCTACATGAAGCCCTGCGTCGCGTGCGAGATCCCGAGGAGCTAGGAGGAGACCATGACGCTTTCGAAAGTGAACTCATCGGCGGCGACCCTCACGAAGAACCGGACGGAAGGGTCGGTCGTCCCTGCTTCCGGGATGTGCGTCACGTGCGTGGACGGATGCGTCGGGATGTGCGAGATCGGCAAGTCCGCCTACCGGGGGCACGAGGTCATCTACCCGCAGCCGTTCGGCGTCATCACGACGGCGGCGGAGAAGGCCTACCCGGTCGACTACTCGCACTTCAACATCATGGGGACGGCCGTCGGCGCGCACGGCATCGCCGAGGACTCCGACCGGGCCATCTTCCCGGCCGTCGACCTCGAGGTCGCGCTGGGGCACGACCGGAAGATCCGCTTCCGCTACCCGTGGCTCATCCCGGGGATCGGCTCGACGAACATCGCGAAGAACAACTGGGAAGGGATCGCCATCGGCTCCGCGCTCGCCGGGACGGGCCTGACGATCGGGGAGAACGTCGTCGGCATGGACCCCGAGACCGTCCTCCGAAACGGCAAGGTCGTCGACACGGTCGACCTGAAGAACCGCGTGAGGCTCTACAAGGACCACGTCCGCGACGGCCTCGGCGCGATCGTCGTCCAGTCGAACGTCGAGGACACCCGGCTCGGCGCGCACGAGTACGCCATCGAGAAGCTCGGCGTCGAGATCGTCGAGATGAAGTGGGGCCAGGGGGCCAAGGACATCGGCGGCGAGGTCAAGATCAAGGACCTCAAGAAGGCCCAGCTCCTCTACGACAGGGGCTACATCGTCCTCCCGAACCCGCACGACCCGAACGTCATCCACGCCTTCGAGAAGGGGGCCTTCAAGGAGTTCGAGCGCCACTCCCGTGTCGGCATGGTGACCGAGGAAGGCTTCGCGACCCGGGTCGAGGAGCTGCGCCGCGCGGGGGCGAAGTACGTCTTCCTCAAGACCGGCGCCTACAGGCCCGCGGACCTCGCCCGCGCCGTGAAGTTCGCGTCGAAGTACCGGCTCGACCTCCTGACCGTGGACGGCGCCGGGGGCGGCACCGGGATGAGCCCGTGGCGGATGATGAACGAGTGGGGCGTCCCGCCCGTCGAGCTCCACGCGCTCCTCTACAACTACGCCAAGGACCTCGCGGACCGCGGCGAGTACCTTCCCGCCATCGCCGTGGCGGGGGGCTTCACGTTCGAGGACCAGATCTTCAAGGGCCTCGCGATGGGCGCGCCGTACGTGAAGCTCGTCGGCATGGCCCGAAGCCCGATCGCCGCCGCGATGGTGGGGAAGACGATCGGCCGCGGGATCGACGAGGGGCAGCTCCCGGTCTACGTCGAGCGCTTCGGCAGCACGAAGGACGAGATCTTCGTCACGGCCTCCGAGCTGCGCAAGGAGCTGGGGAACGAGGCCTTCGAGAAGATCCCGGCCGGTGCCCTGGGTCTCTACACCTACTACGAGAGGCTCGCGCAGGGCCTCCGGCAGCTCATGGCGGGGAGCCGGAAGTTCGCCTGCTCCTACATCTCCCGCGACGACCTCTGCGCGCTGACGCGGGAGGCCGCGGCGATCTCGGGGATCAGCTGGGTCATGGACGTCGACCGGGAGGAGGCGGAGAAGATCCTCCACGCCTGAGGGGGGAAGGCACCGGCGTCGAGCCCGGGGTTCCGGGGAGCGCGGACGCGCTCCCCGGACCGGGGCGCCGGGACCCGGCCCGCAGCCTCGGTTCTGGTAACATTCGCCTCCCCGAAAGGGGATGGCGACGTACCCAAGTGGTTAAGGGAAGGCTCTGCAAAAGCCTCATTCGTCGGTTCGAATCCGACCGTCGCCTCCATCGAGATACCGCCGCCGCGCCTCCTGGCGCGGCGGTTCGTCTATGTGGCTGGAGCGGAGGCCCGCCGCCTCCGCGAGGTCGGAAGGCACGTCGACGTCGTGGAGAACCTCGGAGCCGAAGCCGGGAACCTCGTGGACCTGAACGTCGGGCTCGCGGAGGAGGTCCGAGAGGCGCCGCTCCGGCTCCCAGGAAAGGAGGCGAGGCACGAGGTCGGCCGGAACGACGAGGGGGTGGCCGCGTCGGCCGGCTCCACGGGGCACGGCGACGCCGAACGAGGCCGCGGGGGGAAGGCTCGCGAGGAACCTCCGGAGGACGGTCGCCGTGAGCCCCGGAAGGTCGGCGGGCGAGAGGGCGACCCGCCCGCACTCCGACGAAAGCGCCGACAGCCCCACCTGGGCCGAGGAGAACATCCCGTCTTCGGGCCTGGGGTTGACGACGGTGACGACGCCGAGGCCCCCGAGGGCGGCAGCGATCTCGTCGGCGCCGGGAGCAAGGACGACGGCGACCTCGGCAAAGCCGGCCTCGACGAAGGAACGGGTCACCCGCCGGACGAGCGGCTCTCCCCCGACCTGCGCGAGCATCTTCGGGCTCCCGAAACGTCTCGAGGCGCCCGCGGCGAGGAGGACCGCGGAAACCTTCCCGGGATGGAAGGGCATGATGGGCGATCTTAGCCCTCGGGCTCGCCCGTCCACTCGTTGACCGAGCCTTTCGGGGAGCCTATCCTCGGCACAGATCGTTCCCCTCGTCGGTCGGGCAGAGAGGAGACTCCGGGCATGCACATCAACGACCTCCTCAAGATCGCGGTCGAGCGCAAGGCCTCGGACCTCCACCTGAAGGTCGGCGCCCACCCGATCATCCGTGTCGACGGCGACCTGATTCCGCTCGTCGACATGAAGCGGCTCATGCAGGAGGACACGATCGCGATGGCGTTCTCGATCATGTCCTCGAGGCAGAAAGAGAAGTTCAAGAACAACTTCGAGATCGACATCGCCTACTCGGTGCCCGGTCTCGGCCGGTTCCGCTCCAACATCTTCCAGCAGCGCGGTACCGTGGGTCTCGTCTGCCGCGTCATCCCGGCCCGGATCCTGACCATCCGGGACCTCCTCCTGCCGCCCGTCATCGAGAAGATCTGCGAGGAGACCCGGGGCCTGATCCTCGTCACGGGGACGACGGGCTCGGGCAAGTCGACGAGCCTCGCGGCGATGATCGACTTCATAAACTCGACGCGGGCCGAGCACATCATGACGGTCGAGGACCCGGTCGAGTTCCTCCACCGCGACAAGAAGTCGATCGTGAACCAGCGCGAGCTGGAGGTCGACACGCGCTCGTTCTCGTCGGCCCTTCGCGCCTCCCTCCGGCAGGACCCCGACGTCATCCTCGTGGGCGAGATGCGCGACTTCGAGACCGTCGAAACGGCGCTCGTCGCCGCCGAGACGGGGCACCTCGTCCTCTCGACCCTCCACACGATGGACGCGACGGAGACGGTCAACCGGATCATCGCCGTCTTCCCGCCGCACCAGCAGAAGCAGATTCGCCTGCAGCTCTCGGCGGTCCTCAAGGCGGTCATCTCGATGCGCCTCCTTCCGCGCGCGGACGGCCTCGGCCGTGTTCCTGCCGTCGAGGTGCTCATCGCGACGAACTACATCCGGGACTGCATCGAGAACAAGGAAAAGACGAAGTACATCGTCGACGCCATCAAGGCGGGCACGTCGCAGTACGGTATGCAGACCTTCGACCAGTCGCTCTACCAGCTCTACCGCTCGGGTCTCATCACCCTCGACGAGGCGATCCGCCGGTCGACGAACCCGAACGAGTTCAAGCTCAGGATCCAGGGCGTCCAGTCGACGTCGGACCTCTCGCAGGAGGTCATGGACGGGGCCTTGAATGCCCCCGACAGGATGAATCCGCTGGGGGAGGAGTCGCCCTTCGACTTCTCCAACCAGCCGTAGGCCTTCTCCCCCTGAGCGAAGGATCGCGCCGCCGGCCGCGCCGGGATTGCCGGACGGCGGCGCTCGCGTTTCTGGGCCGTCGGGCGCACCCGAGGCGCGAGCTGGAGAGAAAGCTCCTCCGCGCGGGTCACGAGGCGGCCGAGGTCGCCCGAACTCTGGACCTGCTCGCGGGCGCCGGTCTCCTCGACGAGGCGGCGACGGCGGCCGAGCTGGCCCGCACGGAAGCCTCCCGAGGGCGCGGGAACCGCCGCGTCTCGGCGTCCCTGCGCGCCCGGGGCGTCGGGGAGAAAGACGCGGCCCGGGCCGTCGCCGGCGTCGGGGGAGAGGACGAATCCGCCCGCCTCCGGGCCGCCCTCGCGAAGAAGGACCGGAGCCTCGGGGGAGGTTTGACGCCCGTTTCGAGGTCGAGGAAACTCTTCGACCATCTCGTGCGCCGCGGCTTCGATCCCGGGGCCGTTCGCGATGCGCTCCGGGAGAAAGGCGACCCCACGGATGACGAGCCCATCTGACTGGACCTCCCGCAAGGTCCGAGAGACGTTCCTTTCGTACTTCGAGGAGAAGGGGCACCGGCGCGTCGCCTCTTCCTCCCTCGTCCCGGCCGAAGACCCGACGCTCCTCTTCACGAACGCCGGGATGAACCAGTTCAAGGACGTCTTCCTCGGACGGGAGAGCCGCCCCTACGTCCGCGCGGCGTCGGCGCAGAAGTGCGTGAGGGCCGGCGGAAAGCACAACGACCTCGACAACGTGGGGTACACGGCGCGGCACCACACGTTCTTCGAGATGCTCGGGAACTTCTCCTTCGGCGACTACTTCAAGGAGGAGGCGATCGCCTTCGCCTGGGAGCTCGTGACCGGGCGTTACGGCTTCGATCCGAGACGGCTCTGGGCGACCGTCTACACCGACGACGACGAGGCCGCGAAGCTCTGGCAGCAGTACCTCCCGGCCGGGCGGATCCTCCGCTTCGGCGAGAAGGACAACTTCTGGTCGATGGGGGACACCGGGCCCTGCGGCCCCTGCTCCGAGCTTCACGTCGACCAGGGACCTCACGTCCCGGGAGACGAAACGCCGAACGGCCGCGGGGACCGGGTCATGGAGATCTGGAACCTCGTCTTCATGCAGCTCGACCGGGACGCCGAGGGGAAGACGACGCCGCTGCCGAAGCCCTCGGTCGACACCGGCGCCGGGCTCGAGCGGATCACCGCCCTCCTGACGGGGAAGAACAACAACTTCGACACCGACCTCTTCACGCCCCTGATCCACAAGATCGAGGCGATCTCGGGGAAGACCTACCGCGGTGGGATGGTCGCCGAGGACGCCCCGTTCCGCGTCATCGCCGACCATCTCCGGGCCGCGACGATGCTCATGACGGACGGGGTCATGCCGGCCAACACCGGTCGTGGCTACGTCCTGCGCCGGATCCTTCGCCGGGCGGCCCGCTACGGACGGCGCCTCGGCATCGAGGGGCCCGAGCTCTGCGGCCTCGTCGAACCGGTGTTCGACGTGTTCGAGGGGATCTACTTCGGAGACCCCCACCGGACGCTGAAGAGCGAAGTCTGGGAGCTCGTCCGCTCCGAGGAGCGCAGCTTTGCCCGGACGATGTCGGCAGGAGCCGACCGCGTCGGCGAGGCGATCAGCGAAGCGCGCCGAAAGGAGGAGACGAGCCTCTCCGGGACGGCCGTCTTCCGCTTTTACGACACGTACGGCATCCCGCTCGATCTGATCGAGGAGCTGGCCCAGGACGAGGGGTTGACCGTCGACCGCGTGGGCTTCGAGAAGGAGCTCGCCGTGGCGCGCGAGCGCTCCAAGGCCGGCTCGAAGTTCGAGGCCGACGACGCCCTCCTGCCGGAGGAGCTCGCCGACGCCTCCTGGGAGACCGCCTTCTCCGGCTACCCGGAGGATGATTTCGTCCGGCTCGAAGGGGCGCGGGCGCTCGGCCTCTTCTCCCTCTCCGGTGGAGCCCCCGCTCCGGCCGAAACGCTGCCCGCGGGACGCGAGGGGCTCCTCGTCACCGACCGCACGGTCTTTTACCCGGAGGGGGGCGGCCAGGTCGCGGATACCGGTTCGATCGTCTGGCCGGGCGGCCGGGCGACCGTCACGTCGGCGCGGAAATCGGCGAGCGGGCGCTTCATCCAGCACCACTTGAAGGTCGAGGAGGGAACGCTCGCACGCGGGACGACGCTGACGCTCGAAGTCGCGGAGTGGACCCGTCGCCGGACCCAGGCGAACCACACGGGCACGCACCTGCTCCACGCGGCGCTCCGGAAGGTCCTCGGCGAGTCGGTGCGGCAGATGGGTTCCCTCGTCGCACCGGACCGCCTCCGATTCGACTACGCCGCCAATCGCCCGACGACCGCGGCCGAGATCCTCGAGGTCGAGCGGCTCGTCAACGAGGCGATCCTCCTGGACGCGCCCGTCTCCAAGGACGTGACCTCGATGGAGGAGGCGCGGGCGAAGGGCGCCATGATGTTCTTCGGCGAGAAGTACGGCGAGAAGGTCCGGGTGGTCGACGTGCCCGGCGTCTCGACCGAGCTCTGCGGCGGCTGCCACGTCCGCCGGACCGGGGAGATCGGCGCCTTCAAGGTCCTCTCCGACCGCGGCCTGGCCGCCGGAGTTCGGCGCGTCGAGGCGGTCACGTCACTGGGCGCCGTGGAACGGCTGACGCGCGACGAGCACCTGCTCGGCGAGCTGTCCGAAGTGGCCCAGGTGCCGCCCGAGGAGCTCCCCGGCAAGCTGCGCGAGGTCCTCGCCCGCCTCAGGGACGGGGAGAAGGAGACCGCGAAGCTGAAGGTCCAGCTCGCTTCGGGGGCGGGGCCGGGCTCGAGCGCTTCGGAAGACGCCGGGCTCGTCGACGTGGAAGGGGTCAAGGTCCTCGCCCGGCGCGTGGCGTCGCTGCCCGTGAACGAGCTGAGGAACCTGGCCGACACTTTCCGGGGCAAGCTGAAGAGCGGCATCGTTCTTCTGGGGACCGGGACCGAGGGGAAGGTCACGCTTCTCGCCGCGGTTACGGCCGACCTCGTCTCCCGCGTCTCGGCCGACGACCTCGCGAAGGCGATGGCGCCGGTCGTCGGCGGACGAGGGGGAGGCAAGGCGGACCTGGCGCAGGCGGGCGGAAAGGACCCGGAGAAGATCGACGCGGCCTTGGAGGCCGGGATCGGGAAGGTGCGCGAGATGCTGCGGGGGGCGGCCTGAGGCGGCGGCCGGGCGCTATACTGGACCCGCCATGATGCGATTGGCCGTGCTCTGCGCCGCGGGAGGGCTTCTCGTCTTCCCGGGGAGCTCCCGGGCGGACGTGAAGCTGATCCGCAAGGCGGACGGCGGCGCGGTCATCTTCAACAGCATCGGCAGCGGCTGGCGGATCGGCGGCAAGTCGCCGACCGACTCGTTCCTGCTCGCGCGACGCGACGCGGCGACGGCGTTCGACGACGCGATCCGCCGCCATGCCGAACGCGAGAGGGTCGATCCGCGTCTCGTGAAGAGCGTCATGCTCGTCGAGTCGAACTTCAACCCGAGGGCGCTCTCCCCGAAGGGGGCGCGAGGGCTGATGCAGCTGATGCCCGGCACGGCGCGCCGGTACGGAGTCCAGAACTCCTGGGACCCCCACGAGAACATCCGGGGCGGCACCGCCTACCTCTCCGACCTGCTCGGGATGTTCGACGGCGACATCGTCCGGACGCTCGCCGCCTACAACGCCGGCGAAGGGGCCGTGCAGCGGTACCGGGGAATCCCGCCCTACCCCGAGACGCAGGAATACGTGCGGCGTGCGATGCTCGTCTATGGCGGGAGCGGCACGGCGCCCCTGCTCTCGGGCGGGTTCAAGGGGATGGCGGTCGCGTCCTCGCGAACGGCCCCTTCGGCGCCGGTGAAGCTCCACCGTCGCGCCGGCGTCCTCCTGATCTCGAACCTCGGCGACGTTCCCTCCAGGGGAGGCCGGTCGCCGGTCCTCGGACGGGTCGCGGCGAACCGATGAGCACGCGCGCTTCCGAGCCGACGCGAAGCGCCCCCTTCTTCGATCACGGTCTCTTTCTGCTCCACCTGAACCGTGGCAAGGAGGACCTCCGGAAGGGCCTCCACGAGGACGCACGCCGTGAATTCGAGGAAGCCCGCCGTTTCCGGCCCAATGACCCGGAAGTCCTCTCGAACCTGGCGCTCGCGATGTTCCACCTCGGACAGCTCGAGGAGGCGGAGCAGACCACCCGCGGTCTCCTCGTCTCCCACGCCGACTCCGTCCCTCTCCTGTTCAACCTCGGGCTGATCCTCTTCAAGGCGGGAAGGGCCGAAGCGCGCGAGCCGCTGGGGCGCGTCCTGGCCCTCGCACCCGGGCACCGGAAGGCGCACCTGACCGTCGGTCTGATGCTTCAGCGCGAGGGGCGTCTCGAAGAAGCGAAGCGTCACTTCACGGCGGCCGGCTCCGAGCGGAAGGTCGAGTCCGACGGAGACGACACGATCACCCGTGCCGCGCGCGCGGCCGCATCGACCTGGCCCTCTCCCGGCACGCCGGTTCCCACCGTCAAGCCGGAGGACGTCTTCGACGACTCTTCGGTTCGCCGGGAACGTGCCACCCAGCCGATCGAGCCGCCCGCACCTCCGCAGGAGGTGGTCACTGCTTCGGCGATCCTGCCCATGCCGCCCCCTCCGGCCAGCGCGACCCTGACCGCTCCCGGCCCACGGACGTCCGCTGCGACGATTCCTCCAGCGACCCCCCCGGCGACCCCCCCGGCGTTCTTCGCCCGTCCGGGGGGCCTCGTCGCTGCCGACGCCCGGGGCGGGATTCTCGTGCGCAGGACCGCCCTCACCGGCCGTACCGGAGTCGCGGAGCTCGTCGCTGACGGCAGCCTTTCCGGTGCGCTCGCCCGCTTCTTCGTTCGCGTCTCGGGGAACGGCGGGGTCCTCCTCCTCGACCCGAGGCGGGCTCTCCACATCGTCCACCTGAGGAACGAATTCCTGTCGGCCGACCCGGCCCGGCTCTTCGGATTCGACGCGGCGCTCACCTGGCGCGAGGATCCGGCGTTCGAGTTCCGGCGCCAGATCGCCCTTCCCTTCGTGAAGCTCTTCGGAACCGGGAGCGTCGCATTTTCCGTGTCGGCGGAGCCGGCCCGTCTCGAGGTGACCCCGGAGACGCCGCTCACTCTCGCCTCCCGATCGCTCCTCGGCTACGGCGGTGACGTCGCGGTCGACCTTGTGGAAGACGCCGACCCGCTCGCCGACCTCGGCGGCGGGCCCGTCCTCAGCATCTCTGGTACGGGCTTCGTGCTGATCGAGGCCTGATCGGCCCATGGGTCCTCATAGAGGCCTGATCGGCTTCGGGGTGCTGATCGAGGCCTGAACCGCCTCGAGCGCCTCGCTCGTCTCGGAGAGGAGCTTCCTCACCATCTCCGGGTCCTCGTGCTCGGCGTAGACGCGCAAGATCGGCTCGGTCCCCGAGAGCCGGTGGAGGAGCCACCCGCGATCACCGAGGAGGAGCTTCACACCGTCGAGCGTCTCGACGGATGTTACGCGGGCTCCTGCCCGGAGCTCGGGAGGGGCGGCCAGGAGGCCGTCGACGAACGACCTCAGGACCGGCATCGGAAGCCGCACGTCGCGCCGGCCGTACGCGAACGCTCCGTACTCGCGTTCCTGTCGGGCCAGGAGGGCGGCGAACGAGAGCCCCGAGTGGGCGACCGCCTCGAGGACGAGGAGGGCGGAGAGGACGCCGTCCCGCTCCGGGAGAAAGAACGAGACGCCCAGCCCGCCCGATTCTTCGCCGCCGATCCCGACCTCGCCCGACAGCATCTTCTCCGCGATCCACTTGAAACCGATCGGCGTGACGTGGAGGGGGACACCGAGCCGGGCCGCGACCCGGTCGACGAGGAGCGAGGTCGAAAAGGTCTTGGCGATACCGCCGCCGATGCAGCACCAGCGTGAAGGCACCGATGCCGCCCAGCCAGCGCGGGTTGGCGGCGAACTCCGCGAGCGTGGCCGCGGTGCATTGCATCAACGTGTCATAGACCCAGCGCGCATGCACCGCGGCCAATGCATTGATCTCATGCGGCAGCGTGAACACCAGGTGGCAGTACGGCACGCCCAGCAACTCGGCCAGGCGCGCCGCGCGCAGGCATCGCGCTGCCGACTCTGGCACTGCGGGCAATGCCGATTCCTGCACGAATGCCAGCGCCACTGCTCAATGCCGCAGCCATCGCAGCGCAGGCGCTCGCCGCCGAGTGCCGCGGTGCGGCACGCAACGATGGCGCGCCAGGCGCGCGCCTGTGGCGTACTCAATGCGTGAGTGCGCAGGTAACCGGGCCCGAAGTGCTGCAACACCTGGGCCAACGTGCTCGCCACGGGCGCTTCAGTGCATCGCTGTCGTGGGTGTGGCTGGCAATGCCGCCAGCAGCGCCAACGGCTCGCGCCGGGCCCCGTCGGGCAGGCCGGGTTGCGCCAGGTGCAGGTAGCGCGTGGTGGTGCTCACGTGGTTGTGGCCCAGCCACTGCTGCAGGTTGTACAGATCGACGCCGGCTCCAGCAGGTGGGTCGCATAGCAGTGGCGCAGGGTGTGAATGCCACCCACCTTGGCGATGCCTGCGGCGTCTCTGGCGCGGCAGTACGTGCGTTGGGCCAGTTGCACATGCAGCACTCGGGGCTGGCCCGCGCGCGGGCCGAACAGCCACTGGCGCGGCCGGCAGTTCTGCCAGTAGCGGCGCAGCAGCGCCAGCAGATCGACTGCGGACCCGCACGGTGGGGGTGGTGTGGGGGCTGGGGGCTAGAAACCCCCGGCTACCCGATTAGGCCTCTTCGTGTTGTGTGACATGTCACAGCCGTCTGGGAGGAAGCTGGATTGATACACAGTCAGTTTGCCGGGCATCCGCGGATGCTGGCGCTATGCTAGACATTGCAGAGTGCCGGGCGGCTTGTGTTATGCTTTCGCTATGAAGACCGAAACTGAACGACTCAAGGAGCGACTTGCCGCTGTGAAGGCCAGGCAGGTCGCGCTTCGACAGGAACTGACCGGACTTGACGCCGATGAGCAGCGGTACACGATGGCACTCGACGTGTTGCGTTCGCTTGGCGATGACGACGGAGACGCCCGCGCCAGCGGTAGCGGCTCCGGTTTCTGCGGCGGAGGCTCCGTATTCGCACAGCGCCGCCAGCGACGCCCGACAAGGCAGTTGGAGACCTTTCCCTTGCGGGCCTGGTCGCGAGGTCTTCAAGGAGCGCGACGGGCTGACGACGGGTGAGATCGTGGCCGAGGTGCAGAAGCTTCAGCCAAAGGCTAAGTACGCCTCGGTTGTCTCTGTGTTGTCGCGGCTGGTCCACAAGAGACAACCGAGGCGTACTTAGCCTTTGGCTGAAGCTTCTGCACCTCGGCCACGATCTCACCCGTCGTCAGCCCGTCGCGCTCCTTGAAGACCTCCTGCGTGATGAGGCCCGCAAGGGAAAGGTCTCCAACTGCCTTGTCGGGCGTCGCTGGCGGCGCTGTGCGAATACGGAGCCTCCGCCGCAGAACCGGAGCCGCTACCGCTGGCGCGGGCGTCTCGTCGTCATCGCCAAGCGAACGCAACACGTCGAGTGCCATCGTGTACCGCTGCTCATCGGCGTCAAGTCCGGTCAGTTCCTGTCGAAGCGCGACCTGCCTGGCCTTCACAGCGGCAAGTCACTCCTCAGTCGTTCAGTTTCGGTCTTCATAGCGAAAGCATCACAAGCCGCCCGGCACTCTGCAATGTCTAGCATAGCGCCAGCATCCGCGGATGCCCGGCAAACTGACTGTGTATCAATCCAGCTTCCTCCAGACGGCTGTGACATGTCACACAACACGAAGAGGCCTAATCGGGTAGCCGGGGGTTTCTAGCCCCCAGCCCCCACACCACCCACCGTGCGGGTCCGCAGTCGATCTGCTGATGCTGCGCCGCTACTGGCAGACCTGCCGGCCGCGCCAGTGGCTGTTCGGCCCGCGCGCGGGCCAGCCCCGAGTGCTGCATGTGCAACTGGCCCAACGCACGTACTGCCGCGCCAGAGACGCCGCAGGCATCGCCAAGGTGGGTGGCATTCACACCCTGCGCCACTGCTATGCGACCCACCTGCTGGAGCCGGCGTCGATCTGTACAGCCTGCAGCAGTGGCTGGGCCACAACCACGTGAGCACCACCACGCGCTACCTGCACCTGGCGCAACCCGGCCTGCCCGACGGGGCCCGGCGCGAGCCGTTGGCGCTGCTGGCGGCATTGCCAGCCACACCCACGACAGCGATGCACTGAAGCGCCCGTGGCGAGCACGTTCGGCCCAGGTGTTGCAGCACTTCGGGCCCGGTTACCTGCGCACTCACGCATTGAGTACGCCACAGGCGCGCGCCTGGCGCGCCATCGTTGCGTGCCGCACCGCGGCACTCGGCGGCGAGCGCCTGCGCTGCGATGGCTGCGGCATTGAGCAGTGGCGCTGGCATTCGTGCAGGAATCGGCATTGCCCGCAGTGCCAGAGTCGGCCACGCGATTCCTGGCGCGCGGCGCGCCTGGCCGAGTTGCTGGGCGTGCCGTACTGCCACCTGGTGTTCACGCTGCCGCATGAGATCAATGCATTGGCCGCGGTGCATGCGCGCTGGGTCTATGACACGTTGATGCAATGCACCGCGGCCACGCTCGCGGAGTTCGCCGCCAACCCGCGCTGGCTGGGCGGCATCGGTGCCTTCACGCTGGTGCTGCATCGGCGGCGGTATCGCCAAGACCTTTTCGACCTCGCTCCTCGTCGACCGGGTCGCGGCCCGGCTCGGTGTCCCCCTCCACGTCACGCCGATCGGTTTCAAGTGGATCGCGGAGAAGATGCTGTCGGGCGAGGTCGGGATCGGCGGCGAAGAATCGGGCGGGCTGGGCGTCTCGTTCTTTCTCCCGGAGCGGGACGGCGTCCTCTCCGCCCTCCTCGTCCTCGAGGCGGTCGCCCACTCGGGGCTCTCGTCGCCCCCCTCGCTGGCCCGACAGGAACGCGAGTACGGAGCGTTCGCGTAGCGGCGCGACGTGCGGCTTCCGATGCCG
>CAVOJA010000144.1:0-63661 GCA_963696015.1 uncultured Holophagales bacterium
AGCGCCCCCTTGAGAACTGCCATCACGATGTAGCACACCAGAGCCACGCAGAACCCGAAGAGCGCCGCCTTCGGGTATCCGAGCGTGTCAATCTCCGACCGCAGGTGCATTGCCAGTTCGTGGAACGCCGTTTCGATCTTCCAGCGGTCCCGATACAGCGAGGCGATCTGCGCGGCGGCGATGTCGTCGGGCAGGTTCGTGAGGATGGCGATGTGGTCGTCCCCGTCCCGCGTCTCCTTCTCGACATGTACGAGGATCCGGCGGAGTACCTGCCGCTCTCCGCTCTCGTGAAGGACCTCGACTGTCTGCTCTGACACTGTCCCGGTGGGGCCCTTCCCCGCAGCCTTGCGCTCCGTGATGATCTTCGTCGGGAGGTTTCCATGCTGGCGGATGATGAAGAAACAGCCCTCCTTGGCGGCAATCCCCGCCAGGAAGCCGCGCGTGCAGAAGTTCCGGTCGGCGATCCAGACATCCCCTGCCGTGACGGTCGGCAGGACATCTTGTAGCAAGGCCCGCTCCTGGGTGTGCCCGTCCTCGCAAGGGAAGACATCGAGCGGGAGACGAAGGACGGGATCGAGAACGACCAACGACTTGCCCGGCAACGGTCCGGCCTTCAGGCCACGAAGCTCCTTGATCCTCTTCTGGCTGGTGGCCAGGCAGTTGCCGTCAAGCAGCTTGACGCGGTAGCCCGGCAGAAGGGGCTGCGGCTCGCCAGTCAGCCCCCGAATGGTCGAGGCAGCCTCTGAGGCTGCGAAACGCACGAGCGCGGCGGAGGTTTCCGGGTTGATATTCTTCAGCTTCTTGTACACCGCCACGAGGGATCCCCCCATCTGCTCCGGGGTGGCCTTGTAGGCGGCATGGACCGACTTGCGGCTTCCGATGACGACGTTCGCCGTCACGTGAACGAGGGTGGAGAAGAGGACCTGCCGGGTGTATTGGCCGTTGGCATTCGCCGCGAACCAACCGTCGAGGAGCTCAGGATTCAGGAAACGCTCGACCGTTCCCCGAGCTATGACGGAGACGGGGCTTCCCACAGCGAAGGCATCGAAAACGGCGGGCAGGCGAGCAGGGGTGGCTTGCGCTGGCATGGCGCCCTACTCTGGCGATTGAGTGTCGATTTGTCCAGTGTCTGCCTCCGAGAACACGGCACCACAGCAACCTCTGCGATGGGCCGGCGCCCATAAGTCACTGCCCGCTCAACCACTTCGCCTCGTGAGGGACACCTTTAAAGTGCTGGCCATCCGGACCTACCTCTCCCCCACCGCCTCCCGCAGCCGCCGCACGTTCGCCGCGACGTCGCCTTTGAAGACCGCCGAACCGGCGACGAGGACGGTCGCCCCGGCCTCGACGACCTCGCGGGCGTTCTCCGGCTTGATGCCGCCGTCGATCTCCAGCTCCGCCTTCGAGCCGATCGCGTCGAGCATGGCCCTGAGGCGCCTCACGCGCGCCGTCGCCGACGGGATGAACGACTGTCCCCCGAACCCTGGGTTCACCGACATGACGAGGACCTGATCGACGTCGGGGAGGATCTCCTCGAGGGAGGAAAGGGGGGTCGCAGGGTTGAGGGTCACACCCGCCTTCACTCCCAGCTCCTTGATCTGCTGGATCGTCCGGAGGAGGTGGGGACAGGTCTCGACGTGGACCGTGAGGATGTCGGCCCCGGCCTTCGCGAAATCCGCGAGGTAACGCTCGGGCTCGACGATCATCAGGTGGACGTCGAGGAGGGCGCCGGTCTCCTTCCGGAGCGGCCTCAGGGCCTCGACGACGAGCGGCCCGATCGTGATGTTCGGGACGAACCGCCCGTCCATGACGTCGACGTGGAGCCAGTCGGCCCCGGCGGCGACGGCCTCGCGGGCGTGGGCGGCCAGACGGCCGAAGTCTGCGGAGAGAATGGAAGCGGCAAGCTTCGCCATGCAGTCATCTTCTCCGAGAACCTGTTGCCGGGGAAACGGGCGGGAGCGGAGGGCCAGCGGGAGGCTGCTCCTCGTTTCCCACCGGCTTCGTCGCCCCCTTCCTCTTCACCCAGAGCGTCTTCTTCACCCTCGCGACGACCTCGCCGTCCTCCCCCACGACCTCGACCGTGAGGACGGGCTCCGTCTTTCCGTCCCGGTCGGCAGCGGCGCGAATCCCCTCGATGGTCTCCGGGGTCACATGGAACGTCGCCGTCACCCGGCCGCGCCCCGGCCTCCGGAACTCGATCGCGGCAGCCTTGTCCCAGACGAGGTAGCCGTCACCCAGGTGCCTCACGAGAAGCCAGGCGAACCAGGGGTCGCACATCGAGTAGAGCGAGCCGCCGAAATGGGTGCCGAAGAGGTTTCGGTTCCAGGGGCGAAGGCGCATCTCAACTCTGATCGTCCGGTCGTCCCCCTGTCCGCGGAGGACGCGGACGCCGGCTCCCAGGTATGGCGGGTAGATGTTGATGATGCGGAAGAGGAGGCGCTCACGCCGGGTCGGCACCCGCCGAAGATAGCCGAATCGACCGTCGGCGGGCTCTCCGGGACCCGCGACGGCCTCCCGCTCGGCTATCCTCGCCCTTCGTGAAGCTCGTCATACAGATTCCCGCGTGGGATGAAGAGGAGCAGATCGCGGCTGCCGTCCGCGAGCTGCCCCGGAAAGTACCCGGTTTCTCGTCGGTCGAGATCCTCGTCGTCGACGACGGGTCGACCGACGCCACCGCCCGCGTCGCGAAAGAAGCCGGAGCCGACCACGTGCTGCGCCTCGGTATCCACCGGGGCCTGGCGGTCGCGTGGAGGGCGGGCCTCGATCGGGCTCTCGCCCTCGGGGCCGACGTCGTCGTCTCGACCGACGCCGACCGGCAGTATGCCGCGGCCGACGTGGTCACGCTCGTCGAGCCGATCCTGAAAGGGGAAGCCGAGATCGTCGTCGGGGACCGCGGCGTCGCGACGAAGGCCGATTTCTCCCCCGGCAAGAGACTCGTCCAGCAGCTCGGCTCGTGGGTGGTGAGGCGCGCTTCCGGGACCAACGTTCCCGACGCCACGTCGGGCTTTCGGGCACTAACGCGCGATGCGGCACTGCGGCTCAACGTCTACACCCGGATGACCTACACGACCGAGACGTTGATCCAGGCGGGGCACAAGAACATGGCGGTCCGCTCCGTCCGCGTCGGAACGAACCCGGCGGTCCGCCCCTCGCGGCTCTTCCGGAAGACCTCGCGCTACGTCCTCGTGCAGGGAGCCAACATTCTCCGGATGTCCGCTCTCTATAAGCCGCTCCCCGTCTTCCTGGGGCTGTCGGCGATCCTCTTCCTTCTCGGGGCAGGGCTCTTCGGCCGCTATCTCTGGTTCCTCGCAACCCGCGAGACGCCCGGCGCGCACCTCCAGTCCCTCCTCCTCGCCACGGTCTTTATCGTCGGCTCCTTCCTCTCGTTCCTGACGGGACTCCTCGCCGACCTGATCTCGATCAACCGAGCGCTCCTGGAGGAGATCCTGCTTCGTCAGCGCCGGCACGAGGCGGCGCGGGGCGCCGAAGACCGTGACGACGCCCGGGGCTGAGCCGGAGGCGCGGCCTCTCCCGACTCCTACGCCTCCTGCCCGTCCCTGGCGCCGCATCGCGCTGACCCTTCTCTGGCTCGCCCTCCTCGCCCTCCTCGCCCGGCAGGTTGCGCACGCCCCCGCCGACGTCCTCGGCCGTCTCGGAAGAGCGCGGCCGGAGCTGATCGCGGCGGGAGTCGTCGTCTACGCGCTCGGCTTCGCTGCCCGTGCGGCTCGCCTGAACCTCCTCCTTCCTCCGAACGACCGGATTCCGTTCGGCGGCGCCTGGGCCGTCTCCGGCGCGACGACGTTCCTCCTCCAGGTCCTCCCATTCCGCGGAGGCGAGGTCGCGAGCTGGGCGCTCTACCGGCGCGTTCTCGGGACGGGCTGGGCGCGAGCCGGGGCCGTCTTCGTTCTCGTGAAAACTCTCGACAGCGCCGCATTCCTCCTCGCCGGCCTCGCCGGGGCCGCGGCCCTCGCCCTCAGGAGCGGCGTCCCGGTCCTCGGCGGCGCGACGGCCGCGGCGGTCGCTGCGGGAACGGTCCTCCTCGTCCTGATGCCGCGCCTCGGCCTCCCGGTCGCCGAAGCGGCTGCACGCCGGTTCAGCTTGCGGCCGCGGCTCGCGCGAGGGCTCGGAGAGCTGGCCGAGGGGCTACGCGTCGCCCGCGAGGCGCCGGGCGCCTACCTGTTCGCATTCGCCGGGGCCGTCGCGTTCCTCGCGGGCCACTTTGCCGCGCTCGCCCTGCTCTTCTCCGCCCTCGGCCTGACGCCCTCGCTCCCCGCGCTCGCGTTCGCCTCGCTCGCGTCGGTCCTCTCGGCCGCCGTCCTCCCCTCTCCCGCCGGGACGTTCGGGCCGATGGAATCGGGTTTTGCGGCGGGGCTCGCGCTCGAAGGCGTGCCGCTGGCGCTCGGCGCCACCGTCACGGGCGCGGTCCACCTGCTGACGACGCTCGCCTGCGGCGTCGTCGGCCTGCCGCTCCTCCTTAGGCGCAGACGTTCGAACGAAGGGTGAGATCGGAGACGGGCAGGCCACTTCCTCCCGGGATGCGCCATCTCGCCGCTGGGCTCGTTTCACTCGCTCTGACCGCAGGCGGCTGGCCAGCACTTGCCGCCACGCGCGGAGAGCTCCTCGCAGCCGCGACGCGGGTCGCCGACCGCCTTGCCGCCGTGAAGCCGCTGGGCCGGAACTGGGAGGACGTTCCGTATCTCTCGGGTGCGCTTCTCCTCGCGGGCGAGATCGAGCGAGACCGGCCGGGGGCGGGGGCGCCGCTTGCCTCGAGGGTCGAGGCCGCCATCGGCGGTGGCTACCCTGGCGTCACCCACGGCGACTACGCGGGCTACGCACAGGCCGCTCTGGAGCTCTACGCCAGGACGCCTCCCGCCGAAGAAGCACGACGCGCAGCGCTCCTCGCCGCCACGGACGGGCCGCTCGCCTTCGCACGCCGCGCGCTTCGGACGCCGCCCGCCGCCGGCCCCCCGGTTGAACCCTGGTGGGTGGAAGGCGGCTACGGCGTCCGCTTCTGGCAGGACGACCTCTTCACGCAGCCGCCCGGGCTTGCGATGCGCGGGTCCTCGCGAGACGGAATGCCGGCCGACGCCGAGGCGCGAGCCCTCGCCTACGAGTGGATCGAGGCCTACGTCTTCGACCACCGTCCAGCCTCGCTCGACGAACGCGAGCGGGCGGTTCCGAGCGCCCGAAGCCGGGCCGGCTTTCTCCTTTGGGACCCGGCGCGAGAGCTCTTCCGCCACGATCCGTCCGGCACGACCGACGGCCCCTTCTGGGGGCGCGGAAACGGCTGGGTCGGCTTCGGCCTCGCGACGGCGGCCCGGTTCCTCGACGCCCCGTACGACGCCGGCCGCTACGAATCGGTCCTCGACCGAACGGCCATTCGAGGCCTCCTTACTCGCCTCGCAGGCTCTCTCGCGGCCCGGCGGACGTCCGACGGCGGCTGGGGAACGGACCTGCTGCGCTTCGACGATCAGGCCGCCGAGAGCTCGGCCACGGGTCTGATCACGTTCTTCCTCGCGCGGGGCATGAACGAGGGATGGCTCGACCGCGAGGTCTATCTTCCCGTCATCCTGAAGGCGCAGGCCCTTCTCATCTCGCGCGTAGACGCCGAAGGAGACCTCACCGGGATCCAACCACCGGGAACGGGTCCCGACGGCGCGGTCACCTCGTCCGACGACCCGGTCGTCAACGTGACCTACGGCGTCGGGGCCTTCCTCCTGGCAACCGCCGAGCTATCCCGCCTCCCCGCCGCCGAGCTGGCCCGAATGGAGGAGGAGGCGAGCCGGCCCGTCGACCGCGACCCTCTGAGCCGGACCTGGCTCGCCGCGATTCCTCCGCGGCTCGAGCCTGTCGAGCTCACCCTCTCGAACCGGGGCGACATCGAGGTCCGCACCGAGTTCGAGCAGCGGGACCGGACCGGCCGGCTTCTCGGCCCGGCAGGCCAGGTGCGCGTCGCTCCGGCCACCACGGTCTGCGTCGAAATCGGTCCGTCGCCCCCCGACACCCGCCCGACGTCGATCGTCACGATACGTGCCACGCGAGACCTCGAAGTCTCGGTCCTCGCGGTGACGAAGACGGGCGCCCTCGAAGCCTCGCGGTGGAACGCCGAACCCCGGCCGCCGTCGTTCCATCCGATCGTGGCGGTGCCACTCTTCGCGGCACTAACCGAGCGCTGAGAGGGGCCTCAACCCACCGGCTTGACCGAGGCGAGTCGCCGCGACCCGGGGGAGACGATCTCCTGGCCGAGGCGACAATAGGGACAGTCGGCCTCGCTCCACGTCGGGACCTCCATCCGGAGGACCGACCGGAACGGCAGCCCTTCGAGGCTCTCCGTGCCCCCGCCGGCCGACGGGCCCCTGCGGTCGACGACCGCAGCGCAGGCGACCGGCTCTGCCCCGAGGCTCCTGACGAGCGCCAGGACCTCGCGCGTCGAGCCTCCCGTCGTCACGACGTCCTCGACGACGACGACCCGCTCGCCCGGCTCGAGCCCGAGGCCACGACGGAAGGCGAACGCCCCCTCCACCCGTTCGGTGAAGATCGCCCTGCGCGAAAGGGCGCGGCCCACCTCGTGGCCGATGATGAGCCCTCCCATCGCCGGGGAGACGACGACGTCGATCCCCAGGGGCGCGAGCGCCTCTCCGAGAGCGGCGCCGAGCGCGCTGGCGCGTCCGGGCCACTGGAGGACCTTCGCGCACTGGAGGTACTTGTCGGAATGAAGGCCGGAGGAGAGCTTGAAATGGCCCGAAAGGAGGGCCTCGGTCTCTTCGAAATGGCGGAGCGCTTCCGTTGCGTTCATGCCGTTGCGTCCTCGCGTTTCTTCAGGCCGTAGCGGTCCATCTTCTTGTAGAGGTTCGACCGCGGGGTCTCGACCGCCTCGGCCGTCCGCGTCACGTTGCCGCCGTTCTCGGCGAGCTTGGCGACGATGTAGAGCTTCTCGGCCTCGTCCTGGAAATCCTGGAGGGTCTTCACGTCCAGGAGGCGGCGCCAGACCTCGTCCGCAGCCGGCGCGCCGGGTCCCACGGCCGCCGGAGCTTCGGAAGACGCCTCCTCCGCCGCCGCCTCCGGCTCACCTTCGCGGACGACACGCCCACCCCGGACGACGACCGGGCCTTCGGGCCTCGCCTCGCCGGGAGTCTCGACGTCGACGGAGTCGACGACGTCGCCGTCGGCCATGATCATCAGCCGCTCGACGTGGTTCTTCAGCTCCCGGACGTTTCCGGGCCATGGGCGTGCGGCCAGCGCCATGAGCGCCTCGTCGGTGAAGCGCTTCGGCCGGTAGTTGTTCGTCCGCGCGAAGAGCTCGGCGAAGTGGAGGACGAGGGCCGGGACGTCCTCGGGGTGCTCGGCGAGGGCGGGGGTCTTCAGCGGGATGACGTTCAGACGGTAGAAGAGGTCCTCGCGAACCTTCCCCTGCCGGATCATCTCCGTCAGGTCGCGGTTCGTCGCAGCGATGACGCGCACCTTGACCCGGACGACCCGCGGACTCCCGACCGGCTCGACCTCGCCCTCCTGCAGGACCCGGAGGACCTTCGCCTGAGCGGAGAGGGACATGTCGCCGATCTCGTCGAGGAAGATCGACCCTCCGTCGGCCTCGACGAACTTCCCCACCTGCTTGCGCTCGGCGCCGGTGAACGACCCCTTCTCGTGCCCGAAGAGCTCCGACTCGATGAGCGTCTCGGGAATCGCCGCGCAGTTGACCTGGATGAACGGCCCGTTCCTCACCGCCGATCCCTCGTGGATCGACCGCGCGACGAGCTCCTTTCCCGTCCCGCTCGGCCCGACGATGAGGATCGTCGCCGGGGTCGGCGCGGCGCGCGCCACGTCCGCGAGGAGCTTCTTCACCACGGGGGCGTCGCCGACGAGGCGCGTCAGGCCGAGGCGACTCCTCAGCTCGAGGTTCTCGCGGGTAAGGCGGGAAGCGTCGAGGACGCGGCGGAGGGCGTTGAGGACGTGCTCGGTCGCGAGCGGCTTCTCGAGGAAATCGTTCGCGCCGGCCCGGATCGCCTCCATGGCCGTCCTCACGTCGCCGTGCCCCGAGATCATGACGACGGGGGTCGTGAGGCCCCGCTTTCGGATCTGTGCGAGCGTCTCGAGGCCGTCCTGCCCCGGCATCTTGATGTCGAGCAGCAGGGCGTCGTGATCGGGAGCTTCGGCCACGGCATTCGGCCCCGCGGAGACGGCCGTCACGTCGAAACCCTCGTCGAGCAGGATTTCCCGGAGCGACTCGCGGATGTCGCTCTCGTCGTCGCAGATGAGAATCCTCTGAGCCATCGCCGCGGAGGATACGACGGCGTCAGGGAGTCTTCGAGACGGGCGGCATCCCGGGCCGGCCGAGCTTCTCGAACGGCACGTCGAGGAGCGGGTAGTCGCGCCAGTCCTTGAAGTCGAAGTGCCACCACTCCCACGGGTAGACGAAGAACCCCTCGCGCTCCATCGCGCCCCGGAGGAGGTCCCGCCGGTCGATCAGCTCCTTCGTCCCCCCCTCCCACGTCGCGTAGGAGCGCGGGCTGAACTCGTCGTAGCCGGACCCCATGTCGGCGGCCTGACCCGTGTCGAGGTGGTAGAGCGTGAGGTCGACCGAGCAGCCGCGGTTGTGCCGCGAGCCGCGCGCGGGGTTGGCGACGAAGAGCTTCTTGTGGTCGGGCGTCGCGTCCCAGAAGGCCTTCGTCACCGCCCAGGGCCGGTAGCCGTCGAAGACCATCAGGCCGTAGCCCTTCTCGGCCAGCTTTCGGTGGACCCTCGCGACCGCCTCGGCGGCAGGACGCTGCAGGAACGCCCGCGCTTCCCCGTAAACGGGCACTCCCAGGAAGTTGTCGCTCCGCGCATAGCGGACGTCGAGCCGGATTCCGGGCTCGAGGACCGTCAGCTCGACGAGGTCGGGGGCCCGAAACGTCCCGGCCTCCGCGGGAGGCCCTGCCTGCGCGGGGACGGGAAGCGCGAAGGCGAGAATCAGCGAGGCAAGAAGACGACTCATCCTGCCGCAGATCCTAGTCTCGCAACGGGGTCAGGTCTTGATTATCTATTTTAGGGACATCAGGCCGTTGGAAGCCTTTTCAGGACGAGAACGGTGAAGTCGTCGGCGTAGTCGGCGGAGCCGCAGAACTCGGCAGTCGCCCGCACGACCTCCTCGATGAGAGTCCCGCTCGGCAGGTGGCGCGAGGCGCACACGACTCCGGCGAGGCGGTCGACACCGAACTCCTCGCCACCCGCCCCCTCCGCCTCGACGACCCCGTCGGTGTAGAGGACGAGGAGGTCGCTCGGCTCCACCGTGACCTCCCCGGCGAGGTACCGGGCTCCCGCGAGAAGGCCGAGGGGCGGCCCGCCGGTCGTCAGCTTGGAATACCGGCCGTCCGCGCGAACGAGGAGCGGTGGAGTGTGCCCGCAGTTGGCGTAGTCGAGGTGACCCCGGGCCGCGTCGAGGACGCCGTAGACCGCGGTGACGTATTCCGTCGGTGCCAATCTCTCGCGGAGGAGGAGGTTGGCAGCGGCCGCCGTCCGAACGGGCTCGGGCTCCCCCTCCACCTGGCTTCGCAGGATGGCGCGGAAGGTCGTGAGGGTCATCGCTGCGAGGCTCCCCTTCCCCGACACGTCTGCGACGACGAGGCCCAGCCTTCCGTCGGCGAGAGGAATGTGGTCGTAATAGTCCCCGCCGATCTCGTAGCGCGGACAGGAGAAGCCTGCGGCATCCCAGCCGGGGATGCCGGGCCAGGCTCTGGCGCCCGTCTGCCCCCCGGTTTCGAGCGCGAGGCGGAGCTGCTCCTCGAGACGCTCTTTCTGGACGAAGAGGCGGTAGAGGATCGCCTTCTCGACGGCGATGGCGGCCGCGTCCGCGAAGAGGCGCAGCGTCTCCGCGTCTTCCTCGCCATAGACGCCGGGTTCGTCACTCTCGAGGTTCATCGCGCCGACGAGACGCCCTCCGGCATACACCGGGACGGCCAGCTCCGACCGCGTCCCGGGCCGCCCCATCACGTACCGCGGGTCGAGGCGGACGTCGGACGCCACGACCGCCTCACCGGTCTGGAGCGCGTACCCGACGAGCCCCTGGCCCAGGGCGAGGAGCCGGTCGATATCGGGAAGCGGTCCGTCGAATCCTCGTCGAACCGTCGCCGCGATCTTCCTCCACGAGACTCCGTACCCCGGGAAGACCTCCTCCCGGTTCAGGACGAAGATCCCGGCGGCGTCGTACCCGACCGCGGACCGGAGCGTGTCGAGGAGCCGACCGAGCACTTCGTCGAGATTGAGCGTTCCGTCCAGCTCGTGCGCGATCCTCACGAGAAGCCGATTCCGCGCCTCCCCCGTCATCCCCCGCCCGGGTCGGACGCCGCCCGTCGACGCCGAGTCCATCTCGGGAGATTATCAGGGTCAGGTCTTGATTTTCCATTCTGGGGCGCCACAGGGGCTCGGCTCCGGCATAATCCCCGGCTCACGAGGCCCGGCATGTTCGCTTTTGCCCTCAACTTCGCGCTCCTGCTTCCGCAGGCGGCATCGCCCGCAACGGCAGCCGTTCCGACGTCCGCACCGACGGCACGCCCCGCGCCGGCCCTCGGCCGCTCGAGCGAGGTGGCCCGGCCGAGGACGCTGGCCGAACACGCCGCTCTGATGAAGACGAAGGGGACTCCGACGCGGCAGGTCTCGTTCGACGACGTTCAGACCGTAGATCCGACGGAAGCGGAAGTCCCCCCCGCGTCCGCCACGGGCACCCAGCCACGCACGGCATCCACCACGTCCAAGGGCGAGACGGCCGCCGGCAGCGACGCCGAAGCGGCCCGGGCCCAGCGACGCATGGACAAGGCCGTCGAGAAGGGCCTCGCGGTCCCCGAGCGGACCCGCAGCTCCAGCCGGGACCGCGCGCGCCGCGAGTGGGACGACGCCGCCGAGACCTGCCGCAAGACGCCCGGCTGCGTCCCGCAGTACCGCGACGACGCCCGCTACGGCGAGGACAAGCCTCTCAAGACGGACCGCGAGCTGATCGACGACGTCCGCAAACGCGGCTTCTCCGAGCCGCACCCGCTGCCGAAATAGGCACGGGGTCAGGTCTTGATTTTCTATTCTACGACCCAAGGCCCTCTTCGTTCCGGAACGCTCGATGCCGAGCCTCGACGGGAGACGAATGGCGGAAGCGTGTGGGAGTCGAACCCACCCGCCGCTCCTCTCGGAGCGTGCACGCTGGTTTTGAAGACCAGGAGGGCCACCGGACCCCGTGCGCTTCCGCGACGGATTCTACGCGGAGGAGGGAAAGCCAGGCCGTGACGCGAGTCCTTTTCGTCGAAGGAAAGGACGAGGCCGCCCTCCGGTCCTTCGCCCTCGGACTCGTTTTCCCCTGGCGCCTGCTCGCCCGCCCCGAGCAGGGACTCTTCCTCCTCGAGGTGACCCGACCCGGGCCGGAGACCGAGCGCGCCGCGGCGGCGCTCGCGAGCGTCCGCGCCTGGACCTTCGACGTCGTCGGCGAGCACCCCGGCGGCTAGACTGCGCCTCATGGCCGACACCGATTCGCGCCGGGTCGTCGTCGGGGTCTCGGGCTCGTCCGGGATCCTCTACGCAAGGGACCTCCTCGAAACCCTCCGCCGCTTCGCGGCCGTCGAGGTTCACCTGGTCGCGACGGACGGGGCGAGGCGCGTCGCCACCGACGAGCTCGGGGTGCCCTTCGACGAGCTCGCCTCCCTTGCCGACGTCGTCCATCCGAACGAGGACATCGGCGCCGCGATCGCGTCCGGCTCGTTCCGGACGGCCGGGATGGTCGTCGTCCCATGCAGCGCGACGACGCTCTCGAAAGTCGCCTACGGCGTCTGCGACAACCTCCTGACCCGCGCGGCCTACGTTCACCTGAAGGAGCGGCGGCCTCTCGTTCTCGTGCCGCGCGAGGCGCCCCTCCCCCTTCCGACGCTCGAGGCGATGGTGAAGGCCGCACAGGCCGGGGCGACGATCCTGCCCGCGTGCCCCGGCTTCTACACACGGCCGAAGACGATCGACGACCTCCTCGGCTTCGTCACCCAGCGGATTCTCGACCTCCTCGGCATCGAAGCCGCGCGCTCTCCCCGCTGGAAAGAGGGCTGACTTCCAATCCGGCCTTCGCCCCGTACACTCGGCGGTATGGCGGCGCTCCCTGGCCATACCCTGTTCGTCGGCGGCTTCGCAGCGCTCGAGACGAGGTTCCTCGACGAAATCAGATCCCACAAAGCGGCCGACCCGCTCCGCCCCGTCGACGTCCTCGTCGGCTCGAACCTCCTCGGCGTCTACCTGAGGCGCCGCGCGGCAGAGGCGTTCGGCGGCATCGCCAACCTCCGCTTCCTCACGTTCCTCGACCTCGCGCGCGAGCGGCTCCAGGAACCCGACCCGCGACCGCCGCTGCCACCCCTCGGCGAAGCGCTCCTCGCCCGCCGGGCGATCCTCGACACCCCCGAAGGAGACGTCTTCGACGTCCTGCGCGAGCGCCCCTCGACCACAACCCTCCTCGTGCGGACGGCCGCCGACCTGCGCGGCGCCGGCATCGCCGCCTCCCGGCTCGGCGAGCTCCTTCCCGCCGCCTCGAGAACGCCCGACCGCGCCGCGTTTCTCCGGAAGGTCGCCACGGTCCTCGCCCGCTTCGAGGAGCTTCGTTCCGCCTTCTCCGATCCCGACTCCCTCCTCGACCGCGCCGCGACCTCCACGGTTCCCTCCCGCCCCGACCCGCTCCTCGTCTACGGCCTCTACGACCTCGGCGGAGTCCGCGAGGCGCTCCTCTCGGCCGTCGCCGCGGGGAGACCGGTCGTTGCCTTCGTCCCCGTCGACGGCGAGGCCGAGGAGATGGGCGACGGTATCCCCCCGGTGCGGGCGATCCTCTTCTCCCGGATTCTCGACGCCGTCCCGCGCGCACTGCCACGGACTGCAGGCGAGAGCGACGTTTCCGTCGTCGTCGCGCCCTCGGAGCACTCCGAGGCGCTCGAGGTCGTCCGCGAGATCCTCCGGGCCGTGGACGAGGGCGTCCCGCTGCACCGGATCGCCGTCCTCGTGCGCGACCCGGCGAGGCAGGAGCCAGCGCTCGTCGCCGAGCTGTCGCTGAGGAGGATCCCGTACTTCCGGCCGGCCGGCGCAGGCTTCTCCCGGACCCCGATCGCCCGCGCCGCCACAGGGCTCGTCGAGCTCCCCTCCTCCGGCTTCGCGCCGGAGGCGCTTCTCTCGTTCGTCGACGTCCTCGAGGGCCTCGCCCTCGTCGCTCCCGGCACGCGCGCCCGCGTCGCGCGGGCTCTCGTCGAGCTCCGCGCCAAAGAGAATTGGGACGACCTGAAGCGGCGCCTCGACGCCCGCCTCGGCCGTGCCGCACCCGCCGAGCCGGCGGAGGCCGAGGGGCGCGTCGCGAGAAGGGACGCGCAGGTTCGGCTCGACCTCGAGGCGCTCCGCGCCGTCGTCGACCTCCTCTCCCCCGTCCTCCCCGACACATCGCCGGCGTCCTGGAGCGCGTGGGCCGGGAGGATCGCCGCGAGCGGCGACGCACTCCTCGGCCACCTCGCCTCGGCCGGAGAGATCGCGATGGCGGCCGCGCGCCTCGACGAGCTCGAAGCCGTCGATCCATCCGCCTCGGTCGCCGCTTCGGAGCTCCTCCCGCTCCTCACCGAAGCCCTCGAGGAGACACCCGTACGGCAGGGGCGATTCGAGCGCGACGGCGTGTCCCTTCTGACCCACGTCTCCGCGCGCGGCCTCCTCTTCGACGTCGTCTTCGTTCCCGGCCTCGTCGAGCAGTCGTTCCCCCGCGCGGGACGTCCCGACCCGCTTCTCTTCGACGACGAGCGGAAGGCCGTCGCCGCGAAGGCGAACGTCTTCCTCGCGCCGCGAACCGGCCGGCGCCATGCGCGCGAGGAGCGCTTCCTCTTCCAGCTCGCCCTCGGCGCCGCCCGGCACCGCCTCGTCCTCCTCGCCGCGCGCCGCGAAGCCGCAACCGACCGGCCGCGTCTCCTCTCGCCATTCCTTCTCGACCTCCTTGAAAAGCGCGCGGGGAGCGCCGTCTCCGAGGCGTCCCTCTCCGACCCCGTGACGGCGGCGACGCTCGGCGTCCGCTGGATCCGGCTCGGGCGGCCGGCCACCTCCGAGCCCCCTGTCGACGGCGACGAGGCGCTCCGCCGCGCCCTCGCCCGCGCGCCGCGGCCCGCCGCGGCACTCCCTCGGGGCCTCGAACCCCTCGCACGCGCGCTCCGCCGCGGGCAGGCCCGCGCCGAGGCACGGTACACCGAATACGAGGGACGTCTCCGGCGCGCCCCTCGTGCGCTCCTGTTCGAGGGACGCATCGTCTCGCCGAGCCGGCTCGAGCGGCTGTCCGCCTGCGCCTACCGGGCCTTCCTCGTCGCGGCCCTCGGCCTCTCCCCCCCGGAGGAGCCACCCGGCGACCTCGTCCTCGACAGCCGGACCATCGGCGAGCTGGCGCACGCGGCTCTCGACTCCATGGCGAAGGAAGCGATCCGGACGGGCCGGGCCTTCGCCGACGTCCTCCTGGCCCGCGGCAACGCCGAGGCCGAGAGGGAGCTCCGCACGTTCCTCGCGTCGTGGGAGATCGACCTTCCTCCCGTCCTCGCCGAGGCCGCCGCCGAGCGCCTCTCGGCCCTCCTCCGCGCCGTCGCCGGCCTCGAAGCCGCGCGCGGGGAGCCCCTCCCGTTGGCCGGAACGGAGGTCCGCTTCGGGCCCTCGGACGGGCTGGAGGTCACGGCCGGCGACGGGTTCGCGCGCGCCTCGCTCGCGGGGCGGATCGACCGTCTCGACCGGAACGGGGAGCGCGCCCGCGTCGTCGACTACAAGTTCGCGAACCCGAAACCGTTCGGGAAGACGAACAGGAAGGGCTGGCGGATCGTGGGCGGCGAGAAGGTGCAGCTCGCCGCGTACGCCCTTGCCGCCCGCGCCCTCGGTGCCACGGAGATCTCGTCGGAGTACCTGTTCGTTTCTCCCGGGAAGAAGGGAGGACCTCCCGAGGCGGTCTCCGTGACGTTCGACGCGGCCGCGACCGAGGAGGCCGTCGCCTCGTTCCACCACGCCGTCGGCCTTCTCGATACCGCGATCCGGGAAGGAGATCTCCTGCCGCGCACGGCATCTCTCTCCGCGGGAACGAGCCTCTGCTCGTACTGCGACGTCGCGGCCGTCTGCGGGCCGGGGCACCGGCGCGTCTACGACGCCAAGCGCGAGGCCGAGGCGGCCGCGCGGCCCGACGCGCCCCTGTTCGCCCTGGTGGAGATCCCGTGAGCGGCCTCGTCGACGTCGCGGCCCGCCAGACCGCCGTCCGTGAGGTCCAGCGCTCGCTCCTCGTCGAGGCCTCAGCCGGCACGGGGAAGACGAAGACGCTCATCGACCGGATCGTCCACCTCGTCGTCGAGGAGGAGCGGCCGCTCGCCTCGATCGCGGCGATGACCTTTACGGAGAAGGCCGCCGGCGAGATGAAGGAGCGCCTCCGGCTGCGCTTCGACGAGGTGGCCCGCACCGCGGAGGACCCCGCGCACCGCGCGCGGGCCGCGGCCGCGCGTCGAGGCCTGGACTCCGCCGAGGTCTCGACGATCCACGCCTTCTGCTCGCGGCTGCTCCGCGAACGGCCCGTCGAGTCCCACGTCGACCCCGAGTTCGTCACGCCCGAGGAAGGGATCGCCCTCGAGCTCTTCGAGGAGGTCTTTTCGCGTTGGGTCGACACGGCGGCGCGCGCGGGAGGCCCCGTCACCGACGCGCTCCGGCACGGTCTCCCTCCCGAGGCTCTCCGCGAGCTCGCCGGGACGATCCACGGGGAGCGGACCCTCGTCCTGTCGTCCACCGTCCCCAACGACCCGCTCCCGTTCCTGCGGACCGAGCTCGAGAGCCTCGTCGATGGCGGTGAGGGGGTCGTCGCCGAGGTGCCGCCGGACCTCCGCCGCGACGCAAAGGTCCTCCTGATCCGCTCGGCGCTCGACGAGATCCGCGCCCTCCTCGACCTCGACCTCGACGGGCTCGCCGCGTTCCGCCCGGTCACGGAGATCAGCTTCCGGCCCGGCAAGCGCGGTCTCTTCGCAGGGGAGACGAAGGAAAGGGCCGAGGCGTTCCGCGACGGCTGGAAGTCCCTTCCCGCGCGGCTCGCCGCCCTGCCCGAGGAAAGGCTCCTCGCCCGGCTCGTCGCCCAGATCCGCGACGGTTTCCTCCCGAGGCTCGCCGAGGAAAAGCACCGGCGTGGCCTCCTCGACTTCGACGACCTGCTTCTGGCGGCCCGGGACCTCCTCCGCCGATCCCGGGCCGCGCGGGAGCACTTCCAGGAACGGTTCCCCCACCTCGTCGTCGACGAGTTCCAGGACACCGACCCGGTCCAGGCCGAGGTGGTGATGCGGCTCGCCGCGCCCGGGGGCGAGCAGGACCAGGTGGACTGGGAGGAGCTCTCGCCGGCCGGAGGAGCCCTTTTTCTCGTCGGCGACCCGAAGCAGTCCATCTACCGCTTCCGGCGGGCTGACGTCGAGACGTATCGACGCGTCGCCGGGAGCTTCGGCGTTGGGGAGCGCCTCTCGCTCGTGACGAACTTCCGTTCGGCCCCCCGGATTCTCTCGTTCGTCAACGCCCTCTTCGAACGGGTCTTCGTCGGCACCCCGGACGAACCGTGGGAGGTGGAGAACGCCCCCCTCGTCCCGAGCCCCGCGTCCGCGGCCACCCACGGCGTCGGCGAGGTGATCTACCTCGCCGCCCCACCGGTGTCGGATTCGCCCGCCGATGACGAGGCGGATGACGAGGACGACGAGGCTGACGACGTGCACGCGACGATCCAGGAAGCGCGCGCCGTGGCGAACCTCCTGAGATCGCGCTTCGCCGCGGGCGGTTACCGGGGAGTGGCCGTCCTCCTCGGCTCGAACGACGCGATCGACACGTTCCAGGACGTCTTCCGCGAGGCCGGCATTCCGGCCGTCCTCGACGGCGGCGTGAGCTTCTACCGCCGCGAGGAGACGGCGGCCGTCGTCGCCGCGCTCCGCTGCGTCGACGACCCGTCCGACGGGATCTCGACCGTCGCCACCCTCAAGTCGTTCCTCTTCGCCCTCACGGACGTCGAGCTCCTCGACGCCGTCGAGGCCGGCACGCGCTTCGACGACCCCACGACCGCGCCCGACTCCGGGCCTGTCGCCGAAGCGCTCGCGTTCCTCTCCTCACTCCGGTCGCGACGGCTCGAGCGCCCTCTCGGCGAGACGCTTCTCGAGCTCCTCGCCGTGCGCCGCGCCTTCGCAGCCGTCGAGAATGGCGCCGTCGTGAACCCGCTCCAGGCCTCTTCGAACCTCGAGCGGCTCCTCGTCCTCGCGCGCGGGCTCGACGCCGAGGGGCTCCCCTTCCGCGAGGCGGTGGCCCGCCTTTCCCTCCGTCTCGCGGAGAGGACGGCCGAGCCGCGCGCCTTCGAGGAGGACGAGGAGGCCGTCCGCCTCCTGACGCTCCACAAGTCGAAAGGTCTCGAGTTCGACACCGTCGTCGTCGCGAGCCTCGGCTTCCGCGACCGGGACAGGGCCGGGGCCAACCAGAAGGTCTTCTACAACCGCGCCGGGGGAATGCTCGCCTTCAAGGTCCCTCTCGGCGGGGAGACGATCGGGACGCCCGGCCTGCGCGTGGTCGCAGGATGGAACGACCTGCGCCTGCGCGCCGAGGAGAAACGCCTCCTCTACGTCGCGCTGACCCGGCCGCGGAAGACGCTCGTCCTCTCCTGGTTCCGGAGGCGCAAGCGGAAGAAAGACGGCGACCTCACCGACGGCATCGGGAAGACTCTCCTCGAGCCGATCGCTTTCGCCGAGGGCCCGCCCCCCGACCTCGCACACCTCGTCAAGGTCGTGGCTCCCGACATCTCCGTCCCCCCGCCCCCGGCACAGTCCGCGGTGCCGGCCGACGCCGTCGACCTCGAGCTGGAGATCGCCGCCGCCGAGGCTCGCCTGGAGCGGGCCCGTGCCACCGCCTCCCGCCCTCTCCGCCGGTCGGGCGAGAAGGACGGGCCCTGGCGACCCGGAGCGTCGCCCGGGCCGGCTTCCCCCGAGGACCTCCCCTCCATCGAACGCAGCGAGGAGGTCCAGGCCCGCGCCGTGAGGCTCGGCTCGGCCGTGCACGAAGCGATGGAGCTCCTCCTCGATCCGGAGCGCATCCCTCCCTCCTCCGCCGAAGATGCGGTCGCCGCCACGCTCCCAGCTCTCGATCCGGCCGGAGAGGCCGAGGCCGTGTCCCTCGTTTCGCGCCTCCTCGCCCACCCCGTCGTGGCCCGGGCCCGCGTCTCGCGCCGCCGCTTCGTCGAGCTGCCGGTTCTCTTTCGGGACGATGCGCTCGAGGGCTCACCCCTCGTCGAGGGAAAGATCGACCTCCTCTTCGAGGAAGGCGACGGATGGGTGGTCGTCGACTGGAAGACCGACCGGGTCACGACGGCCGCCGCTCGCGCCGAGCGGGAGACCCTCTACACCCCGCAGATGGAGAGCTACGCCCGGGCCCTCACCGCCGTCCTCGGACCTGGCACGATCGTGAAGGAGATGGTCCTCGCCTTCGCGAGGGTCTGACGGCCTCAGCGGCCCGAACCCTCCTCCGGGAGCTTGCCCTGGTGCTTGATGACGAGACCTTCCGCGATGAAGATCGTCTCCTCCGCGATGTTCGTCGCCAGGTCCGCCACGCGCTCCAGGTTCTTCGAGATCGACATGATCTCGATCGACCGGCTGATGAGCGCCGGGTTCTCGGCCATGTAGGTCAGCAGCTCGCGGATGAGAGAGAGGTTCTTGGCGTCGACGATGTCGTCGCGCAGGAGGACGTCCTTGGCCAGCGCCGTGTCGCGCCTAACGAAGGCGTCCAGAGCGTCGCGGAGCATCCCGCGGACGACCTCGGCCATGTGCGGGATGTCGATCCAGGGCTTGAAAGGCTTCGCCCCCGCGAGCCGCTCGGCCGCCTCGGCGATGTTCACCGCGTGATCGCCGATCCGTTCGAGGTCCGCGTTGATCCGGACCGCCGCGACGAGGAGCCGCAGGTCGCTCGCGACGGGCTGCTGGGTGGCGAGGAGGTGGATCACCGCCTCCTCGTTCTTCACCTCGAGGTCGTCGATGACCGCGTCCCGCTCGCAGACGCCGCGTGCCAACTCGGCGCTGCCCTCGATCAAGGCCTCGACGGCGACGCGGATCTGGCTCTCGACTTCCGCACCCATGCCGATGAGCTGGCGGCGGAGCTGCTCGAGAAGCTCGGTGAAGTGCTCTTTCATGAGACCTCCTTCAAGGCGGCGTCTGCGGCGGCGAGGAGCCCGACGGTGAAACGGCTCCCTCGCAGCGGCTCGGATTCCACGCGGATCGAACCGCCGTGGAGGATGAGAAGGTGCTTGACGATGGCGAGCCCCAGCCCGGTCCCGGGCGTCGTCTTCGAGCGGGACGGGTCGACCCGGTAGAAGCGCTGGAAGACCTTCGCCTGCTCGCTGGCGGGAATCCCGATGCCACGGTCGATCACGTGAACGAGGATCTCGGCGCCGGCCGAACCCTTCCGCACCTCGGAGACCACCTCGACCCGGGCGCCGATCGGCGAGAACTTCACGGCGTTGTCGACGAGGTTGCGAAAGACCTGAGAGATGCGGCGCCGGTCGCCCCTCACGCTCAGCCCGGTCCGCGCCTCGAGAGCCACCTCGACCTGCCTGGCTCGCGCGGCGCCCTCGAGGTCCTTCACGACGCCCGCGAGCAGTCCCTGAAGAGGGACGTCCTCGAGATGGAGCGTGACCGAGCCCGATTCGATCTGCGCGAGGTCGGTGAGATCCGACACGAGGTCCTGCATCTGTCCTGCCTGCCGCTCGAGGATCGCGACGAGGTGGTTCGCGGCCTCGTCCAGCGACTTCTCCTCGACCAGCGTCTCGGCCGCGGCGCGAATCGTCGCCAACGGGGTTCGAAGCTCGTGGGAGACGTCCGACACGAACTGCCGGCGCATCTGCTCGGTCCGCTCGCGCTCCGTGACGTCCCGCGCGACCCCGATCGCGGCCGGCTCCCCGTCGGCGTGCGTACCGGGCACCGCCCGCGCCGCCACCTCCAGGAGCCGCTCGCCTCCTTCGCGCCCCTCCACCTTGAGGACGACCGGCGACGACGGCTCGTCCCCTGGGCCTCCTTCGACGATCAACGAGCGGAAGAGCCCGAGGACCTGCGGGTCCCGCACCACGTCGTGCAGGGCGGGGCACGGAACGTCCGGTGGCACGCCGAAGAGGAGGCGGGCCGCGGGGTTGACGTCGAGGAGGGCCAGCGAGCGGTCGACGACGACGAGCCCGACCGGCACCTCCTCGAAGACGGAGCGGGCGAGGACGCGGGCCTTCTCGCTTCCCTCCCGCTCCCGGGCCACGAGGTCGGCGAAGCGGTGGAGCGCGTGGAATACCGATTCCGTCTCCGGGGAAAGCCCGCGCCATTCCTGGGGCCGCGTCCCGGTGGCCGCCGTGGCGACGCCTTCGCGCACCCGGTCCAGCTCCCGCATTCGCCGCAGCCGGATCACGAAGAAGACCGTCGCCACGAGCGCTCCTGCGAGGAACGCGCGGAGCTCCAGCCCCACAACCCCGACCGTGATGACGCCGAGAACGAGGGCCTCGAGCGCCGGGCGGGCCCGCCTCGGGACGGCCGGCTTCACGTGGGGAACCTGTACCCGACTCCGACGACCGTTTCCACGACGTCGTCCCCGATCTTCTTCCGCAGGGAACGAATGTGGACGTCGACCGTGCGCGTCTCGACGTCGGCGGCGTAGTCCCACAGGCGCGAGAGGATCGTCTCCCGGCTCACGACCCGGCCGCCGCTCTTGATGAGGAGCCAGAGGAGGTCGAATTCCTTCTTCGTGAGGTGGATCGCGCGACCCTCCCTCTCCACGAGATGGCGGGACCGGTCGACGCGGAGCCGCCCGTCGTCGAACGCGTCGTCGGCCGTCGTCCCGGCGCCCCCCGCTCGCCGCAGATGGGCGACGATCCGGGCGATGAGCTCCTTCATCGAGAAGGGCTTCGTGACGTAGTCGTCGGCCCCGAGGTCGAAGCCGAGGAGCTTGTCGCGCTCCTCCGCCCGGGCCGTCAGCATCAGGATGGGCACGCGCCGTGTCGCCTCGTGCCGTCGCAGCTCGCGGCAGATCGTCAGGCCGTCGACGTCGGGAAGGTTGAGGTCGAGGAGGACGAGGTCGGGAGGCCGCTCCGTCATCTCGTCGAGAGCGACGAGCCCGCCGGCGTACCGCACCGGGTCGAACCGGCCGTCCTTCCGCAGGCTGTACAGGAGGGTGAACGCGAGGTCCTCGTCGTCCTCGACGAGAGCAACCCGCCAGCGGGCCGGAGTTGCTCCAACGGCATCCATCCCTTTCACCTCCGGGGAGCTCGCCATCATCCGAACCTCCCGGTGATGCCTCGCCGGGGGGCTCGGCTTCGCGCGCCCCCCGGCCCCCCCGCAGGCGGCCTCATCCGAACCTCCCCGTCATGTAGTCGCACGCCGGGGGGCTGAGCTTTGCGCGCCCCCCGGACCCCCCGCCGCGTCGTCATCCAAACCTCCCGGTGATGTAATCCTCGGTCATCTTCTGCTTCGGGCGCGTGAAAATCACGTCGGTCTTGTCGAACTCGACGAGCTTTCCGAGCATGAAGAAGCCGGTCTCTTCCGAGACGCGCGCGGCCTGTTGCATGTTGTGCGTCACGATGACGATCGTGAACCGTTCCTTGAGGCTGAAGATCAGCTCCTCGATCTTCGCGGTCGCGATCGGGTCGAGGGCCGAGCAGGGCTCGTCCATCAGGACCACCTCGGGCTCGACGGCGAGAGCCCGCGCGATGCAGAGCCGCTGCATCTGGCCGCCGGAAAGCGAAAGGGCGCTGTCGTCCAGCCGGTCCTTCACCTCCTCCCAGAGTGCGGCCCCCTTGAGCGCCCCCTCGCACGCGTCGCGGAGGCGCGTCCGGTTCCTCTCCCCCTGGATCCTCAGGCCGTAGACGACGTTCTCGAAGATCGACTTCGGGAACGGGTTCGACTTCTGGAAGACCATCCCGAGGCGCTTGCGCACATCCACGACGTCGACGTCGGCGCCGTAGAGGTCCTCCCCGTTCACCCGGAGCGATCCCTCGACCCGGACTCCGTCGATCAGGTCGTTCATCCGGTTCAGGCACCTGAGCAGCGTCGACTTCCCGCAGCCGGACGGCCCGATGAAGGCCGTCACCGACCGCTCCCTCACCTTGAGGTCGATGTCGAAGAGGGCCTGCTTGGCGCCGTACCAGAAGTTGAACTTCTTCAGCTCGATGAGGGCCGGATCACCGGTCGCCGCGGTCTCGGGCTGCGGGGAGGTCCGGGTCTCGATCGCGAGGGCGGGCGTCGGTGCGGTCATGATCTGCGCTTCCATGATGACGGATCTCAGATTCCCGACGAGCGGAGCTTCCTGCGAAGCCGGCCGCGGATGACGATCGCCGTGAGGTTGAGGGCGACGACGAGGACGATCAGGAGGATCGTCGTGGTGAAGACCATGGGCTGCGCCGCGTCGACGTTCGGCGACTGGAAGCCGACGTCGTAGATGTGGAAACCGAGGTGCATGAACTTGCGGTCGAGGTGGAAGAACGGCGCGAAGCCGTCGATCGGCAGGGCCGGCGCGAGCTTGACGACGCCGGTGATCATGAGCGGCGCCACCTCCCCGGCGGCCCGGGCCATGGCGAGGATCAGCCCCGTGAGGATCGACGGCATGACGGCCGGGAGGACGACCCTCCACATCGTCTCGAACTTCGTCGCCCCGAGCGCGAGGGACGCCTCGCGCATGCCGCGGGGAATGGCCGCGAGACCCTCCTCCGCCGAGACGATGACGACCGGGACGGTCAGGAGCGACAGCGTCAGCGAGGCCCAGAGGATTCCCCCCGTGCCCCAGGTCGGCGTCGGGAGCGCCTCGGGGAAGAAGAGGCGGTCGATCGACCCGCCGAGGAAATAGATGAAGAAGCCGAGGCCGAAGACCCCGTAGACGATGGACGGGACGCCCGCGAGGTTGTTCACGGCGATCCGCACGGCGCTGACGACCGGCCCCTGTTTCGCGTACTCGCGCAGATAGAAGGCCGTCAGGACCCCGAGCGGCGTCACGACGACGCTCATGATGAGCACCATCAGGACCGTGCCGAAGATGGCCGGGAAGACTCCCCCCTCGGTGTTCGACTCGCGCGGGTCCTCTGAGACGAAGGCCCAAACGTTCGCGGCATAGCGCCCCGTCTTGGTGAACCAGCCCATCTCGTTCGGGCGGTCGGCCCTGACGACCTGGACGAGGGGCAGCTCCTTCTCCTGGCCTCCCGCCGTCTCGAGGACGAGGACAGCCGTGACCCGTGACCGCACGGCCTGCAGCTCCTTCAGTAGCCGGTCGTATTCGACCTGGAGCTTCGACTCCTTCGCCGCCAACGCCTCGACGTCCGCCCCCGACGAGACGCCCTTCAGCTCGAGCTTCTTCCGGGCCAGGCGAAGCTTCTCCTTCTCGAAGTTCACCGCTCCGATCCGGTCCTTCTCGAGCGTGAGCGCCTCCTCGTAGACGTCGAGCGCCTTCGGGAGGAGGGCGCTCAGCGCCTTCCACGACGCGTCGCGCCCCGCTGCGACGACAGTGCCGCCGTCACGGACCTCCTTCACCCAGCCGTAGAAGGCGCCCCACTCGCGCCGCTCGAAGGCGATGACGTCGGCGGGTCTGTCGGTCGACCGGATCGCGGACTCGTCGATCCAGACGAAATCCTCGCCGGTGACGTCCCGGTTCCCCTGCTTCACCTTGATTCGCCAGCGGGAGGGGGTACCGGCGGACGCGCCGGGATCCGGGACACTCTCCCGCGCCGCGAGCGGGCCGGCCACGGTCCGGCCGTCGTCCAGCACGTACTGGGAGATCTCCGCGGGCCAGAAGAACCCGAGGCCGTTGGCCAGGATGAGCCAGAGGAGGCCCGCGACCATCAGCACCGCGGCGGCCAGGCCGCTGCCGGTGATCCAGATGAACGGCTCGCCGCTTCTGAAGAGCCCGGCCTTTCGCGCCGAGGCGAGGCGGGGGGTCGCGCTGCTCATTCGAACGTCCTGTACTTCTTCCGGAGGCGCAGTCGCACCAGCTCGGCCGCCGTGTTGACCACGAAGGTCATCAGGAAGAGGAGGAGGGCCGCCAGGAACAGGACCCGGAAGAGCGTCCCGCCTTCCGGGGCCTCGGGCAGCTCCACGGCGATGTTGGCGGAGAGGGCGCGGAAGCCGTTGAAGATCGACGCTTCCATTACGGGAGTGTTCCCGGTGGCCATCAGGACGATCATCGTCTCGCCCACGGCCCGCCCGAACCCGATCATCACGGCTGAGAAGATCCCGGGCGAGGCGGTCGGGAGGACGGTTCGGAGGGCCGTCTGCCACCGCGTGGCGCCGAGGGCGAGCGAACCTGCCGCCAGGCCCGTCGGGACGCTCGCGAGGGAGTCCTCGGCGACCGTGAAGATGATCGGAATGACCGCGAACCCCATCGCGATGCCGACGACGAGGGAGTTGCGCTGATCGTAGGTCAGCCCGAAGGCCGTCAGGAGGAAGTGCCGGTAGTCGCTCGCGAGGAAGAGCCGCTCGACCTGGAATCCGAGCCAGATCGACAACGCCCCGCCTCCGACCACGAGCGGAACCAGAAGCACGGCCTCCCAGCCGGTGGGAATCCGTGCGCGGACACTCGGCGGCAGCTTCGCCCACGCCGCCGCGCCCAGGACCGCGAGGAGTGTGATGACCACGGGCATGAGGAGGACGCCGGGGACGATCCTCTCGAGCATCGGCGCGAGCCACAGCCCGGCGATGAAGCCGAGGACGACGCTCGGGAGCGCGGCCATCACCTCGACGACCGGCTTGACGACGGACCTCAGGTTCGGGTGCATGAACTGCGCGGTGTAGAGAGCGCCGGCGAGGGCGATCGGAATCGCGAGGATCAGGGCGTAGAAGGTCCCCTTGAGCGTCCCGTAGATGAGAGGCGTCAGGCTGAACTTGGCTTCGAAGTCGTCGGTTCCACCGGTCGACTGCCAGACGTACTCGGGCTTGGAATATCCCTCGTACCAGACCTTCCCGAAGAGCGCGTTCCAGGACACCTCGGGGTGAGGATTCTGGAGCGTGAACTGGTGGAGCCGCCCATCCGCCGAGGCCGCCAGGACGGCATCGGCTTTCGGCGCGAAGACGACGGCGCCGAGAGGCGCCTTCCCCGCTTCGAGCGACAGGAGGGACTTGCCGGTCGTGGCGTAATGCACCTCGACGCCCCCCGCGGCGTCTCCCGTCACGAAGCCCTTGTCCCGCCGCGAGGCCGAGAAGCCCGTGACGGCCGCCCCGTGGGGGCGGAACTCGTGGATCCTCGCCAGATGCCGCGTGTCGCCGCCTTCCGCCTGGATCACCTGCCAGGAGGAGACACGTCCGGCAGCGTCTCCGGAAACCAGGGTGCGGTCCCCGTTCAGGAAGCCCAGAACCCCGAGTGCATCTCCCGAGGAGCTGACGGAGACGGTTTCCTCTTGCTTCGGGTTCGCCTCGTCGCGGAGGTCGAATCGGACGATCTCCCCGGCCGAGGTACCGGCAAAAACGTCCTGTCCGCGGACGTCGAGGGCCAGGGACGTCACCTCGCCCTTCGCCTCGACGGGAAGCAGAATGCGCACGTCCTCCCGCGTCGTCTCGCCCATCATGTTCGTCTTCTCGACGACCCGGACGAGAGTCAGCTGACGGGGGCCGGTCGCGACGAGGGCGATCGGACCGTCGGGGCCGCGGACGTACTTGAAAACCCCTGCTGGCTTTCCCTCCATTCCGACCGTCACGGGCGACCCGGGGCTGGCGGACGGCGTCACGCGCCGCTTCCCCTCCTCGTACACCACCTCCGTCGAGAACCCGACCGGATAGAGGCGGCCGTCGGAGAGACCGAGAACGATCAGCTGCGGCTCCGGCGCGACGGCCTTGTCCACCGTGGCCTCGCCGAGCTCGGGCAGCTCCACGAGGGTCGCTTCGCCACCGGACACCGGCAGGATCAGGAGGCCGCCTTTCGTTGCGACGAACGCCTCTTCCCGGTATTCGTCGACGGCCAGGGCCAGCGGAACCGTGCCGGCCGGCAGCGCGCCGGCTGGCACGGAGGTGGCCGAAGAGGGCCTGAGAAGCGGCCATGCCACCGCGACGATGACGAAGAGGATCGCCAGGATGGCGGCGATGATGACGACGCCCGAGAGCGTGACGAAGCGGGCGGCGAGCCGGTCGGCGAGGAACCGGCGGCCGAGCGGCCGGGCGGCTGCCCTTCGGGCCTGCGGCGCCACCGGATCGCCCGTTGGCGCGCTCTCGAGCGTCGAGGACATGGCGTCCGCGTCCTACTTGAGGAGCTTGGCGAGCTCTTCCTGCTCGATCTTCGACGGCAGCGGGAAGTAGCCGTCCTTGACGACGACTTCCTGTCCGTCCTTCGAGAGGACCAGCTTGAGGAATTCACCCACGATCGGGTCGAGCGGCTTTCCGGGGGCGCGATTCACGTACACGTAGAGGAATCGGGCCAGGGGGTAGTTTCCGGAGTAGGCTTCCTCGGGTGACGCCGGGTAGCACTTGTCCCCCTGCTTGGCCGCGAGCGGCAGCGCCTTGACGCCGGCCGTCGCGTAGCCGATCCCGGAGTAGCCCATCGCGTAGCGGTCGACCGTGACCCCCTGCACGACGGACGCCGAGCCGGGCTGCTCCTTCACCTCGTCCTTGTAGTCTCCGTTCTTCAGGACGTGCTCCTTGAAGAAGCCATAGGTGCCGGACGCCGAGTTGCGGCCGAACAGGCTGACGGGGCGGCTCGCCCAGTCTCCCGTGAGGCCGAGCTGGCCCCAGGTCTTCACGTTCTCCTTGTAGCCGGAGCGGCGCGACTTGGAGAAGGCGCCGTCGACCTGCTGCATCGTCATGCAGGCGACCGGATTGTCTTTGTTCACGAAGACGGCGAGGGCGTCCACGGCCACCCGGACCTGGGTCGGCTTGTAGCCGTACTTCTTCTCGAACTCGTCGATCTCGCTCCCCTTCATGGCGCGCGACATCGGGCCGAGCTGGGCAGTCGCCGAGATCAGCGCCGGCGGGGCCGTCGAGGAGCCCTTCCCCTCGATCTGGATCTTCACGTTCGGGTACATCTTGTTGAACTTCTCGGCCCAGAGCGTCATCAGGTTGTTAAGGGTGTCCGAGCCGATGGAGCTCAGGTTTCCGGAAACGCCGGACACAGGCTTGTACGGCTGGATGGCCGGATCCACCTGGACGGTCTGGCCGGTTGCCGAGCCGGCAAGGAGCGCGGCGGCGAGAAATGCGGGAGCGATCTTCTTCATTCTGTTCCTCCTTCGGGAATCCAATACGGCAGCGAGTCTTCCCTCAGGACGGCCGGGACACCGTTATGTCTAGGTTAAACCTGTATGAAGCGTCACCCCGAACCCGCTCGCGGGCCCGCTCTCCTTACACGTCCTTCATACCGTCTGAACTGTGCCCTCCGGCGGCTCTCCGAGACTCTCCCCGGTTTGTAACGATCTGAAAGGAGAGACGGAATGCACCCGTTCAAGCTTCGATCCATCATGGGAATCGCCCTCGCGGGCCTCCTGCTTCTTGCCGGCACTGCCCAGGCCCAGGTCAACCTCCTCTGGTACAAGGAGGTTCCCAAGGACGGCCGGATCTACGTCTTCAACGACCCGAACGAGTACAAGGCGTGGGAAAGCTCCGGGGAGCTCGGCAAATCGATCACGAAGATCGGCTACGGGCCCAACGGCGAGACGATGGTCTTCGACAACGAGAACGCCTTCGACCTCTATAACTTCAAGCACGACAAGGATGCCGAGGTCCGGCCGTACAAGGCCCCGAAGGCGCCTACCTTCCCGCCGCCGACGACCCTCAAGGTGGCAGACGGCGAGCTGAAGTTCGGCCTCCTCCTCCAGGGCTGGTACTACGGCGACGACTCCGAGCAGGGCTCAGGGAGCTCATACCTCGGCAACCCCACCGGCGTGAACGACTTCCGCCTCCGCCGCGCCGAGATCAAGCTCTCAGGCAAGGTGACCCCGGCATGGGGCTACGAGGTCATGATCGACCCGGCGAAGAGCCCCAACGTGACGGCCGGTGCCGACGGCAAGATCCTCCAGGACTTCGCCATCACTTTTCTCGGCCTCAAGGGGCACGAGTTCTCCATCGGCCAGAAGAAGATCGCCCTCACCGAGGAGGGGCTCCGCTCCTCCTCCGAGATCGACTTCGTCGAGCGCTCCCGGATCGCCCGGATCATCGGTGACCAGCGCCAGGCAGGCTTCTTCTACAAGGGCGAGTACGGCTCGATGTTCGCCGCCCAGGCGTCCATCACGAACGGCCTCCCGTCGAATGTCGCCGGGACCTCCGACCGGTTCTTCTACGCGGCGCGCTTCGACGTGAAGCCGGCCAAGGGAATGACCGTCGGCGTCTCCGGCGGCACGGGAAACCAGGGGACGGCCGCCCTGACGCGCGACCGCCTCGGAGCCCACTTCCGCTGGGACGGTACCGAGGACCTCCCGCTCATGCTGAGGGCCGAGTACGGCAAGGCGACCGACGGCCAGACGAACGGCACCGAGATCGACCGCGACGGCTTCTACGTCTCGGGTCTCTACACCTTCGCCAAGCAGTTCCGCATCGGCGCCCGCTACGAGGAATACGACCAGAACGCCGACGTCGACAACGACGAGCTCTCGATCATCACCGCCGGCTTTCACTACATGATCAAGGGGAAGAACATCAACCTGAAGGCCGAGTGGTACGGCATCACGCAGGACAACCGCAAGGTCAACAACGTCCTCGACGAGACCTACAACCAGTTCGTCATCGGCGCCCAGGTCGCTTTCTAGTTCCCGGTCCCGGAGTCCCTCGAAGGCCCCCTGCGCCCCCGGCGCCGGAGGCCTTCCTCTTTCCGCGAACCCGGATCCCTGCCGGCGTCCGTTCCGCAGGGTCCGGGCCGTTCAGGGTTGGAGAGGTGAGGAGAGGGGCAGCGCGACGTCCGCGTACGTGTCGTCAGGCCGCGGCCAGGAGCGCGTCGGCGACCTCCCGGTCGTTCCGGAGCCGCGGGACATTGCTTTGCCCGCCGAGCCGGCTCCGTTCGCGCATCCAGGCGTGGAACGTCCCCCGTGGGACGAGGGCGACGAGGGGTGGGAGCATCGCGACGTCGCCGGTTCGCTTCGTGTCGTAGTCGTGGTTCCGTTCACGGAGCCTCAGGTCCGCCGAACGCGCGAACGCCTCCGCGGGGAAACGATCCTCGGCGGTCTCGACGATCCACTGGAGGCGGGGTCGTCCGTCGGCGGCCGTTCCCGGCAAAGCCGAAACGGTGAACTCGCCGGGAGAGGTACCGGTGGCGGCGCAGGCGGCGACGAAGGCATCCTCGACCTCTTCGACGATCAGGTTCTCGCCGCAGCAGTTGGAGAAGGCCGTCGTCCGCCCCACGACGACGACGCGGGGAGGCGACATCGAAACGAAGCGAACGAGATCTCCGATCTCGTAGGCCCAGAGGCCAGCGCCTTCAAGGTGACCGTTTCCTTTGTGGCCGGCGGCCGCAACCCGCATGGTGAGTGGCTTTCCGCGTCTGGGAAGCACTGAAGCTGCCCGTCACGAAGGCCGGAAGGCCAATGGCAAGCGCCTGTTCTTACGGTAAGTCACACGTTTACAATCTTTTACAACCTTGGAAGGGCTGGCCCAGAGGCCCGCCTCGTTCGAGAGGACGATCGAGTACGTCTCGCCCACCGTCACGTCTGCGAGCGTGAGACGCCGCGCCGAGGAGGAGCCCGCTTCGGCGGCGGGAATGAACTCGTAGAACGAGCCGTAGTCGAGGCCGAGGAGCATCCCCTCGCTGCCCAGGTCGTCCTGGACGGCGAGGAAGCCCTCGCTCGCCGGGTAGACCTCGAGCCGGCGGACGGATCGGCCGAACGCGGCCTCGACCAGGTCGCGGTAGGGCTCGTATCGGACTCCTCCGTGGACGAAAAGCTCCAGGCCCAGGAAGAGCTCGCCCGGCTGTAGCGTCCCGCGCGAATTCGTGACCGTGGGCTGATCCGGTCTCGGTTTTCGCCGTGGTCGGGTAGATTCGGCGGCGGAAGAGAGCGGGACCCTCGCCCCCGTTGAGGAGGGCGAGAGCCCGCCGAGGCGCTCGTACTTTGGCGGACCGCGTGACCTCGGCGGGCCCCGCACGGAGCGGGCGAGATGCTATCGGTGACAGCGGTGTCGTGCAACGAGTACGCGGATGCGATCGGGCGCAACGGGTCGGTCCCGCCGGTGCCGTGCCCGACGCCGGGATGCCGGAAGCGGCTGCAGCGGGGTCACGGCTTCTACAAGCGATACGTCGACGGGCTGCTGGTCGAGCTGCGGCGGCTGATCTGCGTGGCTTGCGGTGTGACGAATGCGTTGTTGCCGGAGGACCTGTGCGCCTACCGGGACGCGACGCTGACGGCGGTGGAGGCGGCCGCTGACACGGGGCCGGGACCGGCCGTTCGAGCGCGGGCGGCCGGTGAAGCGGGGGACGAGGCCAAGCGGCGCGTGCGGCGGTGGGGGCTCGGGCCGGCCAGCCGCTGGGTGATCCGGCTGGTAGGGCTTCTACCGGCGGGGCCGGAGTCCTGGCTGGACCGGGTCCGGGCCGTCGTCGGCGCGGGGAGCGGCGCCCTGGTGCGTCTGCGCCGATGGCTCTGGGGGCGCTACACGGTTTTCCTCGGCGGACCGTGCGGGCTGTTCCGTCACGGACGACCCTGGGGCCGCCCCGGGGCGGCCCCCCACAGAGATTGGTAGCTCCCGGACGATCGCTCCTTCTCGCAGCATGTCCGGCAGTCCCGGAACCGACTTTCGGGGCGAGATCGGAGAGAGACGTCGATGGACGACACGCTGCGAGAGCAGGTGGCGCTGTTTCGCTACGGGGTCATCAGCGAGCTGGTGACCCGGACCCTGGCGCCGGGAGAGAAGGAGAAGCTCTTGACGGCGATCGCCGGCAAGGAGTGGACGATTCCGGGATCGAGCCGTGCCCACGTGGGGCGCTCGACGGCCCGGGACTGGATGGGGCTGTACGAGCGATACAGCTTCGACGGGCTCAAGCCCGCCGTGCGCTCGGATGCCGGGGAGAGCCACGTCATCCCCGAGGAGGTGCAGGAGCATCTGATCGCCCTTCGCAAGGAGCGCCCCTCTGCCAGCGTGGAGAGCGTGATGAGGGCGGTCACGCTGGCGGGCAAGGTCCCCGAGGGGACGAGGCTTCGGCGCAGCACGGTCTACCGGCTCCTGTCGCGGACGTCGCCGGCGCCGGCCCCTGGCGGCGAGCCCGACGCGTTGGCCTTCTCCTACCCCCACGCCAACGACCTGTGGACCAGCGACCTGATGCACGGCCCGCGGCTCCTGGTCCCGGGCCGGCGCGACGGGGGGAAGACCTACCTGTACGCCTTCCTGGACGACGCCACGAGGATGGTCCCCTTCGCCGGTTTCTACGGCGCCGAGAACGCCGCGTGCTTCCAGGAGGCTTTCAAGCAGGGCCTCCTGCGGCGAGGGGTGCCCCGGCGCCTGTACTGCGACTATGCCGACCTCGGAATCACTGCGACAACGGGTCCACTTTCCGCACCCATCACCTCGCGGTCATCTGCGCCACCCTCAACGTCGCCCTGATCCACTCCCGTCCTCACCGGCCCCGCGGCCGCGGCAAGATCGAGCGTTTCTTCCGCCACGTCCGCTCGGCCTTCCTGCCCCACGTCACGACCGAGCAGCTCGCCGACCTCGGCTCGCTCAACCGGGTCTTCTGGGCCTGGCTGGAGGCCGAGTACCACCAGACCCCGCACGGTGGCCTCGGCGGTGTGACACCCCTGGACCGTTTCCTGGCCGACGAGGCCCTCATCCGTCCGGCGCCGGAGACCCTGGAGTCGCTGATGCGGATGAAGGCGACTCGTCGCGTCGGCCGCGACCGCGTCGTCCATCTCGACGGCCGTCTCTACGAGGCCCCCGACGGATTCGCCGGTGAGTCCGTCGAGGTCCTCTACGACCCCTACGACCTCACGCTCCCCGTCCACTTCCGCCGCAAGGGGGAGAAGACCGAGATCCCCCTTCGCCGGCTCGATCTGCACCTCAACGCCTCCCGCCCTCGCGCCCCCCGCGCCCCCGAGCAGAAGGCTCCCGAGAAGCCCACGGGAATCAGCTACCTCGACCTTCTCGCCAGCAAGCACTACGGCAACGACGGTGAGCGCTGATGTACGAGGTCTTCTTCGGGCTGACCCGCCCGCCCTTCGATCGGCAGCTCTCGACCGAGCAGCTCTTCCGCACTCCGGCCCTGGACGAGCGGCATTCCCGTCTGGAGTACCTCGTGAGGACCCGCAGCCTCGGCCTTCTCACCGGTGAGCCCGGCTCGGGCGAGTCCACGGCCTTGCGCCGCCTGCGCGATTCGCTCCACCCCGAGAAGGTCCGGGCCGTCTACCTCCACGACACCACCGTCAATCCCGCCGACTTCTTCCGCCAGCTCGCCCTGGAGCTCGGCCTGGAGCCCCACTGGTCCCGCGCCCTCGGCTTCCGCTCGGTCCAGCAGGAGATCGTCCGCCTCGTAGAGGAGCGCCGCCTCTCGGTCCTTCTCGTCATCGACGAAGCGCATCACCTGCGGCCCGATCTGCTCGCCCTGCTGCCCCAGCTCACCAACTTCGACTGGGACGGCCAGAACCGCCTGGCCCTCCTTCTCGCCGGTCAGTCGGGCCTTCGAAACAAGCTGCGCCTGGCCCATCTCGAGCCCCTCGCCCAGAGAATCTCGGTCCGCTACGCCCTGCCTCGCCTGGACCGCGACGACGCCCGCCTCTATCTCGAGCACCGTCTTCGCCTCGCCGGCCTGGACCGGCCCCTCTTCTCCGAGCCCGCCGTCGAGGCCCTCTTCTCGGCCTCCGGCGGCCTCATGCGCCACCTCGACACCCTCGCCCATCACGCTCTGGCCGCCGCCGCTTCTCTGCACGCCAGGATCGTCGATTGCGATCACGTCCTCCGGGCCGCCGAGGAGCTTCGCGCGTGAACGACCGTCTCCTCACCCTCCTGGCCACACCTCGCCGCATCGACCTCTTCGGCCTCGACGATCACGGCCTCTTCGGCCGCCTGGCCCGCGCCTCCTCCTGGTCCGAGACCCGCGCCATCCTCGCCATGCTCCCGGCTCGCCGTCGCCGTCTCACCCTCGTGGCTGTTGGCCAGCTCCCTCCGCCGTCGCTTCTGGATGGCCTCGCTTCCGACCTCGACAGGCTCGTCCTCGTCCCCGACAACTGGCTCGCAGCGCTTCCGCGCCAGCAACCCGGGCTCCGCGCCCGCCACGCCGCTCGCCTCGCCTCCCTTCACCTCGACGAGCCCATCCACACCGTCACCGTCTTCCGCGACGACGATCTTCCTTTCTGATCTCCAGCAGGTCTCTCGACAGACTGGCCCCGGCCCTCAGAACGCCGGGGCCTTGCCGCATCCCGCCGCTGCACTCGTCTGTCCCGACCTGCTCCGCCTCCGGACCAGATCGGGATTCGAGACGATCCCCACCTGCTACGCCGCGGGACTCCTCGGGATCACGGCCACGGGATTACGCGGGAGTCGACAGGCGACTTCCCTCCCGAAAGGGCCCGCCAGCGCTCGAACAGGAGCAGGGACCAGGAGGGCAGGCCGGAAAGCAGCGTGAGGTCCTTCCCGAGCGTCTCTCTCGCGATCGCCTCCAGCTTCATCTCCCAGTCTCGGATGGCGACGACGGTGGACGACGGCAGGACCCGCCGTTTCAGCCAGAAGGGCATCTCTGCCGACATGATTCCGGAAAGATCTCCGACGTGGCCTCCGGCCGGGAGCGGCTGCATCGAAGTGGAGCCGCCGAGGAAGAGCAGGTTGCCTTCTAGGAGCCGCGGGGAAGGAGCCGAACGGACGAAGAACGCGAGAACGTCGCGGCCTGCCCGTCGGTTCTGAGCGACGAGGGCGTCGGTGACCGGGATCGCCTTGTCGCCCGCGGTCGTCCCGGAGGTCTTCGCGAACCAGCGGGCGCGGCCCGGCCACGTGACGTCCTCTTCGCCGTGCAGCAGGCGCGAGAGCCACGGGAGCATCTCGACGTAGCGGCGAACGGGAACGTTCCGGGCGAGATCTGCGTGAGAGCGGATTCCCTCGAAGCCGTGAGCCTTCCCGAACGACGTCTCGCGGGCCGTCGCGACGAGGGCATCGAGAGTCTCCGCCTGCGCTTCCGGAGCTCGGCGGGAAAGCTCCTCCACCGCGCGGGTCCGGCGGCGCGCCCAGATCGAGAAGAGGGCCCCGGCGACTCGGGGCTTCAAGCCGCCTCCTCGAGAAGGCGCCTCGGGGGACGGAGCTGGGGCGAGAGGTCATTGAGGAACGAGGAGAGGTGAAAGGCGAAGACGGACGGACGTTCGATCATCGGCGCATGCCCCGCCTCGGGGACGAAGAGGAGACGGGAAGACGGGAGGAGGTCGAGGAAGCGCCGGGCGATCTCGGGGGGCGTGATCCGGTCCTCGGCGCCCCACAAAAGAAGGGCCGGCACCCGGACCTTTCCGAGCGACGAGGAGAGGTGGTCCTGCTTCGTGTCCCGCGCGAGGCGGACGAGCGAGAGAGCGCGGCGCCGATCGGAGAAGGCGGCGGCGACCTCTTCCACGAGGCTTTCCGAGACGAAGGCCGGGGAGTGGAAGGCCTCCATCACGCGGCTCCGTATCCACTCGCGGGTGGGCCGGTCCGGAACGCCGCTTTCGAAGCCGGGCTCGCAGAGGCCCGAAGAGCCCGAGAGGACGAGGCCGCGAACGCGGTCCGGATGACGCAGCGTGAAGGAGATCGCGAGGTGGCCGCCGAGGGAGTTCCCGACGAGGACGAGGTCGCGCTCCTCCCCGGCGAGCTCCTCTTCCAGCCGGTCGGCGAGCTGGCCCACCGACTCGGCCCCGGGCCAGCCGAGCGGCAGGTGCGCCAAGAGCGCCGGGAAGCGCGGCGGCAATCGACGTACGGTTCCGTCGAAGTCCGAAGGGCGCCCGAATAGTCCGTGCAGGAGCACGACGAGCGGAGTGCGCGGCTCGTTCATCTTCTCTACCTCATTGCTGCTTGAAGGCTGCCCGGGAGCGACGAAGGTCCTGCTGAGGCAGCGTGAGGACTTGCGGAGAAGCGTGTGAAACCGGCGTGAGTCGACGGGACGGCGGGAGCCAGGGGACCCTCTCCGCAGTCCTGCGGGGAGCGCCTGCTCCGCCGAGGCCAGCACTTTAACGGTGTCCCCCACGAGGCGAAGTGGTTGAGCGGACAATAACTTATGGGTGCCGGCCCATCGCAGAGGTTGCTGTGGTGCCGTGTCCTCGGAGGCAGAAACTGGACAAATCGACGCTCAATCTCCAGAGGAGGGCGCCATGCCAGCACAAGCCACCCCTGCTCGCCTGCCCGCCGTCTTCGATGCCTTCGCTGTGGGAAGCCCCGTCTCCGTCATTGCTCGGGGAACGGTCGAGCGTTTCCTGAATCCAGACCTCCTGATATAGCCCCCCGGCAGGCTGTCGTGTTTTCAGGAGGTGTGAGGGTGGGGGGCGACGGCGAGCCGTAGGCGGAGGTCGGTACCGGGGAAGACGGAGTTCGTCTCGTTCAGCTCCTGGCAAAGCGCCTGGATCGCTGCCGAGCGGTGCGGGGAGCTTTGCGGAGCGATGGTGACGTTCAGGAGTCCGTCGTCGACGGAGAGGTCAGCCGGGGAGGCCATCGCGGCATGGAGGAGGGTGCGCCCTTCCTGAAGGGATCGCGCGTAGTGCGGAGCCGCCAGACGGACGAGGTCGCTCTCGGCCTGGTAGGCAACCATCTTCAGGAGGTTCTGGAGCCTTCCCATCTCGGAGGCGAGCTTGATGACCGGCTTGCCCTTCGTCGTCTTGCCCACGGCGATGCGTTCCGGGGTCTTCGCCCGCCGCGCGACGAGATCCTCGACCTTCTTCATCGCCGCCCGGAGCGCCCGTCCGGTCCGACCGTTGGAGATCTCGAAGCCCCGCATCGTCGGCCGCCGGCCTTCTGGGTTGGACAGGGCCTTCTGGCCGTACTCGGCCTGGAGGGCCTTCACTTTCGTCTTCGCCTCGGCCAGCTTTTTCTCGACCTGGCGACGCTTCGGGTTCGGGACACGACGCTTGGGGTCGTCCGGCTCGTCCGCGTAGGTCACGAGGGCGTCCAGCGCGAGCTCGTCGCGCATGTACTTGAAGAAGTTCTCCTGCCGCCACCGGTCGAACATCCGCACGGCGACCTCGAGCGTGGAGAGGTCCCGCCGGGACGTGAGGATCGGCGTCTGGTGGCCGTCCTCGCTACGCCGGGTCACCTGACGCAGGGACACCCGTGGGCTCTTGCCCTTTCCGATCCGGACCTCCTGGTCGGCCAGGTGGTACTCGACACGATGACCGTCCCGAATGGACTCGTACCGCTGGAAGTGCCTGGATGCGACCTTGCGCCACTTGCCCTTGCGGTAGGTCAGGATGTCGACGTCCTGCTGGAGCAGGGACTGGAACAGCGCGAGGCTGTACCCGCCACGATCGAGCACGAGCGTCAGCCGGCGCTCTCCCAGGAGAGGTCGAAGCTCGGCCAGAAGCGCCGGCAGCATCTTGACCATCCCGGCATTGGCCTCTGCCGTCACCACGAACACCGGATCCCCCGCCGCGTCGTTAGCCCAGTCGTCCGTCGTCGCCGGTAGGGAGAGCCGCATTCGCGTCACGTGCGCCTTCGGCAGCGTCTTCTCGCCGTGGTAGACGCGCACGTGACCGTCGACGTACAGGACACCCAGAGCTTGCCCCTGTTGCTCCACCCGGCGCTTGGCCATCGCCTGGATCATCTCGGTCGCTCGGCCTCGGGTACTGAGCCGTCGCAGCTCGCGCCGGACCGTCTCGACCTCGGGAGCCCGGTCCAGACCCAGAATGCGTCCGAACTCGTGCGGACTGCGCTCTTTGAGCCCCTCTGGACGCTTGATGCGCAGCAGCGCCATCAGCAGCAACGTGACGAACGTCGTTCGAAGACCATAGAAGGCCGGATACAGGCGTCCGTACACCTGGCGCGCCACGTCGAGCACCCCGCTGGCCGCCAGGGCGGGCACGGCCAGCAGCACCCCCGCGCCGGCAACCCGCTCAGCGCTGCGGAACATCGGGACCGCGTCCTCGAGCAGTCCGACCTCGGCCATCATCCGATCCATGGCCCGATTTGCCGGGTCGGGATCGAACGACCACGAGAGCACCCGGGCGACCTCGCCGGCAGGCCCGTCGCCACCATCACTCCCCTTGGCCGGCGAGTCGGAGGCCTCGTCGCCGTCCTCGGCCTGCCCACCGCCGGTCCAGTCGGCGGCCCTTCCACAGGCATCCAGCACGGCGCTGAGCGCCGCAACGGCCGCCGATCCCTCTTCCGGCTCGGCAGCCATTTCCGCGGCCGCGTCCGTTGCGCTCTCTTCCTCGGCTTCGCAAGCCACCAGGTCGTCCAGCGTGAGCTCGGCCGCTGTCGTCTCTTCTCTGCTCGCCGCCGTCGAGTCCAATCCCAGCGCCACCTGGATCGTCGCGGCCGAAGCCCGCTTGCCGAGCCCTTCGGCTGCGAGGAGCTTGGCGACGCTCGGGGCCGAGATCCCCAGAACCCGCGCGATCTGCTTGTTGCTCAGAGACTTGCGATGCAATCCCGCAGCTCGCGCCTGAAGCCCTTGGGGCAGCCGCGACCGCCCCTTCTTCCACCCGCGCCCCTGGCCGAGTGCGCTCGGCCCGTCTTCTGCGTACCTTTGGAGGTTTCTCTGAACCGTCAAGGCTCCGTCCCGGCCCAGGACGAAGCGGGTCGAGCGCCTCGACCAGCCCAGCTCGACTCACGTCTCGACCGCCCGCATATCGGCGCTCCGGAAGAAGCAATAATGTTTACCAAGCACCTTTGAAGCGCTGGTCATAGGAGCCCAGCTCATGTCAAGCAAGACCAATCGAGTCCGGATTGGCTCCTTCACGAAATACCGGGAGTGCTGCGCATGCGCCCCTCCTGCGTCGCCAGGCACCTAGCCATCTCCGCGAACGCTTTGGCCCGGTGAGAACACGCGTTCTTCTCCTGCGCCGTCATCTCCGCGAAGGTCCGCATCTCGCCTTCGGGCACGAAGATCACGTCCCAGCCGAAGCCGCCTTCACCGCGGGGCTCGGGGGCAAGCGTCCCCGCGACGCGGCCCTCGGCGACGAGGACTTCGACCGTCGATGCGCCCGGCCACGCGAGGCAGAGAGTCGAGACCGCCTCGGCGTGCGGGTCGCCCCAGGCCCAGGCGAGGCGCGCGAAGCCCGCTTCCCCCACCGCGCCGACGGCGAACTTCGTAAAGGGACCCGGATAGCCCTTCCAGGCGGGGAGGGAAAGCCCCGAGTCCTCGACGAGGACAGGAACGCCGAGCTGCGCCGCGGCTGCGAGCGCCTTGGCCGTGACGACCTCGGCGAAGTCGAGGGACTGGATTTCGGGAATCTCGAGCGTCCGTGCCGCGATGGGGCGCCCGAGGAGCGCCGCCGCCTCACGGGCCTTCCCTGCGTTCGAGGTGAGGAAGACGAGGCTCTCGAGCGACGGGCGCATTCAGCGCGGCGCGGGGAGCGGGATGCCCCGCGCGTCCATCTTGACCCGGTAGCACGGGAGGCCGCGCGAAAGACCCTTGAGCTTCACGTCGCCGAGCGGCTCGTAGGAGAAGTCGTCCGAAGTGAGGCGGGCCGTCTCCTCGCCGACGGCGACCTCGTTCGGTCCGGCGACATATTCCTCGATTCGCGCCGCGACGTTCACGGTGTTGCCGAGGACGGTGTAGTCGACGCGCTGCGCCGAGCCGATGTCGCCGACGACGGCGTTTCCCGTGTTGACGCCGATCCTCACGCCCACCGGCGGCTCGCCCCGGGCGACCCGCTCGAGGTTCCACGCCTTGACGTTCTCGACGAGCTTGGAGGCGGCGGAGACGGCCCTGCGGGCGTGGTCGGGCTGGACGATCGGGGCGCCGAAGAAGGCCATGACCGCGTCGCCGATGAACTTGTCGAGCGTCCCCCCCTCCGCGAAGATCGCGTCCGCCGCGAAGGTGAAGAACGTCGACAGAAACCGCGAGAGCGCGTCGGGTTCCATCCCCTCGGCGGCGCTCGTGAAGCCGACGATGTCGGCGAAGAACACCGAGACGTTCCGGGTCCTCACGCGGTCGATGACGCCGCTCGCGTCGGAGGCGATCTCCTCGACGACGCCGGGCGAGTGGTAGCGCGAGAGGCGCTCCCTGATCCGCTCTTCCTTCTCGATCCGCCTCTGCAGGCGCGCCCGTTCGATTGCGACGGCGGCGAAGTTCCCGAGCGCGGTCAGCAGGTCGAGGTCGTCCGCGGTGAAGCTCCCGGCCCGCAGAGGCGTGTCGACGTGAAGGGCGCCGATGACGCGGTCCTGGTTCCAGAGCGGGACGCACATGGCCGAGCGGATCTGCTGGATCCGGATCGACTGCCCCGCCTCGAACCGGCCGTCGGCGAGGGCGTCGGAGGTCAGGACCGCGACGCGGTTCTGGATGACCGACTCGACGATCGTGTGGGAGAAGGTCTCCCCCGCGTCCCCCGACTCCTTCCCGCGCTGCCGCGAGAGCATCGGGACGAGCTTGCCCTCGTCGCCGACGAGGACGACGACGGCCCGGTCGACCGGCAGGTGCTCGAAGAGGAGGTCGACGACCCGCCCCAGGATCTCCTGGACCTCTCGAGCGAGGATGAGCGTCTTGGCGACCTGGACCAGGATCTCGAAGATCTTGCTCCGCGCCACGGCCGAGGTCGAGCGCTTGCCCGACTGCGTCAGCGGCTCGCCCTCGTCCTCGGGGACGTAGTCCTCGAGGTGGAAGTCCCGGTTGAAGTCGGCGATCGACCGGACGAAGGTGGAGGACGATTCTCCGACGGCCTTCACCGGAGGCTTCGGCCTCACGGCAGGCACCTCCTCCCGCACGGTGAGAGAGAAGGTCCCGACCGTCAGGACGTCGCCCGGCGCGATCGGCGAGGTGGCGACGAAGCGTCCGTTGACCTTGACGCCGTTCGTCGAGTTCTGGTCGACGATGACCCAGCGCTCGTTCTCGCGCCGTATGACGGCGTGACGACGGGAGACCGAGAAGTCGTTCAGCACGACCTCGTTCTCGCTGGACCGTCCGAGGAAAACCTCCGGTCCGGTGATCCGGAAGCGCTGGGGTCGACCCTCGACCTCGTAGACGAGCTCGTACATGAGGGTTGCACGAGGATTATAGGGGCCGGGGCGCCCGGCCCCGTCGTCAGGGCGCCGTGGGGGTGAAGCGGACACGCACGGTCTTGACGACGGCGATGGGTCGGCCGTCGAGCCGGGCCGGGGAGTAGACCCAGCGGCGAACGGCATCCGTGGCCGCCGCCGTGAGCCCCATCGGGGCCTCCTGGACCGCGAAGGCGCTGCCGATCGTCCCGTCGCGTTCCACGACGATCTGGAGGACGACTTCGCCTCCGATCCCGGCTTTCCGGGCCATGGAGGGGTACTGCGGCTCGACGCGCGTCTTCAGGACCGGCGGCTCCGCGCCGAACGGGAGCGCCGCGTACGGCTCTGGCGAGGTGTCCCCGGCCTCCTCCGTGGCACTCCCGCCGTACGGAGCCGCAGAGGTTTCGCCTCCTCCCGCAGCCGTGGAGACCGGCGTTTCGGCGGGGGCCGGATTCGGGACCGCCGGAATCGGAAGGGGCGATGCCAGGTACCGAACGGCGTGTGCGGGAACGAACGCGAGGGGGATCCCGAGGAGCTTCACCCCGAGGAAATCGTGCTCGGCGAGGACGACCTCGACCGGGTCACCTTCCTCGAGCCCGCCCCAGCGCGCCGCGCCGAAGTCGGGGGCGAGGTAGACGGGACAGGGGACGACGATCCGGCCCTCGACGGTTGCGAAGTCGGCCACGGCCTTCGTTCGGCGCTCCCGCGCTTCCTGCTCCGGTGAGGTTTCGAACGTCCCCACTTCGAGCCAGCCGGATCGGCCGCCCTTCGCAACGACCCGGGCGAAGGCCCCCTCGACCGCCTCGAGCCGCACCTCCGAGCCGCGGGGCAGGAGCGTCACGATCGCGGCCTTCGCCTGTGGCTCGGCACGGAGCGGAACGCGGGAGAGGGATACGAAAGCGGCCCCGCCCGAAGACGACACCGCGAGCGGTCCCTCCTCCTTCCCGCCGCCGCAGGCGGCGAGGGACGCCGCGAGGAAGACCGTGGCGGCGCGGGAGGCGCCCGGGACGGCGCGGCGTGTCAGGACAGCCGCTCCCGTACGAGGGGCATCGTCATGCAGTGCGGGCCGCCGCGGGCGCGAGTCAGCTCGGTCGTCGAGAGCTGGATGGCGTACTTGCGGCCGCCCTTCGGGTCGACCTCTCGCCGGCCGAGAAGGACGTCCTCGTCCCGAACGACCTCGTAGCCGTGCCGGTCGAGCTCGTCGGCGGTTCGCTCGTTCCGGTCGTAGCCGATGATGATCCCGGGCGCGACGGCGAAGACGTTCGCTCCGTCCGTCCACTGCTCGCGCTGCTCGGCGATCGGGTCGGTTCCTCCGCACGGGATCGGTTCGAGGTCCAGCCCCCGCTTCTTCAGGGCCGAGAGGAAATCCTTCTCAGGCGTCCAGGTGATCTCGTCGTACGTCAGGTCGATGGAGTAGACGTCGGCTTCCTCGGCCCCGCCCGCCACGACCATCGGGGCGTAGCAGAGGCACTCCGACTCGGACGCCTGGGTGAAAATCGTGTCGAGGTGCATGAAGGAACGCTCGTGCGGGATCGCCATGACGACGATGTGGCGCACCTCGGACCCGGCCTTCTTCAGCGCCTCCGAGAGCCGTTCGATCGTCGTCTCCTCGGTCCGCTCCGAGTACCCGATGGCGAGGAGGTCCTCGCGCAGGACGAGGACGTCGCCCCCCTCGATGTGCGGCCGCATCCTCGCGTAGGAGACGTTCTTGCCCGAGCCGGCCCGGAACTCGCGGAACCAGAAGATCCCGTCGGGACGGGCGAACCGGGGGTGGTGCTCGAAGACGGCGCCGGAGACGAGGGGCTCCCGGAGCCGGGCAGGCGTCGCCATCGACCCGCGGACGAGGCGGTCGCCCACCGGGATGACAGGGTCGCGCTGGAAGAAGTAGTTCGGGACCGGCTGCAGGAGGAAGAGGGAGTCGATCGAGCCGGTGATCTCCGGGTGCGGCTGCTCGAGCCCCTCCACGAGGGCCGCCGCCAGCCCCTCCGAGTCGAGGTCGCCAAGGCGCTCCAGAACCGGGGCCGGGAGCCGGAGAGTCGCGGCGAGATCGTCGAGAACGAGCTTTCGGCGGTCCGGGTCGGAGAGGACCTCCGCGAGGAGGTCCTGCACCTCGAGGACCTCCGCAAAAAGCCGGAGGACCTGCTGGAACCGCCGGTGCTCCTCCCGCGCCCGGGCGCCGTGGAGGATGTCGTCGAAGAGAAGATCCTGCATCATGCTCGGAGTCATCCGGTCGATCTCGCGACCGGGCTGGTGGACGACGACGGACCTGAGACGACCGATTTCGGAATGGACGGCAATCGGCATGATGGAACCCCCGTGGCGGCCGCGGGAGAATAGCAAGAGGAGACGACGATGAGCGAGGAAGTCGAGTTCATCATCTGTAGCAACTGCGAAACGCCGTGCTACTCCTTCGAGCTGGACCGGAAGGGGAACGTCGCGAACGCCTTCTGCCCGCTCTGCGGGGCCGACGAAGCGAAGGACTTCCGGCTCCCCGATGTCGAGGACGTCGAGGACCAGGGTTGAACGCCGACACGTACGAGAATCCCCTCACGGGGCGCTACGCCTCGGCGGAGATGTCGGCTCTCTTCTCGGCCCGGCACAAGTTCGCGACGTGGCGCCGGCTCTGGCTGTGGCTCGCCGAATCGGAGAGGGACCTGGGGCTGCCGATCCCCGAGGCCGCGATCGCCGACTTCCGGGAGCACGTCGTCCCGACCGACGGCGAGCTCGAGGCGGCCGACCGGTACGAGCGCGACACGAAGCACGACGTGATGGCGCAGATCCACGCCCTCGGCGACGTGGCGCCCGAGGCGCGCCCCTTCATCCACCTCGGCGCGACGTCGGCGTTCGTCGGCGACAACGCCGACCTCCTCGTCCTGCGCGACGCGCTCGGGCTCCTCGAGCGGCGCGCCGTTCGCGTCGTGGCCCGCCTCGCCGCGTTCGCGCGCGAGCAGAAGGACGTCGCCTGCGTCGGCTACACCCACTTCCAGGCGGCCCAGCCGACGACGGTGGGCAAGCGCGCCTGTCTCTGGATCCAGGACCTCGTCCTCGACGTCCACGAGCTCTCCCGCCGCGCCGACGAGCTCCGGTTCCTGGGGTGCAAGGGAGCGACGGGCACTCAGGCCTCCTTCGTCATGCTCTTCGGGGGAGACGCCGAGAAGGCCGACCTCCTCGACCGGAACGTCGCCGAGAAGGCAGGGTTCCCGAAGCGCCTCCTCATCTCCGGACAGACCTACACGCGCAAGCAGGACGCATTCGTCCTCGGCGCCCTCTCCGGCCTCGCCGCCTCCGCCTCGAAGTTCGCCCACGACCTGCGCCTCCTCCAGCACATGAAGGAGGTGGAGGAGCCGTTCGGATCGAAGCAGGTCGGCTCGTCGGCGATGCCCTACAAGCGGAACCCGATGAAGTGCGAGCGGATGAACGCCCTCTCGCGCTGGATCCTGACGACGGCCGAGAACGGCAGCTGGACCCACGCGACGCAGTGGCTCGAGCGGACGCTCGACGACTCGGCGAACCGGCGCCTCGCCCTGGCCGAGTCGTTCCTCGCCGCCGACGCGCTTCTCGTTCTCTGGGAGGCGGTCGCCTCGGGCCTCGTCGTCCACCCGGCGGTCGTTCGCCGGAGGCTCGCCGAGGAGCTCCCGTTCCTCGCCACCGAGAACGTCCTGATGGCCGCCGCGAAGAAGGGGGGCGACCGGCAGGTGCTGCACGAGCGGATCCGGATTTACGCCCAGGCCGCCGGCGACCGGCTGAAGGCCGAGGGGGGCGAGAACGACCTCCTCGAGCGGATCGCCGCCGATCCCGTGTTCCTCCTGACGCGCGAGGAGGTCGCCGCCGCGGCCGACCCGCGCATCTTCGTCGGGCGCGCGCCGGAGCAGGTCGAGGAGTTCCTCGCGACCGAGGTCGATCCGCTCCTCGCCGGGCACGAGGCGGCGCTCTCGGACGCCGCCGTCGAGGTGCAGGTCTGAGGCGCGGCCTCGGACGAGCACGCGTACTCCCGTTCGCGGCTCTCCTCGGCGTCTCCGCGCTCCTCCCCTCCTGCTCTTCGCGCCCCGCCGTTCGGGGCGCAGGAGACCTGGCTGGCGAGGGAGTCGAACGGGGCCTCGCCTCGTGGTACGGCGCCGACTTCGCGGGCCTGCCCACGGCGAGCGGCGAGATCTTCGATCCGGGCCGCGTCTCGGCCGCCCACCGCGCGCTCCCGCTCGGAACCGTCGTCGACGTGACGAACGAGAAGAACGGACGGACGGTCCGGGTGCGGATCAACGACCGCGGCCCTTTCATCGCCGGGCGGATCGTCGACCTCTCGAAGGCCGCGGCCGAGGAGATCGGCTCCGTCGTCGACGGTGTCGTCCCGGTGACTCTCACCGTCGTCTCGCTGGGGTCGGGGCGGCGGACCCCCTTCGACCCCGAGGGAACGGGAAACGAGACCGCCGCGATCTCCTGGGCCGTCCAGGCCGGCGCCTTCGCGAGCGAGGAAAATGCCTCACGGCTGAAGGACCGCCTCGCCCAACGCTACCCCCGGACCTGGCTCGAGCCGTTCGGCGGGTTGACCCGAGTCAAGTTCGGACCCTACTCCTCGCGCGAGGAGGCCGACGCGGCCCGCGAGACCCTCGCCGACCTCGGGCTGGCCGGTATCGTCGTCCCCCACCGCTGAGCCGGGACGAACCGCAGCCCGCCGGGGAACCGTCGTCTCGCCGCCCTCACGGCGGCGGCAAATGGGAACCTCAGCGAAGGAGCGGTTCGACCTCGGCGCCCGCCTCGATCTCGACCGGGGGCGCCCCTCTCCTGAAAACGCGGGCGCCTTTTTCGCCGAGAAGCCGCGAGACTCCGTTCTCTACCCTGAGGTACGCCGCCTCGCGAAGCCCGATGACGGGGACGGGACTCTCCTCGAGGTACTGGAGCAGGCGCTCCTCCCGCGTTTCCCCCTTGTGGGTCGAGGCCGGGTCGGGGTCGAGGTAGTGCGGGTTGATCTGGTACGGCACGAGCCGGAGGGCGAGGTGGTTCGCTGTCGGGACGATCGGCATGTCGTTCGTCGTCCGGATCGACGGTGCGGCGACGTTCGTCCCCGCGCTGGAGCCGACGTATGGCATTCCCTCGCCGGCCCGGTCGCGGATCGGCCCGAGGAGCCCCTCGTCCTGGAGCCACTTGAGGAGCCGGAACGTGTTCCCGCCGCCGACGAAGACGGCCTCTGCGCCGCGGATCGCCGCACGCGGGTCGGGCGCCTGGTGGACGCTCACGACCTCGATCCCGAGGCCGGCAAAGCGCTCTCGTGCCTTCGCGGCGTAGCCGTCGCGGTCGGCGAGGGCATACGGCACGAAAGTCACCGTCTTCACGCCGGCGAGGAAGGCCGAAAGGGCGCCGGCCACGTGATCGAGGTAGCCCTGCCCGTGGATCGTGGAGCTGCTGACGAGGAGGAGCCGGTGGCGTGGGTCCGTCATGGGCGGAGAGCTTACCGTGCCGCGCCCGCTCTCGTCAGGCCCGGACGCGTCCGCCCAGGAGCCGCGCCGGGAGGAAAAAGAGCGCGCGGACGAGCTCCACCAGCCCCTCCAGGGCGACCCCGACGATCCGGAACGGGATCGAAAGGAGCCAGAGGCAGGGGTACGCCACGAGGGCGACGATCGCCACCGGCCAGGACACGACGAGGAGGAGGAGCCAGAGGAGGAGCTTCAACATCTCGCCTTCTGATACGTCCCCGCCCGCTCCGGGTTCCCGTATTCTGGGGCTATGGCTCTCTTCACGCCCCTTTCCCTCCGCTCCGTCACCATCCCGAACCGTGTCGGCGTCTCGCCCATGTGCCAGTACTCCGCGGAGCGCGGCCTCGCGAACGACTGGCACCTCGTTCACCTGGGGGCGCGTGCCGTCGGCGGCGCGGGGCTCGTGATGACCGAGGCAGCGGCAGTCTCGCCCGAAGGACGCATCAGCCCGCAGGATCTCGGCCTCTGGGACGACGAGCAGGTCTCCCCGCTCGCCCGGATCGCGTCTTTCATCTCGGCCCAAGGTTCGGTCCCCGCGATCCAGCTCGCTCACGCCGGGCGAAAAGCGTCGACGAAGCGACCCTGGGACGGCGGTGGCCCCGCCGCTCCAGAGGACGGGGGCTGGACGCCGGTGCTGGCACCGAGCGCCGTCCCGTTCGACGACGGTTGGCAGACGCCGCTGGCCCTCGACGAAGACGGACTGGCCCGGATCGTCGGGGCCTTCGTCTCGGCCGGCCGTCGGGCAGCGGCCGCCGGCTTCCGGGCCGCCGAGATCCATGCGGCCCACGGCTACCTGCTGCACCAGTTCCTCTCTCCGATCTCTAACCGAAGGACCGACGCCCTCGGCGGCTCCCTAGAGAACCGGATGCGCTTCCCGCTCCGCGTCGTCGAGGCGGTCCGCTCCTCATGGCCCGAAGAGCTTCCGCTCCTCCTCCGGATCTCGGCCACGGACTGGGTCGAGGGAGGCTTCGTCCCCGACGAGGCGGTCGTCTTCGCGCGGCACGCGCGCACACTGGGCGTCGACCTCGTGGACTGCTCTTCGGGAGGGATGCACCCGAGGGCGCAGGTTCCGGTCGGGCCCGGGTATCAGGTCCCGTTCGCCACCAGAATTCGAGCGGAGGCCGGTGTCGCCACGGCCGCCGTCGGCCTCATCACGACGGCCCGCCAGGCGGCAACCATCGTCGAAAATGACCAGGCCGACCTCGTGTTTCTGGGCCGGGAGTTGCTACGGACGCCTCACTGGGCATTGCGGGCATCTGCAGAGCTCGGCACCTCACTTCCGGGGCCACTTCCGTACGAACGCGCAAGACCTTTCGGATCAGTTCTTTAGACGGGTCATCCGAGCGGGCGCCCCTTTCCTCCCCTCCAAAAATCGGACCGTAGGCATTTTCTTTCTCGAATATACTTGACAAACACGCCAGCAGATATCATATTTCTAGTGGACCTGATGCCTCTAATGAAGGAAAAAGGCCAGGGACTTCAAGACGGATCTTCAAAACAGGAGGTCACCCCATGATCACGCGTTGGAACGATCCCTTCCGCGAGCTCGAGTCTTTCCGCAACCAGGTCAACCGGCTCTTCGGTGAGAACTCTCCGGCTGCACGAGCCGCCGACGAGGCGCCGAGCCTTGCAGCCTGGGCCCCGCCCGTCGACATCAGCGAGACCCCTGATCTCCTCGTCTTCCAGGTCGAGCTCCCCGGCTTCTCGCAGGACAATCTCAGGCTCCGCGCCGAGAACGGCGTCCTGACGCTCGAGGGCGAGCGGACCTTCGAGAAGGAGCACGACAAGAAGGCCTACCACCGCGTCGAGCGGGCCTACGGGCGCTTCGTGCGCGCGTTCTCGCTCCCGGTGAACGTCGACCCGGAGAAGATCAACGCATCCCTCGTCGACGGCGTCCTGACGATCGAGCTTCCGAAGCGCGAAGAGGCCAAGCCGAAGTCGATCCCGATCGGGATCGGCACGGCGAAGCAGATCTCCGCCGAAAGGAAGTAAGGCCTCCCGGAACGTTCGCCCCGCCTCCTGCTGATGCGGCGGGCCGGAAGGCCCGCCGTCCTTTCCTAGTCCCCCAGGCAGGTTCCGACGGCGCGCGCGGCTTCGACCCAGGGGTGGTCGAGAGGAACCGTCTTCCGGATTCCCACGACCTCCTCGAGCGGCACCGGCTTCGTCCCCTCACCCCGCGCGGCCACCATGACGCCGAACTTCCCTTTCGCGACGAGGTCGGCGCAGGCGGTGCCGAGGCGGGTCGCGAGGAACCGGTCCGCGGCCGACGGGGTGCCCCCGCGCTGGAGGTGGCCCAGGATCGTCACGCGCGACTCGAGGCCGGTCAGCTTCTCGAGCTGCTCGGCGAGGCCCAGCGCCCGGCCGGTCCGGTGGCCTTCGCCCGCCACGGCGCTCCCGCCCTCCCTCCCCTTCTTCCCGGCTTTCTCCTTCTTCCCTCCGGGGTCCTTCTCCTTCGACCGCGAGGCCAGATCCGATTCGGACTGCTCCTTCGAGAGCGCACCTTCCGCCACCGCGACGATGGAGAACCGCTTTTCGCTCCGGAACCGTTTCAGGATCGCGTTCGACACCGACTCGACGTCGTACGGGATCTCCGGAATCAGGATGACGTCGGCCCCTCCCGCCACGCCGGCCCCGAGAGCGAGCCAGCCCGCCTTGTGGCCCATCACCTCGACCACGATGATCCGGTGATGGCTGTGGGCCGTGGAGTGGAGCCGGTCCACCGCCTCGGTCGCGATGCCGAGCGCGGTGTCGTAGCCGAACGTCACGTCGGTCATCGCGACGTCGTTGTCGATCGTCTTCGGAATCGTGACGACGTTCAGCCCCGCCTTCTGCAGGTGGTACGCGTTCTTCTGCGTCCCACCACCGCCGAGGCAGACGAGGGCGTCGAGGTGGTGGTTGCGGTAGTTCGCGACGATGAGATCGGTCATGTCGAGGGTCTTCCCCGCGACAGGCATCGCGTAGGGCTTGTCGCGACTCGTCCCGAGGATCGTCCCGCCGTGCGTCAGGATCCCGGAGAGCGTCCGGTCGTCGAGCCAGATCGTCCGGTTCTCCATGAGGCCCCGGAATCCGTCGCGGAAACCGATGATCTGCATCCCGTGGCGCAGCTCGGCCGCCTTACCGACGGCCCGGAGGGCGGCATTCAGGCCGGGCGTGTCTCCACCCGACGTCAGGACCCCGATGAGCTTGGACATGTCTCTCCCTCCGGAAACGGGGATTATCCCGCCGCGTCCGGTGGAACGACCGTACGAAAGTGGCGTGAGGACGGCGTGAAGGTGCGCCGTCAGATCGTCCGGTCTCCGAGCTCGAGAGGTCGGGGCATCGTCATCGCCTCTATCGAGAGGAGGTCGTCGAGCTGGGCGGCGGAGAGATACCCCTTCTCCAGGATCAGGCCCCTCACCGCACGTCCCGTCGCCAGGGCCTCCTTGGCGACCTCGCTCGCCCGCTCGTAGCCGAGCGCGGGGACGACGGCGGTCACGATGCCGATGGAGCGATCCACCATCCCGCGACAGTGTTCGCGGTTCGCGGTGATGCCGCGGATGCACCGGAGCCGGAGCGTGTCGATCGCGGCCGTGAGCATGTCGACCGACTGGAAGAGGTTGAACGCGAGGATCGGCTCCATGACGTTCAGCTGGAGCTGGCCGGCCTCGGAGGCGAGCGTGATCGTCAGGTCGTTGCCGATGACCTGGAAGGCGACCTGGTTGACGACCTCCGGGATCACCGGGTTCACCTTGCCCGGCATGATGCTCGAGCCCGGCTGCATCGGCGGCAGATTGATCTCGTTCAGGCCGCAGCGCGGCCCCGAGGAGAGAAGCCTCAGGTCGTTGCACATCTTCGAGAGCTTCACCGCGACGCGCTTCAGGACGCCGGAGAACATGACGAAGGCGCCGGTGTCGGGCGTCGCCTCGACGAGGTTCTCGGCCAGGACGACGTCGAGGCCGGTGACGCGCCGCAGCTCCTCGACCACGAGCTCGGGATAGCGCGGGTCGGCGTTGATCCCGGTGCCGATCGCCGTCCCGCCCATGTTCACCTCGAGGAAGAGCCTCACCGTCTCGCGCAGCCGCGCCACGTCCTCGCCCGTCGTCACCGCGAAGGCGCCGAACTCCTGGCCCAGCGTCATCGGGACGGCGTCCTGAAGCTGCGTCCGTCCCATCTTCAGGACGTCGCGGAGCTCCTCGCCTTTCTCGGCGAGGGCCCCGCGAAGCTTCTCGAGGGACGTGACGAGACCGCGCGTCGCGAGAATCGCGGCGATCCTCAGCGCCGTAGGGTAGACGTCGTTCGTCGACTGGGCGAGGTTCACGTGGTTGTTCGGGTGGCAGACCGCGTAGTCGCCGCGCGCGCGTCCGAGGATCTCGAGCCCCCGGTTCGCGATGACCTCGTTCGCGTTCATGTTCGTCGAGGTTCCCGCGCCCCCCTGGACCATGTCGACGACGAAGTGCCCGTGATGGTGCCCGTCGATGATCTCCTGCGAGGCCTGCTCGATGGCGGCGGCGACCGGCTCGGGAAGCAGGCCGAGCCTCGCGTTCGCGCGCGCCGCGGCGAGCTTGACCATGGCGAGAGCGCGGACGAGCGTCGGGAAGTGCGCGACCGGGATGCCGGTGATCGGGAAGTTCTCGACCGCCCGGAGCGTCTGGACACCGTAGAGGGCGTCGGCCGGGACGTCGCGCTCGCCGAGGAGGTCGTGCTCGCGGCGGGTCGCCCCGGAGCCATACCCCTTCTCCGCGCCGACATCGCGCGAGCTCTGGTACTGAAGGTGCCGGTTCATCACGACGGCCACCCGCGAGACGACGTCCATCGCGGCGGCGGCGTCGCCCATGAGTCGCGCCCGCACCTGGGCGCGCGGCAGCTCGAGGACGGACAGGTCCGTCAGAGCCCGCGCGGACGTCGTGTGCTCCGACGTGTGCAGGAACGCTCCGACGCCGACGGCCTCACCGCGCCCCTCGACCGAGAGCGGCTCGACGACGCCGTCCTTCTCGCGCGAGATCTCGACGCTTCCGTCGAGGATGACGAAGAGCGCCTGCCGCGGCGTTCCCTGCGCCCAGAGGAGGGTTCCCGCCGGCACCTCGCGCCGCGAGGCGGCCCCGGCCAGGAGGCCCAGGACCTCCTCGGAAAGACCAGAGAAGATCTCCGTCGCACCGAGCACTGCAAGCACGTCCGTCACGAGACACCTCCTGGAGCCGCCCTGCGGCGGCGACTGCCATTGTAGGAAGGCCCGACGTCTCGGTGCGGCGTAGAATCCCCGACCAGAGGAGTGACGCGAGGCGCGGCCATCGCCCGTGTTCTTCCAGGGGTCGGTTTCGCCCCGGGTCCAGTCAGGAGGACGCCATGAAGACCATCTCGCTCGCCGGGATCTTCTGCGTGCTTTGTATCGCCGGCTCGGGTCACGCGGTCCTCACGGAAACGTCGTCCCTCGCCATCGTCGCCGCTCCGGGCGAGATCGGAGGGATGGCTCCGGATGGCGCTGAACGGCAGGCCGTCCTGGCCTTTCCAAGCGTCACGAACCAGAGGACGGCGAAATCGGTTCCCTCGAGCGGGTGCACTCCCATACCGGCGGCGACCGCTTCGTTTTCTTCGACGGACGCCTTCGTCTACATCTTCTTCAGCATCAGCGGGCAGGCGAACGGCGAGCAGCTCACCCGCGTCTGGTACTCCCCCGACGGACAGGTCGCTGCGTCCGGCACCTGGAACGCCATGACGTCGGGAAGCGGCTACTGCCCCTGGGCCGGCCTGCAGATTGCGGGATCTTCTCCGGCGAGCACGCCGGGGACCTGGCGCGTACAGGTCTTCTCGAACATGATCACCGACGTCCCGTACGTCGACCTGACCTTCACGATCTCATCGGGAGGCGGAGGGAGCGGCTTCCCCACCATCACGAACGCGATGACGACGAAGGCCGTCCCGCAGGCGTCCTGTACACCCCTTCCGACGCCGGTCACGACGTTTTCTTCGACGGACGCCGCCGTCTACGTGTTCTTCAATATCAGCGGGCAGGCGAACGCGGAAACGCTCACGCGCGTCTGGTACTCGCCCGACGGCGAGGTGGCCGCATCGGGGAGCTGGGATCCGCTGCCGTCCGGCTCCGGATACTGCCTCTCCGCCAGCCTTCAGATCGCGGGATCCTCGCCGGCCACCTGGCCCGGGACCTGGAGAGTCCGCGTCTATTCCAACATGATCACCGACGTCCCCTACGTCGACCTCCCCTTCACGATGACCGGAAGTGGAGGTGGAGGTGGCGGGACCGTAGCCGGGACTTGGCTCCTCACCTCGAGCGCGCGGGTCCAGGGCGCCGGCGCGTTCTGGCAGACCGACCTGACGATCCGGAACACCGGGACCTCGAGCGCCGACGTCACGATCAAGCTCCTCGGACACTCCGGCGACGGACGCGGCGGCCCCGAGCGGTACAGGACGATCCCGGCCGGCCAGACGCAGACGTGGCGCGACGTTCTCGGAAGCCTCTTCGGCCTCTCGAGCGAGTACGGCCCGATCCTCGTCCGCTCCACTTCGGCGAGCCTCGCCATCCTCGGTCAGACGTGGACCGCGGGCGGCGCGGGCACCTACGGCCAGAGCGTGCCCGTCCTCTCGACGGACGAGCTGATCGGGAGCGTCCCGCGGTCCATCCTCGGGGTGAGGCAGGACACGTTCTTCAGAACGAACCTGATGCTCGCGAACGCGACGGAGTCGACGGCCAGCGTGACCGTCCAGCTGGTCTCGACCGGAGGGGCGGTCCTCGCGACGAAGACCGTCAGCATAGGCCCGCTCTCTCGCGCCCAGTACAACGTCGGCACCGACTTCGGCTACACGAACCTCTCCGACGCCGTCTTCGTCATCTCTTCGCCGACGGCCGGGGCGGCCATCGGCGCCTACGCTTCGGTCATCGACGCGGGCACGGCGGACCCGAGGACGCTGCTGCCCCGCTGAAGCCCGAGAGAGCTCGTCCCGGCCCGCTTCCGGCGGGCCGGGACGGCTCCGTTCACCGCCCCCGAAGAGGCCGGCGGAACGCGCTCCGCACGAGCCGGTCGAGGAGCGCGTCCAGCGGCTGCCCTGCGGCCTCCCACATCTTCGGGAACATCGAGATCGGCGTGAAGCCGGGAAGCGAGTTGATCTCGTTCAGCAGGACGCGCCCGGTCGCCCGCTCCAGGAAGAAGTCGACCCGCGCGAAGCCCGCGCCGCCGACGGCGTCGAAGGCGGCGCACGCCATCCGGCGCACTTCCTCGCGAATCGCCTCCGGAACGTCCGCCGGGATGACGGAGTAGGAGCGGTCGTCGATGTACTTGTCCTCGTAGTCGTAGAACTCGTGCGCCGGGAAGATCTCGCCCGGGAGCGACGCCTCGGCGGGACCGCCCTCCCCCTCGAGGACCGCGCACTCGATCTCGCGCGCGTCGACGGCGGATTCGACGAGGGCCGTCGCGTCGACCGCGAGGGCGATCTCGACGGCCGCGGCGAGGTCCTCGAGCCGCTTGACCTTCGTGATACCGACCGAGGAGCCGGCACAGGCCGGCTTGACGAACAGGGGCAGGCCAAGGGCCTCGATGTGCGGGAGGAGCGCCGAACGAAGCCCGGGGGTTCGCCAGGTGGCGGCGGGAACGCCGACATACCGCACCTGTGGCAGGCCGGCCGCAGCGAAGGCGGCCTTCATCAGGACCTTGTCCATGCCGACGGCCGAAGCGGCGACGCCGAAGCCGACGTAGGGGACGTTCATCGCCTCGAACAGGCCCTGAAGCACACCGTCCTCGCCGAACGTCCCGTGGACGATGGGGAAGACGACGTCCCAGGCGCCGTCCCGGAAAGCAGCGGCGAACGACTCGATGGTGGCGGCCGTCGGCGCGGGCTTCGAGCCCGGCACGACGCCGTCGAGGAGCGCCTCGCGCGGCGGACGGGCGAAGTACCGGAGCATCTCCTCTCGCGACTCGGAAACGCCGTGCCAGCGCCCGTCCTTCCCGACGAACACGGGGAGCCCCTCGTACCGGTCAGACGGGAGGTTCTGGAGGAGACAACGGGCCGAGAGGAAGGAGACGCCGTGCTCCCGCGACGGCCCGCCGAAAACGACGCCGACGCGCGTCCGCAGGCTCACGACGAGGCCCTCGCGACTTTGTCGAGATCGACGAAGTCGGCGAGGGCCTCCCCTGCCGGGATCGGCGGTCTCACGCCTTTGCCGCTGCCGGAGCGGCGGCCAGGATCCGCGCGGCCTGCTCCTCGTAGGCGGCCAGGACGTTCTTCACCGAGGCCACGTCCACGTCGCCCATGTGCCCGATCCGGATGTTCAGCGACTTGAACTTGCCGTAGCCGGAGCCCGGCACCCAGCCCGCACCCTTCATCGCCGTGTTGAGCTCCTCGGGGTTCACGCCCTCGGGCGGGTAGAGCGAAGAGACGCTCGGCGAGTGCGCGCCGATGTCGGGGAGGAAGCGGAACCCGGCCTTCGGAGCCCATTCCTCGACGGCCGCGAGCATCGCGTGGTGGCGGGCCCAGCGGTTCTCGATCCCCTCGGCGAGGATGTGGTCGAGCTGGACGTCGAGAGCGTAGAGGAGCGGGAGCGACGGCGTGGTCGGGTTCTGCTTCTTCTTTCCGAACGCCTCGACGTCGAGGAGATCGAGGTAGATGCCGCGGAACTTCTTCTGCCGCGCCGCTGCGAGCGCCTTCTCGGACACCGAGAAGACCGCGATGCCGGGTGGAAGAGCGAGCGCTTTCTGCGAGCCGCACACGGCGAGGTCGAGGCCCCACTCGTCGGCTTCGACGCGTGTGGCAGCGAGGGACGTGACGACATCGGCGAAGAGGAGCGCGTCGCTGTGCTCGTGGACGACCTTCGAGATGGCCGCCAGGTCGGAGATCGTCCCGACCGAGGTCTCGTTGTGGACGACGGTCACGATCTGGTACTTCTTCTCCGCGAGAGCCTTCTTCACTTCGTCCGCGAGGATCGGCTTGCCCCACTCGGCCTTCAGGATCGTCGTGTCGAGGCCGAGCCGCTGGCTCATCTCGCCCCACTTGTCGGAGAAAGACCCGTTGCAGCAGGCGAGGACGGGACCCGTTGCGCAGGACACGAGGCCGGCCTCCCAGACGCCGGTGGCCGAGGTCGCGAGCGTGTGCGCCTGCCCCGTCGTGCGGAAGACCTTCGGAAGCTTGTCGAGGATGCGGCCGTAGAGCTCGGAGAAGGCCGCGGAGCGGTGCGACATCATCGGGCCGCCGAGCGCCTGGAGCACCTGCGGACGGACCCAGACGGGACCCGGATTGAAGAAACGGACCTGTCCGGCGTGGCCGGACGTGGAGTCGAAGAATGCGCTGCTCATTGGTAGATCCTGTTAGTCCTTTCGCGGCAAAGCCGCTCCTGAAGTCACAAGACCCCCTTTCAAACCGTGCTTGCGGTTTTCCCGCACACGGCTTACCGGTGGTCTCTCGAAGGGTCGCATTACGCAGCCTCCGGATAGCGGACAGTGCCGCGCAGACGGTGCAGTCCATGGCCCCGGAAGAAGTCCTGCGTCCACGCCCCGGCCTCGCCCGCACGGAGGGTCCGCCCCGTCCGCCTCACTTTGAAGCGGAGGAGTCGCCTCCACACGTAGCTGTCGAGCTGGTTGAACTTCTCAGCGGCATTCCCGGTACGGAAGTACGCTCCCCAGCCGCGAAGAATCGGGTTCAGACGCCGGATCAGCTCCCGCACGTCCTTCACGCCGTTCCTGTCGCTGCCGGTCTCGTCCTTCACGCGTTGCCTCACCCGCTTCATGCTCCGCGCCGAGGGCCACCGATTCAGGTAGTACCTGCGTACCCCCTTCTCCAGCAACCGCCCCGACACTTTCTTCCGCAGGTGGCAGCCGAGGAAGTCGAGCCCGCCCTTGCCATCGGTCAGGTCCACTTGCCTCGTCTTTTCCGGGTGCAGCTCCAGCTTCAGCCCGCGGAGGATCGCCTCGATCTCCCGCGCCGCTCGCTCACACTGCTCCGCCGTGTCGCACATCACGACGAAGTCGTCGGCATAACGGACCAGCAGTCCCAGCTTCCGGTGCTGCCGTTCCCATGCCGTGTCGAGCCGGTCCAGGTAGATGTTCGACAAGAGCGGTGAGATCACGCCCCCTTGCGGCGTCCCGAGCGTCCGCTCGGTCACCTCCCCGTCTTCCATCACCCCTGCCTCCAGCCAGAGCCGGATCAGCTTGAGCACCCGCCGGTCCGAGATCCTCTCTCCCACGAAGGAGAGAAGCAGATCCCGGTCGAGGCTCCCGAAGTAGTCCCGGATGTCGGCATCCCACACGTGGTTGCCCCCGCCCGCATAGGCTCGCTTGCGGAGCGCCTCCAGCGCATCGGTCGCGCTGCGCTGGGGCCGGAATCCGTACGAGACGTCCTTGAAACCCGCCTCGAAGATCGGCTCCAAAATCAGCGTCGCCGCCATCTGTACTACTCGATCTCTCACCGCCGGTATCCCAAGCGGCCGCTTCCTTCCGTCGGCCTTGTCCACGTACCGCCGCAGGACCGCCTTCGGCAGGTACTCGCCTACGTGCAGCTCGGTCCGAAGCTCCTCGAGGAAGCCTTCGACTCCGCGCTGCTCGATCTGTTCGAGCGTCTCGGCATCGACACCCGCACAGCCTTTCTTGCTCCGAACTCGCCTCCACGCCTCCCACAGAACGTCACTCCTGTGAATACGGTCATATAGGGCGTGGAATCGCCGCTCCGGCTGCCGCTTGGCAGCCCTCCACGGCCGTATCCGCTGTCGTCGCACTTTGTCGATGTCCTTACGGACACCGGGGTCGTTGGTCCGAGCTGTCCCGGACATGCCCTCGCGCTTCCCTGCTTCTCCGGCCCGACCACCGCAGGGACCCTTCCCTCCGGCAGCGTTATTCGTCGCCGCCTTCTTCGGTACTACGATCCCCTCGGACTCCCGCTGCGCAGCGGCCGACTTCACCTTCGGCTTATACGGCCCACCTTGCCCTGACTCGGGCCACGCAGACGGGTCTCTCCTGTGCCCCGTTGTTCCTTCAGCACGTGCCGCGCCCAATACCCCGGAGGGACCCACGGCGCTTTCTCTTCCGGTTCCCTGCGCCGTGGACGTGGCCTTCGCCATGACATGAGTGGCTCGGCTCCCCCATTGTTTATCTTTCGAGGCTGCAGGCTTCACTTCATCTTACCGCCCGCGCTGTTGCTCCCCCCTGTTCGGGGGCTCTTGACGCCCCGCTCGGGCAGATCGGGTCTCCCCGCCTGCCTGGGGCCTGCTACCCGGCGCTCCGGCGCTTACCGGGACGGGACTCTCACCCGCTGGAACCACGGAGCCTGACTCGAGGCCTTCCTCAAACCTCAGCCCGAGCTGCCTCTCGTCGTCAGGACGAACCATGCGGCCGATTTTACCCTCGGGGCGGCGGCGCCTCGTCGAAAAGACCCAGAACGTCGGTGAGCGCGGGGAGGATGTAGTCCGGCCGGAGAGCCTCGAGCTCTTCGCGCGTCGACGAGCCCTCCGGAACGACGGCGACGGGGAGGCCGGCGGCCCGGGCCGTCGCGATATCGACGGTCATGTCGCCGACGTAGAGCGTCTCCGCGGGCGTAGCGCGCATCGCCCGGAGCGCCGCGAGGACCATCGCCGGGTCCGGCTTCTCCGTGAACCCCAGGTCGGGTCCGCCGATGAACGTGAAGAGCTCCGCGAGGCCGAATCCGGCGAGGAGCTGCCGGCTGAAGACGGCGGGCTTGTTCGAGGCGATCGCGAGGCGGATGCCGCGGCGCCAGAGCTCGGAGACGACGAGCTCGGCCCCGGGCATCAGCTTCGTCAGCTTCGGAGCGTTCACCTTGTAGCGGAAGCGGAAGTGCTGGACGGCGTCGGCGCGCAGCTCCTCGGGGAGCACCTTCGCGACGAGGGCGTCGAGGCCGTGGCCGACGAGCCGGCGGGTTTCCTCGACCGTGACGGGAGGGCGCCCGAAATGCGCGAGGACGTCGGAGAGCGCGTCGTGGATCCCCTCGTAGGAGTCGAGGAGCGTCCCGTCGAGGTCGAAGACTGCAGCGCGGAACGTCACGCGCCCACCGTCAGGACGATCTTGCCGACGTTCGCGTTCTCCGCCATCCGGCGGTGCGCCTCGGCCGCCCGTTCGAGCGGGAAGACGGAGTCGACGAGAGGACGGAAGCGCCCGTCGGCAAAGCCCGGGAGAACGTCGCGGGCGAAGGCGGACGTCAGGTCGATCTTCTCCGCGAGCGCGCGTGCTCGCAGCGTCGAGCCGACGAGACGGAGGCGCTTCGCGAGGACGGCGCGCAGGTCCAGATCGGCCGAGCCGCCCCCCATGGTGGCGATGAGGACGAGGCGCCCGCATCGAGCCATCACGCGGACGTTCCGGGCGAGATTTGCTCCGCCGACCGGGTCGAGGACGAGGCCGACGGAGCTCTTTCCGAACCGCTCCTCTACCGCCTCGGCGAAGTCGCGTGTCGTCGTGTCGACGACGAGGTCGGCGCCGAGGGCGGTCAGGGCCTCCTCCTTTGCCGCGGAGCGAACGGTCGCCACGACGCTCGCCCCCGCGTCCTTCGCGAGCTGGATCGCGGCGGTGCCGACGCCCGAAGCGGCGGCGTGAACGAGGACGACCTCGCCCGCGGCGAGGGCCCCCTCGCGGAAAAGGTTGAGGTAGGACGTGAACCACGCCTCTGGAATCGCCGCGGCCTCCTCGAAGGAAAGGTCAGCGGGCATCGGCATCAGCATCCCGCGCGGGACGGCGACCTTCTCGGCGTAACCGCCGCCCGGCAAGAGGAAGCTGACCCGCTCGTCCGTCCCCTCGACGACCCCCGCCGCCTCGAGGCCGAGGATCTCCGACTCGCCCGCGGGCGGCGGGTACTTCCCCGCGGCCTGGAGGAGGTCCGCTCTGTTGACGGCCGTCGCCCGGACGCGGACGAGGACTTCGCCATCGCGCAGCACGGGCTCCGGCGCCTCGCCGAGGACGAGCGCCTCAGGGCCGCCGGGAGCGGGAACGAGAATCGCTTTCACTTTTCACCTCCGAGGCCGAGGGCGCAGAGGACGATCGGGACGAGATCGGCGACGCCGTCGAGCCGGAGCCGCGGGATCGAGGAGGCGTGCGACGTCTCCCGGTCGGTCAGCACCGCGACGACGGCCGCGTCGCTCGCCGCCACCGGATCTCTCCCGGTCGCGGCGCGACAGATCTCCACCTTCGGCCCCGGATCGTCTCGGAAGCCCTCGACGACGACGACGTCGACGTGCGGCATCTCGCGGGCGATCACGGCCGACAGAGACGACGGCTCGCCGTGCCGCGCGTGGACACCGGACCGCCGGCCGGTGAGCAGGACGGCGGGATTCGCCCCCGCCGCGAAATGCTGCTGGGAGTCCTTTCCGGGGGCGTCGGTCTCGTACTCGTCCCGCGTGTGCTTGACCGAGCCGACCGAGAGGCCCCGGGCCGCGAACGCGCGGATGAGCCCGGCGGCGAGGGTCGTCTTCCCCGACTTGTGGGCTCCGACGACGTGGACTCGCAGCGGCCCTTCCCGGTAGAGGAGGCTCTTCTCGCGAATCGGCGCGAAGCGGGCGATGTCGGACGGGAAGGTGGCGATCCACGGATCGAGGCTCTCACCCGCATCGACGAGCTCGCGGTAGCGCGGCGTCCCCGCGAGAAGGTCGATGGCCGGGACGTCGCTCCGGTATTCGTACGTCTCGGTCCGCCATCGGAACCGCGCCGGGTCGAGATCGCGCAGGAGCTTCACGAGGCGCAGCCCCGTCTCGTACGGGCGAAACGTCTCCTCGTCGGTGACGTGCAGCTGGATTCCACCGCAGTCCTGGCCCGCGAACTTGTGAAACGTCGGGCGGAAGACGTGCGGCCGGAACGAGACGCCCGGGAGACCGAGAGCATTCGCACGATCCGCGACGGCCTCCGCGTCGAGCCACGGTGCGCCGACGATCTCGAAGGGACGCGTCGTGCCGCGCGCCTCGGAGAGGTTCGTCCCTTCCAGGAGGCACATTCCGGGATAGACGAGAGCCGTGTCGCGCGAGGGCATGTTGGGCGACGGGAGGACCCACGCGGGCGTCTCGCCGATCCGCCCTCGCGGAGCGGGGCCTCGCCCGCCCGCGACCTTCATCGGGACGACGGTCAGGTCGCAGCCAAACGCGAATTCGGCGTTCACGTAGCGCGCGATCTCCGCCGTCGTCATGCCGTGGCGCGGCGGGACGGGCCAGAGGCCGACGAAGGAGAGGAGCCGTTCCTCGGGGAGGTTCCCCTCGACCGCAAGGCCGCCGAGCGGGTTCGGCCGGTCGAGGACGAAGACCGGAACTCCCTGCGCCGCGCACGCTTTCATGACGAGCGCCGTCGTCCAGACGAAGGTGTAATAGCGCGAGCCGACGTCCGGCAGGTCGCAGACGACGGCGTCGAGGCCCGCGAGGTGCCCGGGCCCCGGCGAGAGGTCCTCGAAGCGCTCGCCGTAGAGCGAGACGACGGGGACCCTCCCCGACGGCGTGTCGCCGTCCCGGACGGCGTGCATGTCCTGGACGGCTCCCGTGAGGCCGTGCTCCGGCCCGAAGAGGACGCGGACGTCGAGACCGGCACGGACGAGAGCCCGGGCCGTCGGGACGAAGCCCGACGAAACCGAGGCCGGATTTGCGACGAGGCCGAGCCGTCGGCCGCCCAGCGGCGCGGGGTCCGCGAGGAGGGCGTCGAGGCCGGAAAGGACGGGCACTGGATTCATGGACGCGCTCCGAGGGAATCGAGGGACACAGTGACGACCCCGCGATAGTAATGCGCGAGGATCGCCTCGCGGCTCTCCCCGCGACGCGCCCTCACGATCGCCCCCGCCTGGCAGAGGCCTGCCCCATGCCCGGTCCCGCGTCCCGAGAAGAGGTACCCGGCCGGCCGCTCTTCGATCTCGAAATCGGTGGACCGCAGGGAGGCCCAGCCCCAGATCTCCGAGGCCCGCGCCCTCACGTCGAACGCGCGCACGACGAGAAACCTCCCGCCCGGGGCCGCGAGGCGGAGAGCCGAGACCCTCGCATCGTCCCCGTGCGCCCACACCTCGAGGAAACGCGCCTCGGGAAACCCGAGCCGGGCGGCGAGCCCCGGGAGCTGCATCCGCGGAAGAAAGAACGTCCATCGCGCTCCCGGCGACGCGACGCACGCATCGTCCTCGACCGGGACGAGATCGGGGACCTCCTCGTCGTCCCAGACGGCCGCCGGCCGCGCCGTCCTCCCGCCGCAAACGGCGTGAAAGGGGGCGGCGATGACGCGCCCGCCCTGGACGAGGACCAGACCTCGTGTCGCGCTGGCGGCCCGGCGGGTCGCATCGGTGGCCCGCGACAGGCCCTCGAAGACCTGGCAGTGGACGCCGTCGCAGAGGTCGGCCCCCTGGTCGGCATGACGGTCTTTTCGGGCGACGGCATAGGAGCGCGCCGCGACAGCCTGCGCCTCGAGCGCCGCGGCCGGCGCGCCGGCGCCGATCTCGGCCGGCAGGACTGCCGCCACGTACCCCTCCAGCGGCACCGTCTCGACGGTCCCGGTCGAAAGCCGGAGAATCCGGCGGACCGTCTCCCCGGCCTGGTTCTCCACGGTGCGCGGCGCCGCGTGGGCCGGGAGAAGCCCCGCGAAAAGGCCGGCGATGAGGGCGAGCAGAGGTCCGGGACGGCGGGCGATCGTCACGCGCGAGGGACTTCCTCTCCTGCCGCTTCAGGCTCGCGGTTCCCGGTCCGGATGCGCGTCGGGGGCCTCCCCGCGGAGCATCGCGACGGCGTGCGGAAGGGCCGCGGCGACGGCCTCGAGGCACTCGACGGCCCCCCCGGGCGAACCCGGCAGATTGACGACGAGCGTCTTTCCGCGGACACCCGCGACCTGCCGCGAAAGCATCGCCGAGGGGAGGGCCGCCCGGCTCGCGGCCCTCATCGCCTCCGGGAGGCCGGGCAGCTCGACGGAGACGACCGAGCGCGTCGCTTCGGGCGTGACGTCGCGCTCCGCCAGGCCGGTCCCCCCCGTCGTCAGGACGAGGTCGACGCGGACGTTGTCGGCCAGGCGGGTCAGGTTCCAGGCGATGTCGTCCTTCTCGTCGGGGACGACCAGGATCTCGACCACCTCCGCGTCGAGAAGACGGCGGACGGCGTCGGCGACGGCGGGGCCGCCTCGGTCTTCCCGTTCGCCCCGGAATGAACGGTCGGAGACGGTCAGGACAGCCACCTTCATGGGCGCGGTCATCGTCTCACCCGGCCAGAGCGCGCAGGAGCGCTGGGAGAGCGATTCCAGTCGCCGCTCTTCCCCCCCGTCTTGGAGAGGAGCTCGATCGGGCCGACGACGATTCCCTTCTCCGCTCCCTTGCACATGTCGTAGACCGTGAGCGCCGCCGCGGCCGCCGCGACCATGGCCTCCATCTCGTAGCCGGTCTTCCCCGTACCACGGACCGAGGCGACGACCTCAACGCTCCGGGTCCGGACGTGGCGCGTCAGGACCACGTCGACACCGTCGAAGACGAGCGGGTGGCAGAGGGGAATCCAGTCGGACGCCCGTTTCGCCGCCTGGATTCCCGCGAGGCGGGCTACGGCGAGGGCGTCCCCCTTCCGATTCTCCGACGCCTCGAGCGCCGACCACGCCACAGGTCCCAGCGTGACGACGGCGCGGGCCGTCGCCGTCCGGAGCGACGCCGCCTTCCCGGAGACGTCGACCATCCTTGCCGCCCCTTCGGCGTCGAGATGCGTCAGCTCAGGCCGTTTCTTCTTCGGCGGCACGGTATTCCTCCGGGGTGTTCACGTTCTGGAAGGCTCCGCTCGCGAAGCCGGGAAGCAGGGCCGTCTCCTCCTCGGAGAGGATAAGGGCGCGAGTCGCTTCCACGACCCGGCGCAACGAAAGGTCCCCCGCACCGACGGCAAGGCGGAGGGCGGGAAGAGCGCGCAGGGACCAGGCGGCACAGAGAGGCTGCGAGTGCCCCGCGGCGGTCGGGACGACGGCGGGCGCACCGGATGCCTCGAGACGCGCGAGAAGCGCCGCCAGGAGCGTCTCCGGGACGCGAGGCACGTCGGCGGCGAGGACGATCGTGTGGTCCTCCGGACTCCAATCCAGCGCCGCGACGAGGCCGTGGAGAGCCGCCCGTTCGGCCGATTGGTCGGGCACGAAAGGGTAGCCGAACGCCGCGAACGGAGCCGGTTCCTTTCCGACGAACGCGGCACGGCCACAGACCCGCTCGAGCTTCCGCGCCTGCAGCAGCGCCATCGGGACACCTTCGAGCGGCAGGAGCGCCTTGTCGCGCCCCATGCGCGTCGAGAGGCCGCCGACGAGGACGAAGCCGTACGCCACCGCGGCGCGCCTTCCTACACCAGCTTGAGGAGGTGCCCCATCTTCGCCTTCTTGACGGACAGGTAGCCTCGTGTCGAGTCGGTCGGCGGGATCTCGAGAGAGACCCGCTCGACGATCTCGAGGCCGAAGCCGTCGAGGGCGACGTACTTCTTGGGGTTGTTCGTCAGGAGGCGCATCTTCTTCACGCCGAGGTCGCGGAGGATCTGGCAGCCGATGCCGTAGTCGCGAACGTCGGGCGCGAAGCCGAGCGCCTCGTTTGCGGTGACCGTGTCCATCCCCTGGTCCTGAAGCTCATAGGCGCGGAGCTTGTTCAGCAGGCCGATGCCGCGCCCCTCCTGGAGGAGGTAGAGGAGGACACCCTTCCCCTCGTGGGCGATCATCTCGAGCGCGAGGTTCAGCTGCTCCCCGCAGTCGCACCTCGCCGAGCCGAACACGTCGCCCGTCAGGCAGGATGAGTGGACGCGGACGAGAATCGGGTCGTCCTCGGAGATCTCCCCCTTCACGAGGGCGATGTGCTCCTCGTCCGTGAGGTCGGACCGGTAGGCGATGACGCGAAAGTCGCCGTTCGCGGTCGGGAGGAGGGGAGAGGCGACGCGCTGGACGAGCCGTTCATGGTGCATCCGGTGACGGATGATGTCGGCCACCGAGACGACCGGGATACCGTGCAGCTCCGAGAACCGAAGGAGGTCGGGGACGCGGGCCATCGCGCCGTCGTCCTTCAGGATCTCGCAGATGACGGCCGCGGGCATGAGCCCCGCGATCCGCGCGAGGTCGATCGAGGCCTCGGTATGGCCGGCACGCTTGAGGACGCCCCCCTTGCGGGCCCTGAGCGGAAACGTGTGACCGGGGCGGAGCAGGTCATGGGGCCTGGTCCGCGGGTCGACCAGCGTCCGGACGGTCTGCGCGCGATCGGCGGCCGAGATCCCGGTCGTCGTCTGCCCGCGCGCCTCGACGGAAACGGTGAAGGCCGTCCCGTGGT
>CAVOJA010000145.1:0-67246 GCA_963696015.1 uncultured Holophagales bacterium
GAGGCTGTTCACGGGCCGGGCACTATTCTGAACCTCTCGAACTACTTTCTCGCTGACGAGCTCGAGGGTACGGAGCGCGGGATGGAAATCGCTATCCCGGCCAAGCACTGGAAGGTCTTCCGCAAGCTCACCCAGACGGAGTTCGTCCTGGCGCTTCTGGCTCTTGCGGCCGCAGTCAACATGAGGCGCTTTCGAAAGGCTCCGTCCCGGCCCAGGAAGAAGCGGGTCGAGCGCCTCGACCAGCCCAGCTCGACTCACGTCTCGACAGCCCGCATATTGGCGCTCCGGAAGAAGCAATGATGTTTCCCAGCGCTTTCAAGGTGACCGTTCCCTTTGTGGCCGGCGGCCGCAACCCGCATGGCGAGTGGCTTTCCGCGTCTGGGAAGAATTGGAGCTGCCCAGTCACCAAGGCCGGAAAGCCAATGGCAAGCGCCTGTTCTTATAGTAAGTCGCTTGTTTGCAATACCTTACCACCTTGAAAGGGCTGATCGAGCCCCTCAAGAAGGTCGTGCGCACGCTTCAAAGCCACCGCGGCTACCTCTTGGCGTGGATTCGGCTCAAGGCAGCCGGGGGCATTCCGACCGGCGCCGTCGAGGGGTTCAACAACAAGGCCCGCGTCATGACCCGCCGGGCCTACGGATTTCGGTCACGCGAGATCATGGAAGTCGCGCTCTATCACGCACTTGGCAAACTTCCGGAGCCATTTGTAACCCACAGATTCTGGTGACGAGGCCATGACGGGAACGATAGCACCAGGGGTCGTCAGGCCAAGGGGAGGAGCGCTTCCCGCTCGAAGCGCCCCACCTCGGTGCCATCCGGCATGCTTTCGAGCCAGGGTCCAGCGCCGATGTCCACATCGGGCGCGCGAAGGACCGACCAGGCTGCTTCCACGGCATCGGCCAGCCGCATGCCAGTGACCTCGGCGATTCGAGCCCCAACGGCCTTGCTGGCTTCCTCCCCATGCGGTTGCGCTCATCTGAGCCATCCGAGCCTCCTGAACACATCGCGGATCTCATCGCGGAGAGGCGCGAAGTCGTCCTGTACGGCCCACTGCGAGTCCGGCAGGAACGCGTCGCCGCCAGCCCTCCGTGTCGCGATCTCGTGGAGGAGCGTCTCGTCGCCGGTCTCCTCGGCGACGCACTGCGCGTACGCCCGAGCCCAAACCTCCCTTCGTGAGAGCAAGTCCTCGCGAACGTGCGCGCGCATCCACCGATCGTCTGCCGAAGACGCGAGCGACGAGAAGGCCTTTATGGCCTTCGTCTGGTTCGCCACGGCGAACAGATCGTCGATCCCGCCCCCCAGATCGGCCGAATACCTTCTCCCCGGCAAGCCTTCGCAGGCGGACACGCGCGGCGAGCGTGCCAGGAACGGGGCTCGCCCAAGCAGCGGCGGCGTGCCCCGGTCGGTGAGGCCGGGGCACGCCGATCACTCGACAGAAAGCCGTCAACCAATGCTGGCGATGCGCGCCTTCCAGCGCTCGATGACCTCGGGGTTCTTGGTGTACAGCGGCGGCTCGCCGCGCAAGATACGCTCGATGTTGGCCTTCGCCGCCACCGGCAGCGAGGCCATCACGTCGTACGAGTGGCCGATGATGTGCGGCGTCAGGATGACGTTGTCCGAGCCCACGAATTCGCGCAGCGGGCTGCTCATCGGCAGCGGCTCCTCGACGAAGGCATCCAGCGCCGCACCGGCAATCGCGCCTTCCGCGAGCACCTTGGACACGGCGGCTTCGTCCAGCGCCGCGCCGCGGGCGGTGTTGACCAGATATGCCGTCGGCTTCATCAGGCGCAGCTCGCGCTCGCCGATCATGGCCCGCGTCTCGTCGGTGACGGTCACGTGCATGCTGACGAAGTCCGAGCGCTTCAGCAGCTCGTCCAGCTCCACCTTCTCGGCGCCGGCCGGCGCCTCGTCCTGCGGCACGTAGGGGTCGAAGTAGAGGATCTCGGTTTCCCAGCCCTGCAGGCGGTCGACCACGCCGCGCGCGATGCGGCCCATGCCGACCAGACCGATGGTGCGTCCGCGCACGCTGCGCGCCGTGAGCTCACGCGGCCGGGGCGCGTTCTCGGCCAGCAGGCGTTGCTTGAACGGCATCTGCATGGCCAGCGCCGCGATGAACAGCACGGTCGCCTCAGCCATGCCGAGGAAGTTCTCCGGCGTGGCGCCGTGGCCGACGATGATGCCGAGCTCGGTGGCGGCGTCGACGTCGATGCTCTCGACCCCGATCACCGGCGACAGGATGGCCCGCAGGCGCGGCGCCGCCTGCATGATCGAGCGGTCGATCCTGGTGATGGGGCTGACCACGATCACGTCGGTGCGACCGAACAGCCGCGCGTAGTCGGCCGGGTCGCAGACGGTGAGACCGGGGCCGGTGGCCGCCGGGCCGCGGATGATCTCGCAGTCGAGCGTGCCGAGCGCGTCGGCCAGCAGGTCCGAGATCCAGTCCGTGGAAACGAAAATGACCCCCTTGCTCATGCGGATTCTCCTCGCGTGGTTTGTCTGTGCGGGTCGGTGACGAGCGGTCGGGGCACGGGCGCGCCGACCGAACGGTTGGATCGTAGGTGCCGGCCGAGGCGGCGAACAACCCCGAGGCGGGCTCAGGCGGTCTGCGTCGCGGCCAGCTCACGCTGCGCCTGGGCGGCGATGGCATAGCTCGCCTTGCGGGCGGCGTGGTCGTAGATCTGGCTGGCGATCATCAGCTCGTCCGCGCCGGTGCGCCTTATGAACGCCGCCAGCTGGCTGCGCACGGTTCGCGGCGAGCCGATGGCCGAGCAGGACATGGCTTCCTGCAGCATCGCTCGCGCTGCCGGCGGCAGCTGCTCCAGATAGCCCGGCAACGGCGCGGACAGCTTGCCCGGTCGCCCGGTGCGCAGGGCGACGAACGTCTGCTGCATGGAGCTTGCCAGAAGCTCCCCATCGGCATCCGTATCGGCGGCATAAACGCTGAAGCCGAGCATCACGTAAGGACGTTTCAGCTGCTCTGAAGGCCGGAAGCTCTCGCGGTAAATGTCGATCGCCTGCATCATCGCCGCCGGGGCGAAGTGCGACGCGAACGCATACGGCAGTCCCAGGGCCGCGGCCAGCTGCGCCCCGAACAGGCTGGAGCCCAGAATCCACACCGGCACTCGCAGCCCGGCGCCCGGCACGGCCTGCACCGGCCCCTGCGGCTCGAAGTGGCCCAGGTAGCGCATCAGCTCCACCACGTCCTGCGGGAAGCGCTCGGCGCTGGTCATCAGGTCCCGCCGCAGGGCGTTGGCAGTCCCTTGATCGGTGCCCGGTGCGCGGCCGAGGCCCAGGTCGATGCGTCCGGGAAACAGCGATTCGAGCGTGCCGAACTGCTCGGCGATCACCAGAGGCGAGTGGTTGGGCAGCATGATGCCGCCGGATCCGACGCGGATCGTCGAGGTGCCCCCCGCGATGTGGCAGATCACCACCGCTGTGGCGGCGCTGGCAATGCCCGCCATGCCGTGATGCTCGGCCAGCCAGTAACGCTTGTAGCCCAGCCGCTCGGCGTGTCGGGCGAGGTCCAGCGAATTGCGCAGCGCATCGGCCGCCGTCCCGCCCTCGAACACCGGGCACAGGTCGAGAACGCTAAACGGGATCATCACGAATTCTCGCCCCGGGCGAGCCGCCGCCGGCGCTCCTCGCGCGAGGCCCCCTTCGGCAGCCGGACTCGGGAGACGCCGGCCATCCGCTCCGGCGTCTTCCCGACGTCCATCCCGAACGGCACCCCTGTCCCCGAGAGGAGATCCCAGAGGCGCCCGAGCTGGTCTTCCGCGAGGGCGTTCATCGGGTAGACGAGGACCGCGACGATCCCCGGCGCGGCGCCCGCATCGCGCGGCTCGAGGCAGCGGCTGAGGATCGGGTGGAGGAACGCCTCGGTCTTCCCCGAGCCCGTCCCCGTCGAGACGACCGTCGTCCGCCCCTCGCGGACCGACCGGATCGCCGCCTCCCGGTGCGCCCGGACCGACGGGAACGGCGCGAGGCCCGCGAGCGCCGGGGGGACGACTCCATCCGCCGAGAGCCCCTTCAGTTTCCGCCCCGGCCGGAACCCCCGCGACACGGAAACGTACGGCCCCTTCAGGAGCGGCGTCGCCCGCGTCTTCTCCAGCGAGAGGAGCTCGCGCATCTGCGCGTGCCGTCGCGAATTCGCGAAGCGGTACGCCGTCAGCTGGTCGCGCAGGAAGCTCGAGACGACCGTCTCGGGGAAGGAGATCGGGTTCAGAGCCATCCGGTCACCTCACTGGTCGATCCACGTCACGCGGACCTCGCCCGCCTTCTCCACTGCCCGGATCTCGGGGTCGCCCGTCACGAGCGCCACGTCCTTCTCGCGAACGACCTGCACGGCGAAGGCGTCGGCCAGGGCGATCGGGAAGCGCGCCTTCAGCCGCGCCGCCTCGAGCACGCGGGGCCGCGTCGCGTCCACGACGGAGACGGGGACTTCGCCGCGGAGCGCCCCCTTCCAGAAGCCGTCCGCAGCGTCGCGGCCGAGCGTCCGCTCGAGCCGGTAGTAGACCTCCGCGAGGTTGACCGCCGACACCCAGCACCGGGAGCTCCGCGAGGCCACGGATCTCGCCAGGTGCTCCTCCACGACCTCGGCGCCGGCCTCCCCCTGAAGCCACGAGAGGAGCGCGAACGAGTCGAGGCAGACGCTCACCGCTCCGCCTCTCTCGCGTGCTCCTTTCGATGCTCCTCGAGCGCGCCCGAGCCGGCGAGGGCGCCGCCCCAGGCGCGCCAGCCGGGTCGGCCCGCCCGGACCCGGACGCGCGTGAGGACGAGCCCGTCGGCCTTCGCCGTCACCTCCAGCCGCTCGCCCTCCCGGAGGCCGAACTCCCTCCTCACGTCGAGCGGGATGACGATCTGGCCCTTCGACGAAACGGTCACGGTCGGCATGGCGGGTCCTCCGCAGCCATCTTACTCCATGGGTAAGATCGGTCGGCGCCGGAACGGGAACCTCCGCTCACCGGCCCGGGGACGATCGTCGTGACGCCGCGTGCGATGCTTCGTCCCCAGCATGCCGAAGAAGCGCGCCTCCCGCCTCCCCGACCCCGAGGATGTCCTCGCCGGGAGGGTCCGCGTCCGCGCCGACGAGCTCTTCGCCCTCGTCCACGACGTCAACCCGACGGGCGAGGAGAGCCCGCGCGAAAGGGAGCGCTACTCGCTGAAGTCGCGCCTTCAGGGGCTCCTCCTGACCCGCTTCGGCGAGGAGGTCGAGATCGTCCCCGACCCCTCGAGCCCCGACCTCGTGAGCCTGCGCCATCGCTCGGGCCTGCGTGACGCCTGCCACGCCCTCGTCTCGCAGCTTCCGGTGGAGGCGCGCGCCCTCGTGAGGCGGCGGCTCGACGCGGGCGAAGGCGGCCCGGACGGTGCCGGCCCCGAGGCGACCGGCCCGTCCGCGAGCCGGAGCCGCCCTCCCGCCGGAGGGAGCATCGCCGCCGGGGCCCGCGACGCCGACGACTCCGCAACCCTCGAAGCCCGCGGCCTCGCTGCGCTCGAGGAGTACGACTACGAGGAGGCCCAGCGCCTCCTCACGGCCGCCGTCGAGCGCGGCAAGAGACCGTCCGCCGCCCGCGCCCTCCTCGAGCTCCTCGTCGACGTCCTCGCCGACGACGCGGCCGCTCTCGGGCTCGAGGGCTCGCTCGGCCCGGCGTCCCACGCCGACCCGGCCGTCCGCAGCTTCCTCGCCCTCGCCGCGGCCCGGTCGGGCGACGGCGATCACGCCGGTCGCCTCGCGCGCGGCCTCGACGGCCCGCTCCCGGCCCGTGTCCACGCGACCCTTGCCCGTGCCGCGCTCGACGCGGGCGACCTCGGCCGGGCGACGGCCCACCTCTCCGCCTCCCGCCTGGCCGACCCCGCGCTTCCGGAGGCGGCGGAGCTCGAGGCCCGCCTCGAGAGCGCGCGAAGGGACGAGAGGAAGCCCGCCGAGGAGGCGCTCCTCGCTCTTCACGCCTCCGGCGACCTCGAGGCGGCCGAATCGGCGGCCCGCGCGTTCCTCGCCCGCTGGCCCGACGGCGCCGCGGGCCGGCGCGTCCTGCGCGAGATCGAGGACGCCCGCCGCCGCGAGCGCGCCGCCGCGCTCGCGCAGGACGGCGCCGCCGCATTCGACCGCGGCGACTTCGCGGAAGCCGCCCGGCTCCTCGGGCTCGCGCTCGCGGCCGACCCCGCGCTGCCCGAAGCTCCGCAACTCCTCGACCGCGCCCGGCGCGCCGCCGACGACGAGGCCGGAGAACAGGCCGTGCGACGGGTCGTCGGAGCCTTCGCCTCCGGCCCCTCTCTCGAAGCGCTCGCTTCGTTCGCCGAGCTGCCGGACGCGCTCCGCGCCCGGGTGCGGGCCCGAACGGAAGCTCCCGAGGTCGCGCTCGTCGACGAGGTCCTCGCCGGCTCCCCGGCCGAGAAGCCCCGGGCCGCCGCGGAGGCCGCTCTCGCGCTCGCCTCGGCCGAGCGAGCCCTTCGCGGGGGCGACGCGGCCGCAGCGCTTCGACTCGTCGAAAGCCACTCCCGGACGCTCGGCCGCCTGCCGCGAGCGCTCGCCCTCGAGAGGGCGGCGCGTGCCACGCTCGCCGTGGCGCGCGCCGCCGCCGCGAGCGCGGCCCTCGAGCCGGTCCGCGCCGCGCTCGACCGCGGCGACCTCGACGTCGCCTCCACCCTCCTCGTCGAGGTCCGGAAGCCGGACCTCGACGCCGAGGGCCGTGCCACCCTCTCCGCGCTCGCCGGACGTCTTCGCGAAGGCCGCGAGGCCCGCCAGGCCCTCCACGACGCCGAGACCCGGGCGGCCGCCCGCAAGGCCCTTCGCCTCGCCGTCTCCGGGGAGCCCGGCCCGGCCGACGAGCTCGCCGACCTCACCCGCGACTTCGACCTCACACGGACCCGGCCCTGGCTCTCCGCCGACGGCCGCCGCCTCGTCCTCGCGGAGACCGCCGCCGGCTGGCTCTTCGTCCGCATCCTCGACGTCGAGCGGCAGGAGGTCGTCCGTCGGATCTCGCTCCGGCCCGTTCACGCGATCGGGCCGTTCGAGAGCGGGCTCGTCGAGGGGAACCGGTTCCGCGTCGTCGGCGAGGAGCTGGGGCTCGTCGATCTCGACCTCGAAACGAACGAGGTCGTCCGGTCCGTCTCGCTCGCCGGCGCCCGTCCTCCCTCGTCCGTCGTCGAGGAGACTCTTCCCCTTCCGTCGTCGGACCTCCTCTGGCTCGAGGTGACGGACGGCCCGAGTCGGGAGCCGTGCTCGTACCTCGTGGACGTCGTCTCGGGACGAGCCCGCTCGAAGCTCCCCTTCGACCCGTCGCCCTCCATCGTCTTCCGCGAGGGGGCCTCCGTCCTCGTCACCGCGGACGACGAGCGCGCGCGCCTCCTCACGCTCGACGGACTTCCCGCGGCCGGCGACCCGCCGCCCCTCCCGTTCCAGCTCCAGGCCGCGAGCCCCGACCCGGCCGGCCCCGGCATTCTCCTCGCGGGTCGAGCGCCGGCACGCCCCGGCACCGACGAGGAGGCGCCGGCCCCCCTTCGCATCCTCGAGCTCCAGCCCGGCCCGACGAGCCGCTTCGGCTCCTTCGCCGACCTCCCCGGCAGCGACGGCGAGCTCGACGTCGGCCTCGCGACGTCCCGGACCGAAGCGCTCGCCTTCGCCCTCTGCCCCTCCCGAATCGACAGCCGCGTCTACACGATCGGTCCGGGACTCGACCTGTCCGTCCCTTCCGTGACGACTCCCGAGGAGACGGTCCTCTTCGTCGACGCCGGCTCGCGGCACGTCGTCGCCGGCTGCTGGTGGGGAGAGCGCTTCGCGGCGGTCCCCCTGAATCAGGACACGCGCTGGCCCGAGTGGAAGGGCTCCCTGCGCGCCCGCGACCCGCTTCCGAGCGGGACCCTCCTCGGCGAGAGCTACCTCTGCGAGACCCATTCCCGGATGACGAACGCCCATTCCCTCGCCCTCTACGCCGAGATCCACGGACTGGTCGGAGACCGCCTCGAGGAGCGCGTCGCGGAGATCATGGCGCGGGCCCCGACGGGGGACCAGCACGAGGCTCTCCTCGGCGCCCTCGACAGGATGGGACCTCGGTACGAGCTGAGGCAGCGGGTCCAGGCCGACCTCCTCGCCCGCTTCCCGCTCCACCCCCTCGCCGTCCTCACGGCTCTCCGCGGTCACGCGAACGAAGCGCGGTGGGAGCGCCTGCGCGACGACGCTCGCGCCTTCCGGCGGGGCGGAAAGCGGCACGTCCCCCCGCACGTCCTCCACCTCGAAGCGCTCGCCCTCGCCGGGCTCGGCGAGCTCGACGAGGCCCTCGCCCTCGTCGAGGAGCTGAGGCGCCGGAAGGACGAGGGCGCCTGCCGCGTCGTCGCCCTACGCACCGTCCTGAAGGAGTGCCTCGCGAAGAAGCCCTCTTCCTCGCGCGTCGGCCGTCTCGTCTCGCTCGTTCGGCGGGCCATCGCCGCGCACGCGGCCGGCGAGTCCGTGCTCGTGGCCGCCCTCCTCGATCGCCCTCTCGTCCGGGCCTCCGGCGTCTACCAGACGCACACCCTCCTCGCCGCCGCCAGCCTCGACATGAAGGCCGGCACGCCGCGGGCGCTCTTCCGCAAGCGGCTCGCGCTGGCGCGGCTCCTCGAGCTTCGGGAGGAGGCTCCGCTCCGGCGCCGCGACCTGCCGCGCCTCCCCGGCGCGCTGGACGACGCGGCCATCGACGCGATCGCGGCGCGAGCGCGGGAGTTCCTGGAAGGAGAGGTTGCGGCCGGCGGGGACCCGAAGACACCTTGAGATCCCGGCCGTCACCGCCGGGATCTCGAGGTCACGCCAATCGCGTCTGGACCCGTGACTCGACCTCTTTCCAGGTCGTCTGCCGTGCGACGCGATGCTCGTAGTCCGACGGAAGGTCGAGCCGGATCTCGGGCGAAGTGCCGAAGTGCTCGCCCAGCCGCAAAGCGGTATGGGCCGAGATCGCGCGTGTGCCGTTGACGATGCCGCTGATCCGGTTCGCCGGGACCCGGAGCGCTCGTGCCAGCGAGCGGATGCCGAGCCAAAGCGGGCGCATGACCTCCTCCATGAGGATCTCGCCGGGGAAGATCGGTTCCTGGGCCTTCGTTCTCGCCGCCATCAGGCGCCTTTCAGCCGCGTCCGCTCAGGACTGACGCATCCGGCGGAAACCAGGAGCGCAGCTGCCCGACGAGCGAGACGAAGGAGGCGTCCCGGCATCGGGCGAGCGAGACCGTCCGGGCCACCGCGCCGAAGAGCGACGCCGCGGCCGGGAGCCGGACCTCGTACACCGCCTTCCGAAACGCTCTCTCCGGGTCCGGCGGTTTCGGAAGACCTTCCGGCCACTCGCCCTGTGCCTTCAGCCAGGCCCTGAGATCAGGGGTACGACCGGACCAGCCGAGCGCCTCGTCCAGGCGCGGAGAGTCGCTGAAAAGCCAGACTTCCAGCTCCGGGTCGATCACGATGCACCGGCCCCAACCGGCCTGCATCTGACCGAGGTCCGTCTGGACCTTGCGCTCCAGCACCTCTCGGTCTCCGGACGGAGCCCCTTCCCAGGCCCGGTCGAAGAGGACGAGGCCGTGCTGCCAGGACCGAAGCTGCGTTCGCAGAAGCTCGGCGCCCGTTCCATAGCAGCCCGGGTCTTTCTGTGGATGAACGAGAATTCTCGAGGTCAGCGCCCGAATTCCGAGTGATTTCGGTCACGCCAGGACGGCCTGGATCGTCTGCTCCGTGTCCTTGTCGGGCACCAGGACGACGAGGTCGCCCGTCACCCGAGGACCCCGGCCGCGAAGAGCGTCCCGAGGTCGAGAGACCCTTTCCAGTCCCTGAGCTGCGGATGCTCGCTCCCCCGGACGACCGCCGTTGCGCCCGCCTCTCCCTTCGCGAAGCAGAGGACTTCTTCCCGCTTCGCCATTCCCAGAACGACCGGGGAATGGCTCGCGCTGAGGACCTGACCGCCGTACACGGAGGAGAGCGCTAGATAGACGACCTCGATCGCACGTGGGTGGATTCCGTTCTCCGGCTCCTCGATCAGGTAGAGCCGATCGGACTCCGCCAGACAGGGGATCAACGTCAGGGCGAGAAGCCGCAGCGTCCCGTCCGAGACGACCCAGGCCGGGGCCCTCAGGCCGTTCTCGTACTCGAGGACGAGGTACCGGCTTCGGTCCTCCTCCCGCAGCTCCGTCGTCACGTCCCGAAGATCCGGGAGAGCAGCACGCACGTGATCGACCCAGCGCCGGAAGCGCCCGTTTCCGGAGATCCGGAGCCCTTCCACGGCCCACGGGAGGTTGGACCCGTCTGGCAGGTACCTTCGTGGCGAGCCAGCAGGACTCGGCCGCCTCATCGCCTCGGCACTCAGCACCACCCGCTGTAGACCGTCCGACAGCACCCGCCGGACCCAGGTCGCGACGAGGAATCGTTCCTCGTCCTCCGGCAGGTTCGCGAGAGCCGACTTCGCAGGCCCGAGACGGAAGGGAGCGTTCCAGCCCGAGGTCTCGGAGAAGAAGTAGTCGTTCCCCGACTCGTGCGTCTTGTTCACGACCTTCCGCCACCCGGCCGGCGACTGTTTCCGGGGACCGCGGATGATCGAGTCCGGTGGTTCCTCGGGAAGCGGGAAGAGCACCGGGTCCGTCGCTTCGGCTCTCGCGTCCTTCATGAGCCACAGCGTCTCCCCGGCCAGGCCCATCTCGCCGTCGTCCCCTCCCGTGTCGAAGGAGACCTCGTACCGGGCGAATCGATACGGCCCCTCTTTCTGGCGGGAGACGAGATCGTCCGGAATCCGCAGCTCGACGGCCACCTCGAATCGCCGTCCCTCGCGCATCCAGCAGAGGTGAGAGGGGTCCGCCGCGCGAGGGGCGACGCCAGCCGCGACGTCTCCCGTCACCGACCTCCCCGGACCGACTCGAATCAGGTCTCCGAGGCAGCCCCTTCAAGGTGGTAAAGTATTGTAAACTTGTAACTTACCGTAAGAACAGGCGCTTGCCATTGGCTTTCCGGCCTTCGTGACGGGCAGCTTCAGTTCTTCCCAGACGCGGAAAGCCACTCACCATGCGGGTTGCGGCCGCCGGCCACAAAGGAAACGGTCACCTTGAAAGCGCTGGTCTCCGAGGAAACCGGCGACGTCGAGAAAGCTCGACTTCCCGGAGCCGTTCGCTCCGACCAGCACCTGGAACCGGGACAACGGTGTCGTCAGGTAGCGAAGGGACCGGAACTTCAAGGCCTCGACACAGGTCAGCATGGGGTCATCATCCTAACTCCGCGTTACCTCGCGTCCATCGCGGCTGACGCTCTGCCCAGGAGCCGCTCCTCGTGCCGCTCGCACTCGGCGCAGCTCTCCTCGACGGACTGCGCGAGCTGCCACGGGAGGAAGCGTTCGCCGAGGCGGGAGGCGACGGGCTGGGGCTCGCGGGCGCGGTCGTCGTGGCCGAGGCCGAGGTCGGCGAGGCACCGTCCGCGGGAAGTCCGAGCGCCTCGAGCGCGCGGCCGACGGCGTCGACCTCGGCGCCGAGCTTCTCGCGAAGCGGCAGGAGCCAGGCGCCGATCGTCCGGGCCGCGTGCGCGAGCCGGGCCTCGGCCGGCGTCGTCTCGGAAAGCCCGTCGACCGTCCGCCACCGGGAGTCGGCGAACGGGACCGCGCCGAGGAGCCGCTTGCCGAGGATCTCCGCCGCGAACGAACCGGCGCGCTGGTCGGCCCGCGAGGCTGAGGCCACGGCGGAGCGAAGCGCGGCGCGAAAGCTGCGGAACACCTCGGAGAGGGCCTCCTCCTCGCGCGAGAAGCGGATCGGGAGCGGGTGAGGGAATCGCTCGGAAAAGCGGGGCGGATCGGTCCGCTCGTAGATCTCGCGCTCGAGCCGGCGGACGAGCACGTCCTCGACGCGCGCCTCCTCGGCGGGGGTCAGCTCGTCGCGCCGCGTGAAGCGGACCGGGTCGAGCCTCTCGAGGAGACCCGAGAAGAACCGCGTGACGCCGTTGCGCGGCGTCGCGGTGAGGAAGAGGCGGTGCTCGAAGAGAGGGACGAGCTGGTCGTCCTCGGGCTGGAGCGCGACGTGGAAGGGGGCCGAGACGGGAGCCTCGAGAGCGGCCCGTCGCCGCCGTCCGGGTCGAGAAACGACCTCATCGTCGTCCAGCGGGCGGAACGGACGAGCGCGTCGAAGTCGTCGGGCCGCATCGCGCTCTCGCCCTCGACGTCGGGCAGCGCCTTCGGCTCGAGGAGCCGGGCGAAGGGCTCCCGCTCCCAGACGACCGTCTCCCCGGTGCTGCCCCCGCCGTCCGCCCATTCGAGCGTGACGAGGTGGAGCAGGCCCTCCTTCGTCCCCGACCCGAACGGCTCGGCGGCGCTGACGACGCCGCCACGGTTGCGGACCGTCGCGAGCATGCCGACGCGGGGGAGAGAGGACGTACCGGTCGCGCTCACGCGGGCCGACCCCCGGCGAGGGCGGCGAGAGCGCCGAGGAAGGCCTCGGCGTCGGCGAGATCGAGCCGGAGGACCGACCGGCCGGTGGACGGGTCCGCCTCGATCCGAAGACCGCCCCCGGACGCGCCGGACGCGGCCGCTTCCGCGGCGGACGCGAGCTGCCCGAGAAGAGCGGCGCCGACGCGCAGGAGCGACGCGACGTCCGCGCGGGGAGGGAGTCCCGTCGGCGCGGCGGCCGGCAGCGGGGCCGGTGAGCCGCCGGTCCCCTCGCCGTTCGCAGTGGCCGCCGTCGCGCCCTCCGGCGAGACCGCCGCGCCGGCCCGTTCGCCTCGGGAATCGGCATGCGTCTGCGGCTCCGCGACCTCGCCGACGGCCTCGAGGAAACGCGCGAGACGGCTGCCGCCGAGACGGACCTCCTTCTCGCCCCCGTCGAGGACGCCCGCGAAGAGGGCCCGCTTGAAGCCGAGAAGGCCGAGCATCCGCTGCTCGATCGAGTCCTCCGCCACGAGGTCGAAGACCTGGACCGGGCGGGTCTGCCCCAGCCTGTGGACCCGCCCGATCCGCTGCTCGAGGATGGCGGGGTTCCAAGGGAGGTCGACGTTGACGACGGCCGACGCGGCCTGGAGGTTGAGGCCCGTCCCTCCGGCGTCCGTCGAGAGGAAGACGCGGCAGGCCGGCTCGGTCCGGAACCGCCTCACGAGGGCGCCGCGGTCGCCCGACGGGACGCCCCCGTGGAGGAAGGCGAAGCCGCGCCCCGAAGCCTCGAGCCGCTCGATGAGGAGCTCGTGCATCCGCACCCACTGGCTGAAGACGACGACCTTCGCCCCGTCCTCGGCGAGGAGGTCGCCGAGAAGGGCGTCGACCTCGGCGGCCTTCCGGCCGCTCCGGGTCTTCCCGTCGAGGAGGAAGGCGTCGTCGCACGCCATCCGCATGTTCTGGAGGGCGATCGTCAGCCGCTTCTGGTCCCCGTCCGAGAGGAAACGGTACCGCCGCCACTTCGCAGCGATCCTCGCGACCGTCTCGAGATTCTCGTCGTGCAGCGCCCTCTGCGTGTCGGTGAGCGGGAAAAAGAGCCGCTTGCCCCTCCGCTCCGGGAGCTGCGCGAGGACCTCGGCCTTCCGGCGCCGGAGGAGGACCGGCCCGAGGCTTTCGCCGAGGCGGTCGAGGTCGCGGTACCCGACGACCCGCGTCGAGCCCTCGTCGGCGACCTGGTGGTCGTGGAGGACGCGCCAGGTCGGCCCGAGGCGGTGCTGGTCGACGAACTGGACGATCGAGATCAGCTCCTCGAGCCGGTTCTCGAGCGGCGTCCCCGTCAGGACGAGGGCGAGCGGCGACTCGATCCGCTTGACGGCCACGGCGACGCGCGTCGCCCAGTTCTTGATCCGCTGCGCCTCGTCGAGCACGACGAGCTGCGGCGCCCACCGCGCGATGGCCTCGAGGTCCCGGTGAATGGCGTCGTAGCCCGTGACCTTGAGGAAGCCCGGGGCGCTCCAGGCCGCCTCGCGTGACGCGCGCCCGCCGCCGACCACGGCGACCGGCCGTGTAGAGAAGCGCTCCGCCTCCTCCTGCCACTGGTGCTTGAGCGAGGCCGGGCAGACGACGAGGACGCGCTCGACGCCCAGCCAGCGGGCGGCGATCTCGGCGGCGGCGATCGCCTGCACCGTCTTCCCGAGGCCCATCTCGTCGGCGAGGATCGCCCGTCCGGCGCGGCAGGCGAAGAGCGCCCCTTCGCGCTGGTACCCCGGCAGCGGCGTCTTCAGGAGCCCGTCGAAGGCGGGGCTCGCGGCGCCTGCCGGGAAGGCCCTTTCGAGCCGGCGGCGCCGCTCCTCGCCCTCGAGGACCGCACCCGCGAATCGAGCTGCGTCGTCGTAGACCCTCAGGTCGTGACCGGCGCGCCGCGCGGCGCTTCCGAGGGCCTCGAGCCGCCCGTAGGCCTCTTCGCGCAGGAAGCCGTCCGGGTCGACGAGACCCGCCGCAGCCTTTCGGAGGCCTCGCGGAGCCCCTTCGGCAAGCCGGAGCTTCAGCCGGCGCCGGGCGCCGTAGACGAGCGAGACGCTGCTCCAGGCGGGACGGAACCCCTCGCGAAGAAGGCGCGCCGCGCCCCGCCGCCTGCGGAGCGTGGCCAGGACGAACTCGACGTGCTTGCACGTGCCGAGGAGGTTCGTGGCGAAGTCGGGGCACGAGCAGAAGCTGACGCCCGGCTCCTCGCCGCGGATCGCGACCCGCCAGGTCCTCCGGCTCGCCGGGTTCGTGACGAGGAAGTCGGAGAAGACCTTCTCCTTGCCGACCTTCTTCAGGACGAACGGCTGCGCGGCCCCGTGCTGCCGGCGCAGGGCGCGTTGCCACTCCTCGACCGGCATCCCGGCGGGACGCACGTGGCGGGAGAGCCTCGGCGGCGAAGCGGCTCCGCGCGGAGTGGCCTTCGGGGAACGGTGGACTCCGGACCGGCTCTCCCCTGCCTCCCGCCTCGAATCCGCCATCGCTCGCCTCCGCGTGGGGAGGGTACACGAGCCCTCGCCCTCCCGTCGCCCCGAGCTGCTCGCCGAACCTCCGCCCTTCCCTACGCCGCCTCTTCCGCCGGCCGGTCGCTCACGATCCGCCCGTCGCGGATCTCGACGATCCGGCTCGCGCGGCGGGCGAGCGCCAGGTCGTGCGTGATGACGACGAGCGTCGAGCCCTGCCTCCAGAGGTCGAGGAAGACGCCCATGATGTCGGTCCCCGACGTCGTGTCGAGGTTCCCGGTCGGCTCGTCGGCGAGGACGATGTCGGGGTCCATCGCGAGGGCCCGCGCGATCGCCACGCGTTGCATCTGGCCGCCCGAGAGCTCCGTCGGCTTGTGGTCCATCCGGTCGCCGAGGCCGACCCTGCCGAGGAGCTCGGCCACCTTCGCCCGACGGACCTTCGGCGGGACGCCCCCGAAGACGAGCGGCATCTCGACGTTCTCGAAGGCCGAGATCTGCGGCAGGAGGTTGAAGGCCTGGAAGACGAAGCCGACGCGACGGTTCCTCACGTCGGCGAGCTGGTCGCGCGAGAGCCCCGCGACCTTCTCCCCGCCGATGAAGTAGTCGCCGCCCGACGGCGTGTCGAGGCAGCCGACGAGGTTCATGAGGGTCGACTTGCCGGAGCCCGACGGGCCGACGATCGCGACGAACTCGCCCTTCCCGATCTTCAGGTCGATGCCCTTGAGCGCCTCCACCTTCACCTTGCCGGTGTCGTAGACCTTCCGGATCCCCGCCATCTCGATGATCGGGCCTCCGTTCGGGCTGGTCGTCTTCTCACTCGTCTTCTCTCGGCGGCTCGACATGTCGGGCTCCTACTCGTAGCGAAGGGTGGAGGCGGGGTCGACGGCGGCGGCGCGGCGCGCCGGGAAGTAGCCGGCGAGGAGGCCGATGACACCGAGGATCGAGGCGGTGGCGACGCCGATCGGGAGCGAGAGCTTCGGCGTCCCGAGGAACTCCATCACCTGGTTCCCGTCGGTCGGGATGAAGCTCATCCCGAGGACGAGGAGCGTCGCGATGAGCATCCCGGCCGCGCCTCCGACGAGGGTGTACGAGAGCCCCTCGAGGACGAACGGCCCGGTGATCCACCCCGCCTTCGCGCCGAGGGCCATCTTCACGCCGATCTCGCGCGTCCGCTCCTTGACGACGGCGTACATGATGTTCGCGACGCCGACGCCGCCGATGAGGAGCGTCAGCGCGCCGATGATCCCGAGGAACATCTGGATCCCGATCGTCATCTTCCCCATCGTCTGCTGCGACTCGACCGTGTCCCAGGTCGGCAGCGCACGCTCGTCGGAAGGGTCGAAGGCGTACTTGGCGGCGACGACCTCGCGCGTCCGCGCGATGGCGTCCTTCATCTTCGAGGGGTCGGCCACGAGGATGACGAGGTTGTTCACGGTCGCGCGGCCGAAGAGCGCCTTGAACGTCGTGATCGGGATGATGGAGTGGTCCTTGTCCATCCCGGAGTACGCGCCCATCTGCGTCTTCTTCTGCATGACGCCGATGACCGTGAACGGGGCGTTCGCGACGAGGAGCGTCTGCCCGACCGGGTCCTCCTTGCCGAAGATGTCCTCGGCGAGCTCGTTGCCGAGGAAGATGACCCGGCGGCGCTCCGCCTCATCGAGCGGCGAGAGGAACCGCCCCCCCGCGACCGGGTACTGCTTGCGGGCCTCTCCGTAGGGGTAGCTCACGCCCTTCACGCGGCCGGCAACCGTCTTCTTTCCGTGGGTCAGGTTCGTGCGCGAGGCGTTCACCTCGCCGATGAGCGACTCGACCTCGGGAAGGCGCGACTTCAGGAGGGCGAGGTCGTCGATCCGGACCCGGATCGGGCGGCCGGGGTTCATCCCCTTCCACGCCTTCGTCGTCTCGCTCATCCACATGACGCCGATGTTCTCGCCCATCGCACGGGAGTTGCTCGAGAGCTGGCGCTTCAGCCCCTCGCCGAAGGCGAGGAGGAGGAGGATCGCGACGGTCCCCCAGGCGATCGCGGCGATCGTCAGGAACGCCCGCTTCCTGCCGAGCGTGGCGGACTGGAGGAAGAGGTGGAAGATGACTTTCACGGCTCCCCTCCTACAGCTTCATCGCCACGACCGGGTCGAGCCGGGACGCGGTTCGGGCCGGGAAGTAGCCGGCGAGGAAGCCGATGACGCCGAGGATGCCGACCGTGATCGACGCGACGACCGGCGAGACCTCGGGCTTGCCGACGTACTCCTGGAGACTCTCCGGAAAGGCGGAGCAGATGCCGAGCGAGATCGCGAAGCCGACGGCGCCGCCGATCGCCGTCACGAGGAGGGTCTCGACGAGGAACTGCCTGAGGATCGCCCCCGACTTCGCGCCGAGCGCCATCTTCACGCCGATCTCCTTCGTTCGCTCGTCGACGACGACGTTCATGATGTTCGAGACGCCGATCCCTCCGACGACGAGCGTCAGCGACCCGACGATGCCGAGGAAGAGCGAGAAGGCGAGCATGAAGACCTCGAAGAACTTGAACGCCTCGGTCGTGTCCCAGACGCCGAAGGCTTCCTTGTCCTCGGGGTCGAACTTGAGCCGCCGCGAGAGCGCGGCCCGCAGGCTGTCCGTCACCGCCTTCGCCTCGAGGGCCGAGGCGGGCTGGTAGACGAAGTTCGAGAGGTACTTTCGCCCGGTGAGCGCGCGGAACGTCGTCCCGGGGATCCAGGCCAGCCCGCTGTCGCGGCTGTTGTAGCTCGAGTCCTGCAGCTTCTTCGTCAGGACCCCGATCACGAGGAAGGGCGAGCCGTTGAGGAGGACCGTCTTCCCCACCGGGTCGGTCCCCTTCCCGAAGACGTCCTCGGCCACCTCGTTCCCGAGGAAGACGACCCGGCGCTGGTGCTGCATGTCGAGCGGGTTCAGGAACCGCCCTCCCGGGACCGGGATCAGGTTCCGCATCTCGCCGAACTCGGGCAGGACGCCGGACACGTCGACCGGGTAGGTCTTCAGGTTGTAGACCAGCTTCCAGCCGTCGCTGTACTCGCTCGACATCCTCTTCAGGCCCTCGACGCGGGGCCTCACCGCCTCGAGGTCCTCGTCGGTGATCCGGATCCTCCGGCCCTTGCCGAGCCCCTGGTAGGGGATCGACGTCAGGCCGGGCCAGGCGATGCAGATCCGGTCTCCGAGGCCGGCCGTAGACTTGACGAGCTGCTTCTTCAGCCCCGCGCCGAATGCGAGAAGGAGCGTGACCGCGACCGTCCCCCAGACGAGCCCGAAGACCGTCAGGAGCGTCCGGAGCTTCTGGCTCTTCAGGTCCCTGTGGAGCTGCAGCAGCGCGTCGCGGAGCATCGGGCGTCCTAGCTGATCGTCTTCGGCGGCCGCTGGACGAGCTGGTCGCCCTTCTTCACTCCGCTCGTCACCTCGATGTTCAGGCCGTCGGAGATCCCGGTCTCGATCTCGACCTTCTTCGGCTCGTCCTTGGGGTTCTTTCCTGGCAGCTCGACGAAGGCTTTCTTCCCGCCGTCCTCGAACGTCACGAGGCGCTCGGGAATCGTCACGACGTCCTTCTTCTCGCGGATGATCAGGTCCGCGTTCGCCGAGTACCCGGCGCGCAGGACGATCTTCTGGCCGGGGTCCAGCTCGATCTCGACGTCGAAGAGCGTCGCCCCGTCCTTCTGCTGCGCCTGCGGCGCGATGCGGGAGACCTTGCCGGTGACGACGTCCGTCGGGAGAGCGCCGACCTTGATGCGCGCCTCGAGGCCGACGTGGAGCTTGCCGACGTCGATCTCGTCGACGGTCCCCTTGAAGATGAGGTCGCTCATGTCGGCGATCGTCGCGAGCTCCGTGCCCGGCTGGTACGAGGTGAGCGGGACGACCGGGTCGCCCGGGTTCACGGCGCGGGTCAGGATCGTCCCGGCAGCGGGCGCCCGGATGATCGAGTCGATGCCGGAGGCGATCGAGGTGATCTTCCCCTTCCGGGTCAGCTCGCGGTCCTGGTCGGCCTTGGCGACGGCGATCTTGGCGAGCTCGAACGCCTCGCGCTTCACGTCGACGTCGGAACGGGCCGTGATCCCCTGCCGGTTCAGCTCCTTCGCCCGGTCGTACTCGGCCTTCGCGCGCTCGAACGACGCCGTCGCCGACTCCAGGCGGCGGTCGACCTCGGTCACCTCGAGCGGCGTCGGGTCGGGCTGGATCTCGAGGATCGGGTCTCCCGCCTTCACGCGATCGCCGACCTCGACCCGGCAGCCCTTCACGATCCCGGAGATCTTCGATTTCACCGAGAACTTCTGCCGGGGCTGGATCTGTCCCACCGCGAGCGCCTTCTCGGTGATCGAGCCCGACTCGGCCACGACGATCTTCATGCCGCCGTCGCCCTTCTTTCCCGAGCTCGCGAGGGCGTAGATCCCCGTGGCGACGCCGCCCAGGACGATCAGGACGAGGAGCACCTTGAAGAGCTTGCCCATTCCAGTCCTCCAGGACCCCCGGACGGGACGATTCGTCTCGACAGACGGATCCAATTCGAGGGTCATGCCCGCAGTTACGGGGCAGGAGGCGGAAGGTTCCGGGAGGACGCCGTATGCGACAGGATGTCCCGCTGGGATCCCCTCGGAGCGACCCGATTCCCCGCGTCCGGCCTCGGGCGCCGGCGAGCGGGCGCGCTTCCGCGGGCGCGCTACCGGCAGACGACGCGGTCGCGTCCCGCCTGCTTGGCCTCGTAGAGGGCGGCGTCGGCGCGGCGGAGGAGGTCGTCGAGGGTCCGGTCGGCGTCGGAAATCGAGGCGACGCCCACGCTGACGGTAGCGAGGTCTCGCGGCGGCAACCCCTCCACCGGGGCGGTCAGCCTCACGCCCCAGACGGCCCGGCGAAGCCTCTCCCCGACGGCGAGCGCCCCCTCGGGACCTGTCATCGGAAAGGCGGCCAGGAACTCCTCTCCCCCGTAGCGGCCGACGACGTCCTCCGTCCTCAGGCACTCCACCATCCGTCGCGCTCCTTCGACGAGGAGCCGGTCCCCTTCGGCGTGGCCGAGCGAGTCGTTGATCGCCTTGAAGTTGTCGAAGTCGATCATGGCGACCGAGAACGGGGTCGACTTCCGGCGGGCGAGTGAAAAGCCCTCCTCGGCCGAGCTGAGGATCGACCGGCGATTCGGCAGGCCCGTCAGCGCGTCGGTGATCGCGAGCTCGGAGAGCTGCTCGTTCAGGCTGCGAAGCTCCTCGGTCCTCTCGGCGACGATCCTCTCGAGGCGGGTCCGCGCCCCCACGAGCCGCCGCTCGCGCACGTTCACGAAGACGGCGAAGGCCGCCACGAGGACGAAGGCTCCCGCGAGGACGACCGGCAGCGTCTGCCACCACGGGGCCTCCACGGTCACGCGAACCGAAGCCGGGGATCTCGGCGAGCGGCCGTCGACCGTCGTCGCCGTCACCTCGAAGACGTACTTCCCCGGCCCGAGGGCGCCGTAGGTCGTCTCGGCCTGCCCGGGCCCGGCGACGGTCCACGAGTCCGAGAGCCCGGCGAGCCGGTAGCGGAACGACGTCGCTCCCTCGTCGAGGAAGGAGAGCGCGGCGAACCGCAGCGTGAGGGGCAGGTGCTTCGACGGGAGGACGACGTCCCGGCCCGGGGCAAGGGCCACCGTCCCCACGCGGACCTCCGTCACGGCGACGAGCGGCGGCACAGGGCGCCGTGGCGCCGGCAGCCCCACGAAGAGCGAGAGCCCGTTCGTCGTGATCCAGACGCGCCCCTTCGAATCGCAGAAGAACCCGTCCTCGTTGCACTCGTCCGCTCCGAGGCCGTCGTTCGTCGTGAAGACCCGCACGTCTCCCGACGGGGCGATCCGTGCGGCGCCCCTGTTCGTGCCGGCCCAGACGTATCCCTCCCGATCCTCGCCGACCCAGTAGACGTAGGAATCCGGAAGGCCCGACCGCGCGTCGAGGACGCGGGTCCGCCGGTCGGCCGTCCGGTGGAAGAGGCCCCGGTCCGTAGCGACCCAGAGCCCCCCGCGCCGATCCTCGAGGATGGAGGTCACGACCTTCGAGGGGAGGCCCTCGGCCGGACCGAGGGCCTCCGGCGCCGCTCCCTCCCTGAGGCCGGCCGCCCCCCACCCCAGCCCCCCGACCCAGACGGTGCCCCCGGGGCCGACGTGGATCACCGAGACCGAGTCGCCCACCGGCGCACCGGCCCTGGAGAGCCGCCCCTCGCGGACGACGAAAAGGCCCTGCCGGGCCGAACCGAGCAGGAGCGCGCCGTCCCGGCCGAACGCGATCTCGTCGATCGTCCTCGGCGCGCCGTCGGGTAGCCGGAACGGTCCCACGCGGCCTTTCGAGATCCGCACCGCCCCGCGCGACGTGGTGACGATCACGTCCCCTTCAGGCGACACGCAGAACGACCGGACTTCGTTGTGCGGAAGGCCGTCCCCGGAGGTGTAGAGGCGGAACGTGCCGTCCTCGGAGCGGCGAAGGAGGCCGCGATCGTGCCCGCCGAACCAGAGGGTCCCGTCGGGCGTCTCGGCCATGCCGTAGAGCGGCGAAGCCGGCGGGAGCCCGTCCTCCGGCCCGTACGTGCGAAACGCCGAGGGTCCGATCCTCGCGAGGCCCGAGTCGGTTCCGAGCCACACGATCCCCTCCCTGTCCTCGAGGACGGCCCAGACCCGGGCGTCCGGAAGCCCCTGCACCGGACCGTGCCTTTCGAAGGTCGAGCCGCCGTCCCACCGAAAGGCGCCCAGGTCGCTCGTGGCGATCCACACGCCTCCCCCCTCCGCCTCGCGCCTCACGTCGGAGACGTTCCGGCCGGGAGCTTGGTCGTTCCCGACGCGGCGGGCGACGGCCGCGACCGGGTCCACCTCGAAGAGGCCTTCCTCACCGAGGCCGACGAGCAGGCTGCCGCCGGAGCCGGGCACCACGACCGTCGCGGTCCGAAGGGGAAGGCCCTTCGCCTCGAAACGCGTCAGCGCACCTCCGGGATGGAGCTTCGCGAGGCCCCGCGTCGTCCCGGCCCAGAGGACGCCGTCGGCCGCCTGGAGCAGGTCCACGACCTCCGTCCCCGCGAGGTCGCCCACCGCCGGCACCGCTTCGAACGGGGCGCCGATGGAGGAGGCGACGAAGAGCCCGCCGGACGCGGCGGCGTAGAGCCTCCCGTCGCGAAGCGCGAGGAGAGCGTTCACCTCGGGGGACGGTCCGGCCGGGAGCGGGAGCGTCTTCCAGGCCCCGTTCGAGAAGACCGCGGCCCCGTTCGTCGTGCCGACGAGGAGCTCGTTCGCCGGCCCGAGGGAGAGGGACTGGACGGACGAGCCCGGGAGCCCCGTCGCCGCGTCGATACTCTCGAAGCGGCGTCCGTCGTACCGGCCGAGCCCCCCTGCGAGCGTCCCGACCCAGAGGAAGCCCTCGCGGTCCTGGCAGAGCGCCGTCACCTGGAGCTGGGATAGGCCGTCCCGGGAGGTGTAGACGCGCATCGCCGAGCGGACCGCCTCCGCCTGCGGGGCGAGCAGGCCCGCCGCGAAGGCCGCGGCAGCCAGGAGGACGAAGCGGACCCTCACGCCCGAAGCGTGACCTCGACGATCTCCGATCGGAAGAAGAGCCTCATCGGCGGCCCCCAGGTTCCGGTCCCACGCGAGACGACGAGCGTCATCCCGTCGACCTCGTAGCGCCCCGCCTGGAAGGGATAAGGGATCGCCGAGAGGTAGACGAACGGCCAGAGCTGCCCGCCGTGGGTGTGCCCAGAGAGCATCAGCCGGGCTCCGCGAGAGGCCGCCTCGCGGACGAGGAGGGGCGAGTGCGAGAGGTGGACGACGACCGCGTTCTTCGGAGCCCCGGCGAACGCGCGATCGAGGGTACGGCCGTCGAGGCCGAGCTGCCGCCGTGCCGTCAGGTCGTCGACGCCGGTCAGGACGAGCCCGGGCACCACCTCGGCCCACCCGTCGCGCAGCGTCCGGATCCCCGCCGCCTCGTAGACCGCGAGGCATCGCTCGAGCCCCGCGTAGAACTCGTGGTTCCCGGTGACGCCCCAGACGCCCAGCGGAGCGCGCAGAGAGCGCAGCCCGGGAGCGAGCGGTCCGACCGGCCCCACCTCGCTGTCGACGAGGTCTCCCGTCACGACGACGAGGTCGGGTGCGAGGGCGTTCGCCTCTGCGACCCTCTGGCCGAGCCACCGCTCGCCGAGGAGCGTCCCGAGGTGGAGGTCTGAAAGCTGGACGAGCCTCAGCTCGGAGCGTCCTCCCGGAAGGGACGCCACCTTCACCTCGTGCCGGACCACCCGCGGCCCGCGCGCGGCCTGGACGACCGCGACGACCGACAGGACGGCCGCGACGACGAGCGCCGCGGACCGAGCGGGGACCGTTCCTTTCGGCCAGAGCTTCCCGAAGCCCGTCACGACGTCGGCCGCGAGGAGCGAGGCGAACGCGAGGAAAAGGGCTCCCATCCAGACGGCTCCGAAGAGCTCGACGCCCCGCGCGAGCGCTCCGGGTGCCGCACGCGCGAGGACCCGTCCGACGGGGTACGAGAGCCAGAGCAGGGCGAAAACGGAGACTCGCGCCGCGAACGGTACGGCCCGCGCCACAGCGGGAATCGAGAACGCCCGCTGGAATGCGTAGACGTGGAAGAGAGTCCAGACGGAGAGGACGATCCCGAGGAAGAGGGCGAGCCGCCCCGAAGTGCCCATCCGGAGGAGTGTAAAGGAGGCGGAAGGCGAACCGCCCCTCTACAATCCCCGGCCGTGATGACCGAAGCAAGGCAGGACAAGTTCCCCTCCGTCTTCTGGACCGCAAACGTCGTCGAGCTCTTCGAACGGGCGGCCTACTACTCTATGGCGAGCTTCGTCGTCATCTACCTCGGCCAGCTCGGGCTCGGGGCGTACTGGCCCTCGAACCTCAACAGCGTCCTCTGGACGCTCGTCTACTTCCTTCCGATCCTCTCCGGCACCATCGCCGACCAGGTCGGGTTCCGGAAGTCGCTCCTCTTCGCCTTCGTCCTCCTCGCCGCCGGCTACATGCTCATGGGGTCGCCCGTCTGGTTCGGCGGGGCGAAGCTGGCGACGGTCGTCGGCCAGGAGTTCACCGCGTCCACGGGCCTGGTCGGCACGATCGTCGCGGGCATCCTCCTGATCGGCATCGGCGGGTCGGTCATCAAGCCCTGCATCTCGGGAACCGTCCAGAAGACCGCCGGGGCCCTCGCGACGCTCGGCTTCGCGATCTTCTACATGATCATCAACATCGGCTCGCTCTTCGGCCGCGGCACCGCGTTCGTCGTGAGGACCCGCCCCGACCTCGTGCTGATCCTCGGGGTCGTCGCCGTCTGCGGAATCGCAGCCGCGCTCCTGACGCTCCTCGTCAAGTGGAACGTCCTCCACCGGGAAGAGTCCGGGACGATCGCGAAGACGACGTTCGGCGCCTTCGCCATCATCGCCAGCGCCATCGCCGGCATCTCCTGGGCCATGCGCCTCCGTCCGGCGCCGGAGATGGCCGCTGGAAGCCCCGCTCTCTCCTACATCTTCGGGGTCGCCACCGCCGCCTCGATCGTCGCGTTCTTCGTCGTCCTCGTCTTCTACAAGGAGCCCGCGATCGCCGCGAGCACGCCTGCCAAGCCGAAGCGGACGCCGGGCCGGATCCTCCTCGACATGGTCCTGGTGCTGAAGAACCCGCGCTTCGCCCTCTTCCTCCTGGTCATCAGCGGCTTCTTCTTCCTCTACAACCAGGTCTACAACGTCATGCCGCTCTACGTGAAGCGCGTGGTCGAGACGAGCCCGGCGATGGACCTCTACACCGCCGCGAACCCCTTCGTCATCGTCGTCTTCCAGCTCCTCGTCACGAGCTTCTTCGGGAAGATGAAGCCGGTGAAGTCGATGATCGTCGGATGCGTGATCATCGGCGTCTCGATGGGCATCAACCTCTACCCGCTCTACGCGGACGGCGGTCTCCGCGCGCCCGTGGCCGACCTCCTCCCCATCGCCTCCATCTTCATCATCCTGACGGTCGGCCTCATCGCGTTCGGAGAGCTCTACACCTCCCCCCGGATGTACGAGTACATCGGCGCGCTCGCGCCGAAGGGGCAGGAAGGGCTCTTCCTGGGCTACGCCAACCTGCCCCTGGCTATCGGCTCGCTGACGGGCGGGCCGGTCGGCGCGTGGATATTCAACGACGTCATGGCGAAGGGGGCGACGACGCGGCCCGACGGCCTCCTCGACCTGAACCGCGCCGCGGCGACGCGCGGCTGGCTCCTCCTGATGGCCATCGGGTTCGTCTCGGCCGTCTCCATGTGGGCCTTCAATCGCTGGGTCGAGAAGCAGGAAGCGAAAGAGGGGCCCGCCACAACATAAGGGCTTCCGGGAAGAGGCGTGCCGAGAGTAATCTCGGGCCGTGCCGAGGGACGCCGCGTCCGCCGGGTCGAGCCGGGTCAGGTCCTCACAGGACCCGGTGGTGCCGTCCGTAGGCGCCTTCGATCCGGCGGAGCTCACCGACGCCCGGGAGTGGGACTGGGAGGAGCTCTACCGGCACTTCGGCCAGAGCCTGATCGCCCTTGGCCGGAGGCGATTCGACCTCTCCCGGGAGGACGCCGAGGAAGCACTCCAGCAGGCCGCCACCGCAATCGTCTTCGCGGCGCCTTCCGTCCGGAGCCCGAAGGCCTATCTCACCTCGGTCTTCCTCAGGGAGTGCCTCGGAGCAAGGCGCCGGCGCCAGGAAGTCCAACGGCGAGAGCTCCCAATGCCGGACGGCTTCCAGAAAGCCGACGACGCGTGCGAGCGGATCGAGGTCGTCTTCCGGTTCCGTTCGGCCTTCGCGCGCCTCTCCCCGTACTGCCGCTCCGTCATGCGGAGCTGCCTCCTCGAGGGGAAATCGCGGGTCGCCGGAAGCGACGCCCCCGTCTCCGAAGCGGCGATCTACAAACGCTACCGCAAGTGCCTGAGGACCCTCGCCGATGCGCTCGGTTGAACGGCACCTGCGGGAGGTCGACCTGCTCGCGCTCGCCCTCGCGCCGTGGCCGGGCGCGACTGGGAATGCCCACGCCGATGGCTGCCCCGAGTGCCGGAAGCGCATCGAGGGCCTCGCCGCCGGGCGGGAGCACCTCTCGGACCTGGAGGCCATCTCCCACGTTTGCGCCGCGGCGACGCCGCTGCCTGTCCCGGCGGCCCTCGGGCGCCTCCGCCGGACGCGGGAGGAGGCCGAGGCGCTCGTCGCCGCCGCCGACGTCGACGAGGAGCGGCTCGCGCTCGCCTTCGGGGAGGCGGCGGCCAGGGACGGCTTCCCCGAGGTCGCTCTTCAGGCGGTCCAGCTTGCCTCTCGGCTCACGCTTCGGAGCCCGCGGAAGGCCGTCGCCTTCGCGGCCGGTCTCCGCGACACGGTCTCCTCCTCTCGGTTGCGTGCCCACCTCCCGTCGCGGCTCGCCCTTGCTGCGGCGGACGTGCTCGAAAGCCAGGGGCTCCTCTACATCGGTCAGGCCGGCGAAGCCTCCCGGCGGGCGCTCGACGGGCTCGCCGGGCTCGAGCTGGCCGGTGCGCCGCTCCTCCTCCTCTCGCAGGCGCACTACTACGCCGGCTCGGCACTCTGGGGCGAGTCCCGCTACGCGGAGGCGCTCCGGCACCTGAACGAGGCTCGGGACGGCTTCGCAGAGGACGGCCAGGACGCCTGGGTCGGGCGCGCGGAGGCGGCCGCCGGCCTCGTCCACTTCAGTGAAGCGCGCTTCCTCCCCGCTCTCCATTCCTTCGACGCCGCGCTCGAGCGCCTCGACCCGGCGGTCGACCCCGGCCCGGTCGCCTCCACCCAGCAGAACCGGGCCGGCATCCTGATGAACCTCGGCCGGCTCACCGAGGCCCGCGCCGCTTTCGGCGCCGCCCTCGAGCTGGCCCTCCGGGCGGGGCTGATGGCGAACGCGACAGCTATACGGGTGAACCTCCTCAACCTGGGCCTCGACGAGGGCGCGTACGAAGACGTCCGCGTCCGGGGCGCGAAGCTCGTCGCGCACTGTGACCGCGAGGGCCTCCCCGTCGATGCCTACTACGCCCGGCTCGCCCTCGCCGAGGCTCAGGCCGCTCTTGGGAACTACGGGGCCGTCCGGAACCTCGTGGAGTTTCTCCGGGGGGAGGCCCCTCCCGAGGTCCGGGACGACCCCGACGCCACCGCGCTCCTCGGCCGGCTCGACGCGGGGGACGAGGAGATGCAGGGTCGCGTCAGACGCCTCCGGCACTACCTCGCCGGCCGGGACCGGGTCGAGGCCGTCCGTCGGGCCTGAGCGCTCCTTTTCCACTCAGCCGATCGGGGTCTTGCGCACGTTGTCCCCTCCTTCCTCGGTCGTCGGGTCGTCCGTCGTTTCCGTCGCCGTCGTGGGGTCCGTCGTCGTCGCGTCCCCGGGGACCGGGTCGATTCCGGAGAGGAAGAGGAACATCAGGATCATTGCGGTCATGGGCCCTCCTGGCCGGCGGCGTTCGCCGGCTGCGTGTCGAATTCGAGCTCCCTACCTCTCTATGAGGAGAGATTCCCCCTCTGACTGGACCGTGGTCGAGAATATATTTTGCGACCCGGTCAAGTGGGCCCCCCCTCGACCCCTCATAGGTAGGTAGAGGGAGACCGGGGGCGGGGTTTGTCCGCCCGACGGCCTCTCCCGGGGAAGGGGGACTGTCATGGGCAGCACGAGCGGATCGGCGCAGCGAAGGGAAACCCCCCTCCGGGACCTCATCGAAGGCCGCTCCTTCGTGGTGGCGAGCAACCCGTCCCGGGACGAGCAGCGCACCCTCGAACGGGCGATCGAGGAGCGAGGGGGGACCGTCCACCCCTTTCTCACCTCCGTCACCGACGTCCTCGTCTTCGGACCGATCTCAGGCAACGACTGCGAGGCGCTCTGGGCGCGCGAGCAGATCCGCCGCGGGCAGGCCTACCGCGAGAGATGGGGGCACCTCGAGCTCGTGACGGAAGAAGAGCTGCGGGTGGCCCTGGGACGGGACCCGGCGGGTCCCGCCTGAGCGACCCGGGCCCGGCCGGCTCCGGCCGCCCCGCCGTCCCCTACCGCCGGTCGTCCCGCAGCACCTCGAACGTGACGTCGCCGTCCCCCGGAATCCTCCCGCCCGTGCTCCGGTCGAGCGCGCGGCGAAGGGCGACGACCGAGACCCAGCGGTCTTCCGGGTCGACCGCCATCGCCTTCGCCAGCGAGCGGGCGTAGGTAACGGGCACCCCCGAGGCGACCGTCCCTACGATCGAGACGACCTCCTCGACGAGGGACCTCAGCGGCATCTCCGGCCGGTCGAACTTCAGCCTCACGCCCGTCAGGAGCTCGAATCCCGTCGCGGCGATCGTCCACTGATCGGAGCCGGGAGTCGCGTCGGCTCCCGCGACGACCTCGGGCGCGATGTACCCGGGCGTCCCCATGAGAATGCTCACGGAAGAGATCGCCCCGCCGCTCTCGGGCCTGGTGTCGGACTTCGTTTCGCGCGCCAGGCCGAAGTCGAGAAGCTTCAGTCGGGTCGTCCCCCCGGGGCCGCGCGTGAGGAAGAGGTTGTCGGGCTTCAGGTCGCGGTGGACGAGGCCGGCCGCGTGCGCGGCGGCGAGGACGTCGAGCGTGCGGTCGAGGACCCAGGCCGTCTCCAGGAACGGCACTGGCTTTCGCAGCGTCAGCTCGGTCCGGAGGGACCCGCCCGTGAGGAGCTCCATCACGAGGAAGGCGCCCCCGGGGCGCAGCTCGCCGTAGTCGTAGACGGCGACGGCATTCGGGTGGCCCAGCCGGGCCGTCAGCCGCGCCTCGCGGCGGAAGCGGCCGAGCGCGGTCCGGTCGGAGAGCTGCTCGGCGCGAATTACCTTCACGGCACAGTCGCGGTTGCCCCGGATGTCGCGGGCCGTGTAGACCGTCCCCATTCCCCCTTCGCCGAGCCTCCGGTCGAGGCGGTAGCGCCCGGCCAGGAGACGCGGTACGGCCTGCGTCATCCTCACCGCGTGGCCGTCGGCGGGGCAGACGACGTCGTCCTCCCCCGCCACCCGTCCGCAGAGCTCGCATTCGTAGAGGGCCCCGCCCCCCCCCTCCTGCAGGTGCCCGAGGACCTTCTCCCTCACGCGCCGGTCCTCGTCCACCTGCCTCGTCAGCGCGGCCCTCTCGAGGGCGAGTGCGACGTGCCCGGCGACCGTGCCCAGGATCTTCCGCTCCTCCGGGACGTAAGCCTCCCCCGTCCGCTTGGCGCCGAGGGCGATGAGCCCGAGTGGCTCACCGTCTCCCGAGAAGAGCGGCATCGCAGCGGCGAATCCGGCCGCCCGGAGCGTGTTCGCGAGCTCCCCCTGGGCATAGGGCGGGTCGCCGCCGTCGGCCGTCAGGGGATGGAACGTGTTCCTCGATTCGACCGGGTCCGACATCGGGAGGACCGCCGTCCGGTCCAGCTCGGGGACGTCGGCGAGCGCCCCGGTCGTCACCGGGCGAACCGGCACACCCTGCGTCTCGAGCGCGAAGACCCAGAAGGCCTGTCGGTCCGGCCGGTGGGCGGCCGCGAGGCGGTGGAGGACGTCGGCCGCGAGGTCCTCGTCCGCGTCCCTCAGGTCGCCGACGACGTCGGTGACGAGCTGCGCCGGGTCGTACGCTCCCTGCCGGAACTTCCGGTCGAGCGCGCGCTGCGCCCTCTTCCGGAGGGGGTCGAAGACGAGGAAGAGGAGGACGGCGACGAGGGCGGTCGTCAGGGTCCCCCTCAGGGCCGGCGAGACGAGCGCCACGAGCGCCGTGACCGCGGGCACCCCCGCGAGGAGGAGGACGACGAGGGCGACGGAGGCGATGGCGTAGGAAGCGCTCCGCCGGATGAGGCGATCGACCTCGAAGAGATGGAACCGTGTCGCCGCGACGATGAGGGCGAGCGGCAGGAGGACCGAGAGCGACGAAAGGGCCCAGACCGGGACGAGGGGCTCGGCGTCGGCGACGGCGGGGACGTCGCGCAGGAAGATGTAGAGGCCGATGTAGGCGAGGACGGCGACGAGGACGACCCGGGCGCGGCGCCGCACGTCCTCCCGCCGGGCGACCCAGGCGAGCGAGAGGAAGTAGACGAAAACGAAGAGGTCGACGGCGAGGGCGAAGAGCGCGACCCCCGTCCTCCAAGCCCCTCCGGGAGGACCGGCCCCGCCGTCCAGCCACCACCTCCGGAGGTGGAAACCGAGCGGGACGAGGGCGAGGAGCGTCCCGACGACGTATGCGTGGCCCGGGTACTGGAGGCGCGTCACCGGGAAGAAGCCGCCGATCGTGACGAGGATCCACCCGACGGCGACGAAGTAGACGGCGGCCGATCCGGCGAACGCGACCCTCTCCTCGAGCGTCGTCCCGTACGTGACGGCGCCCAGGATGCGTCCCGCGTTCAGGACCCCGAGGAGAGTCAGGAACGGGAAGAGGGCCCGGTTCGCGGGGTCGAAGGGGCGCTTCAGGAGGACGACGACCGCGCCGATGTAGTGGACGCCGAAGACGAGGAACGCGAGGACGAGGCGTGGCGCCGTCAGCCCTCCCCGCTGCAGCCCGAGGTGGGCGAGCCACGCCGTCCACGCCAGCGAGACCACGAGCGCCAGGACGAGGGCTGCAACGACGATGCGCTTCTCGCGGGGGTCGAGGATCCTCACGGGCGCCGCGATTATCCGCTCGGCGGGCGAGTCGCTCCCGGGCTGGCACCGGCGACGGGCCGCGTCCCCCTGCCGATCTCACGACCGCCGTCGGCCGCCCGGACGACGGCGCCGGGCGGCACGGGACGCGAGAGGCTCGCGACGAGCTCGCCCGCGCCGACGACCGGTATTCGCAGGACGTCGCGGCTCCTCCCGGCGGCGGATTCGACCTCGACGTCGGCCTGGCCGCTCCCCAGCCGGAAGACCAGGCGGTCCCTTGCACGGACCACGACGGCGGAAGCGCCCTCGAACCTGAGGCCGGTCAGCCGGAGAGGGTCTACGAGGATCGGTACCCGGGGCTCGAGAAGGAGAAGGCGGCGCGCTCCGGCCTTTGCGTCGGCCCGAACCCCCGGGAGGGTCCTGCTGGCCAGAAGCGAGTTCAGCCGATCGGCTTCACCTGGGGGAACGTCGGCGAGGTCGATCTCGATCGCGGAGGCTCCGAGCTCGGAGTACGCCGCGAAGGCCGCTTCGAAGGGCTTGTCCGCCAGGAACGCCGACAGCCATCCGTGGATCGGAGGTGGAAAAGTCTGGAACCCGTTGACGACACGCCGCCCGTGAAAGAGCTGCTCGGCCCACGTTCGCTCCGACGTCCCCCGTCGAAACGGGTAGACCGCGACGATGGAGTCCCGAGGAAGGGACTTCAGGACGACGTCGAACGGCGACGGCATCGGGAAGGCCTGCGCGGGAACGGGTCTCGTCCAGAGGTCGAGCGCGAGGAGCGGTGCGACCGAAGCGAGGAGGAGGACGCCACGGCGGGCGGGGAGCACGCGGAGGAGCCTGCCGAGGACCAGCGTCGCGGCGACGATGACTCCGAGGCCGAACCACTGGTCCCACCGGTGGATCCCGCGCATTCCGCTGAACCCCGGAAGCGCGGCGAGGAGAGCGTAGGGCCCGGGAGAGATGGCACGCCCCGCGAGGCGGATCGTCGGGCCGAGCGCGAAGAGGAACGAGACCGCCGAAAGCGCGAGCCAGGGCACCAGGGAGCGCGCCGCGTGGCGACCTCTCCGCGGGGCGCGAGCGGGAGACCGCCGGCCCCGCCGCGGGAGGAAAGCCCCGGCGAGAAGAAGGGCCAGCGCGGAAGCCGTAGGAAAGAGCGCGGAAGCCCCCTCCGGGAAGCCGGGGACGAGACTGTCGAGCAGGTCGCGAAGCGGCCCGGCGAAGACCCCGGTGTGGAGAAGAGCGAGGAGATCCGCCGCATGCGCCTCGATCGACGAGCGCCCGATCGGGGCGTCGAAGTCGCGAGCGAGGCGAAAGAGAGGGGAATAGGTGCCGGCGAGAACGAGCATCGCCGCGCCGAGGGCCAGGCCGAGTCCTGCGAGCCGGGCGAGGCTTCGGGTCGAGGCGATGGCGACGATGGCGAGGACGACGGACCCCATGGCGAGCGGGTAAGGGCTCCCGAGACCGACGACGACGAGGGCAAGGGCCCCTGCCACCGCGTCGCGCGGACGTCCGGATCGAAGGTACCTGATGGAGAAAAGGAGGACGAGAGCGACGAACCCTCCCCACACCGTCCCGAGCACGCCGAAGTTGTTCAGGCGGCCGGGAGACCAGGCGTAGAGGAGCGCGCCGAACAAGGCCGCCCAGCCTGGTCCGGCGAGGTCCGCGAGGAGGAGACCGGCGACGAAGCAGGCGCCCGTGGCGGCGAGGAAGTACGGCACGTTGTACCCGAGGGCGACAGAGCCGGTCAGTCGCGCCCACGGGTAGCCGATGAGCGATGGGAGGAGGAACGGCTCCCCGAGCGACCAGGTGTCGGAGTAGGGCGCGAAGACCCGATCGTCCCGCCGGGAGAAGTCCCCGGCGTCCCAGCGAGCCCACTGGCGCCCCATCACGGAGAGGACGATCACGGGGTCGCCGAGCCGCTCGTTCGGCACGGGCCTCCCGCAGCTGATCCTCTCCAGCGGGTCGCCGAGCGTCGCACGAAAGACGACGAGCGGCCCCGCGAGGGACGCGAGTAGGAGCAGGGCGAGGAACAGCCTGCGCGGCAGGAGCCCGCTCCGGAACCTCGTAAGCCCCGCCCGCTCGGACATCCTCGGGAGTGTAGAACGCGGCGACTTCCCCTCCCGACCACGGGTCCGCTCCGCGTACGATCTCCCCATGAGAGCGTCGTTCGCCGTACCTCCCGTCCTCTTCGCGCTCGCGTTCGGTTTCCCCCTCGCCGCCGAATGGCCGCCGAAAGGCCGCGGCGACGCGACCCGCTCCGCCGTCTGGGCCGAGCACGGCATGGTGGCGAGCGCCCAGCCGCTCTGCACGCAGGCCGGCGTCGAGACGCTGCGGAAGGGGGGAAGCGCCGTCGACGCGGCGATCGCGACGAACGCCTGCCTCGGGCTCATGGAGCCGACGGCGAACGGGCTCGGCGGAGACCTCTTCGCAATCCTCTGGGACCCGGGCGCCAGGAAGGTCGTCGGCCTCAACGCCTCGGGGCGCGCGCCGCTCGCGCTCACGGTCGACCAGGTGCCGCCTCTCCCCGACGGGACGATTCCGCTCCACAGCCCGTATGCGTGGACGGTCCCCGGGGCCGGCGACGGCTGGCTCGAGCTCCACGCGAAGTACGGCAAGCTCCCGCTCGCCGAGGTCCTCGCGCCGGCGATCCGGTACGCGGAGGAGGGCTTCCCCGTCTCACCCGTCATCGCCTCGAACTGGGCCGGCTCGGTCTCCCGCTTCAAGGACAAGCCGGGCTTCGCCGAGGTCTTCCTCCCCGGGGGGCGCGCCCCCCGCGAAGGCGAGCGGTTCCGCAATCCGGCCCTCGCCAGGACGCTCCGCCTCCTCGCCGAGAAGAAGCGGGCCGGGTGGGAGGGCGAGTTCGCCGATGCGATCGTCGCGTTCTCCAGGGCGAACGGCGGCTTCTTCGCGAAGGAGGACTTCGTCCGCCACCGCTCGACGTGGGACGCCCCGATGTCGACGAACTACCGCGGCTACGACGTCTGGGAGCTGCCACCGAACACGCAGGGGCTCGCTGCGCTCCAGATGCTGAACCTCCTCGAGGGGTTCGACCTCTCGAAAATGGGGCGGGACAGCGCCGACTTCTGGCACGTGATGGTCGAGGCGAAGAAGGTCGCCTACGCCGACCGGGCCCGCTACTACGCCGACCCCGCCTTCGCGGAGCTCCCCCTCGAACGGCTCCTCTCGAAGGAGTACGCGAAGGAGCGCGCGAAAAAGATCGACCTGAAGCGGGCCTCCCGCGAGGACCCGCCGGACGAGGAGGCGGTCCTGAACCGCAAGGAGACGACCTACCTCTGCGCGGCCGACGCCTCGGGCCTCATGGTCTCCCTCATCCAGAGCAACTACACCGGCTTCGGGTCGGGCTACGTCGTTCCGGCCCTGGGCATCGGCATCCACAACCGCGGCGCGCTCTTCTCGCTGAAGAAGGGGCACCCGAACTTCCTCGAGCCGGGCAAGCGCCCGTTCCAGACGATCATCCCCGCCTTTCTGACGAAGGCCGGCCAGCCGCTCATGGCCTTCGGCCTGATGGGAGGCGACATGCAGCCCCAGGGGCACGTCCAGGTCGTCGTGAACCTCGTCGACTTCGGCATGAACCTGCAGGAAGCGGGGGACGCGATCCGCTTCCACCACACCGGGTCGAGCGAGCCGACGGGAACCATCATGAAGGACGGCGGCGAGCTGTTCCTCGAAGAAGGGCTTTCGGAGCCGGTCCTCCAGGAGCTGATGAGACGCGGTCACCGGGTCGGACGCGAGCCGGTCGGGGCCTACGGCGGCTACCAGGCGATCGCTCGCGACCCGGCGACAGGCTTCTTCCTCGGAGCGACGGAGAAGCGGAAGGACGGGGCTGCAGCCGGGTTCTGATTGGTCGGGAGCCCCGCGGGCGGCTCGCGGTGTCTCCGTCGGGCGGTGTAATCTGCCCGGCATGAGCGTCCCGACCGCAGAGAAGGCCACCCCCCGCGTCTCGGAGCGGGGCCGGCGCGTCCCCGCCTCCCCCATCCGCAAGCTCGCCTCCTTCGCCGACGCGGCGAAGAAGCGCGGCGTGAAGGTCTACCACCTGAACATCGGCCAGCCCGACCTCGAGACCCCCGCCCCGATGAGGGACCGGCTCGCGCAGATCCACGACAAGACCTACGCCTACACGCCCTCGAACGGCACCCCCGAGTGCCTCGACTTCCTCGTCGGCTACTACCGCGGTCGCGGTGTCGAGCTCACGAAGAGCCAGGTCATCACGACGACGGGCGGGAGCGAGGCGGTCCTGTTCGCCTTCATGGCCTGCTGCGAGACGGGCGACGAGGTCCTCCTCGTCGAGCCCTTCTACACGAACTACCGCGCCTTCGCGGCGATGGGTGGCGTCGAGCTGAAGCCGATCGTCACCCGCGCCGAGGACGGCTTCCACCTCCCCTCCCGGGAGGAGTGGGAGAAGGCGCTCACGCCGCGGACGAAGGCCGTCATCCTCTGCAACCCCAACAACCCGACCGGGACCGTCTACTCGAAGGAAGAGCTCGTCCGGGTCGCCGAGTTCTGCCGTGACCACGGCCTCTTCCTGATCGCCGACGAGGTCTACCGCGAGTTCGTCTACGACGGGCGCGAGATCACGAGCGCGCTCTCGCTTCACGGCTTCGAGGACGTCGTCATCGTCGTCGACAGCCTCTCCAAGCGCTACAGCGCGTGCGGCATCCGCCTCGGCTGCCTCGTCACCCGCAACCCCGAGGTCTACCAGTCGTGCCTCCACATGGCGCAGGGGCGCCTCTCCCCTCCGGGCCTCGCGCAGGCGATCGCTCCCGGCGCCGCCCTCCTCGGCCCCGACTACGTCGAGGGAGTCGTCAAGGAGTACGGGCATCGGCGCGACATCCTCTTCAGCGAGCTGACGAAGATCCCGGGCATCTTCTTCCGCAAGCCCGAGGGCGCCTTCTACTTCGTCGCGCGCATCCCGGTGAAGGACAGCGAGGACTTCGCGCAGTGGCTCCTCACCGACTTCCAGCTCGACGGCGCGACGGTCATGGTCGCCCCGGCGGACGGCTTCTATGCGACGCCGGGCCTCGGCAAGGACGAGGTGCGGATCGCTTACGTCCTGAAGTCCGAAGACCTCATCGCGTCCTGCCGGATTCTCGAGGCGGCGATTCCGGCGTACCGGGCCGCGCGAAGGCTCTGACCCGGCCAAAGAGGACTCACGAGGGCCGGTTTGAGCAGAGAATCGACCCTTGCATTTTCCGCACGCGGGGTCCACATTCTTGACAAGGGACAGGCAATCCGATCGAGTCCGTCTCACCAACAGACCTGATTACCCCTGGTCGGCGAGGAACCACTCTCCGCCGCCCCCCTCCCCGCAGACCAGGGACGCCGGGAGCGAAGCTTACAGGCCCGCTCCCGGCAGCTGTTGTGGGCGCCCTGAACCCCGTGCTGAGCCCCGAGGTAACGTCTGCCGCGTGAAGGACTCCGTCGTACTCGGTCTCTGCGTCGTCCTCGCCACGCTCCCCATCGCGTGCGGTGACGGGGTCTTGCCACAGGCTTCGTCCGGCCCTCCGCAGCGCCAATCCCAGGCGTGGCCGTCTCCCACCCCGGCCCGGCCCGCTCGTCCCGTCGAACCGCTCGAACGGCTCGAGGCCGCCGGGCGCCCGCCCATGGAGCTGAGCGCCGTCGCCGTGCAGGGCCATCCGCCGCTTCCGACCTATCGGGCAACCGTCCGCAACGCCTCCGATCGTCCCGTTCGCCGCGTCATCGCAACGGTCGTCTACCTCGACGCGAATGGCAGGGCGCTTCCGGGCGAGAACCAGGATGTCGCGTTCGGCAGTCCGCTCGAGGCGATCTCCCCCGGAGTCACGATCGAGACGATGTTTCTCTCGCGCGTCGACAGCGCCTCCGAGGTCCTGCTCCTCGTCAGGGTCGTCACGTTCCTCGAGAAGGGCACGGGGACCGACCCGGTGCCGCGCGAGTGGAAGAACCCCCGCTACGAGGCGGAGCTGGAGATGGCCGAAGGCCGGCGCTGATAGCAGCGCGCGCCCGCTCGGTGCGTGCTAGGCTGGTACAAAGTCCAGCAATTCCTCGTGATGGAAGCTGTCCTCCGGGCCGCGCGGCGGAGTGGACTTGGCGTCCTTCACGTGGGGGATGAGGAGCTTACAGAGAGTGAGGCCTCGACGGTGTCCGGCTCGTCGACCCGGCCCCAGGCGGGGGAAGCGGACGACGCGTGGAGCGCCTTCCTCGCCGAGCAGGCCCCGCTCATCCTCCAGGTCGTCCACCTCTTCGAGCGCGACGCCGACCAGGTCCAGGATTGCTTTCTCTTCGTCTGCGAGAGGCTCAGGCGCGACGGGCTTCGGCGAATCCGGAAGTTCCGCGAAAAGGGGCCGGCCTCCTTCGCGACGTGGCTCCGCGCCGTCGTCCGCCACCTCTGCCTCGACTGGCGCCGCCACCGCGACGGTCGCTTCCGCCTCCCGAGCGCCGTCGCCCGCCTCCCCGAGCTCGACAGGGAGGTCTTCCGCTCGGTTCACCTGCGGGGACTCACCGAGAACGAGACGTTTCACTCGCTGAGGGAAGAGGTTTTTGCCGAGTCTCGCGGGAGGCGCGAAGAGGCGTTGCGTGAAGAGGAGAGCAGCCGGGCGGCAGAGAGGCCCGCGAGCACTCGGCAAAGGCCTCGTTTGAACTAAACCGCCGCCGGGGCGTCGGCTATGGGCGGATGAGGTGCTCCCCAACCTTCGGACCAGAAAAGGCAGGGGCATAAGTTAACCCGATCAAGGTGCGGCGAGGTTCGCTGACTGTCAAGGTCGGCCGATTCGACGGAATGCCGACGTGGCGAGATGAGGGGTGAGAAAATGGCGGTTGCCGGGAGGGAGGATAGGGCAACGCGGGGACGCGACCCGAGCGCCCATCCCGGGGCCAAGACCGAGGAGGAGCGGGATCCAGGAGGATCCCGTTTCTTCTTGACGGCCTCCTTGGGATTGGCCCGAAGGCGGTAAATCCCAGGGGGTGCGGGGGACAGAGTCCCCTGCGGTCTGGATGAGAGATCACGAACCGAGGTAGACGGAAGCCGGCGTGCGGTAGCCGAGGACCTGATGAAAACGCGCGGTGTTGTAGAAGGTCAGGTAGCGCCCGATGCCAGCGCGGGCCTCGGCAGCCGAGGCGTAGTCCTTGAGGAAGACGTCCTCGTACTTGACGCTGCGCCAGAGCCTCTCGACGAAGACGTTGTCCAGCGCGCGGCCACGGCCATCCATGCTGATGTTGATACCCGCGGCCAGAAGCGGCCCGGTGAAATCGCTGCTGGTGAACTGGGAGCCCTGATCCGTGTTGAAGATCTCCGGTTTGCCGCCGCGCAAGGCCCAGGTCAAGGCCGCGACGCAGAAGTCGGTGTCCAGGCTCGTGGAGATCTCCCAGGCCAGCACGTAGCGGCTGAACCAGTCGATGACGGCCACGAGGTAGACGAAGCCGCTGCGGAGGCGGATGTAGGTGATGTCCGAGCTCCAGACCTGGTCCGGCCGATTCACGACGACGCCGCGGCGCAGGTAGGGGTAGATCCGATGTCCCGGTGCGGGCCGGCGCAGGTTCGGGCGCTGATGGATGGCATGAAGCCCGAGGGCGCGCAGGAGTCTGCGGACACGCTTGGCGTTTACGAGAAAGCCCCTTTCTCGCAGGACCTCGGTCATCTTCCTCACACCGTAGAAAGGCGTTGCCGTGTACTGCTCGTCCAAGAGCCGCATCAGCGCGAGGTTCTCGGCAGTCTCCGGGCGCGCCAGGTAGTAGAGGCTCGACCTGGAGATCCCGGCGAGCTCGCACTCGGTCCGCAGGGAGAGGTCGAACAGCGGCTCGTCCAGCCATGTCAGGCGCTCCCCACGGGGGTAATACCGGGCTTTTTTTTGAGCCACTCCAGCTGCATCCGAAGCCGCCCGATCTCGGCGAACAGCTCGTCACGCTCGGCTTCGAGACGGTGGGCCTCGCGGTGACGCCGATCCTCGAGCACCTCGGGAAGAGCCTGCGCCGCCTGCTTCTTCCACTGCGCAGCCTGGACCGGATGGATGCCGTTGGCCGCTCCTATCTCGTTGGCCGTCCGCTGGCCCTTGAGCATCTCAAGTGCGACCCGCGCCTTGAACGCGCCGCCGTAGGTCTTCCGCGTGGGCATACCGGCTCCTTTCGTCGAAGCCCTCTGCCTTTAACTTATCTCCGTGTCCGAAAAACCGGGAGCACCACAGGTCGCTCTCGCTTTCCACGGCATCGACAGGGCGATGGAGGACCTCGACCTCCTCGCCACCGAACCGTCGATCCTGGACTCCTCACTCTGGGAAGACCTGCGGTCGGAGGGAATCACCGTCAGGGTCACGGAAGGCGACCACGACGATCCTCTTAGAGGCGTCGTCCGGATCGACTTCACGGAAGTGATCGACGTCGACGTACCGCGCGGACGGTGGCAGGACGACGTCCTCGCCCGCCGGCTCGAAAGGACGATCCTGGGAGAGCGGATTCCCGTCGTCGACGCCACCGACCTGATCCTCCTGAAGATCGACGCCAGCGGCCTGGTCGACCTCATCGACATCGAGCTGCTCATCCGACACGGTCCGTCGCTCCTGGCGATCGTCGAGACTCGTATGGAACAGCTTCCGCGGCGTCTGAAGACGGCGTGGAAGGAGTTCCTTCCCAGGCTTGAACCTGCGCCTCGAACGCCGTGGTAGATCGGGAGAAGGGCGGACGCCGGCCCCGGCGTCCGCCCGGCGCTTCAGGACTCCAGTGCTTCCCTCTTCGCCCGGGAGACGGCCTCCGCGCGCTTCGAGTCGTTCGAGCGGTCGTCGGAGATCTGCCCGTCGCGGATCCGGATGATCCGCTTGGCGTGCGCGGCGATGTCCTCCTCGTGCGTGACGAGGACGATCGTGTTTCCCTGCCCGTTCAGGTCGCGGAAGAGCCGCATGATGTCCTCGCCCGTCTGCGAGTCGAGGTTCCCCGTCGGCTCGTCGGCGAGGAGGATCGAGGGGTTCGTCACGAGGGCCCTCGCGACGGCGACGCGCTGCCTCTGCCCGCCCGATAGCTCGTTCGGGTTGTGGTGCGAGCGGTCGGTCAGCCCGACGTGCTCGAGGGCCTTCTCCGCCTTCTCGCGCCGCTCCTTCCGGGGGAGGCCGGCGTAGACGAGCGGCAGCTCCACCTGCTGGAGGGCGTTCGTCCGCGGGAGGAGGTTGAACGTCTGGAAGACGAAGCCGATCTCCTTGTTGCGGATCCGGGCCAGCTCGTCGTCGTCGAGGTTCTGGACGAGGTGTCCGTTCAGGAGGTAGGTCCCGGCCGAGGGCGTGTCGAGGCAGCCGATGAGGTTCATGAGCGTCGACTTGCCCGAGCCCGACGGGCCCATGATCGCGACGTACTCTCCCTTGGCGATGGTGAACGAGACCCCTCGGAGGGCGCGGACCTTCTCCTCGCCCATGACGTAGGTCTTCTCGATCTCCCGCATCTCGATCAGGATCGACACGGCATCACCCCAGGAACGCGGCCGCGAGGGCCGCCTTTCCGAGAACGTAGACGGCCCAGAGGACGACGGGGACCGCGACGCCGGCCCCGGAAGGCATCGCGGGCAGCTTCTTCATCCCGACGACGAGCAGGGCGAGCGCGGCGAGGCTGAAGAGGTCGATCGAGGAGGCGATGGAGGAGAGGAAGGCGGGCGCCTCGGCCGGCAGGAACGCGCCGACGTTCGACTTCAGCGCTCTCTGGATCGAGAACTGCGTCTCCGAGGCGTCGGGGATCGACGCCAGGATCGGTATCGCGACGAGGAGCCCGACAACGTTCGGGAGGTTCGCGTGACCCCAGACCGACAGGACCTGCGAGAAGCGGGCCTCGGACCCCGAGGCCCGGGCGCCGCCCCAGAGGAGGAGGGTGACGAAGAGGAACATCAGGACGGAGGTCGGGACGCCCCAGGCGGCGGCTTTCGCCGGCGTCCGGTTCGAGCGGGCCGCCATCTCGCGGATCTGCTCGTCGGACATCGACTGCCCCGTCCTCTCGGCCCGCTTCTCGAACATCTCCCGCATCGTCCGCTCCATGTCGACCTTCGGGGTCGAGACGAGGATGACGACGGCGATCCCGGCGAGCCAGAGGAGGAGAGGGAGCCACCAGGTGGGACGGCGGACGAGCGCCGCGAACGTGGCGGCGGGGCTCGTGAACGTCCCAGCGAGCGCGGCGAAGGGAGACGGTCCCGGCTCCGGCTCGCCCTGCGCCGCCGGAGCGGCGCCGGGTACGGCGGTGGTCACGGGTGCGCCCCCCCTCGGCGGCGGTCGTCGCCGTCGGCACGGGGAGGCCGGCGACCTCGACTTTCTTCACGGAGAGGAGGTCCCCGACCGCCCGGTGCCAGGCGACCATCGACTTCAGGTACCCGGAGATCGCGAGGAGCTCGTTCGACCTCGCGGTGGTGAGGTCGTTCTGGACCTGGGCGACCGTGAAGGAGGTCGTCATGCCGTTGTCGAACTTCTTCCGCTCGGCGTCGAGGTTCCGGTCGGCGAGCTCGCGCGCTTTCATCGCCGCCGCGACCGAGCGACGGGCCGTGTCGACGTTTCGGGCCGCGGTGCGGACCTCGAGGGAGAGGTTCTGCTTGAGGAGGGCGAGGTTGGTCCGGGCGAGCTCGAGGTCCGTGGCGGCGATCGCAGCGTTCGCCTTGGCCGTCCGGTTCTTCAGCGGGATGGCGAAGTTGAGACCGATCGACCAGTTCGGGTAGTCGAAGCTCCCGATCTGGGAGAAGGCGTCCGAGTAGCTCGAGCCTGCCTGGACGAGGTCGTTCTCGAACCCGACGCCCGAGAGCCCGTAGGCGCCCTTCGCGTCGAGCCTCGGCTTGAGCTCGTTCCGGTTGTAGACGAGGCTGACCTTCTTCGACTCGATGTCGACGAGGGCCTGCTTCACCTCCGGGCGCACCTCGATCGCGGACCGGATCCCGGCCTCGACGTCGATCTCGATATTCTCCTCGGCGGGCTTGTCGGTCGGGACGATCGGGCGGCTCCACGTGGAGAGGTCCGTGACGTTGAGCAGCCGCTTCAGGCGGTCCTGGGCGTCGCCGATCTGTCCCTCGGCGAGGATGATCTCTTGCTCGCGCTGGGCGATCGTCACCTCGGTCTGGACGATCTCGATCGGGGCGAGCGCCCCGACGTCGATCTTGATCTTCGTGATCCGGTTGAAGTCGTTCGCGCGGTCGAGGGCTTCCTTCTTCGAGTCGAGGTTCGCGTTGGCGTAGACGAGGTCCCAGTAGGCGTTCTCGACGAGCTGGACGGCGTTCTGGACGGTCGTGACGAAGTCCCACGCCGACGAGTCCGTCGCGAGGCGGCTCTGGACGATGAGGCGGGTGTTCACGTCCCGGCCGAACCCCCTGAGGATGGGCTGGGTGACGGACGCCGTCAGGGCGCTCGAGAACGTCGGGTTGATCTCGACGTAGCCCTCGATCGTCGTCTTCGTCGGGGAGTCGGACCTCACGCCGCCGAACGAGAGGCTGTACTCCGTGCCGAGCTGCGTCAGACCCCCGATGCCGAGGTCGAAGCGCTGGGACTTCGAGGCCGGGGCCTGGAAGCTGCTCGTCGTCGGCGTCTCCCGCGACGACGCGCTGGCGTCGGCCGTGAGGTTCGCGTCGAAGGCGCCGGAAGCGGCTCCGATGTTGAAGCCCGTCCGCCGGTAGGTGAGGGACGCCACGTCCAGGTCGAGCGCGTTGCGGAGGGCGAGCTCGATGGCCTGCGCCAGGCTCAGCTCGATCTTCTCCCCCTCGGGAAGGGGCTGCGCCTGCCTTTGCCCGCTCTCGATCGGGACCGTCACGCGGGTGGCCGTGTCGGCCGCGAGGGCGGAGCCGCTCCAGAACGGGGTGAGGGCGAGGAGCGCGGCCGCGGCCGCGCGGCGCGGGAAACGGCGCTCCCGATCGTCGATGTTCAAGACGTCCTCCTTGCGAGGTGTATCCACGCCCATCCGTTACGAGAATACGGCGGAAAAGTTTCCCCCGGAGGGGGGCTCGGGGTCGTGGCAGGCGAAGCGCCGGAACGATGTCCCGGGCTCGATCTGCTCTTTCGGATCGTGCTCCCGGCAGGTGTTTCCCGCCCGCGGGCAGCGGGGATGAAACGGGCATCCCGGCGGAGGGCTGGCGGCCGATGCGGGCTCGCCCGCGGTCCTCCGGCGGCGCAAGGCCTCCGGATCCCCCGTCCTGCCGAGCCCGGGCCGGGAGGCGAGGAGCAGCGCCGTGTAGGGATGCCTGGGGGAGCCCAGGACGTCCCGGGTCGGCCCTTCCTCGACGATCCGGCCGAGGTACATGACCGCAGTCCGGTCGGCCAGGTGTTTCACGACGCCGAGATCGTGCCCGATGAAGAGGTACGCGGGCCTCGAAGGGGTCGTCTCCTGGAGCTCGAGGAGGAGGTTGAGGACCTGCGCGCGGATGGAAACGTCGAGCGCGGAGACCGGTTCGTCGAGAACGACGAGCTTCGGCTCCGTGGCCAGAGCCCGGGCGATGGCGATCCGCTGGCGTTGTCCGCCCGAGAACTCCCCGGGACGCCGCTTTGATGCCTGAGGGGGAAGACCGACCGCGTCGAGCAGGGCGAGGACGCGCTCACGGCGCTCGGCGGAGCTCCCGATGCGGTGAATGGCGAGCGGCTCGCCGACGATGGTCGCCACGTTCATCCGCGGGTCGAGCGAGCTGCCCGGGTCCTGGAAGACGACGCCGACGTCCCGGCGCGCCCGGTTCAGCGCGGAAAGCGGCAGGGAGAGCCAGTCGCGGCCGTCGAACCGGATCGTTCCGCGGTCGGCTGCGAGGAGGCGCAGGACGAGCCGCGCCGTCGTGCTCTTGCCCGAGCCCGACTCGCCCACGAGGGCGAGCGTCTCGCCGGCGGCGACGTCGAAGGAGACGTCGGACACGGCACGGACCTCGCGGCGCGTCCCGCCCCAGAGGAAGCCCCGGGAGCCCCGAAACGCCTTCGCGAGGCCCCGCACGGAAAGGAGGGGCTCGGCCGGGACTCCGGCGGCCACCGCGGCACCCGTCACGAGCGGTCCTCCCCTGCGCGGAAGCAGGCGACCCGTCCGCCCCTACGGGCCACGGTGCGGGGGGGCTCGTCGGCACATCGGTCGAAGGCGACCGGGCAGCGCGGCGCGAAGCGGCAGCCCCGGGGCCAAACCCCCGGCTCGGGCACGGTGCCGGCGATCGCCGGGAGCCTGGCCCGCCCCGCCCCCTCCGCGGCATCAGGACACGACATGAGAAGCGCCTTCGTGTAAGGATGCTCGGGCTCGGAGAGGAGCCGACCCACGGGCCCTTCCTCGACGATCTCGCCCGCGTACATCACGAGGGCGTGGTCGGCCACCTCCGCGACGATTCCCAGGTCGTGCGTGACGAGGAGAACCGCGAGGCCGAGCTCGTCGCGAAGGCGGAGCAGGAGCTCGAGGATCTGAGCCTGGATCGTCACGTCGAGCGCCGACGTCGCCTCGTCGGCGACGAGGAGTCCCGGCCCGCCCGCGAGGGCGAGCGCGACCATCGCGCGTTGGCGCATCCCCCCCGACATGCGGTGCGGCAGGTCGCCCATCCGGGCCTCCGGGTCGGGCAGCGCCACGCGAGAGAGCCACGAGAGGGCCTGTAACCGGGCCTCGGAACGGGAAAGGCCCCTGTGGCGCCGGAGAACGGCGATCAGCTCGCTACCGATCGTCCGGACGGGATCGAGGGCCGCGCCCGGCTCCTGGAAGACGAAACCGATCCCGCCGCCCCGCAGGCGGCGCAGGTCCCGCTCGGAGAGCGTGCCGACGTTGCGGCCCTCGAAGACGATCTCGCCCCCGACCCGCCGGCCCGGCTCGGGTACGAGGTCGAGGAGCGAGAGCCCTGTGACCGTCTTGCCCGAGCCCGACTCTCCGACGAGCGCGACGACCTCGCCCCGCGCCACGTCGAACGACACCCCGTCCACGACACGCGTATCGCCGAAGGCGACGGAGAGGGACCTGACGGAGAGGAGCGGCGCGCCGCTCGAGACGTCGGAGGGGGCGCGGCTCATCGGAGCCCCGATGATACCGACGCGGCGCCCCTTTCCGTTTCCATCCGGCCCTGCTACGGTTACCGGCCGTATGGCCAAGCCGAAAGCCACGAGCCCGTTCCTCTCCGGCCGACGGATCGCGCCCCGCCCCGTCCGGGGACGCGTTCGTGCCGCGGACCTGATCGACCAGACGTTCTCCGCCTACAACGCCGCCCGCCTCCGCGAGGGGTGTGGCCTCTTCTCGAGGCGGATGCTCGACCCGGACGTCACGGTCGGCGTCTCGCTGACCGGCGCCCTGACGCCGGCCGGCCTCGGACTGGCCTGCCTCATCCCGCTCATGAAGGCCGGCTTCATCGACTGGATGATCTCCACGGGGGCGAATCTCTACCACGACGTCCACCACGGGCTCGGGATGCCGATCCACGAGGGGCGGCCGACGTTCGACGACATCGCCCTGCGCAACGACGGCGTCATCCGGATCTACGACATCGTCTTCCCCTACGAGGTCCTCCTCGACACGGACGCCTTCTTCCGCGAGATGCTCAAGGCGCCCGACTTCCAGCGGCCGATGTCGACGGCCGAGTTCCACTGGCTCGCGGGGCGCTTCCTCGCCGCGCGCCAGAAGAAGCTCAGGGTCCCGCCCGACCAGTCGGTCCTCGCCTCGGCCTACAGGTACGACGTCCCGATCTACACCAGCTCCCCCGGCGACTCCTCGATCGGAATGAACGTCGCGCGGCGCGCCCTCGAGGGGGGCGGCTTCTCTTTCGACGTCTCGGCCGACGTGAACGAGACGGCCTCGATCGTCTACGCCGCGAAGCGTTCCGGCGGAAAGAGCGCCGTCCTCATCGTCGGCGGCGGCAGCCCCAAGAACTTCCTCCTCCAGACCGAGCCCCAGATCCAGGAAGTCCTCGGCATCGACGAGGCGGGGCACGACTTCTTCCTCCAGCTCACCGACGCGCGGCCTGACACGGGGGGCCTCTCGGGGGCGACGCCGTCCGAGGCCGTCTCGTGGGGCAAGATCGACCCGAGCGCGCTCCCCGACACGGTCGTCTGCTACTGCGACGCGACGATCGCGCTGCCGCTCCTGACGGCCTATGCCCTGGCGCGGCACGCACCGCGCCCCCTCAAGCGGCTCTACCGGAGGCGCGACGAGATGATGGGGACGCTCCGATCGGCGTTCGAGGCGGCCCGGCGCGGCGAAGGGCTCAGCAAGCGGGCTCCGTCCGACTACCACGCGAAGCTCCGCGAGAACGGCCCGGCGAAGAAGGGAAAGCCGGCGAGAAAGCCCTGACGGCGCCGTCGTTCGGGCGTCCCTCAGCCGACGATCAGCGAATCCTGATCGGGCAGGTTCACGAAGTGGCGAAGGGTCTCAGCTCCTTGAGCCGATCCTGGACGTCGCGGTAGCCGGCGCTCGCGCCGAAGATCTCGAGGTAGGTCCGGTAGGCGGCCTCGCGGTCCCCGACCTGCTCCTGGACCCCGGCGAGGGCGTACTGGATGCCGAGCCGGTCGTCTTCCTTGATGCCGATCGTCTCGAGCCCCTTGCGATACCACTTCACAGCGAGCTGAGGGAGCCCCTTCTCGAGGAAGCAGAGGCCCAGCATCGCACAGCACTCGACGGCGTGAAGCGGATCCTTTGCGGCGAGCTGGAACTCGCCGATCGCCTCGTCCGTGAGTCCCATCTCCTTGTAGGCGATTCCGAGGTTGTAGTGGGTCTCGAAGTCCTCGGGCGAGAGCTGCTGCTCGACCCCTTTCTTGAAATCTCGAAAGATCTCCTCGAGAGAGACCTCCCGCCCTTCCTCCGGCGGTACGACCTCGACGTCCCGCCGCAGCTCCGAGTGGAGCTCGTCGGCAAAGTTGAAGAACTCCTGCTCGTCGGAGAAGAGACCGGACTCGTCGAGACCCGGGGCCCCGGCCGCCATCGCCTGCGGAGGCGGGCCCGGCGCGGGCGACTCGCGCACCATGTCTTCCGTGAGCGCCCGCCCGAGCTCGGCGTCGAGGACGGAGTCGAGGTCGTCGGAGAGGATGTCGTGGAGAGCCGTACGGGGGACCTCGCTTCCGGAACGCCCGCCCTCGAGGCGCACCCGCCGGACGGCGAGCTCGGGATCGCCCGGAAAGCGGCCCTCGAGCGACTGGAGGCGCTCGGCTGCGTCGACGACCATTCCCTGGTCGAGGCAGAAATCGAGCTCGGAAAGCTCCTCCGGGGTCGGCTGAGGTGGGGGCGCGAAGGAGACGCCGAGGGCCCCGTCCGCGACGTCCACCGGGTCGACGCCCGGCTCGATGCCGTGTCGGACGGCCTCCCCGGCAAACAGGGCTTCGACGGATTCGATCGGAGCGATCTCTGCCTTCGCCGCCTCCACCGGTGGCGTGACCACCGACTCCGGGGCGGGGACGGACGCGTGCGCCGGAACCGGAGCTCGCTTCCGGAAAGAACGGAGGAAATCATCTGGAAGGGCCGGCTCGACCCTGGGTGCAGCCTTCGGCTTCGGCTTCGGTCCCTTCGCGCCCAGGAGGTCGAGCTCGACATCCTCGGGACGGACCGTTTTGACCTTCTTCGGTCCCGCCGCCGCCGTGCCTCTCCCGAGTCCGAGGACGTCCTCGGCCGAGAGTCTCGGGCGAGCTTTGGTTCGGCCTTCGGGAGCGGCGGGTGCTGCGGGCTCGACGATCGGAGCCGGTTCGCGGTCCTCGGTCGCCTCCGGCGCCGAAATGGGGGACGCCTCCGTGGGGCCAGCCAGATCCGTCACGGCCTCGGACGCGGCCTGCGGCTCGGGGAGAACCGCCGAAGGCTCCTCGGGGGCCACCACCTCGAGCGCGGCCGGCGGTACCGTCACGCTCTCGATGACCGCGGAAATCACATCCGTCGGCGACTCCTCCAGCGCCTGGGACACGGCGGACGGAGCTCCCGCCGGCACGGGCGACTCCGTGGGCCCGCCCTCGGCCTCCGTCAGAGGCTGCTCCCCTCCCGCCTCCTGGGTGGAGCCTGCGACGACCTCTTCGACCGGTTCCTCCGTGCCTGTCTGCGGCTGCTCCTCGGCGGCCACCTCGGCCGGTTCCTCGAGAGCCCTCGGCTCGGCCTGCTCCAGGGCGACGACGACCTCCGCCGCAGGAGGTTCGACGAGGGGGACGGGGACCTCGACCTCTGCGACAGGGACCGCCCGCAGGGGCTCGCCGAGGAGGCCCTCGAGTCCGCGGATCCGGTCTTCGCGGCCGCTCAACCCGTAGGCTTCGGCCAGGATCTCAGCCTGCTCGCGGGCTTCCGCGCGGTTGCCCTGCTCGAGGAAGATCTCGAAGAGCTTCTCGCGGACCCGAAGGTTCCCGGGAGCCCTCTCCAGCCACGGCCGGAGCTGGTCGAGGGCCTTCTCGACGAGCCCGTATCTGCGGAAGACGTCCGCTTCGACGAGAGCATCGTCCAGGGCCGCGTCGCCCGACGCCGATCGAAGAATGCCTCCGAAAGAAGGATGGCCACCCGTTTCCGTCTCCGGGGGTACCCCCGGCTGCGGGAACATCGTGGACGGCCACGGGACATCGGAGACCCCACCGGAATCCAGGTACGGTACGGGGAAAGCCTGGGGAGTGAGAGCCTCGGCGGACCCGAAACCCCCCGGGGCTTCGAGCCTGAGCTCGAGGTCCGGGAATTCGGCCGGAACCGGGGCCAGCGCCCGCTCCGGCGGTAGCTCGGCGGCGGGATGAAGGTCTTCGATCTCCTCGCCCGGGAGGAAGGGCTGCGGCGTCGCCGTCCGAACGTCTTCAGCCTGCCGTGCTTCGTAGGCCTCGAGCGCTTCTCTCGCCGACAGATTGCCCCAGGCGGGTTCGTTCTCGTCCGCCTGTCCGAACTCCGGAACGGCCTCCCGGGGCGCGGCGATTCCGCGCGCGAGCGTCGGCGGCGGAGCGGCGAGACCGCGAGGCGGGGTCGGCGGCGGCGCCTCGCCGGGGAGCATCTCACCCGGCGCCTCGATCATCTCCGCATCGTCGAGGTCGAACTCGAACTCGTCGGAATCCGCGGCCGCTTCGCGGACGACGGTCGAAGCCTGCGATTCCGTGACCGCGGGATGGTCCGCGGGTGAGACCGACGCCTGGAGTCTCGGCTGCTCCAGGCCCGACAGCGTGACCTCCATGTGCCGTTCCAGCGTCGGCGGAGGGATACGCGCCGGGGCCACCGAGACGGCACCAACGTGGGGCTCGAGCTGGGCGAGGCGGGACCGGAACTCCGCGTTGTCCGGCTGGACGCTGGCGCAGTGGCGCAGCAGGTCCGCGGCCTCGGCCACCTTCCCCTTCTTGCGGTACAGCTCCGCGAGGGCGGACCGGAAGGGCAGCGCAGTCGCCTCGTCGCCGATGCCGGACGAGATGTCGACGATCTTCTTTACGAGGTCATCGACGTCGGGAGCGGCGCGGGCGATCGGGACGAGGAGAGCGAGGGCCTTCTTCGCCTCTCCTTTCCGAACCGCAGCATCGGCGAGGGGCGCGGCTGCCGCCCACGCGAGGTCCGGCCGGCGGCCCTTGAGCTGGATCCTCACCACCGCAGCGAGGACGTCTTCGTTGTCGGGTTCGACCGCGCGGGCCTTGTCGGAGAAGCTCCGTGCTTCCGCCATGTCGTTCGCGGCGAGGGCCGCGTCGGCCGCGAGAAGGAAGAGGGGCACGGAGCGAGGGCTCGCCTCCAGGCCCTTGCGCAGCACGGCGCGCGCGGGGTCGACCGAGTTGATCGACAGGAGGAGGGGGACGAGCGTCCGCAGGATCTCCACGTTGTCGGGGGCCAGCCTCAGGGCCTTCTCGTAGACCCGGATCGATTCCTCGTGCGCGCCCCGTTCCGCAAGGGCCCCGGCGACGACGCCGTACTCCCGGAGCGCCTCCGGAATCCTCTTGGCCTGCGTGAAGAGGTCGGCGAGCTTGACGTGGAGCTGCAGGTTCTGCGGCTCGATGCCGACCATCTTCTGGTAGATCCCGATCGTGCCGCCGAGGTTGTCCTGCTTGAGGAGGTAGTCGGCGAGAACCTGGTAGTTGCTCTTCGCCTCCATCCAGAGCTGCTGCTTGACGTAGAGCTCAGCGAGCTTCTCGTAAATGTCGAGGCGCGCCGGGTCGAGCTTGTTGATCTTCTTGTACATCGCGATGGCCCGGACGTAGAAGCCGTCGCGGGCGTAGAACTCGGCGATGCGCAGGAAATAGGTGATCGACTCGTCGTTCCTGCCGAGCCGGACGTTGAGGTCCCCGGCCTTGTTCAGGATGTTGATGTCGTTCGGGGTCTCTTCGAGGACCCTGACGTAGTCCTTCAGCGCGGCGTCGACCTTCCCCTTCTGCAGCGATTTCTCCGCAGAGGCGATGAGGGCTTCCCGCTTGGTGGCCACGGCTGATCTTCGCCCGATTCCTCAGGCGGCCGCAACGGTCGAAGCGGCTCGGCCCGAAGAAAGGACCCCTGCGAAGCTCAGGCGGTGGTCCGGCGAGGGTCCATGACGGCGCAGCGCTGCGAGGTGCGCGGCGCTCCCGTATCCCTTGTGCGAGGCGAAGCCGTACCAGGGGCTCGCGGTGTCCAGACCGCGCAGCAAGGCGTCCCGGGACGTCTTCGCGAGGATCGAAGCGGCAGCGATGCAGGCTACGGATGCGTCTCCGCGGACCACGGCCCTCTGCGGAACCCGCAGGGACGGGATCGGAAACCCGTCTACGAGGACGAAGTCGGGCTCCGCTCCGGAAGCCGCCAGGCCGTCGAGAGCCCGCCTCATCGCCAGGAACGTCGCGGGCGCGATGCCGAGAAGGTCGATTTCCGCGGCGGAAGCGGAACCGACGCCCCAGGCCGCCGCCACTTTCCGGATCCGCGGAGCGAGCTCCTCGCGCACTTCGGGCGCGAGGACCTTCGAGTCATCGAGACCGAGAACGATCGCGCCCGGCGTGAAAGCGACGGCCGCCGCGAACACGGGACCGGCGAGCGCACCCCTCCCAGCCTCGTCGACACCCGCGACGACGCAGGCCCCGCCCAGGCGCGCTGCTTCTTCGGCCGCGAACAGAGCCGCCGCACGGGCGCGCTCCCGCTCCAGCGAGCTCGAGCGGCCTCCCGGCCGCTCCGCCGCCGGGGCTCGGTTCGACGATCTGGGGGAGCCCGGTCGACGGTCCATCCCTCTCCTTCGTCCGGCGGACGCGGCATCCGCGTCGTAGGGGGGCCTGGGCCCCCGGAAGGTCAGGTGGTCCGCTTCTCGGCGATGCGGGCGGCCTTGCCCCGCAGCTCTCTCAGGTAATAGAGCTTCGCACGGCGAACGACGCCGTGGCGCTCGACTTCGATCTTGTCCAGAACGGGCGAGTGGACGGGAAACGTCCGCTCCACGCCGGTCCCCTGGGAGACTTTGCGCACTGTGAAGGTCTCCCGGACGCCGCCGCCGCTCCGGGCGATGACGAGACCGTTGAAAACCTGAATCCGCTCCTTCTCCCCCTCGCGCACCTTGACGTGCACCTTCACGGTGTCGCCGGGGGCGAATGGCGGAATATCCGCGCGCAGAGCATGGCGTTCCGCCTCGAGCAGCTTGTCCATTTTCGAGGAACCTCCGAAGACGTCTTGCTCGTCCCCTCCGGAGGGACACCTTCCCTTCACCGGCTGGACGACCAGAAGAGGGATTCTACGGAGTCCGGGGCGGACGGGCAACCCGGGCGAGGAGCTGGCGGTCTTCGTCCGTTTCCGGGACGAACCGGGACAGGAGGTCGGGGCGGTACCGGGCCGTCAGCTCGAGCTGCTTCTCCCGCCGCCAGCGGAGGATCCGGGCATGGTTCCCCGAGAGAAGCACTTCGGGCACCGACATCCCGCGGAACTCCCTCGGCCGCGTGTAGTGCGGGTGGTCGAGGAGACCGTCCTCGAAGCTGTCGAGACGGACGCTCTCGGCCTCGCCGACGACGCCCGGGACGAATCGCGAGACCGCCTCGAGAAGCGCCAGCGCCGCAACCTCCCCGCCGGGAAGGACGAAGTCGCCGAGAGAGACCTCTCCGTCGAAGAGCCCCGCTTCCCGAGCACGCTCGTCGATTCCCTCGTAGCGGCCGCAGACGAGGACGAGACGGGGATAGGTCGCCAGCTCGCGCGCGAGCGTCGCGTCGAGCCGTCTTCCGTGAGGCGAGAGGTAGATCACGTGCGGGGGCGGCGCTCCCTCTTCGGCCCTGAGGGCTTCGATCGCGGCGAAGAGCGGGGGCGCGGTGAGGACCATCCCCGGGCCGCCTCCGAAAGGCTCGTCGTCGACCTTCCGGTGCGGGTCGTCGCTGAACGGACGGAGGTCCACGACGCGGACGTCGAGCACCCCGTCGTCGATCGCCTTCCCGACGAGCGCTTCCGACAGCGGCGACGCGAAGTAGCCGGGGAAGATCGTGAGGAGGTCGAACCTCATTCGTCGAGCAGGCCGGGAGGCGGGTCGAGCACGACGAGCCGATTCTCGAGATCGACGGAGACGACGATCGGCTCGACGAACGGGACCTCGCGCTCTCCGGCAGGCGTGCTCAGCTCGAGCAGGGAGCGCCCGCCGAGCTCTTCGAGGCCCGTCACGAGGCCGAGCTCCCGCCCGGACCGGTCGACGGCACGGCACCCCTCCACGTCGAAGTGATAGACGAAACCGGCAGGTCGCGGCACCTCGCTCCCCTTCGGGACCGCGATGTCGAGGCCCCGGAGCGCGTCCGCGTCGGTCCGGGAGGAGACCCCCACGAACGTCATGAGGAGCCGTTCGCCGTTCGGGCGGACCGCGGAGACGACGAGGGGACGGCGCCTCCCGGCGTCGTCCACCCCGATGACCGCGAGGCCCGGGACGAACCGCTCCGGGAAATCGGATAGGACCTCGACGCTCATCTCACCGCGCAGGCCATGCGGCCGCGCGAGCCGGCCGACGACGACGAGGTCCTCCGGCTTCACGCGTCCGCGCCCGTCAGGCCTTCGGGCGGGCCAGGAGCTTCTGGACCGTCTCCGAGGCCGAAGCGCCCTTGGCGATCCAGACCTTCGCCTTGTCGACGTCGAGGTCGAGGAGAGGCGGGTTCTTCGTCGGGTCGTAGTAGCCGAGCTCCTCGAGCACCGTGGCGGTCGGAGTGCTGCGGCTGTCGGAGACGACGATTCGATAGGCGGGCGCGTTGGAGCCGCCGGTACGGCGGAGTCGGATCTTCAGCATTGGTTTCCTTTCGGCGCGGGTGACGAGGGACTCTCCGGCTCAGAAACGGAGCCGGGAAGCTCCCTTCATCATCTTCTTCATTTCGAGATACTGCTTCAGCAGCTGGTTGATGTCCTGGACGGAGGTCCCCGAGCCGCGCGCGACCCGGAGCTTTCGGCTCCCATTGAGGAGCTTAGGGTCGTTCCGCTCCGCGGCGGTCATCGAGTCGATCATCGCTTCGAGGTGCTTGGTCGCGTCGTCCTCGATCTGCAGGTCGCGAAGCTGCTTGAAAGGCCCGACCTTCGGGAGGTGCCCCACGAGCGTCGAGAGCGGCCCCATCTTCTTGAGCTGCCGGAAGTGGTCCCGCAGGTCGTCGAGGGTGAACTCGTTCTTCCGAAGCCGGTCCATGGCCCTCTGCGAGGCCTTCTGGTCGGCCTCCGAGGACACCTTCTCGATGAGCGTCATCACGTCGCCCATCCCCAGGATCCGCGACGCCGCCCGGTCGGGGTGGAACGGCTCCAGGTCACCAGGCTTCTCACCGATGCCGGCGAATTTGATCGGGCGCTCGACGACGGTGGCGAGGGAGAGAGCGGCGCCGCCCCGGGCGTCGCCGTCCATCTTCGTGAGGATCACTCCGGTCAGCGGGAGCCGTTCGGAGAAGGCGCGCGCCGACAGGGCGGCGTCCTGTCCCGTCATCGCGTCGGCCACGAAGAGGATCTCTTCGGGATCGCAGACGTCACGGATCCTCGCGACTTCCGCCATCAGCGATTCGTCGACGTGGAGTCGACCGGCCGTGTCGACGATGGCCACATCCCATCCGAAAAGCTTCGCTTCCTTGATGGCCGCCTTCACCCGGGCGACGGCGTCCGTCTCCCCCTTCGGGTCATAGCACGGAAGCCCGTTTTCCTTCCCGAGGGTCCGAAGCTGCTCGGTTGCCGCGGGCCTGTGGACGTCTGCCGGCACGAGCAGGACCTGCTTACCGAGCTTCTTCTTGAGATGTAGCCCGAGCTTGGCCGCCGTGGTCGTCTTCCCGGAGCCCTGGAGGCCGACCAGAAGGATGACCGAAGGGCGCCGCTTGAGGTTCAGCGTTGCCGCTGACCCACCCAGCAGGCCGACGAGCTCGGCCTGGACGATCTTCAGGACCTGCTGGGCCGGAGCAAACGCCGTCAGGACTTCCTGACCCACCGCTTTCTCGCGGACACGCTGGGTGAAGCCCTTGACGACGTCGAGGTGGACGTCCGCCTCGAGGAGCCCGGTACGGATCTCCTTGAGGGCCTCGTCAACGTGAAATTCCGTCAGGTGCCCCTCGCCACGGAGCCCCTTCATTACACGCTGCAAACGGTCGGACAGTGAGTCGAACATCGCCCGAAGTCGTTCAGTCTAGCCGTCGAGGGAGGGCCGGTCAAACCCGACATCCGGTCGCGTCCGGCCGCTCCGGGAAGAACAGGGCTTGACAGATCGGTCGGAAATCCCTATCTTCCCTTCGAAGCTCGGGCGAGGAAACTTGTCGACGCTAAGGGTGTGACAAAGAGCAGGTACCCGCGGTACACACCCGAAACCGTCCCGTCCCGCAGGCCGGTCCGAAGCGGAACCCGACAGATCAACCCAGGAAGAAAGAACCAGATCGCATTCGCTGAGACACAGCGATCGAACCCCGGTAAGAAAGAAGGAGAAACCATGAAGAAGATCCTTTCCGTCGTCGCCCTCATCGCCGTCTCCGCCTCCCTCGTCGCCTGTGGCGGCGAGAAGAAGGAAGCTGCTCCCGCCGAGGCGCCCGCCGTCGTCGAGGAGCCCGCCCCGGCCACCACCGAGGCCGCCCCGGCCACCACCGAGGCCGCCCCGGCCACCACCGAGGCCGCCCCGGCCACCACCGAGGCCGCCCCGGCCACCACCGAGGCTACCCCGCCCCCCGCGAAGTAAGCGGTTCGAACTTCAACCCGGAAGGCGCCCCGCGCGAGCGGGGCGCTTTTCTTTTCAGGCGTCCCCCCTGGGAGACGCAACAATGGCAGGACGTTTGCGAAAATAGGCCAAGCCCGAAGGGCCGGAGGACAAGATGAGCCAGAAATTCTCGACGCTCGCCGCCGCGTTTCTCGCATTCACCGCTTTCGTCGCCTCGCCCGCCACGGCGGACTCGATCGCCACGCCCGACGCCTATCTGCCGGTCGTAGACGTCGAAGGGGCGACGGGCTCCTGGCGAACCGACGTCTGGATCTTCAACCCCGAGACCACGCTGGAGAACGAAGTCGATCTCTACTTCACCCCGGCAGGGGTCGACGGAACGACCCTCGACGGCATCCGAATCACTCCGCCGTTGGCGCCCCGTGAATCGGTGTCGCTGGCCGACATCCTCTTCGAATACTTCGGGAAGACCGGGACCTACGGCGTTCTCGAAGTCCGCGCCACATACCCGGTGATGGTGACCAGCAACACCTACAACATCGCTCGCCCGCCCGGGACCTTCGGTCAGTACTCTCCGGGTCAGCCCGCTCGCAACGCGCTCGGCTTCGACGACTCGGTTTTCGGCGACCTCTACATCACCGGACTGACGAACGACACCAACCTTCAGACGAACGCGGTCATCATGAACCCGAGCGACGTGACGCTGGAAGCGGGCGTCCAGCTCGTCGACGCGATGGGGATCATTTACGGAACGCGGATCTACACGGTGATGCCGTTCTCCCTCACCCAGTTCAACGACGTCTTCGGGAGCGAGTTCGCCTCCTTCCAGCCCCCGGCGGGCGGGCCGTACCGCCTCAACATGTTCGTGAACCTCGACAACGGCGCTCGCATCCTCGGTTACGGCACGGTGACGGACAAGCGAACCGGAGACCCCTACCTGATCCCCGCCCAGGCCATGAGGCCGTGACGCGCGCGATCCTCGTAGACCTCGGCAAGGTCCTCGTCGGTTTCGACCACCAGGTCACGTGCGACCTCATCGCGGGGGCGACCGGCACATCGGCGGATCGCCTCCGCCCGGTCCTTTTCGGTCACCTCGAAGCGGATTTCGACCAGGGGCGTCTTTCCCCGCCGGAGTTCTTTCGAGCGTGCGAGGCGGAGGCAGACCTGCCGCGTCTTTCCGACGCCGTCTGGATCGCCGCCTGGCGGGACATCTTCCAGCCGATTCCGGACGCGATCGCCGCCCTGACGCGCGTCCGGCCCGGGGTCCGTCGGGTCCTCGTCTCGAACACGAACGTTCTTCACTGGGAGGGCGTCCTCCGGGTTTTCGATCCCTCCGAGCACTTCGATGCCCTCGTCCTTTCCTTCCGCGTCGGTGCCGTCAAGCCGGAGAGCGAGTTCTGGGAAGCCGCCCTCGCGGCGGCCGGGTGCGCGCGCGGGGAGTGCCTCTACGCGGACGATCGCGCGGAGCTCGTAGCCGCCGCGGCCGCTCGTGGGATTCCTGGTTTCGTCGTCCGGGGAGCCGGCTCGTTCGCCGCGGGCCTCGACGAGCGCGGACTCCTTTTCACCCCCGCTGCTCCGGGAGGGAATTCCCGGGCCCCTCGATCCGTTCGACTATCCTGATCGTGGGGAGTCTTCAGATGCTGACCATTCGCCTTCTCGCCACCGTCCTGCTCGCGCTCCTGTCGATGACGGCGTGCGCCCGACCCGAAGGGAGGGCGGCCGAGTCCCGCTCTTCCGGTCCCGGCGTGGCCTTCGCTTCGGGAAGTTTCGACGAGGCGCTCGCCCGCGCCCGAAGCGAGAAGAAGATCCTCCTTGTCGACGTCTACACGGACTGGTGCGGCTGGTGCAAGAAGCTCGACCGTGACGTCTTCGGCGACGTGCGGGTGGCCGAGGCTTCCCGCGCTCTCGTGGCGGTCCGGATCAACGCGGAAAAGGAGGGCGAGAAGGTCGCCCAGCATTACGACGTCCAGGGCTATCCGACGGTCCTTTTCGTGGACGGTTCCGGAAGCGTCGTGAAGCGGATCGACGGGTACGTCGACGCCGCCGAGATGCTCCAGACCCTCAGGGCGCTTCCGAAGTCCTGACCTCTCCCCTGCCTTCCGACGGGGACCTCCTGGCACGCGGGCTCGTCGAGCTGTGTGACGGGAGGTTCTTCGAAGCCCACGAGGACTGGGAGCAGGTCTGGCGGCGCACCTCCGGCACCGAGAGGCTCCGGCTCCAGGGGCTGATCCAGCTCGCCGCCGCCGGAGTCCACCTTCGCAAGGGCCGGCGAGGCCCCGCGATGAAACTCCTGGTTCGAGGGATCGAGAAGCTCGAGAACGCCCCGGAGGACCTCCTCGGCATTCCCGCCGCAGCCCTCCTCGTCATCGCCCGGTCGCTCCAGTCCGATCTGGCCGCAGGCAGGGTGCCGGACGACCCTGCGACCCAATTCAGGCTTGGGGAACCTCGGCGAACGGCGTGAGCGAAGGCGGGAGAACCCCCACCTCCCTTTCCCCGATCTCGGAGAGGAGCAGTCCGTCGGGGACGCGATCCCGCGCGCCGAGCGCCCCGTCGCGTCCCACACCGAGCGCGGTCAGCTCACTGGCCACCCGCCCGAAGAGACTGAGCGTCGGCGCCCGGCCTTCGACGACGGAACGGATGACGCGCGCGTAAGCCTGCGCGATTCGCGCCGGACTCCGGCCCTCGCCCCAGGCCCTGGCCGCGTCGGACCGCGCGTTCCTGAAAACCTCGTCGGAGGCGAGGGAGTCGAGCACCCGCGCGATCGCCTCCGGCTCCCCATCGCCCACCGGGATCTTCGACGCGAAGCTCTCCGGAAGCTCGCGGAACCAGCCGACGTCGCTCACGACGACCGGCAGTCCGCAGCCGGCGAGCCGGCAGACGGCTCCGGACGTCTCGCCTACGGTAGGGAAACGCAGGTTCACCGAGATGTCCGCGGCGCGCGCCAGTCGCCAGAAGTCGTGGTCGGAGAGGTAGCCGGTGAAGCGGACGTCCTCCTCGAGACCGCGATCGTGAACCGCCTGGACGAGAGGGTCATCGTCCGCCACGGAGCCCCCGACGACGAGGAAGGGCCGTCGGCCGGGCGGAAGGAGCGCCAGCCCTTCGAGGAGCTTTCCGATCCGCTTCGCGGGCGTCACGATGCCGAGCGTCGCGGCGATGACGCGGTCGAGCGGAAGACCGAGACCGAGGCGAGCCTCCTCGCGCCCGTGAGCGGGAGCCGGAGCCACGAGGTGCGGGATGTCGAAGGACGGCACCCGGGGCCGCTCCCTCAGGAGCGCGCCGCGAACGAGGCGCGAGTGGACGATCACCGCGGAGGCGTCATCCACGGCGCCGAGCGACAGCGGCCAATTCCACGGCGCGAGGTCCCAGAGGGGAACCCTCTCGCCGGCCCGGGCCCGGTCGCCGAGAGTCCGCCCCCGCGCCCCGTGCGACCGCTCCAGCTCCCGGGCGTACTCCTCGACGCAACCTCGGTCGAGGTAACCGGCGGCGAAGAGGTGGTGGAGGGAATAGTCGTGAAGGACGAGAACGGACGGCACGCGCCGGGCGTTGTCGCGGAGCGCTTCCAGCGACGGCAGGTGGATCGGGTCGTTTCCGACCTGAAGAAGAACGGCCTGGTGGCCGCCGGCGAAGGCCCTTCTCGCCTCCGCGGGCGGGTACGCGACGAGCTCCACCTCGCCGCAGAGCGCAGCGAGCAGGTCGGCCGAGTAGTCGGCGATGCCGGAGCGAACGGGGGAGAGCGGGCTGACGAATCCGAGCGGCGCGGTCGTCACGCGAGGCCGCCCGCGCGAAGGAGAGCCGACACGACCGCCTCCCACGTCAGGCCGTGGATCGACTCGAACCCTCGCTCCCCCATTGCGTGCGCCACGGCCGGCGCGGCGAGGAGCTCCGCCGCCGCGGCCCCGACGGCCCCGCCGTCGGGCGACGTGACGCGTCCGGTCTCGCCGTCGAGGACGAACTCGAGCGGGCCGCCGGAGTCCGTGCAGGTCACGACCGGCTTCTTCGACAGGAACGCCTCGAGAGCGATGTAGCCGTAGTCCTCGTCGGCCGGGGTGAAGAGGACGACGCCGCAGCCCGCGTAGAGCGCGAGGAGCTCGTCATCGGAAACGGCGCCCCGGAAATCGACGTCCGCACCCGTCCGCGCCGCCACCTTTCGAAGCCGGTCCTCGTCCGGCCCCGAGCCCGCGATGACGAGCGGAAACCGCCCCGCGGCGGCCCCCTCGATCGCAAGGTCCATCCTCTTCCACGGGTCGAGCCGGCCGACGACGAGGCCGTAGGGGCCGGGCCCGTCGTCGCGGTAGCGGCCCGCGAGCGGCGGCGGATGGTAGAGCGCCTCCGCCTCGATCCCGTTGAAGCGCATCAGCCGGTCGGCCGTGTTTCTCGCGTTCGTGAAGATCTTCTTCGCCTCTCCCAGGCCCGTGGCGTCGGCCTCGGCGATCAGCTCGCGCCAGCGCGTGTCCTCGGGGCTCGCGGTGAAGTCGCTCTGCTCCGTCCCGAAGCGGTCGTAGGCCTGCCGGAACTGGTGGATGAGCCAGACGACCTTGTTCGGGTGCCTCACGAGGTACGACGGGAACTTCATCGGGATGACGAGGTCGACCTTCGTCCCGTCGGCCTCGGTCACGTCGACGAGGCGCCACGCCGCCGCCGACAGGAGGATTTCCTCTCGCGGATACCACTTGAACGGCAGCTGGACGAGGTCGACCCGGTGCCCGCGGGCCTTCAGCTCGCGGACGAGTCCCGCGGCGTGACGTTCGGCGCCTCCGGACGCGAACGGTACTTGGGCCGTGCAGACGAGGACGTTCGCCACTACTTCACGCCCGTGACCGCGACGTCCTGCGGCGCGAAGACGAGCCGCGCGAGCGCGGCCACGAGCGGGTCGGACGGCTCGGTTCCCCCACCGGTCACCTCGCGCGGAACCGGCGAGCGATAGGCGATCGTGACCTCCCGGAGACCGCACGCCTCCATCAACCTTCCGAGCGACGGCCCCGGAACGGGCCTCACGTGCGTCAGGTCCATCCAGAACCACTTCATGGCGTAGACCGACTCGGCGTTCACCGTCTCGAGGAGAAGGCGGCCTCCGGTGGCCAGGCGCGAGACGGCGAGCTCGACGAGGGGCAGGAGAGCGTCGGCCGGGAGGTGCTCCACGACCTGGTACGCCGTGACGCCGCCGAGCGAACCCTCGGGTTGCGCGCGGAGCCAGGAGAAGAGGTCGGTCTCGTCGACGGCGAGCCCCTTCTGCCGACACCGGGCGACCATGACCGGGTTCGTGTCGCAGCCCCGTCCGACGAGGCCACGGGCCGCGACCGCCTCGAGAAATTCTCCTCGTCCGCATCCCAGGTCGGCAATCGGATGCCGCGCTCCGAGAAAGAGGGAGACGTCGCCCTCCTGGCGGGTCCGGATCTCGTCCTCGGCCCCCCGGAACGTCCGCTCGAAGTCGGCGTAGAGACCGGCCGAAAGCGGGTCGGCCGCCGAGCGCGTCTCCGGCGCGAACGTCTCCTCCCGTTCCGCCGGAGCCGCGAGGCCGGACCCGGACCTCAGCTCGGCTCGGAGAGTCGTCCACTCCAGCCGGGCCCCGCGAAGCTCCTCCGTCGCTTTCGACAGGTCGAGCCGCAGCCTCTCGAGCCGCTCCTCGGCCGCGGACAGGCGCGACGAGGCTTCGTCCAGGCGCCCCCCCGCAGAGTCCGAACGGCGCTCGAGAAGATCGAGCCTCGTCTGGCTGCCGAGCAGGTCGGCGCTGAGGCGCTCGCGCGCGGAGGCCTCGCGCTCGACGGCACCGTCCGCCCTCCTCGTCTCTTCGGCAAGGTCGGCCCGCAGCTCGTCGTCCCTCTCGTCCAGGGCGGAAAGGAGCGCGAGGCGCACCTCCTCGAGCCGTGCCTGCTGCGCCTCGGCCTCGGCCTTCAGGCCGCGGTGCTTCGCCTCGACCTCCTCGTCCAGCTCGCGGTGCTTCGCCCGGTGCTCCGAGGCGACGTCCACGAAGGCGGCCTCGATCTCGAGGAGGGACGTCCGGAGCGCCTCGTGGACCGCCGAGTTGAAGACCCCCTGGTCGCGCGTGACGATCCGGAGGGCTCGAAGCGCGAGCTCCTTCATGCTCCGGAAGCGGGCATCGGCCGGGAGGGACGGCTGGACGAACCGGGAGGCGTTCTCGAGGATCGCCCGGGGTCCGGCAAGGCTCGGGGTGCCGCTCGCGCCTGCGCGAGGCCGCTGTCGGGATCCGGCGGGGGAGCTCGGCTCGGGGGTCGCGAGCGCGGCGAGCTGCGCGGCGAGCTCGCGCGCAAGGCCCGCCGCGTCGCCGCGTCGGTCGTTCGTCATCCGTCCTATATTACGGCCCGAACATGACCCGCGACGCTCTCCGCCGCCTTCTTCACCCCGTCGTCCTCCTCGGCCTCGCCCCCTGCCTCTCCTCCTGCGACTCGTCGCGGTCGCCGACTACGGACGCCGTCGCCCCGGCGGCGCCCGCCGCGGAGGCCGCTCCGGCCCGGCGGACGAACCCGTACGAGGGGACGCTGACCGCCGTCCACTGGCCCGGTGAGAAGCACCTCGCGAACGTCCGCCAGCTGACGTTCGGCGGCGAGAACGCCGAGGCGTACTGGTCGGCGGACGGCAGGAAGCTCATCTTCCAGTCGACCCGCCCCCCTAACCGCTGCGACCAGATCTTCGTCGTCGACGTCGAGTCGCCCGGCGAGCCGCGCCTCGTCTCGACCGGCAAGGGACGGACGACCTGCGCCTACTTCTTTCCCGACGGGGAGAGGATCCTCTACGCCTCGACGCACGTCGGCGGACGCGAGTGCCCCCCTCCGCCCGACATGTCGCAGGGCTACACCTGGGCTCTCTATTCCGACTACGACATCTTCTCCGCGAAGCGCGACGGATCGGACCTGCGGCGACTCACGGTGGCACCGGGATACGACGCCGAGGCCACCATCTCGAGGGACGGCGAGCGGATCGTCTTCACGTCCGTGAGGGACGGGGATCTCGAGCTCTACTCGATGAACGCCGACGGCGGCGACGTGAAGCGGCTCACCCGGACCCCCGGGTACGATGGCGGCGCGTTCTTCAGCGACGACGGGGGGTGGATCGTCTACCGGGCGTCGCGCCCCGATTCGCCGAAGGCCGTCGAAGCATTCAAGTCGCTGCTGGACCGCAGCCTCGTGAGGCCCAACCGGCTCGAGGTCCACGTGATGCGGTCCGACGGCTCGGGGGACCGGCAGGTGACGAGCCACGGCGTCGCGAGCTTCGCGCCCTATTTCTTTCCCGGCAGCCACGAGAGGCTCCTCTACGTCTCGAATCTCGCCGATCCGAACGGCCGCGACTTCGACGTCTTCGCCGTCGACGTGGACGGGACCGACCTCGAGCGGATCACCTACAACCCCACCTTCGACGGATTCCCCATGTTCTCGCCCGACGGCAGGAGGATCGCGTTCTGCTCGAACCGGCACAACGCAAAGCCGAACGAGACGAACGTGTTCGTGGCCGACTGGGTCCCCTGAGGTCAGGACGCGGCGGCGCCTCCCTCGGACACCGGGCCGGGACGGACGGTCTCGCGGAGGATCCGCAGGAGCGTCAGGCCGAAGGCGAGGACCATCGGCCCGATGAAGAGCCCGAGCAGGCCGAACGCCCCGAGACCCCCGAAGACGCCGAGGAAGACGACGAGAGTCGAGAGCTCGGTTCTCCCGCCGATCAGGATCGGCTTGAGGACGTTGTCCGCCAGCGTGGAGACGACGACGACGCCCCAGATCGCGAGGAAGACCGCCAGGCCGGGACGTCCCTGGAGCCAGCAGGCGATCGCCCCGGGTCCCCACACCAGGGCCGTCCCCCCGACGGGCAGCAGCGACAGGACGGCCATCGCCGCTCCGGCGAGGAACGGCGACGGCAGGCCGGCGATCAACCAGCCGATCCCTCCCGTCGCCCCCTGGATCAGTGCGCAAAGGAGCGACCCGCGGAAGATCGACTGGAGCATTCCCCTGAGCGACGAGAGGACCTCGACGCGGCGCCCCTCCTCGAGCGGGACGAGGTCGAGGATCGCCCGCACGATCTCCCGGCCGTCGCGCAAGAGGAAAAACAGGATGAAGAGAGTGACGAGAAGAGTGATGACGGCGTCGAAGAGCCCCTTGACGATGCCGCCGGAAAACCGCGCGAGGAGACCGTAGACCCCCGTCGCGAGCTCCCCGGCCCTCGAGATCAGCTGTGCCTGCGAGATGCCCGCCTTCGTCTCAACCCAGGTAAACGCCTCCCGCACGACCGGGATGCGGAGAAGATCGTCCAGGTCGGCGACGTGCTTGGCGGTGAGCGCCGCCGAGGCGCGACCGACGACGCCGATCGCCTCGTTCACGAGGACACCCGCGAGGAGACCCGCGGGAAGGACGACGAGAAGACCGATGGCGAGAGTCAGTAGGATCGCCGCGAGGCCTCGACGGCCCGGCATCCTTCTCTCGAGAAAACGCCACGGTCCCGAGAAACCGACCGCGAGGACGATCGCCCACGCGAAGGCGGTGCCGAACGGTGCGAGGGTCCTCACCGTGAGCGCGCCGATCCCGCACGCGGCGAGCAGGAAGACGGCGATCGGGTAGATGCGCGACGGGATGCTGTCGGACAAGACGACTCCTCGGCCAGGGACCGGCGGAGATGATAGCGGCCCCGTTGCTAGTTGCGGGCCTCGGGGCGGGCGAGCAGCCGGTTGGCGCAAGGGACCGGCGGAGATGATAGCGGCCCCGTTGCTAGACTCGAGGGGATGCCCGGCTTCCGTTCCCGGCGAACGGGGCCCCGGTTTCCGCCGGCGCCCCTCCCGGACGATCCCGTCGACCTCTCGCGCCGCGCGGTCCGCGCCGCGCTCGACCAGGGCTTCGTCGCGGCCGGAGTCGCCGCGGGGCCCCTGGCGGAGGGGTGGGCCGGCTTCCGGGACTTCCTCGACGGCGGCCTCCACGGCGAGATGATGTTCCTCGAGAGGGATTCGGAGGCGCGGCGAAGCCTCGATTCGATCCTCCCCCACGCGAAGGCCGCTCTCTGCGTTGCCCGAGAGGTGCCGCCCGGCGGCGCCGGGAACGTCGCGCGCTACGCCCGCGGCGAGGACTACCACGACGCCGTTCGGCGCGAGCTGAAGGCCGTCGTCTCGGCACTCAGGCGAGCGGCTCCGGCCGGGTCGCACTTCCGGGTCTGCGTCGACACCGCCCCGGTCCTCGAGCGGGAGTGGGCCGTCCGTGCCGGTCTCGGCTTCGTGGGGAAGAACGGGATGCTCATCGTTCCGGGCGTCGGCTCGCACGTCGTCCTCGGGGAGATCCTGACCGACCTGGCCCTCGCGCCGACCGCGACGGCGGTGGACGCGACGTGGGAAAAGTGCGGAGGCTGCCGGGCGTGCCTCGACTCCTGCCCCACTTCGGCGATCCTCGCGCCGCGAGCCGTCGACGCCAGGCGCTGCCTTTCCTACCTGACGATCGAGAAGCGAGGCCCCTTCTCACCCGAGGAGGAGTCGTGGCTGGAGGGACGCCTTTTCGGCTGCGACGACTGCCAGGACGCCTGCCCGTACAACTCCGGGTCCCGCTGGAACGAGCCCGCCGAGAAGCCGTCCGCCTCGCTCGACCCGGCCGAAGCCGCCTCGCTCGACGACTCCGCCTTCGAGGCGCGGTTCGGGCTCTCCGCGATGAGGCGCGCGACTCCCGAGGGGCTCCGGCGAAACGCCCGCGCGGCCCTCGCGAGGACGGCCGGGTGAGCGGGACGCTCCTCGTCGTCGCCGGGGCCTTCGTCCGCGACGGGCTCCTCCTGCTGACCCGTCGCCCGGAGGGCGACCCCCTCGCGGGATTCTGGGAGCTGCCGGGAGGGAAGGTCGAGGCGGACGAGACTCCGGAGTCGGCGCTGACGAGGGAGTGGCACGAGGAGCTCGGAGTCGAGGTGGAGTCTGCCTCTCCTCTGACGTTCGCGTCCGGCGCCCCGGACGGCCGGCACGTTACACTCCTCGTCTTCCGCGTCCGCTCGCTCCACGGTGAGCCCACACCCCTCGGAGTGGCCGAGGTCCGCTGGACGACACCGGAGGAAGCCTCGCGGCTCCCCCTCCTACCGGCCGACCGGCCCGTCGTCGATGGGCTCTCCCGCGACGGGGACGAGGTGTTTCGCGCGACCGAAGAGAGCGACGGCACACCGTGAGCGACACGCTCCTCCTCGTTCTCTACTCCGTCTGCATCGGCGCGTCGAGCTTCTTCTCGGGTTCCGAGACGGCCCTGACGACCCTCTCCGACTCGACCGTCTTTCGCCTGAAGGAGAAGAAGCACCCTCAGGCGGCCAGGCTCGAGCGGCTCCGCGGCCACCTCCCCCAGACGATCAGTACGCTCCTCATCGGGAACAACCTCGCGAACATCGCGGCCGGATCGATCGGGACGGTCCTCGCCATCGAGGCCCTCGGCGAGAAGTGGGGGGTCGTGACGGCCACGGTCGCCACGACACTCATCCTCCTCGTCTTCGGCGAGGTGACGCCAAAGACGCTCGCCGCCCGCAATGCCGAACGGGTCGCCTGCCTCGCGGCACCCGTCATCGAATTCCTCGTCGTGCTCTTCTCGCCGCTCGCCAGGCTCCTCTCCGGCATCGCGGGCGTGCTCCTTCGGCCCTTCGGCGGAAGCGCGTCCGGCCCGCCCGACGTGACGGAGGAGGACGTGAAGAGCCTGATCTCGCTCTCGCACGACCAGGGGCAGCTCGCGAGCGAGGAGAAGGAGATCCTGCACGCCGTCCTCGCGTTCGGGGACAGCCCCATCGTGGACGCCATGGTGCCACGAGCCAAAATGGTCCTCCTTCCCGCGGACGCCACCTTCGAGAAGGTCGAGGCGATCGGGCGCGTCTGGAGATACAGCAGGCTCCCCGTCTATCGCGACTCTCCCGACGACATCGTCGGCATCCTCCACGTCAAGGACCTCTTCGACGTCACCGACGAGGAGGAGAAGAGCTTCGACCTCTCGCGCCACCTCCGACCGGCGATCTTCATCCCGGAGCAGAAGCGGTCCGGCGACCTCTTCCGGGAGATGCGGCGCCGGCGCTTCCACATGGCCGTCGTCGTCGACGAGATGGGAGCCGTCTCGGGGCTCGTGACGCTCGAGGACCTCGTCGAGCAGATCCTCGGCGACATCGACGACGAGCACGACGAGGAGGCCGACTCGCCCGTCATCGACGGCGCCTCCATCCTGATCGAAGGCTCGTACGCCGTCGCCTCCCTCGAGCGGGACCTGGGGCTCTCGCTCGACGAGCCCGAAATGGAGACCGTGGCCGGCTTCCTGCTCAAGAGGTTCGGACGGATTCCCCGGACGGGCGCGAGGACCTGGCTCGGCGACACCGAGTTCGTCGTCGAACGCGCCTCGCCGCGGGCCATCGAGCGGATCCGCATCACCAAGAAGGCCCGGGCTACCGAAGAGCTCGCGGCAGAAAAGGCCTGAAATGCCGAAGGTCGTCTTTCTCGACCAGGGACTCCGCGGGGACCTGCCCGCGGGACTCACGGCCCTCGAGGCGGCGCATCGTCTCGGGGCACGTATCTCGTCCATTTGTGGCGGGGCCGGGACCTGCTCCACCTGCCGGGTCGAGTGCGTCGTCAACCCGCAGAACCTCTCGCCGGCCGAACCGCTCGAGGACGCGTACGACATGGGACCGGGGGTCCGTCTCGGCTGCCAGGCGCGGATCCTCGGGGACGTCGGGCTCCGGACAGTGAAGATCCCCCGGGCGGTGCTCTCCTGAGCCGCCCGGCCGTCCGCCGGGCGCTCAAACGCGCCGGCCTGTCTCCCGCTCCCAAGGAGTTCGTCGCGATCCCTGGCATCCCGCCGCCGCCCCGGACGTCCCTTCCCGGAGAGGCGCCGGGTACCTCGACGCCCGTCGACTGGGCCGCCTTCTTCGGCAGGATCGCACCCGTCGAGATCGAGATCGGGAGCGGCCGAGGCCGCTTCCTGACCGACGAGGCCGCCGCGCGGCCCGGTACGAGCTTTCTCGGAGCCGAGATCGAGGTCGAGTACGCACGGATCGCACAGGCACGCGCCGAGCGGATGAAGCTCACGAACGTGCGATTCGCACGCCTCGACGGAAGGGCGTTCGTCCTCGACCGCGTCCCGGCCGGGTCCCTCGCGGCTCTCCACGTCTTCTTCCCCGACCCGTGGCCGAAGGCGCGCCACGCAAAAAGGCGGCTCTTCTCGCCCGACTTCGTCCGGGCCGCAGCGACGGCACTGGTCCCGGACGGTCTCCTGCGCGTCGCCACGGACAACCTCCCCTACTTCGAGTCGATCCGTGAGGTCCTCGACGCCGAGCCGGCGCTCGAGAAGGTCCCCGGGAGCGAGCAAGGGTGGAGCTCGGGGACCGACTACGAAAGGAAGTACGGGAAGGAGGGGCGACCGATGGCGCGTGGCATCTGGCGCCTTCGGACCACGGGCTGACGCGCTCGTCCCCGGCTTCTAGCCCACACGGCCCGGTTCGGGTGCGGCTTCCGGCCCCCGGCCCGCTTCCTTCGCCAGGAGCGGCGGCACGTACTTCCGGAAGTAATCGACTCCAGAGACGATCGCCATCACGGTCATGACGTAGAGCGCGGCGCGCCCCGTCATCCTCCAGAGGCCGATGTCGTCGAGCCGGGCACCCAGGATCATCAGCGAGATCCCGACGACCTGGGCGCCCATCTTCCACTTCCCGAGGCTCGAGGCGGCAATCGTGATCTGATCTCCCGCGGCGATGGAGCGCAGCCCGGAGACGGCGAACTCGCGACCCACGATGATGCAGACGGCCCAGGCATCGGCCTCCTGGAGGTCGACGAGGGAGATGAGCGCGGCCGAGACGAGGATCTTGTCGGCGATCGGGTCGAGGAGCATCCCGAGCCGCGTCACTTTCTTGGATCTCCTCGCGATCCAGCCGTCGAGCAGGTCCGTGAGAGCGGCCACGAGGAAGACGGCGAGCGCGAAGTACTCCTTTGCCGGCATCCGCGTCAGCAGGACGACGACGAGAAGCGGGACGAGGAAGATGCGCAGCAGCGTCAGGGAGTTCGGGA
>CAVOJA010000146.1:0-17141 GCA_963696015.1 uncultured Holophagales bacterium
GAAGAGCAACGAGATTCCGGCCGCTGCGGAACGACTGCGGCCGCTCGACCTCGAGGGCCGCTGTGTGACCGCCGACGCCCTACACACCCAGATTCCGCTGGCCCGGTGCCTCGTTGAGGAGAAGAAGGCGGCCTGCTGCTTCACGGTCAAGGGCAACCAACCCTCGCTCGATAGCGACCTCAGCCATCTGTTCGACCAGATGGCTCCCCCCTCATCACGAGACGATCGAGAAGGCCCACGGCAGGATCGAGATTCGCCGCATCTGGACGTCAACGGACCTGAATGGGTACCTGGATTTCCCCGGGTGCCGGCAGGTCGCCCGGATCGAACGGATCACGACGATGCTCAAAAGCGGCAGGGCCCGACGGGAGCGAGTCCACATCATCACCAGCCTCGACGCGCAGAGGGCTGATCCCGCAGCGCTCCTGGCCATCGTCCGCGGTCACTGGTCGATCGAGAACCGAAGCCACTGGGTTCGCGACGTAACCTTCGACGAGGATCGCAGCCAGGTCCGCACCAAGACCGGGCCGCGCGCGATGGCCACGCTCCGAAACATCGCCGTGGCCGTCGCCCGCAAGCTCGAGTTCCCCTCCGTCCCGGCCGCGATTCGCACCTTCGCTCGCCGAACGGCTCTGGTCCTCGACGTCCTGGGCCTCTCAACCCTCTTCGAGCGCCCTCCTGCTGCCCGCCAAGGTGCCACATGGAGAAGGTCGGCCAGCAAGCCGCCTGGAGGCAGAACTGTCCCACGGCCCCGTTCCTCTACCCGTTCCCTGCCTCGCGCCCGCCTTCCCCACCCGCTCCGGGCTTGAACTTCCCCCTTCCGCAGCTGCCACACCCCGGGCACTCATCCCTGCGCTCGCTCACACCCCCGACTTTGACGGGGACCTGGGGCGCCCTGGGGCGCGCTCGTCCCGCGGCGGATCGTGTCGTAAACTCCGGCGCCTTATGGAAAAGACGTTCGCCATCATCAAGCCGGACGCCGTCGAGGCGAAGAACGCTGGGAAGATCCTCGCCCGCATGGAGGCCGAGGGCTTCCGCGTCGTGGCGATGAAGCTCCACCGGATCACGAAGGGCGAGGCCGAGGGCTTCTACGCCGAGCACGCGGGAAAGGGATTCTTCGGCTCCCTCGTCGCCTACATGACGTCGGGACCAGTCTTCGTCGCCGTCCTCGAGCGGGAGAATGCCGTCGCCCGCTGGCGCGCCGTCATGGGCGCCACGAATCCAGCCAACGCCGACGAGGGGACGATCCGCAAGGAGTTCGGCCAGTCGATCGAGCGGAACGCCTCGCACGGCTCGGCCAATCTCGCCGACGCGGCTCGCGAGGTGACGTTCTTCTTCTCCCAGGCCGAGCTGCTCTAGCTGTTCGTCTCGCGCGGCCCTGCTCCGTCAGCGGGTGGAAGGGCCGCCCTCCTGCGACAATTCAGCGGTGAGAGGACCGGCCCCGATCGTCGCCATGCTCCTTCTGGTGGCCACGATGGCCGCGTCGGAGGAGGAGACCGCGAGACTCGGCGGCGGGTTCAGCCGGCCTACGCGCACGCCGACTCCGAGGCCCGCTCCGTCCCCCAGGGTCGTCCGCCCGCTGGAGCAGGTCCGCGCGCGGGCGGCCACAGCGACCGCCTTCCCGAGTGCCGCTGCCCGCCCGCCGGAGCCGCCCCTCGTGACGCCGGGCGGCACCGCGACTCCGTCTGCCCGTCCCCTTCCGCCCGCCGGGCCTGCCGCCCGCCCACACGGATCGCGAGCCGCCGCGGCGCCGCCGCGAGCCGCCGCCGACGTCTCCGTAGGCTACGTCCTCGTCCCGTTCGTCGTCACCGACCAGAAGGGGCGCCCCGTCGGTAACCTAAGGGAACAGGACGTCACCCTCCTCGCGGACGGAGTCCCGGTTGCCTACGACCTGTTCCAGGGAAGCGCGGACGCCCCCGTTTCGTATGCCGTCCTCCTCGACGGCTCGGGTTCGATGGGTCTCTCCGGGAAGATGGAAGGGGCGAGGGCCGCGCTCGAGACACTCGCTGCAACCCGGGTCGCGGGCGACGATTTCGCCCTTTTCGTTTTCGCCGAGGGAGAGGTGAAGGAGGTCGTCGGGTTCACGGAGGACGCCGAGAGCATCGTCGCTGCGGCCCGGCAAGTGAAGCCGTGGGGAAAGACCGCGTTCCGCGACGCCCTCGCCCGGATGCCCGAGAAGAGCCTTCAGGGGAAGAACGGCTCCAGAGCCATCGTCCTTCTCTCCGACGGGATCGACAACGACTCGCGGATCACCGAGCCGGAGCTCGCGAAACTGATGGAGGGGGTCGAGATCCCGGTCTTCCCTCTCGGCCTCCGCTCCCCTGGAGCCCTCATGCGGCCGCTCCCCGGGATGACCGTCGAGTGGATGCTCGATATCGACGTCCTTGCCCACATCGCCCGGATCACGGGAGGGCGGATGGCTCTCGTCGACGACCCCACTCAGCTTCCGGCTCGTATCCTGAATATCCAGAAAGATTTGCGGTCTCAATACCTGATTGGTTTCTCTCCGACGGGTACCGGTCCGGTAAGATACCGGCGCCTCGCCTTGAGGGTGGCCGGTCCGGCGCGCCCCGTCCGCGTGAGGGCCGGATACCGCGGTTCCGACCCTCCCGCGCACGGGCCGCGCACTTCCGGAACCAAATGAGCGAACGGTGAGGCCGTCCATCGGACGATTAGGAGGAATGGAATGACGAAGCGGAACCGGGTTGCCCTCGTGGGAGTCACCGTCCTCGTGGCGGGCGCCTTCGGGTGCGCCACCACGAGCCAGATCGACGAGAAGATCGCCGCGGCCACGGCCAAGACCGATCAGAAGATCGAGACGGTCGAGACGCAGGTCGAGGACCTCCAGACGAAGCAGAAGGCGACCGATTCGAAGGTCGACGCGCAGGGCCAGGAGATCGCCAAGCTCTCTCAGTCCGCTCAGGAAGCGCTCAAGCGCGCCCAGGAGGCCGGGATCCTCGCCAAGGGGAAGGTCGTCTTCGAGCAGACGTTCAGCGAGGACCGGATCAAGTTCCGCTCGGGCTCGGCCGACCTCGACGACGCCGCCAGGACCGCTCTCGACGAGTTCGCCGCGAAGGTGAAGGACCTGAAGCGCCCCGTCTGGATGGAGGTCCAGGGGCACACCGACTCGACCGGCACCGCCGAGATCAACGACGCGCTCGGTGAGAAGCGCGCCGAGGCCGTCCGCCGCTATCTGGCGCGCAAGCACCAGCTCCCGATCCAACGGATGGCGACGATCTCCTACGGCGATACGCTCGCCGCCGACCCGGGGAAGGGCAACAAGGCGCGTGCGGCGAATCGCCGCGTCGTCCTCGTCGTCCTCGAGTAGCTTCTTCGCGCTGCTTCGAAGGGCCGGGCGCTCCGGGCTTTCCGGGACGGCCCGGCCTTTTCACTTACGGGCGGTCTTGCCGTCCGGCCGGTTCCGAGGTCTTTCCCCGCCGGGGCCTACGGTTCCCAGACGACGGCCGGGCCGAGCTCGCGGAGAGAGAACGCCGCGTAGATGCGGTGCCCGTCCTCGTCGACCACCCGGAGGTCGTCCTCCTGCTTGATGTCCTCCAGCACGTGCTGGTAGTGCGCGTGGTACCTCTCCTTGATCGTCTCGACCGGGATCTCGTAAGCGAGGAACTTCCTGATCCCTTTCGCTGCGAGCCGGGCGACGAGGTCGGGGTCGGTGAGGGTCTCGTGGGTCGTCAGGACGGCAATCGGCCCGGAACCGGTGAAGATCAGAGCGGCTTTCACGGCTCAACCTCCCTTTCGTCGCCGCGGCAACGACCTCCCCGTTGACCTGGTGCGTCGCGGAGCGTCCTCGGGAGTGGTGTGCCCCGAACTCGGTGCGGTCAGGTCGCTGCCGGAGCGTCTTCCCTCTCCAATATGGACATCGGCAGGCGATTGCGCCACGGGACGAGGCTTCGCAGGCGCCGGCCTCGCCCTGTTCCCGGCTTTCTCCTTCCGTTTCCGCAGGGCGGAGAGGAGCTCCTCGAAGTCCCTCGGAGGCGGCGTCGTGACCGACACCTTTCCGCCGTCGGGCTTCTCCCACCCGAGGTGCCCCGCGTGGAGAGCCTGCCTCTTGAACGGGATCGGGAAGGGCGGCTTCTTCAGGTCGCGGTAGACCTGGTCGCCGACGAGCGGGTGCCCGGCGTGGGAGAAGTGGATCCGGATCTGGTGTGTACGCCCGGTCCGGAGCCTCGCCTCGACGAGGGTCGCGATCCCGAACCTCTCGAGGACCTTCCAGTCGGTGATCGCCTTGATCCCCGTCTCGCCCTCCCGGGCCACGCGCTTGCGCCGTTCGCCTTCTTCGAGGATCGGCCAGTCGAACGTCCCCTTCTCCCCCTCGAGGTGTCCCTCGACGACTGCTACGTAGCGGCGGTCCACGGTGTGCGCGCGCAGCTGTGCCTGAAGGCTGACGAGCCCTTTCCTGGTCCGGGCGAAGACGAGGGCCCCGGACGTCTCCTTGTCGAGCCGGTGGACGATGCCGACGTACGCCCGCCCCTTTCCGGCCTTCGCCGCCCAGGTCGAAACGCGCGAAAGGAGCGAGTCTTTCTCCTTCGCCTCCGTCGGGTGGGTCAGGAGCCCGGCCGGCTTCACGACGGCCACCGAGTCGTCGTCCTGGTAGAGGACCGTCAGCGACGTGTCGACCTTCCGCCGGATCTTCCGGTTCGGGTCGAAATAGACGGCTGCCGTGAGGGGGACGAGCGCGCCCGGGTCGTCGACGACGGCGCCGCTCACCGTCACCTGTCCCTCGATCACCGCGCGCTTCAGGCGCGAGGCGGTTTCGGCGGGGTAGAGGGCCGCGAGGCGGCGGACGATGCGGATCGTGTCCATCGAGGGAATCGTCTCACGCGCCGCGCAGGTAGACTTTCGCCATGGCGAACGCTTCCACCGACCTCTTCGCCCGCCGCCGCGAGCGCTTCTTCGACCGCGTGAAGGAAGGGGTGGCGATCCTGTTCGCCACGCCCGAGCAGCACCTGAGCTGGGACGGGACCTACCGCTACCGCCCCGACCCCGACCTCTTCTACCTGACGGGATTCGGCGAGCCGGAGACGGTCGCGGTCCTCGACGCGGGGGCGCGGGCATACTTCCTCTTCGTCAGGCCGAGAGACCGCGAGCGGGAGACGTGGGCGGGGCGGCGCGCTGGGACGAAGGGGGCGGTGAAGGTCCACGGTGCCGACGAGGCCTGGCCGATCTCCGAGCTGGAGAAGAAGCTCCCCGAGCTGATCCGTGGCTCGTCGAGCCTCCACTACGCCTTCGGCATCGACGAGAAGCGCGACCTCCTCGTCGCGTCGATCCTCGGCCGCTTCCGGCGCGAGGCCCGCAACCCGCAGCGCGGACCGATCGTCGTGAACGACGTGACGGACGTGATCCACGAGCTGCGCCTCCGCAAAGAGCCCGAGGAGATCGCGCGGATGGAGCGGGCCGCGGCGATTGCGGCCGTCGCGCACGACGAGGCCCGCGCGCTGGCGCGGCCGGGGCGGATGGAGTACGAGGTCGAGGCGGCGATCGCGGCACGCTTCCGGCAGGGAGGGGCTTCGGGACCTTCCTACGAGACGATCGTCGCGTCCGGGCCGAACGCGACGACGCTCCACTACGTCGAGAACGACCGACGGATCGAGGACGGGGACCTCGTCCTCGTCGACGCCGGGTGCGAGGTCGAGGGCTACGCGTCCGACATCACCCGGACGTTTCCCGCCTCGGGACACTTCACGTCGGAGCAGGAGGCCGTGTACCGCGTCGTTCTCGCGGCGCAGCACGCCGCGATCGTGAAGGTCCGGCCGGGCGGCCGCTTCCAGGACGTCCACGACGCGGCGGTGGAGGTCCTCGTCGACGGCCTCCTCGAGCTCGGCCTCCTCTCCGGGAAGCGGAAGAAGGTCATCGAGAAGGGGGACTTCACCCGCTTCTACATGCACCGGACGTCGCACTGGCTCGGGATGGACGTCCACGACCGCGGCCGCTACCACGACGCGAAGGGCGACTGGCGGCTGCTGGAGCCGGGAATGGTGCTGACGGTGGAGCCGGGGCTCTACATTCGTCCCGACGAGAAGAAGGTGCCTGCCGCGTTCCTCGGAATCGGAGTGCGGATCGAGGACGATCTCCTCGTGATGGCGGAGGGGCACCGCATCCTGACCTCGGCCGCTCCGAAGTCGGTCGAGGCGATGTGCGCGCACGGCGAGAAGCGGCCCGCCCGGTCCCAGAAGCCGGTCACGAAGGCGGCAAAGCGGGCCACTTCCGGAAACGTCGAGTCGAAGAAGTCGGCAACGCAGACGTAGGTCAAGGGAACGGCCCCGGACCCTGTAACCGCGCCCGGCGGGCTCACTCGAGCGAGAAGCCGCGGTCGAGGCAGGCGAGGGCTTCTTCGCCGAGGCGGGCGAGGTCCTCCTTGCCGTCCGTGCTGAACCAGTACCGCATGGTGGCGCGGATGACGCCGATCGCAGCGCCCGCGAAGACGCGTGCCCGCAGTTCCGAAGCGTGTCCGGGGCCGGCGCGTTCCCGGAACGCGCGGGACATCGCGGATTCCCAGTCCCTGTCGATCTCGCGCTCGCGGGCGAGGAGGGCGGGGGACGCCTGGATCAGCTTCTGCTGGGCCACCAGCTGGGCCCGGTTCGCCATGTACTCGCGGGCGAAGGCGTTGGCGGTGCGGCGCAGGGTTGCCACGGGCCTGTCGTCCGGCGGAGCGCTCACGAGAAACTCCACGAAGCGGTCCAGCCGTTCCTTCCGGTGCGGGAAGACCAGGGCCTCCTTGTTCAGGAAGTAGCGGAAGAACGTCCGCCGGCTGACTCCGGCCGCCTCGCAGATCTCGTCGATCGTGGTGGCCTCGAACCCCTTCTTGTGGAAGAGCCGGTTGCCGAAATCCAGCAGTGCGCGCCGGGTGGCCTCCTTCTTCTTTTCACGCAGGGGTCTTGGCGTTTTCACAGAGGGAAGGATATAACTGCCCCTCAGTGCAATATGCCACTCAGTGCCACTTCGAGATGACTTTCACGTCATGACTCCTCCCGTCCCTTCGACCCGCTGGCGGTCCGACGGACGCCCGCCGGCCTTCACGCCAGCCGAGATCGGAAGCGCCCTCGAGGAGGTCCGCCTGACGGCCCACGTCGTCCGCGGGGAGGACGAACGGATCGGCCTCGGTCTCGGGGGTGAGCTGGTTTCGTCGGGCGGGAGCGGCGGGCTTCCCGGGACCCTGACGCACCTGGCCTCGCTGCCACCCCTCTACCCGGAGTGGCTCGGGGACCGGACCTTCTCTGAAACGCACGGGACCCGTTTCCCCTACGTCACGGGCTCGATGGCCAACGGGATCGCTTCGGTGCGGCTCGTCGCCGAGATGGCCCGCGCCGGCGGACTCGGCTTCTTCGGGGCGGCGGGCCTCTCGCCGGGGCGCGTCGAGGCGGCCCTCGGCGAGCTGCAGGCAGAGCTTGGTGGGAAGGGCCTCCCCTGGGGCGCGAACCTGATCCACAGCCCGAACGAACCGGCGCTCGAAGAGGCACTGGCCGACCTTTACCTCCGGCGGGGGGTCGCGCGCGTGGAGGCCTCGGCCTACATGGCGCTGACGCCCGCCGTCGTCCGATACGCGGCGACGGGCCTGACGACGGATCCCTCCGGGCGAACTCGGAGGACGAACCACCTCTTCGCAAAGATCTCGCGCGAGGAGGTGGCGATCCGCTTCCTCGAGCCACCGCCGGCGGAGATCCTCCGGACGCTGGTGGAGAGGGGGCAGGTGACGGCGGCAGAGGCACGGCTCGCCGAGGCGCTGCCGCTGGCAGAGGACATCACCGCGGAGGCCGATTCCGGCGGGCACACGGACAACCGCCCGCTGACCGCGCTCCTCCCCGCGATCCTCCGGCTCCGCGATCGCGTCTGCGCCGAGCGCGGGTACCGTCAGGCGGTGCGCGTGGGCGCCGGTGGCGGCCTCGGAACGCCCTCGTCGGTGGCGGCGGCGTTCGCCCTCGGCGCCTCCTACGTCGTGACCGGTTCGGTGAACCAGGCCTGCGTCGAGAGCGGCCTCCACGAGAGCGGCCGGGCGCTTCTCGCCGAGGCGGGCATCGCCGACGTCATCATGGCGCCAGCGGCCGACATGTTCGAGCTGGGCGTCACGGTGCAGGTCCTGCGCCGGGGGACGATGTTCGCCGTCCGGGCGAAGAAGCTCTACGAGCTCTACCGGTCGTACCCGTCCCTCGAGAGCATCCCGGCCGCCGAACGGGAGAAGGTCGAGTCACAGCTCCTCAAGGCGACGTTCGGCGAGGCGTGGGAATCCACGCGTGCTTTCTGGGCCGGCCGCGACCCGCGCGAAGTTGCGAGGGCCGAGGCCGACCCGCGGCACCTCATGGCGCTCGTCTTTCGTTCGTACCTTGGCCTCTCGAGCCGGTGGGCCATCGCGGGCGAGCCCGGACGCAGCACCGACTACCAGGTCTGGTGCGGGCCGGCGATGGGCGCCTTCAACTCGTGGGTCCGCGGCAGCTTCCTGGAGAAGCCGGAGGCTCGAACCGCCGTCCAGGTCGCCCGCAACCTGATGGAGGGCGCCGCCGCGGTGACCCGCGCGCAGCAGCTCCGCGCCTCGGGCCTCGCCGTCCCTCCCTCCGCCTTCGACTTTCGCCCCCGTCCTCTCGCCTGACCCTTCTTCCAGCCGCTTTCCGGATTCGTCCCATGCCGAGGCCCGAATGACGCACGATGCCGCCCAGAACCTCCCGCCCATCGCCGTCGTCGGCGTGAGCGCCCTATTCCCCGGCTCCACGGACGCCACCGGTTTCTGGAAGGACATCCTCGCCGGCACGGACCTGATCCGCGACGTCCCCCCGAGCCACTGGCTCGTCGAGGACTACTACGATCCCGACCCGACTGCGCCCGACAAGACCTACGCGAAGAGGGGCGCGTTCCTCGACCCGGTCGACTTCGACGCGCTCGGCTGGGGCGTCCCTCCGTCGACGATCCCGGCGACCGACACGGCGCAGCTCCTCGCCCTCGTCGTCGCGCAGAAGGTCCTCCAGGACGCGCTTCGCGAGCAGTTCGAGACGGCGGACCGCTCGCGCGTCTCCGTGATCCTCGGCGTGACGAGCGCCCAGGAGCTCCTCTCCACGATGACGAGCCGGCTCCAGCGGCCGGTCTGGGTGAAGTCGCTCCGCGAGTCGGGACTGCCCGAGGCCGAGGTGACGGCGATCTGTGACCGGATCGCGAACCACTACGTGCCGTGGCAGGAGTCGACCTTTCCGGGCCTCCTCGGGAACGTCGTCGCCGGCCGCATTGCCAATCGGCTGAACCTGGGCGGGACGAACTGCGTCACCGACGCGGCCTGCGCCTCGACCCTGAGCGCGCTCTCGATGGCGGTCGCCGAGCTGCAGCTCGGCCATAGCGACCTCGTCATCTCGGGCGGGGTCGACACGCTGAACGACATCTTCATGTTCATGTGCTTCTCGAAGACCCCGGCGCTCTCGCCGAGCGGCGACTGCCGGCCGTTCAGCGACCAGGCCGACGGGACGATGCTGGGCGAAGGGCTCGGCATGGTCGCCCTCAAGCGTCTCGCCGACGCCGAGCGCGACGGCGACCGGATCTACGCCGTGGTGCGCGGCGTTGGCTCCTCCTCGGACGGCCGCTCCAAGAGCGTCTACGCGCCGGTGCCGGCGGGGCAGGCGAAGGCGCTCGACCGCGCCTACGAGCTGGCGGGGTACGGCCCCGGGACCGTCGAGCTCGTGGAAGCGCACGGGACGGGAACGAAGGCCGGCGACGTCGCCGAGTTCGAAGGGCTCCGGATGGTCTTCGAGGGTGCGGGACGCGACGATCGGCAATGGTGCGCGCTCGGCTCGGTGAAGAGCCAGATCGGCCACGCGAAGGCGGCGGCGGGTGCGGCGGGCCTCTTCAAGGCGATCATGGCGCTCCACCACGGAGTCCTTCCGCCGACGATCAAGGTGGACGCCCCGAACCCGAAGCTCGGCCTCGAGGAGAGCCCCTTCTACCTGAACACGAAGTCGCGCCCCTGGGTGCGCAATGGCAGCCACCCGCGCCGGGCCTCGGTGAGCGCATTCGGTTTCGGCGGCTCCAACTTCCACGTGGCCCTCGAGGAGTACCAGGGCCCCGGCCGGAAAGCGGAACGGGTCAGGACTCTCGCGAGAGAAATGGTCGTCGTCTGCGGGGACGACCCGGCGCAGGTCGTGGCGAAGGCGCGGGAGCTCGCGCGGCAGGTGAAGGGGGCCGCGGGCACCGCGGGAACAGCGGGGGCAGCGGACGCTCGCCGGCTTGCCCGGCTTGCGAACGAGAGCCAGGAAGCCTATCGCCCGGACGCGTCCGCGCGCCTTGCCGTGCTCGCCGCGGACGCGAAGAGCCTGGAGACGAAGCTCGTCGAGGCCGCGAAGCGGGTCGAAGCCGCACCCGCCGAGACCTTCGCGCTGCCGGACGGCTCCGCGTACGGGGTGGGGCCGTGCGACGGAAAGCTCGCCTTCCTCTTCCCGGGGCAGGGGAGTCAGTACGTCGGGATGGGGGCGGGTCTCGCGATGGAGTTCCGCGCCGCGCTCGGCGTCTGGGACCGCGCGGCGGACCTCGACCTGGAGCCGGGAGCCTCGCTTCACGAGACGGTCTTCCCGCGACCTGGGTTCGGCGAAGGGAAGGAGAAGGGCGACCTCGCGAGGCTCACCGCGACGCAGTGGGCGCAGCCGGCCATCGCCTGCGTCTCGCTGTCGCAGCTGGCGCTCCTGGAAGAGGTCGGGATCCGGGCCGACCTGACCGGAGGGCACAGCCTCGGCGAGGTCGTGGCCCTTCGCGCGGCGGGCGTCCTTTCGAACGACGTGGACCTCCTCACCGTGGCGCGGCGCCGCGGAGAGCTGATGGCCGAGGCGGCCGCGATTCCGGGCGCCATGACGGCCCTGAGCCTGCCGGTCGGAACCGTCCGCGAGCTCCTCGCGCGTCTCGCCCCGCGGGTCGTCGTCGCCAACCACAACGGCCCCGCGCAGGTCGTCGTCTCGGGCGCGACGGACGACGTCGCCGACCTCGAGGCGAAGCTCTCGGCCGAGGGGATCTCGTTCCAGCGGCTCCCCGTCGCCACCGCGTTCCACTCCGGGCTCGTCTCGGGCGCCTGCGAGCCGTTCGCCCGTTTCCTTTCGGCCGTACCGTTCGCGGCCCCATGCCTGCCCGTCTACTCGAACGCCCTCGCCGCCCCGCACGGGACCCGCCCTGAGGTCCTGCGCTCCGCGCTGGCGAGCCAGATCGCGACCGAGGTCCGCTTCGTCGAGATGGTCGAGGCGATGTACGCCGCCGGTGCCCGCACGTTCCTCGAGGTCGGCCCCGGCTCCGTCCTCACGGGACTGCTGGGACGCATCCTCGACGGGCGGCCCCACCTCGCCGTGAACCTCGACCGGAAGGGGAGGGACGGCGTCGAGTCGCTCCAGCTCGCGCTGGCGCGGCTCGTGGCCGCGGGCGTGACGATGTCGCCCGCGAAGCTCTTCTCGGAATGCCGCCTGCCGCAGCAGGAAGCGGCCTCTACGGCCTCGAAGCTCGCCGTCTCGATCAACGGCAGCAACCACGGAAAGCTCTACCCCCCACCGGGCGGCGCCGCGTCGCTCCCCGCCCCGAACCCGCCGCGTCCCGTGCAGCCCGTGCTGCAGGCCGCGCCCGCTCCGGCAGCCCCCGCTGCCGCCGCACCCCGAGAGGACCTGTTGAAGCACGAGACCGCGACGCCTGCCGCCCCGCCTCCGTCCCCGGTCGCCTCTGCCCGTCCCGTGGCCCTGCCCGGTTCACCCTCGGATTGGGTTCTGGCCTTCCAGGAGACCCAGCGGCAGACCGCGGAGGCCCACGCCGTCTACCAGCGGGCGATGGCCGAGAGCCACTCCTCGTTCCTGCGCGTCGCGGAGTCGGGAATGCTCGGTCTCACCGCGATGGTGACGGGCCTGCCCTTGTCCGTTCCCGAGCCGCAGCCGGCGAGGGAGACGGCGCCGCGCTACGCTCCCGAGCAGCCGGTGCCCGTGTGGACGCCGGCCCCGGCTCAGGCGCAGGCGCAGGTTCAGGCTTTCGTTCCTGTCGCTGCCGCCGTCGAGGCGCCGAAGCCGTTCTCGGCACCGTTCGCGCCGCCCGTCGCCCCGCCGCTCGTCGAGCGGACTGTTCCCTCCGCGAAATCTGCCCCGACGGTCCCCGCCCCGGTCGCGAATCGCACCGACGTCGACCTGCAGGCGCTGATGCTCTCCGTCGTCGCAGAGAAGACGGGCTATCCGGCCGACATGCTGAATCTCGCGATGGACCTCGAAGGGGACCTCGGGATCGACTCGATCAAGAGGGTCGAGATTCTCTCGGCCGTGGCCGACCAGGTGCCGGAGCTGCGGTCGGTGGACATGGGGCACATGGGGTCGCTGCGCACCCTCGGCGCCATCGTCGAGTACATGAAGAGCCTCGACCCGCAGGACGCGGCGGCTCCCGCGGCGGGGCTGGCGGCGGCTTCCGACTTCGACCTGCAGGACCTGATGCTCTCCGTCGTGGCGGAGAAGACGGGCTACCCGGCTGACATGCTGAACCTCGGCATGGACCTCGAGGGGGACCTCGGGATCGACTCGATCAAGAGGGTCGAGATCCTGTCGGCGGTCGCTGACCAGGCGCCGGAGCTGCGGTCGGTGGACATGGGACACATGGGGTCGCTGCGTACCCTCGGCGCCATCGTGGAGTACATGAAGGGCCTCGGGCAGCCGGGGCTGGCCGCGCCGGTTGCGGCTCCCGCCGCGGCTCCCTCCGTACCGGAGGTCTTCGCGGCTCCGGTCGCGCCCGCGCCCACGGTGGCTCCGGCGAACGTGGCGAACGTGGCGAAAGCCGCGCCAGCGCTGGGCCGATTCGTGCTCGAGAGGATCGAGGCCCCGATCACCGGTCTCGCGCAGCCCGGGCTCCTGGGCGGCGGCGAGGTCTGGGTGACGGGCTCGACGGAGCTCGACGAGCCCCTGGCCGCGGAGCTGCGCGCCCGCGGCGTGAATGCGAAGGCCACCTCGAGCCTTCCCTCGGGAGCGACGGCCTGCGTCACCCTCGGCGGCCTGCGCGACGTCGCGGACGTCGACGAAGCGATCGCCGTGAACCGCGAGGCGTTCGCCCTCGCGCGCACCCTGGCGGTTCGGCTCGAGAAGGAACGCGGTCTCTTCGTGACGGTGCAGGACACGGGTGCCGCCTTCGGGACGGCCCCGATGGACCCGCGGCGCGCGTGGCTCGCGGGCCTGCCGGCCCTCGTCAAGACCGCCGGCCAGGAGTGGCCGCACGCTTCGCTGAAGGCCATCGACCTCGAGCGGGGCGGCCGCGGGCCGGAAGCGCTCGCGAAGGCTCTGGCGGCCGAGCTGCTCGAAGGGGGCGGCGAGGCGGAGGTGGCGCTCCCCGCCTCCGGAGGCCGGTTCACGCTGCGCAGCGTGGAGAGGTCCGTCGCGAAGGGCGAGCCGGTCATCGTCCGCGGGGACGTCGTCGTCGTCTCGGGCGGCGCCCGGGGCGTCACGGCGGCCTGCATCGAGGAGTGGGCGCGCGAGAGCCGCGCGCGGTTCGTCCTCCTCGGCCGGACTCCGCTCGTGGCCGAGCCCGCTTGCTGCGCGGGAGTCGCGGATGAGGCGGGCCTGAAAAGGGCGCTCCTCGCCGAGGCCCGGAGCCATGGGCAGAGCCCCTCTCCCGCCGAGCTCGGCGCGCGGGTCCACGAGGTGCTCTCGAATCGTGAGATTCGCCGCACCCTCGCGGCGATCCAGTCCGCGGGCGGCGAGGCGCGGTACGAGGCTGTTAGCGTCGACGACTCCGACGCGCTGAACGCCGTCCTCGCCCGCGTTCGCTCCGAGTGGGGCCCGATCGCCGGGATGATCCACGCCGCGGGCGTTCTGGCCGACCGGAACATCTCGCAGAAGACCGACGAGCAGTTCGACCGCGTTTTCGACACGAAAGTGAAGGGGCTTCTCGCGCTCCTGGCCGCGACCGCGGACGACCCGCTGAGGCTCCTCTGCGTCTTCTCGTCGGTCTCGGCCCGTTGCGGCAACAACGGCCAGGCCGACTACGCCATGGCGAACGAGGTCCTCGCGAAGGTCGCCTGGGCCGAGTCCCGCCGCCGCGCCGGGACTCTCGTGAAGTCGTTCGGGTGGGGACCCTGGGAGGGCGGGATGGTCACGCCCCAGCTGAAGGCGCGGTTCGCGTCGCTCGGTGTCCCGATGATCCCGCTCGCCGTGGGGGCCCGCATGTTCGTCGACGAAGTCGGCGGAGCGCAGCCGGCGGACGTGGAGCTCGTCCTCGGGGGAGAACCGAAGGCGGAAGCGCTCCTCTTCGCGGGCGCCGAGGCCCGGGTCCAGGAGCTCGAGCTGAAGGTCCAGCGAAAGAGCCACGGCTACCTCGAAGGACACGCCATCAAGGGGGTCCCCGTCATCCCGGTCGTCCTCGCGGCCGAGTGGCTCTCGCGTGCGGCCCGCTCCTTCCGGCCTGGCCTGGTCCTCGCCGCGCTTCACGACATCAAGGTCCTCAAGGGAATCCGGCTCGGAGGGTTCGACAATGGGGGCGACCGGTTCGTGATCCAGGCCCGTCCGATTCCGAGCAGCCGGGGCGCCCAGCTGCAGCTGGACGTCCGCGGCTCGGGCGGGACCCACCACTACAGCGCCCGGGCCGAGCTGCTTTCGGAGCTCGACGCCCAGGGGCCGGCGCTCCCCCATCTCGAGCTCGGAGAATGGTCCGGGGAGCCGATCTACGGCGACCTCCTGTTTCACCGGGGGGCCTTCGAGCTGATCGAGCAGGTCGACGGGATCTCGGACCACGGGGCTGAAGGACGCGTCCGGGGCGTCGAGCGGGCCGGCTGGCCGAACGGCTCGGCGAATCCCTGGCAGCTGGACGTGGCGGCCCTCGACGGAGGGCTGCAGGTCGCGGTCCTCTACGCCCAGCGGATGCTCGGACGGGACAACCTGCCGACGACGATCGGAGAGCTGCGGCCGTACAGGTCGTCTCCCGCGCTGGGCGTCGTCAACGTGGCGGCCTACCGCCGCAAGGTGGGGAGCCACGGGGTCACGACCGACATCCACTTCACCGACGAGAAGGGCGTGCGCCTGGCGGCTCTCCTCGGAGTCGAGAACCACGCCTTGCCGGCCGGCAGCCATGCCTGACCTCGTGGCCTTCGCCCCGATCGCCATCGTCGGGCGGTCCTGCGTCCTCCCGGGCGCACTGGATCCGTCCGCGCTCTGGGACCTCGTCGCCGCGGGGCGCGACCTCGTCGGCCCGGCCCCGGAGGGACGCTGGGGGCTCGACCCGGGCCAGATCCTCCGTCCGGACGGACCGGCCGCGGACGCCTCCTGGTCCGACCGGGGCGGCTACGTCACCGGATTCGAGACGATCTGGGATCCGTCGGGATTCTGGGTTGGCGAGAAGGAGCTCGAGGGGCTCGACCAATTGGCTCACTGGGTCCTCCACACGGCCCGGGAGGCGCTGAGAGACTCCGGGGACGAGAAGGCCGGTCTCGCAAGTGCGACCGCCACGGGCGCGCCCTCCCGGCCACGGACCGGGGCCGTCTTCGGCAACCTCGGCTTCCCATCGGAGGGGATGGCCGCCTTCGCCCGAAGCGTCTGGATCGGGAACGGCAACGGACGCGATGGAGCCGCCGTCGACCCGCGGAACCGGTTCATGAGCGGCGGGACCGCCGCTCTCCTGCGCCGCGCGCTCGGGCTGGGAGCGGGCGCCTTCTGCGTCGACGCCGCCTGCGCGAGCTCGCTCTACGCCATCAAGCTGGCCTGCGACCGCCTCCACGACGGCGAGGCCGACGTGATGCTCGCGGGAGCCGTGCAGCGTGCCGACGACCTCTTTCTGCACGTCGGATTCACCGCTCTCGGCGCCCTGAGCCGGAGTGGCCGCTCGCGCCCCTTTCACAAGGGAGCCGACGGTCTCGTCCCCGCGGAGGGAGCGGCCTTCGTCGTCCTGAAGCGTCTCGCGGACGCCCGGCGGGACGGCGACACGATCCATGGCGTCATCCGGGGAGTGGGCCTCTCGAACGACGGGCGCGGCAAGGGGCTCCTCGCACCTTCCGAGGAAGGGCAGGAGCGGGCCATTCGGGCCGCGTACGAGCAGGCGGGGTTCGGCCCGGAACGGGTCTCCCTGATCGAGGCGCACGCCACCGGGACGCCGATCGGAGATGGCGCGGAGATCCGAAGCACGGGCGCGGTCTTCTCGGGGCTCGCGGGCGTGCCGCTCGGATCGCTCAAGTCGAACCTGGGGCACCTGATAACCGCCGCCGGCGTGGCCGGGCTCCTGAAGGTGCTCGGAGCGATGAAGGCCGGAATGCGGCCGCCCACGCTTCACGCGGGGGAACCTCTCGACGCGCTCGCAGGCTCGCCCTTCCGGCTCGTCGAACGGCTCGAGCCCTGGACGTGCGAAGGGCCGAGGGTCGCCGCGGTCTCGGCGTTCGGCTTCGGCGGGAACAACGCCCACCTGCTCGTCTCGGAGGATTCGCCGGAGCTCGACGGCTCCGGCGACGCCCGGGCGGTGGTTCCGGCGACTCGGGTGGTTCCCGTCCTCGCCGTCGTCGGCCTCGGCTGCGCCGTGGCGAGCGCCCCGGACCGGCTGCGATTCGCCGACGCGCTCTTCTCGAACGGGAGCCTCCTCGACGCGCGCGGCGAAGGACGTTTCGGGCCCGTCGAGCTCGACCTCGAGGGGCTCCGCTTTCCGCCGAAGGACCTCGGCCAGACGCTGCCGCAGCAGCTCGCCACGCTCCGGGCCGCCAGCGAGGCGCTCGCCGGGAGCGGTCCGCTCCCGCGCGAGCGGACCGGAATCTTCGTCGGCATGGAGCCCGACCCGGAAGTCGCCCGGTGGGGCACGCGCTGGCGACTGGCACGCACGGCCCGCGAAGCCGGAGCATCCGCGGAGTGGCTGCGGGATGCACGCGACGCGGTCGTCCCCGTCCTCGAGGCGGCGTCGGTCGTCGGGACGATGCCGAACATCCCGGCGAACCGGCTGAGCTCCCAGCTCGACCTGGGGGGGCGCGCGTTCACGGTCCAGGCGGGAGGGGCTTCGGGATCGGTGGCCCTCTCCCTCGCGATGGGGGCCGTCCGCAGCGGCGAGCTGGACGCGGCGCTCGTCGGCGCCGTCGACCTCTCCTGCGAGAGCGTCCACAGGAGCGCGATCGAGGCCCTCACCGGCGAGGGAAAGGCGAGCCCGGCCGGAGATGCCGCGGTGCTCCTCGTCGTCAAGCGACTGGAGGATGC
>CAVOJA010000147.1:0-12173 GCA_963696015.1 uncultured Holophagales bacterium
GCCCTGGAGAGAACACGTCGTCCGCTCAAAGCAATGGAGCGACAAATGGCGTGGAGGCTCAACCGTGTTTGTTGGGGGCTTGAGAGGGCGACCTGGCGGGTTCACGACTTGAGGGATTATGGAGGTCATGGCATCTGAGGGCGCAAGCCAATTAGCAGCGAACTGCCCATCCCGCCGGTTCCAGGGCCATCTTCGCGGCCTCCCGGGGGCTCAGCTCGCACCGCCACTTCGTGGCCACGAGGCGGCGACCCGTGATGCCATCGGACTCGGGAGAAGCCAGCCAGAGGAGCGGAGGAACGATGACGGCGGGGTCGAGCAGGTGTGCCCGAATGTCATCCGGAACCGGTTTGGGAATCATGCCCGTGAAGGTCGCCCCGCCCGGTAGCAAGGCATTCACAGTCACACCCGTATTCTCCAGGTCCTGGGACCAGATCACCGTCTCGGATTCAAGAGCGGCCTTGGAGGGGCCGTAGGGCGAGAAACCTCGACGGGCCATGGTCTCGCGGTTCATGGAGACATTGATGATGCGTCCCCAACCCGCCTTCACCATCCCGGGCGCTGCCAGTCGCGCCATGAGGAAGGGACCGTTCACGTTGGTGTCGATCACCATGCGCCAGGTGTCAGGTGCCACTTCCCAGAACCGTGTGGGCTCCGTCAGGAACGTGGATCTCACGTACTTCATCCCGCGGCCTGCGTTGTTGACCAGGATGTCGAGGCGCCCGAAGCGCTTGAGCGTCGCCTCCAATGCCCTGACGCAATCCTCATCATGGGTCACATCGGCGGTGAGAGCGAGCACGCGGTCCTCGCCACAGAGGGTCCGGGCTTCACGGGCGGTTTCCTCGACCTCGTGGACTTCCCGCGCCGAGGTCGCCACCACCTGTGCCCCCGCCTGGGCGAGCCCCAATACCATGGCCCGGCCCAGCCCCCTGCCTCCCCCGGTGACAAGGGCGGTCTTGTTCGTCAGAGGATGCGCAACCGTGTCCATCCTGCACCTCACTGTTGGCTTTCGAGTTATCTCGTGACCGCCGCGGTCACGGGTTGATCGCTGACCCGGGAGGAAGAGACGGTAGTAGCAGCGCTGTGGGAGAGGTGGGAATCGCCGTTCAAGCTCGTCTTCTACAGTGCGAAACCGCAAGTCTCTCTGAAATGGAGGTTTGCGTTGGTACAGAAAGTCGTTGGCACCACGAGGACGCCCTGGGGCGGCGAAGGAGGACACGGGTTTCAGGTGGCGTTGTCCCCGGCGGCGATCTGACGGACGCTGGGGGGCGCGGCGACGCCGACGGCGCGGAGCACCTTGCCGGCGCAACCTGAGGTGCTCGAGCGGATCCGGAATCGCTTGCCGTCCTTTTCGACGTCCGCGTGGGTGAGCCGGTCGAGGTCGGCCAGCATGCGGGCCCACTCCTCGTGGATCCCGGCGGCTTCGAGCCGATATCCATGGCCTTGCGCAGAACGAGGGCGAGGTAGGTGCGGAAGACGTGTCCGCGGATCGTCTCGTCGCACTTGTGCCAGATCGGTCGGGTGGTCAGGAGCGACTTCATCGACCGGAACATCTCCTCGACCATCCAGAGCTGCTTGTAGGCCAGCGCGACATCGGCGGTGGGGAGGCTGGTGTTGGTGCGCAGGACCCATTTGCCGTCGTAGCGGGCCTCCTCGGCGATCCGCTGCTCGTCGATGGAGAAGCCCGTGCCTTCGGACCGCAGGTAGCGGCGGTAGCCCTTGTTGCCGACCAGGCTCTTCTCGCCCCGCGGCAGGGCCTCGCGCAAGGACGTGACGATGGCGTCGCGGTCGTGTGCGTCGTTTCGTGCCTCCTCTTCGTTTCGGCAGGTGACGTACCGGCGCTCGGAGTCCTCGCCGGTGACACGGACCTCCTTGACCATCAGCGGCGAGGGGTCCTTCTTCTTCCTTCGTTCCGGCGTCACCTCGTGGAAGCGCCCGGCCCGAGCGAGGACGGTCTCGGTCACTTCCTTCTGCGTGCGCATCCGGGCGCCTAGGATGTACTCCAGCTTTCGCTCCTCCAGCGCCTCGAGGGTCTTCTCGCTGATCATTCCGCGATCCGCCACCACGCAGAACCGTACGATGCCGAACCGCTTCTTCAGCCGGTCCACCACCGGGATCAGGGTCGTCACGTCCGTCGTGTTCCCCGGCCAGATCTCGCAGCAGACCGGGTGCCCGTCGCCGTCCAGGATCATTCCCACCACCATCTGCTCGAGGTCCGGCCGGTGGTCCTTGCCATGGCCGTGCTGGCCGAGCGTTTCTCCACCCTCCCCTTCGAGGTAGATGGACGTCGTGTCGAAGAAGACCAGCTCCAGCCCCGGGAACGGATCCTGATGCTGTCGGTACAGCGCCTCCGCGACCTGGTCCTTCACGCACCGCGGCGAGAACGGCGTCGCTCCGGCCTGCTCTTCCTCCGGGAGCTCTTCGCCGAGGAAGGCCATCGCCCGGTACAGCTGATGCAGCAGCAGGTCGTCGATCCCCTCGATCTCGTAGTCCTCCTGCCAGGTGCCGAGCGCTGCCCGGTCCGAGCCGCTCGTGAGAAGCCGATGAAGGACCGTGAAGAAGACTGCCCGCTCCATGGGGAAGCCGAACTTCCTGCCCTCGGCCAGCTTCTCGATCACTTCCTTGCAGCCGGTCTGCCTCCAGAGCCTCTCGAACACGAGCACCGACCCGAAGCGCCGAGAAGGCGTCGACCCCAGCTCCCCCCGCTGGTGCTCCGTCAGGATCAGCATCGTCTCGGACAGGCGGCTGCCGGAAGCCAGGAGCGAGTCGAGGTGCCCGGACGATCTGAGCTCGTCGAGGGAGCCGAGCGTCAGCAGCACACGCTGCCGGGGCTTGCCTTCATCCCGATAGCTCTCGACGACCTGAACGTAGCTGTTGCTCCCGACCGTCTTGACCCGGAAGAACATGAGGCCCTCCCGCTACCACTACCAATATTTGCCTCAGAACCAGTATATGAAAGCACAGCACGCCGCACTCGTGGCACGACAAATCGAGTCGCTCGGAAATCGTGTCGCGGGCAACCTGCGGCATTTCAGTGACTTGCGACATCCGAATCGTCAGAAATGCCCGGGAACCGTAGAAGATGAGTCAAGCCCGGTGGACGAATGGGATGCCGGCCCTGGCAGAAGAGTCCAGCCCTGAAGTCTGGTCGACACTCTCCTGTCGGGCAGCGCCGCCCTCGGAGCCCTCCGGGAAGCGGTGCTCCTCCCGACCCTCCCGGGTTCGGCCGAGGACGTTCGCTTCTGGGAGACCGCCCGCCTCAATCGTGGCCTCCGCGTCAAAGTCTTCGGGGACCGCCCGAGCGCCATCACCTGGCTGCTCGAGGAGCTCGAACGACTGACCCGGGCCCCGCCCAGCCGCGTTCTCCGCTCAGACCACGCTGCGACTCCGCAAACGACAGCCCAACCAGCCCAGCAGCAGCGCCTGAAGCGCCAGGCCCCAGGTGCCCAGGGTCGGAATCGCCGCTGGTTCGGACGATGCAGCCAGGGTGACGCTGTCCGGGCTGGAAGGGGCGTTGCTGACGATGTCGAAGCTGGACGTGAAGCTGCCTGTCGTGCCGCCCGAGGTGAACCGGACGATGACCTGGCAGCTCGCGGCCGGGGGAATCGTTGCCGGCAGGGCGGTGCAGCTGCCTCCGGTGATCGCGAACGGCGCGCCCGGGTCGGTGAAGGCGCTGATGACCAGGTCACCGCTGCCGGTGTTGGTGACGGTGACGGTCGCCGTGGTCAGGCTGCCCGCCGGGCGCGCGCCGAAGTCGATGGCGGAGACGTCGAGTGTCAGCTGCGACTGAACACCGTTCCCTGCGAGCGTCACGGCGTCCGGTCCGCTCGTCGCGTCCGACGGGACGTCGAGCTGGGCGCTGCGGGCGCCGGTGGCCGTCGGGGTCAATGTGACGTCGACGCTGCAGGTCGTGCTCGGGGCGAGGCTCTGGTTGCTGCAGGTGTCGCCGCTGATGACGAACTCGGCGGCGTTGCCGCCGCTCAGCGCCAGGGTGCCGATGCTCAGGGCGCCCGTTCCGGTGTTGCTGACGGTGACGGTCTGCGCGGTGCCCGGCTGGCCGACGGTGACGGACCCGAAGTCCAGGCTGGGCGGGCTGAGGCCGATGACCCGTGTGAGAGGAGCGACGAGCAGGAAGTTCGGACCGAAGACGCCCTCGGGGACGCCGGCGTCGACAGTCGGGACGGCGAGAGACCCGGGTCCGAGCGCCGCGAGGGTCTGGCGCGATTGCAGGAATGTGATGCCGGGCGCGTATGACTCCGTACCAGAGTAGAGGAGTACGTCGCCGCAGGCGCTCCCGCAGACGTCCAGGACCGGTCCGAAGTAGGTCCCGACCACGTAGGTCTGACCCGCGGTGAGCGTGAGCGGAGGGATCGCCGTATAGCGGTAGCTCCCCACGAGCGTGCCGGCCGTCCCCGAGGGGACGGTGGCTTGCGCGAGCAGGGTTCCGCTGCTGGTCCAGATGCCCACGGCATGGGCGTCTGCCATTCCATCCACGCCGTCGTCGTAGATGCCGAGCGCTTCGATTTCCTGGTCCTGGGCACCGACGGAGAAGGACCAGCCGACATTCGCGCTCTGGCCGGCACCGATGAAGTTGCGCCAGTTCACGGAGGAGCCGTTCGCGGTCTGCACGGCCGGAACCGTGGCGGCTTCTGCACGGAGCGCGCCCAGGACGATCGGCAGAGATAGCAGGACGGCGGCGATAGCTCTCACAGGGTGTCCTCCGACTCAGGGCGCGGGACCGCGCGCGTGGATTCCGTGGACGCGAATTCGGCCCGGAGACTGAGCCACAGCGCGGGCAAGATCAAGTGGAATATGAAACGCGACGACAGGCCCGGGTCGGGCATGGTGCAGTCCTGATGCCTCCGGTTTCCGTTTACGAGGGCTCATCCCCGAAGAGACCACCTTCTCGCGCTGAGTCGAGTCGACATGTTCATTCCCCTCTGGCTGCTCGTGGTTATCGCCTTCGCGGTGCTCGGTCTCGCCACCGCGACGTACCTCCTCGCTGCGGGGCGGATTCCGCTCCCGTTCCCTGACCCCGGCTCCCGCATCTTCTCGGCTCCGACACCCGGGGCGAAGGAGGCCGTCGTCGCGCTGCTCGGGCGCCACGGGCTCCGCGAACGCGTCCGGTTCGACAGCAGCGGGATCCTGCGCTCGATCCTGCAGGACGGGACGATCGTCAACTGCGCGCCGCCGGAGATCCTTCGGAAGCTCGACTCCGCCGGCGCCAGCGTCGGGCACGTTTCGACGGACCCGGCGTCGGACGCCGAAGGAGCCGCTGCGTTTCTTCGGGCCAGGGGCTTCGAGGACCGGGTGGAGCGGGACGCCGAGCCCGAGCTTCCGATCGCGTTCGTCGTGACGAACGCCCTGTCGTGCACGGTGCTGAACTTCCGCGAGCACGTGATCCACCTCCCACGGCCGACGCCGGTTCGCCGCGGCGCCGGGGCCTGACCAGGGACGTCAAAGATGCAGTGGCAGGCCCAGCCTCCTACGACGCATCCCATCCTCGAGACGTGCTACTCGGGTCTTCTGACCAAGGACGAACACTTCGATGCGTTCCGGGCCACGGTCGCGCTCGCTCAGAGGAGCGGTACGACCCGCTTCCTCACTGACTGCGCGCTTCTCGAGGGCGGCCGCTCCATCGTCCACCTCGACACTCTGCGAGGACCTTCCCCCAGGACACGGGCCGACCCGTGGCGAGGCGCCTCGCTTTCTTTCCGAGCCAGAGGACGAAGACGGTGCCGAACGCCGTGAGCGCCGCCGGGCCGAGCCACGGCGGGAGGCCCGCGACGTAGCCGCCCGCGATGAGCCAGTGGAACCGCTTCGGGAGCGTCGCGTGCCAGTCGGCGAGCGGGACGACGGTCGCTCCATGGATCGTGAGGGCGTCGAGCCTCCGCTCCCACGCTGCGCCCGACTCGTCGTTCTCGCCGCCCTTCCGCCGGTAGAGCGCGACCCAGCGGTACTGCTGCCGCACGAAGTGAAACGTCGCGAGGGAGGCGAGGACACGGCAGAAGACGAGCGGCCCGGCGGTGTGAAGGACGACGCCCCCGGCGTACGCCACGGCGGGAATGGCGAGGTAGAGCGCTGGGCGCCGTCGGAACTCCTCCGGGTCGGCGTAGACCCGCCAGCCGGTGGACGCGACGTGCGTCACGTCGACGCCGACGATCGTGAGGACCCAGAGCGCGAGCCGGAGGTCTCCGTCGAGGTCCCCGGTTCGTGCGCCGATCGCGAGGAGGAGGACGGACGCCACGACCGGCCCGCCGAGGAGGAGGAGGTCGGCGCGGCGGGAGAAGAGCCAGGGGGAGGGCGTGGGCACGGGCACGACCGGGGCCGAGTCGATCGGTCACGGGCGCGTCACGACGGCGTCGGCGCCCTCCGCGAGCCGAAGAGGCGTCTCGCCGACTTGACGAGGGCGATGCGCGGCAGGGCCGCGAGGGACGGCGCTCCCCAGATCGTCGCGAGGTAGACGAGGAACCTCCGGAGGCGGGTCCCGTGGGCGGCCGGGCCGTCGACACGGCGGAAATCGAGCCAGTGGGTGACGAGTCCCGGGAGGAGGCCGGGCGAAGAGGAGCGGACGGCGAGCTCGAGCCGCTCGCGACGGGTCGGGCGGGTCGACCGGAGGTCGGAGAGGACGCTCGCCGGGACGTCCGCGCCGAGCGCCTCGTGGACGAACGAGAGCGTCGCGTCGAGGTGGAGGACGAAACCTGCCTCCCGGGCGCGCACGAGGAGGCGGTCCCAGTCGACCCGCGAGCCCTCGGTCCGCAGGAGGACGGTCAGATCGGCCGCCCACTGAAGGGGAGGGCTGGGGCTCCACCTCAGGCCGTGCGCGGCGACCTGGAGGAGGAGATCGGTGGGGCTCGGGGCGAGAGCGTCGACGGCCCGCCCGCGGAGCGGCTCCGCGTTCTCCCAGAACGGCCGCTCGTCCTCGGCGCGACGGCACTCGTAGATGGCGTGCCAGTGAAGGTCGAGATCGAGGCCCTGCCCGATCGTCAGCCCGACGGCGTGGACGTAAGGGAGATGCCCGGGCACGACGTCGTAAGAGGGACGCCAGCCGAGGCCGGCAAGGACGGCGCGCGCCTCGGCCGCCCTCTCGAGAGGGACGAGGACGTCGACGTCGTTCATCGGACGATGGCCGAGGCTCTCATAGCAGCGCAGGCCGAGCGCAGCCCCTTTCAGGAGCATCACGGGCATCTCCGCTGCCTGGAGAGCCCGCACGGCGCCGGACGCGTGGTGGAAGAGGCGCTGGTTCCGCGACCAGGTGTGGCGCATCACGCCCCGCGCCCTCGCGAGGACCGGGTCGGCGCCGCCGAGGTTGTGAGCGAGGAGCGGGAGGATCCTGTATGAGGCGGGGTCGACCTGATCGATGTCGGTGGTTGCTCGCCACGCCGCGTAGGCCACGCGGGCCTCGGGGGCGGGGAGCAGCGCCGCGCGCAGGAGAAGCGTCTGTTCGCGCGTGGGCCAGCACCCGCCCGAGCGGTGGACGGCTGCGGGGCGAGCCGCCGCCCTCACGGCGCGCCGTCCCGGCGGCGCGCGAGAGCCTGCCGAACGACCTTCAGGTAGTCCGTGACGGCGGCCTTCTCCCGCCTGCCGGTGTTGGTCTCGTGCAGCCGCCGCTCCAGGACGACCGTGTCGTGCGTTGCGGCGGAGAGGCCCGCTTCGACTCCCCGCATCCACCAGTCGACGAATTCGCCGACGCGGAGGTCGACGCGGAATGGTCCCACCCGCGAGAAGGCGCTCCGCCGGAGGAGGGAAGCGCCCGGATGCGTGCCCGGCATCGTCCCTTCGGGGCACGCGAGGAGCGCGCGGGCCGCCTCGGGCAGCTCCGGCGAGACGAACTGGACGACGCGGCCGAGGGCGGCATCGGCGTCGGGCCGCGTCTCGAGGACCTCGAGATGCGCCGCGAGGGCCGATGGCGTCCAGCGATCGTCGGCGTCGAGGAAGGCGAGCCACTCTCCCTCCGCTTCGGCGACGAGGCGGTTCCGCGCCGGGCCGATGCCCGCGTGGGCCTGGCGGATCACGCGAACCCTCTCGCCGAACGACGCGGCGACGCGCAGGCTGCCGTCGAGGGAGCCGTCGTCGACGACGATGACCTCCACGGGCGGCGTCGACTGGGACAAGGCCGAATCAAGGGCCGCGCCGAGGTACCTCTCGGCGTCGAAGACGGGGACGAGAACCGAGACCCGCCGGTTCCCGCCGGTCACGCGGACGCTCGAGAGGCCGGTGGCGCGCCTCGCCTCGCGGCCCGCCGCACGGCCCGCAGCAGCTCGAGGTGGCCTGCGGCGACGTCCGCGGACTGGTTCGCCGCGTGGATCCGGCGCTCGAGGAGGATGTCCGGGAGGAGGCGCTCTCTCAGGCCGCAGCTCCTCGCGCGCATCAGCCAGTCGGAGTCGCTCGCGATCGGCTCGCCTTCCGCGAAGGGCCCGACCGCGTCGAAGGCCCGCCGGCGGACGACGAGCGTCCCCGGCAGCAGGCCCGGCAGGGGCCCGTCGAGCCAGCCGGGCCGTACCCACGGGGGCGGCGCCGAGATCCCGTCGAGAAAGAGGCGCTGGTGGGCGAAGCAGAGGTCGAGCGCAGGTTCGGCGCGGAACGCTCCCACCTGCCGCTCGAGCTTGTCGGGCGTGAACCGGTCGTCCTGGTCGAGGAACGCGATCAGCTCGCCGCGGGCGGCGTCGACACCACGGTTTCGGGCGGCCGCGACGCCGGCACGGGCCTGTCGAAGGAGGCGCACGCCCGGGAAGGCGCCGGCGATCGCTCCGCTCGCATCCGTCGAGCCGTCGTCGACGACGACGATCTCGAAGCTGCGCCATCTCTGGCGACCGACGCTCTCGAGCGCCTCGCCGAGGAACCGCTCACCGTTCCAGGCGGGGAGGACGACGCTCACGAGAGGGGAGCTCATGCCCGCGCCTCTTCGAGGACGCGCTCGAGCGCGTGCGGAATCTCGGAAACGCTCCCTCCGAGCTCGAGCTCCCAGCAGGGGAGGCGCCGCAGGAGGCTCCCGATTCTCGCGAGCGTGTGCCGACCGGCGTCGGGCAGCTGGAAGATCGTGCTGGGCGCGAGCGCGGCGAGGAGCGCGGCGCGGCCGACTCGGCGCGCCCGCGTCGGCCCGCGACCAACGACTCGCGGCGTGACCGCCCCCAGGAGCGGAAAGCCGGCCGAAACGGAGGCGGCCCAGCGGGGACAGAGGAGGATCATCGGCTTCTCCCCTGCGGCTCCGCGGTTCACGACGCCCTCCGAGAGGTGTGGAAAACGCTGCAGCTGGTGGGGCTCGAGCTTGGCGGAGCTGTAGAGAGAGTGGACCCGAGGCTCCGGGCCATCCGAGGCGAGGACGTAGTCGTCGCCCGCGACCCCGAGCCTGGAGCCGAGGCATGCGAGCGCGGTGCTCGATTTCCCGGCGCCGCTCCGACCGACCACGAGGAGGCCGCCGTCGGTCCGACCGACCGCCGCCGCGTGGACGAGCTGAGCCCCGAGCTCGAAGAACGCCAGGTGGAGAAAGGCGCGGAGCGGAGCGGCGACCTCGTTGGAAGGGACCCCCGCAGCCGACGGGACCCAGACGACGCCGCGTCGGCGCGAGTCGTCGAGAACCGTCAGGATCCCTACGCCGGGCTGCCAGACATGCCGCTCTCCGCCCTCGGACGACAGAGGGGGGGCGGGGAGATCGATCCCGGTCGAGGCGGAATCCCAAGCGAGGACCTCGAGACCGGCCGGTCCGTCCGGCGCCGCGACGAGGTGCGCGAGCGCGGGCTCCAGAAAGGGGAGCATCGCGGTGCCGGCGGTCCGAACGACGAGCCTCTGACCGCCGATGGCGAAAGCGCGATCCTCCACGCCTCCCGCGGCGCGTGCCGCGTGGTGGAAGGCATCCTCCATCCGCTCGAAGGTCGCCCGCGGAGAGGAAGCGGTCGGCGTCGCCCCGCTTTCCGTCATGCAGGCTCGTCGGTCGGGGTGGGTTTTCTCGCCGGCCAGCCGGCCTCCTCGACCTCGTGGATCGGGTCGAGGAGGAGGAGGTCCTGGATGTCGTCGAAGCGGGAGAGAGTCGGCTCGCTGAGGCTCACCGAGACCTTCGTGAAAGCCGCGGGAGCGCTCTCGGGGCCGGAAACGGGGACGACGAGCCGCTCGGCCGCGAGGCGGGCGAGGAACGGCGCCAGCGCCGCCTCTGCCTCGGAAGGGGCGGTCCCGTAGGCGGCCGCGAGTCCCCGGACGATCCCCGCCGCCGTCGTTCCTCCCGCCGCAATGGCGTCCCAGATGCTCGAGGCCACAGGGTCGAGGCTGAAGTAAGTACCTGTTTCGAGGTCGATGATGACGGCCTCGCCGTCCAGGATTTCGGAGATGACCTGGGGGGATCGGACGGCCAGAACGGAATCCATGAAGTCGAATGCCTCCGCGGCGGGAATGATCTTCGGACGGGGTCGGTGCCTCCGGGAAGCACGACGTCGGCCGAGAGTGCAAGGCGAGTTTAGCGATCCGGAGAGCCCCGGGGAAACGGTCCGGCTCGCCACCGACAGACCGACGGCGAACGATCTTCGAGAGTCCGGGTAAAGTCAACGTCGCACGTCGAACCGCGGGCTGTCCATCGTCTTCTTCCTCGCCCTGGCGGCGATCCTCCTCGCCTGCCGCCTCGTCGGCGACCTTGCCCGGTTCGTCGGACAGCTCATCCCCGCCTCGACGAGGTAGCCGAACTCTTTTGGGTGCGGCTCCCTTCCGACGGAGGTTGTGAGCGCTTTGGCTGTTGTCATGGGTCGATCCGATCGCCTCCTGGACCCTGCGGTACCCGTTTACCGTAACTGACAAACCAGACGGCGGGCACGAGACAGTGGCGACTTGACACCGATGAATCAGCACCGATTTTCGCGGACCCCGAACCGTCACAGTCATCTAAAAATCTGTCCGTGCTGGTCACTGAAACCGGAGGCTGAGCCCGGCCCCCGACGGCAGGGGGAGGCGCGCGGGAAGGTCGGCCAAGGGGACGTTGCGGAGGATGGGGTCGTGGGCTCGCCGGGGATACGTGACGTCGATCCGAGATCCGTGAACCTCGACCGGTCCCTTGCCGTCGACGAAGTGGCGGAAGATCATGCAGGGCATGGCCTCTGAGGGCGCAAGACAATTAGGAGCGAACCGCCCATCCCGCCGGTTCCAGGGCCACCTTCGCGGCCTCCCGGGGGCTCAGCTCGCACCGCCACTTCGTGGCCACGAGGCGGCGACCCGTGATGCCATCGGACTCGGGAGAAGCCAGCCAGAGGAGCGGAGGAACGATGATGGCGGGGTTGAGCAGGTGGGCCCGAATGTCATCCGGAACCGGTTTGGGAATCATGCCTGTGAAGGTCGCCCCGCCCGGTAGCAAGGCATTCACAGTCACACCCGTATCCTCCAGGTCCTGGGACCAGATCACCGTCTCGGATTCGAGAGCGGCCTTGGAGGGGCCGTAGGGCGAGAAACCTCGACGGGCCATGGTCTCGCGGTTCATGGTGATGTTGATGATGCGTCCCCAACCCGCCTTCACCATCCCAGGCGCTGCCAGTCGCGCCATGAGGAAGGGACCGTTCACGTTTGTGTCGATCACCATGCGCCAGGTGTCGGGTGCCACGTCCCAGAACCCTGTGGGCTCCGTCATGAACGTGGATCTCACGTACTTCATCCCGCGGCCTGCGTTGTTGACCAGGATGTCGAGGTGTCCGAAGCGCTCGAGCGTCGCCTCCAATGCCCTGGCGCAATCCTCATCATGGGTCACATCGGCGGTGAGCGCGAGCACGCGGTCCTCGCCACAGAGGGTCCGGGCTTCACGGGCGGTTTCCTCGACCTCGTGGACTTCCCGCGCCGAGGTTGCCACCACTTGGGCCCCCGCCTGGGCGAGCCCCAGTACCATGGCCCGGCCCAGCCCCCTGCCACCCCCGGTGACAAGGGCGGTCTTGTTCTTCACGGCAGCACGGCACCGTTCATGGTCATCGACACCGAGACCGTCGACAGGTCGATTCCGTCGAACAGCTGGCGCATGTCCAGGATCGAGTCGATGGCCACGCCGGCCATCCCGACGTCACCGGCCACCCTGCCGGGATGGTCGGAGTCGTAGCCGCGGTGGGTGGCCAGGTCGAAGGCCACCGACAGGCCCTTCTGACCGGCCGCCAGGTTGCGCCGGTAGAACGCGTTCGACTCGGCAGCGGTGGAGAACCCGGCGTACTGGCGGACGG
>CAVOJA010000148.1:0-8389 GCA_963696015.1 uncultured Holophagales bacterium
CGACCGACGCTCGAGACTTCCAGCTTGTCGAGCCTGCGGCGGCCCGGGCGCCCGTCCTGCTGAGCGCTACCCGTGCCTGCCGCCTCGCGGACGGGCTCCGCGGCCTGGGCGTGCGATATCGCAGGAAAGCCGCTCAACACTGAGGTTGCGGCCAGGCCCGCCCCGGTGACGAGGAAGTTGCGACGATCGGGCATAAACCGCGAGGTTCTCAGCCATCCGCTCCTTCCGCACGGACTTCGGAATCGCGACGACGCCGCGCTGCGTAAGCCCGCGGACGACGGCCTGCGCGACGCTCTTGCCATGCTTCTCGCCGATCGATTGCAGCAGCGCGTTGTGGAAGAGGTCGTTCTTCCCCTCCGCGAACGGTCCCCACGACTCCATCTGGACGCCGTTCTCCTGCAGGAACGTCTGCGCCCCGGCCTGTTGGTAGAAGGGGTGCGTCTCGATCTGATTCACGGCGGGCTTGACCTCGTGGTGCATGAGGAAGTCCATCACGCGATCGGGATGGAAGTTGCTCACACCGATCGCGCGGACGCGTCCCTCGTGGTAGAGCTCCTCCATCGCGCGCCAGGCGCCGTAGACGTCACCGATCGGCTGATGGATGAGGTAGAGGTCCAGCGTCTTGAGCTGCAGGCGCTCCATGGATCGGCCGAAGGCGCGACGTGTCTTTTCGTACCCGGCTTCGTTGATCCAGAGCTTCGTCGTGACGAAGAGGTCATCACGCGGCACGCCACTCCGCCTTATTGCGTCGCCGACGGCCTCTTCGTTGCCGTACGACGCGGCGGTGTCGAGGAGGCGGTACCCGACGCCGAGGGCGTCGGAAGCCGCGGCCGAGGCCATTTCCTACGTGGAGTCCGGCCACGCCGTGGGAAAGGTCGTCATTCGCGTCGGCGACTAGCTGGTGCTACCTCTTTCCGCCCATCGGCAGCAGCGTACCGTCCGAGGTCGCGTTGTCGTTGACGACGCCATAGGCCACGAACCGGCCCGAGGCGCCGACTCGCCGAACCTCGGCCCACGCGTCGCCGCCGTATCCGACTTCGTTCAACGGCCGGTTCCACTGGAAACGCCGACCGGGCTTCAGCGACACGTGCGGGAGGGTCCCGATGACGGATCCGTCGGATGCCTGGTGAAGCGTCACCTCGAGAGTCACGTCCGGTCCGCCCTCGGGTTCCGGATTCGCGAGGGCGAGATTCGACCGGAACCCGGCGTTCTCCCGAAGGCCCGGAACGATCGCGCGCTTCCCGGCCCACCGCACCTCGTTCACGACGGGGACGCTGACTCCGTAGTCGCCCGATGCGCCGGTGCTCCGCGCCTGGACGACCGCCGTGACGAACAGGTCGGCCGCTCCCTCGGGTCGATCCGATGAGAACGTGAGAGTTGCCGCGAATTCGTTCGGATCGATCGGGACACCGTTCGCGACGAGCCACTCGCCGGCATCCGGCACCTCCACTATGCCGTCGAGGTCGACGGCGACCGGAAACGTCGACGCGCCTCTCTCGTCGCGATAGGTGACGCTGAAGCTGAGCTTCTCGGGGAGTCCCCACCGCTCCCTCCGGCCGAGCGTCAGCTCGGTCCGGTACCGCCCGCGCTCCGACGTCACGCCGACGACGGCCGGCAGGAACCGCGTACGCCGGCCCGGAAGAACGTCCGGCTCCTCGAACGGTACGACCGTCCCGTCGTTCGTCGCGCCGTCGTTCCTCACGAAGTAGCCGAGGAGGTCGTTGCGAGAGAGTCTGAGAGGATGGATGCCGATGGAGAGAGACTCGATGCGGAGCGAACCGAGCTGCCTCGCGGGATCCGGATCGAGCTGGAGGACGCCCCCCGCGGGAATCGGATGCTGAGTGTTGACTTCTGGCACCTGCCTGACGTCGGCGCGAGCCCACACCGGTAGGTCGGTGCCGTCGCGCGACGCGGCGAGTGCGAGGTGGAGCCGGCTGCCCGGCGAGCGCACCGGCCGGAGCAGCGTCGTTTCCGCCGGAAGGCTCCCGGGGTCCGATCCGAGGACCGACGTGCCCGCCGACCCGCCGTCCGAAGGGCTGAAGACCCGAACGGACGCCCACGCGTCGCGATCGTCCGAGAGCCCTTCGAACTCGACGGCGAGCGGGCCGACGAAGCCGGGGACAGGGTCCTCGATCCGTCTCTGCGCGCCTGGCCCGAGCGGGACCTCGAATGCCGGTGCGGTCGCGGCGGCGGCGTAGACCTTCGCCACGCAGGCGTCGTCCGGCGAGAGGTTCGCGAGCGTCAGCTCGCTCCGGTAGCGCGTCCCGCCGTACCCCGTCGCATCGACGACCGCCGCCAGGTTCTTCCGGACCCTCGGGACGGGCCGCAGAAGCGGAACCCGCGCGTTCTCTCGGTAGGGCCACTGGTATCGATCCCCGCTGGCAAACCGGCCCTCCGGGTCGATCGTCTCCGGAACGAGCGCGCCTCGCTGCCGAAGAAGCCGGCCTCGCTCGAATCTCAAGCCGTCGAAGAGGAGGGCGTCGCCGGTCCTCGCCAGCAGGTCTCCGCTTCCGCCGTCGAATCGGAAATCGAAAGGCAGGATCAGCGGATCTTCATGGTCCTCGCCAGCAGGTCTCCGCTTCCGCCGTCGAAGCCGGCCCACCGGATGTCTTCCGCGGTCAGCAGCGTCGCCGTACCAGGGGGCGATGGCGAGACGAGCACGGCGCGAAGCGAGTCCTGCCGGGAACCGTCTTTCACGAGGAGAGCCGTGGAGCCCCCGATCTCGACGACGTCGCGGACGACCATTCGCGGGTCGAGCTCCGTGAACGCCGGCACGAGCCGGTCGCCGTCGACGCGATAGGTCGGCTCCTCGCGGACGCTCGGCGGGCCGCACCCGCAGTTCGTCGTGGCGAAGACCTCCCCTCCGGCCTCGCGGATCGCGGCGATCCCGCCGACGCGGGAGTCCGGTGTCGGAGTCACGGCGAGGACCGCCCAGGTACCCTCCCGGAGCCTCGCGATCCGGCCCGGCGACCCCGCGACGTAGAGGTCCCGCCCCGTCGCGAGCATCGGGCCTCCGTATCCGGCGGGAGCCTTCAGGTCGACCCACTGGTCCGACGTCTCGTCGTGAGCGAAGAGGCCGAAGTCCGACACGGACGCGTTCGCCCGGACTACTGGCCGGTCTCTCCAGACGGTCCCGAGAGCGGCCCATTCGGACCTCGGAGGGACCGCGAGCTTCGTCCAGCCATTCCCGTCGCGCCGGAAGAGCAGGGTCCCGCGAACCGCAAACGTCTTCGTCTCACCCATCCGGTACGACTCCGCTCCGGCCGGTCCGCCGGTCAGCGAGGTCGCGATCCACCCCGACCCATCCCGAACGTGGACGTCCCAGCCGTCGGCCGACGTGAAGATGCGGTTCCCGGCGACGGAGACGACCGGCGTGGGATATCGCGCCGTCACCGGCGATTCCGGCGTCATTCGGACGAGGGCATTCCCTTCGAGGAGGTAGATGTTGCCGCGTCCCTCGTAGCTCGTGGCGAGGAGCCGCCCGTTCCACTCGATCGGCTTGGGGCCTCCCGAGCTCACCGTGATGTCTCGGGGAACCGGGATCGGGTCCGAGAAGCCGACGGTGGTGAGGATTCGGGCGACGTACTCGATGTTGCTGAGGCCGTAGACCACCCAGAGGCTGTTCGGCGTCGATTCGAAGAAGGTCCAGGCGGGCAGGTCCCACTGAGGCAGCTGAGTCCACCCGGTCTCGTCGAGCCGGTCGAAGGGATAGGGCGGCGCGCTCGCGAGGGGGGCGACGCCGCCCGAGCCGGGACCTCCGCAGATAGGTGGCGTCCCGATCAGGTGAAGCTTCCCCGACAGCACGAAGAGCGTACCGGAACAGGCGGGCAGGGGAGTCTCCTCCCGGACCGAGCCGTCCGTGAGGGAGACGGAGCGAAGGCTCCGGGCGTCCGGCCCGATCGCAAGATCGCTCGCACAGCCGCAGCTGTTGAAGTCCTCCGCCACGACGTAGAGTCTCTCTTCCGACCGAACGACCGGATGGCAGGACCTCTCGCTCCATAGCCGCGACCACGTGTCGCCGTTCAGGATGAAGAGCTGAACCAGGCAATTGGAGCCGCTCTCGGTCGTCGCCCCGAATCGCCCGTTCGCGAAGAAGAGCGTCCGCTTGCTCCCGACGACCTCCGTCGTGCGAAGCGGGACGGGGTGCCACGTCGTTCCCCGCAGCTCCCAGTCTCCCGACGGACCGAACGCGAGCGTCCGCGTCTCGTCTCCGAGGATCTGGACGGCCTCCGGCGCTCTCGGCCCTTCGTCGGCCACCTTCCAGACGACGTCGGCGCGACCCGATGGTGCGAGGAGAGGAGCGGCGAGGGCCAGGAGACCGGTGAATGCGACTGCCCGGAAACGTCGAGACATAGCTGTCCCCCTTCCCATGGTAGTGCGCCTCGCCTGGATCGCCTGACGACGTCTCCCTCGCCTCGCCCGCATCCGTGTCAACCCCATCGACCGGCCAGCCACGATCCCGCGGTCTCGAATCGCAACCCAACGGTCCGAGAGATTCGAACCTGGGGATGATCTAGGGATTCGGCCAGAAACGAAGAACCCGGCGTTTCCGCCGGGTGCCCGTAACCGCTTGCATCTCGCGGACTTATGTATGGTTGCGGGGGCAAGATTTGAACTTGCGACCTTTGGGTTATGAGCCCAACGAGCTACCAGGCTGCTCCACCCCGCGTCAGGGAGGGGGACGATACCGAGGGGGCGGGGGGAAGTCAAGCGCTGCAATGCGGAAGCGGGCTCAGGCGCCCGACGCGCCGGGAGGGAATCCGGGCGCTTCAGACCCGGCCCGGGACGCCGACCGGGACCCGTATCTCGACCTCGAGCCCTCCGCCCGGGCGGTTCCGGGCATCGACCCGACCGCCGTGCGCGGCGATCGCGCGGCGGGCGATCGCGAGGCCGAGGCCGAAGCCGGGGCCGGAGGAGCCGGCGGCTCCCCGATAGAAGGGCTCGAAGATGGCGTCGAGGTCGGCCTCGGCGACGCCGGGGCCGCGGTCGGCGACGCGGACGAGGAAGGTTTCGCCGGGGTCGTCGGGTCCGGCGGTCACCTCGACGGCGGTGCCGGGGGCCGTGAACTTCACCGCATTGCGGATGACGTTCTCGACGGCGCGGCCGACGAGCTCGGCGCGGACGTCGGCCACGGTCTCGCCGTGGCTCGAGAAGACGACGTCCTTGCCGCACGACTCCGCCTCGAAGCGGGCGTCGGCGGCGATCGAGGCGACGAGGTCGACAAGGTCGGTCGTCTCGAGGCGTGTTTGCGAGGCGTCGGTGACGCCCGCCTCGAGGCGGGAGAGCGTCAGGAGCTGGCCGACGAGGTCGTCGAGCCGCTCGGTCTCCTGCTCGATCCGATCGAGCGAACTCTCGAGCTTTTGCGGGTTCTGGCGCGCGAGGCCGGTCGCGGCCTGGAGGCGCGCGAGAGGGGAGCGAAGCTCGTGCGAGACCTCGTGGAGGAGGGTGCGCTGCGCGCCGACGAGCGACTGGATCCGACGGGCCATCTCGTCGAAGTGACGGCCCAGGTCGGCCACCTCGTCGCGCCTCCGTCCCATGAGCGAGGCGACGCGCGTCTCGAGGTGCCCGGCTGAAAGCGAAGCGAACGCGGCGCGCAGGTGGCGGATCGGCCGCGCGACGTACCACGCGAGCGCGGCGCCGAAGACGAGGCTGACGACGGCGCCGACTGCGAGAGGGACCCAGGGTGAAGGGGGGCCGCCTGCAAGGAGGAAGCGCGCGAGGCCGGACCTGTGCCCGATCGGAACGAAGAGGATCCACGTTTCGCCGCCGGGAAGGTCGACGCGGCGCGCCCCCTTCCACTCCAGATCGGACTCGGCCCGGGCGCGGGCGCGCTCGAGGACGTCCGGGGAGACGGGGCGGCCGAGGAGATCCCGGCCGGAGGCGTCGACGGCGTAGAGCACCACGTCCCCGTGCCGGCGCCACTCCTCCATCAGGCCGCGGAGCGAGGGAACTCCGCCGTGGCGGAGGGTGGCGGCGGCGGATTCGACGACGAACGTCGCACGCGGGCCGCTCTCGAGCGTGGCGCCCCCACCCTCCTCGGCGAGCCGATAGAGCCAGGTCGTCGCGCCGATGCCGACGACGACGAGGAGCAGCGCGGCCCAGTACGAGAGGAGGAACTTCCAGAAGAAGCGGCCCATTTCCTCACTCCCTCACGAGCTGGTAGCCGAGGCCGCGGACGGTCTGGATGTAGGAGCGGCCGTCGGCGAGCCGGCCGACCTTCTGCCGGAGGCTCGAGACGTGGACGTCGATGCTCCGGTCGAAGCGGGCGAGGGGCCGCCCGAGCCCCTGCTCGGAAAGCTCGGCCTTCGTGACAAGGCGGCCCGCGCTCCGCGCGAGAACCTCGAGGAGGTTGAACTCGGTGCTCGTCAGCTCGATCGGCCGGCCTTCCCACTCCGCGTGCCGCCGCTCGGGCCAGAGGGAGAGCGGCCCCGTCGTGACGGGCCCGCCCGGGCCGGCCGCGCCCGCCTCCGAGCGACGGAGGATGGCCCTGAGGCGCGCGACGAGCTCGCGCGGCGTGCAGGGCTTCGGGACGTAGTCGTCGGCGCCGAGCTCGAGGCCGACGATCCGGTCGACGTCGTCCCCCTTCGCGGTGAGCATGAGGACCGGTACGCGGCTTTGCGCGCGGATGCGGCGAAGCGCCTCGACGCCGCTCAGCCTTGGGAGCATGACGTCGAGGACGACGATCGCGTAATGCCCTGACAGCGCCTCTTCGACCCCGGCCTCGCCGTCGTGAGCCGTCGTCGCGTCGAAGCCCTCCGCCTGCAGGTACTCGCGGAGCATCCCGGCGAGGGCGACGTCGTCGTCGACGAGCAGCACGCGCGTCATTCGATCCTTCCGATGGCGTCCATTCCGATGGCGTCCATTCCCATGGCATCCACTGCCGCGATGGTACGGCCGGCGCGGCCTAGATGCCGCGCGCCGCGCCCCCCTTTGCAGAACTTTGCACTCCGCGAACCGACCCTTACGGAGCGCGCCCGTACCTTCCAGTGTCGGAGGGAGACCAGATGCGAAGAGAGATCCACGAACGAGGCGGCGTCCTCCTCGCCGCGCTCCTCATCACCGGATGCGCCGGCGCCGGCACGCCCACGCCGGCCTCGGCCGTCGTCGTGCCAGCGGCGTGGCAGGGAACGGGCGTGGCGGAAACCGGCATCACGGCCTCGCCGGCCGTAACCGCGGGCTGGTGGCGGCGCCTCGGGGACGAAACCCTCGCCTCGCTCGTCGAGAGGGCGCTCGTCGATAGCCCCGACGTGAAGAGCGCGCAGGCGAGGGTGCGGGCGGCGCGGGCCCAGCGACGTCTGTCGGGAAAGGAGTTCCTCCCTTCCGTCGACGGGTCCGTCTCGGTGAGCGGCTCGAAGACGACCGGCGTCTCCGGCGACGGGGCGACGCACGAGCGCTACAGCGCCGGCATCGACGCGAGCTGGGAGCCGGACTTCTTCGGGAAGACGCGGAGCGCGGTCAACGCCGCGCAGGCGGACCTCGAGGCGTTCGAGGCCGACCTCGAAGCGGCGCGGGTGACGTTCGCGGCAGAGGTGGCGCGGAACTACGTCGACCTCCGCGCGCTCCAGGCGCGCCTCGAGGTGGCGAGGAGCAACCTCGCGACGCAGGAGGAGACCCTCGAGCTGACCTCCTGGCGCGCGCAGGCGGGCCTCGCGTCGGAGCTCGACGTGGAGCAGGCCCGCGCGAACGTGGAGCAGACGCGCGCCTCCGTTCCGAGCTTCGAGACGGGTCTCGCCGAGGCGGAGCACGCGCTCGCCGTTCTCCTCGGACTTCCGCCCGCCGCGCTCCACGATGAGCTGGCCGCCGTGAAGCCGATCCCTGCCGTTCCCGGCGTCCTCGCGGTCGGCATCCCGGCCGACACGCTCCGGCAGCGCCCCGACGTGAGGGCTGCCCAGCGCCGTCTCGTCGCGGCGACCGCGCGGTGTTGTGGAGCGCCGAACTAGGAATGGGCTTGACTCCGGCACGGCGGGCTTTTGAAGAACGTGCTCCGTAGACGGCGCCACCTTGCGAGGCGAGATTCTACGCCGCGATGGCGGCCGCTCGATCACGCCGCGCTGCTCCAACCTCTGCAGTGCAACCCGGCAACTCATCTCGCGCAACCTTCCGTTGAATTGCTCCACCAAAGCCACTCGCACACACGGCGCGACAATTCGGTACGAGTAAGCTCACTCTCGCAGCTCACTGCATGCCGAATGCGCTCGATGATCTCCGGCGGAAACTCGCGGCCCCCAGCCCGTATGATCGCCACGCCGGATACATCTCACAGTTCGTTGCTCGTGTCCAGCAGGCCGATTTGTGGGTAAGGCTAAGCATTGCTCGCGGGAGAGGGTTAGGGTGAGGTGTTTTCTAGCGGGCAATGCGGAAGGGAGGTCAGCGTGATCGTCGGTGGTTG